>CALDKB010000036.1 GCA_937899245.1 uncultured Bacteroidales bacterium | reverse complement strand
TGGTTCAGCATCTGGAAAAGGGTGGATTTTTTTATAAATCTTTTCCGCTCGAGCCGCGAAGACAATGAGACGCCCCCTGCGGTGCACTGAACCTGTCGAAGGGCAGTCGAGGTAAATGTTTGTTGAAGCATTGATTTCCTTTACGCTCAGCAGCTGATGCGACCGGTCAAGGTATCGCCAGAGGCGATGGTTTAATAACATGGCTGACGCAAAGGCGGATGGTGCGATGGTGGTTTTGTCTTGTAAATAGTCGCGGAAACTGTATTGTTGCTGAGATGGCAGAAAAGACTATTGGATGGGCCGGACTGCGGTTCTGCTATTTGTATTTCTTGCATAAAGTTTTAATTTTGCATTTTGTTATGCGTTACAGAATAGACCTTTCATACGATGGAACCAGTTATCATGGCTGGCAGTTGCAACCAAACGCAAAGTCGGTGCAGCAGACATTGGAAGATGCCCTGTCGATGGTGCTGCGCGAGAAAATTACACTAACAGGTTGTGGTCGTACCGATACCGGTGTTCATGCTGAATATTATGTGGCACATTTTGATGTAAATGATGAAATAGATAATGCAACATTGAACCGTATGAATGGTATTCTGCCGGATGATATTGCAATTTTTTCTATAAGTCAAGTTGCAGATGATTTCCACGCTCGTTTCGGTGCAAAGAAACGTTCTTATAAATATGTGATTTCAAAACGCAAAAACCCGTTTCTCAAAACATATTCATGGTATGTGCGCTACCCGCTAGATGTAGAAAAAATGCAGGAGGCTGCTAATCATTTGTTTGAGTATACGGATTTTACAAGTTTTAGCAAATTGCATACCGATGTTAAAACCAACAATTGCAAGATTTTCCGTGCTGATTTTGAATGCACCGACGATTTGATTGTTTTCCGTATTTCTGCCGATCGTTTTCTACGCAATATGGTTCGAGCTATTGTGGGAACTCTTGTCGATGTCGGCAAAAACAAGATTTCGGTTGACGAATTCTGTCAGATTATCGAACGCAAGGACCGCTGCGAAGCAGGACAGTCGGTTCCGGCGGCTGGATTGTTTTTGACGGAAGTGGAATACGAGTAGGTTGCTGTGTTTCTGGGTTTCTATGGTTGGCGGAGCCACGTAAAACATTTCGTTAACCTACGCTTCGACTAACTCCCATTCGGCTTACTTCGGCTACGCTCAGCACAAGTCGCTCAGGGAACGCAGTGTGCGGAGGCGGAAACCGAGCAGCCATTATTCTTCTGGCATTTCTTCAAGCACAACGTTCTGTGGCAGGCGGAAGCGTAAATATTTTATAGTGCGGTTTTCCTTGTTCCACATCTTTTCGTAATGAGTTTTTAAGGTGAGAAAACCTGTATAGTGCTCCGATTCGTATAGGTTGTTGGTGTCGATTAGCAGCGGAAGGTTGTTGTGCTCAATGATTCCCTTTGTGTATTCGTAGAGAGTGTCGTCGTCGGTTTTAAGGTTCACAATTCCGTTGTCAACGAGAAAGTTTTGGTAATATGTTAGAAATCTCGATGAAGTCAGACGTTTCTTGTGTTTGCTCTTAGGACCGAGTTGCGGGTCTGGGAAGGTTATCCATATTTCCGACACTTCGTCTTTGCCAAAGCATTTTGGTGTATATTCCACACGAGTGCGGACAAAAGCAATGTTTTTCATTTCTGCTTCAAACGAATCGGTTGCCCCGCGCCATAAGCGTGCTCCTTTGATATCGACTCCGATGAAATTTCCCGTTGGAATTTCGCGAGCCATTGCTACCGAATATTCACCCTTGCCACAGCCAAGTTCAACTGTCAGAGGATTGTCGTTGTGAAAGAACATTTCATTCCATTTCGACTTGAATTCAAGTTCTTCACTGCCTTCGTATGTGAATTTCGGCTGGAAAAGATGTGGATATGTCTCGTTTTGTGCAAATTTGAAAAGTTTGTTCTTCGCGCTCATCGTATTTTATTTTTTTTGTGGTGACAAAGGTAAGAAAGTACTTTGAAATACTTTGAAATAGTTTTGAAATAGTTTACGAACTATTGTCAAATCATATCAAACAGCGCAGCGTCAAATCTTCAAACGGCTTTAGCCATTCAAACAATTTCCTTATCTTTGCACTTTCAAATTTACACTATGCGAAAGATTTACTGTATTGGCGAAACCATCTACGACATTATTTTCCGTAATGGCAAGGCCGTAGAATCGTGTCCGGGCGGTCCGGTGCTGAATACCGCAGTTTCGTTGGGCCGTTTGGGCGAGAAGGTTTATGTGGTTGGCGACCAGGCAAACGATGAAATCGGTAACATTATTGCCGATTTTCTTGCAGATAACAACGTGTCGACCAAATATCTGACTCTTTACAACGATGCTAAGTCGCGTATGGCTCTGGCTTTCTTGTACGATACCCGCGAGCCGGCTTATAGTTTTTACAAGATTCGCGTAAATGGTGAGATAAAGGTAACTTTCCCCGAAGTGAAGCACGACGACATTGTTCTTTTCGGTTCGTTTACATCCATAAAGGCCGATGTTCGCGAAGATCTGATGAGATGCTTGCATCAGGCAAAGGAAGCCGGTGCATTGTTGGTTTACGATCCAAATTTCCGTCCATCACACTTGAAGGACCGCGAGCGCGCATTGCCGCTGATAAAGGAAAATCTTGCTATAGCCGATATAACTAAAGGTTCAAACGAGGATTTCCAATTGATTTTCAACTCGAATTCGGCTCTCGATACCAACGATATTGTCAAGCAGTATGGATGCAGTAATTTCATTTATACGGCCAATAAGTATGGTGTAAATCTTTTCACTCCCGATTTCCATAAGATTTTCGATGTGCCACGTATAACACCTGTTTCTACCGTGGGCGCTGGCGACAGCTTTAATGCAGGATTGATTTACGGACTTATCAGGCAGAATGTTTATGCGTCCGATTTGCAGACATTGTCGCTCGATACATGGCGAAGAATAATATATTGTGCAATAAGTTTTGCCGGCCATGTGTGCATGAGCTACGAAAACTTTATCGATCAGGATTTTATTTCATCTTTTGACGCATAGAAAATGCAGATAGAATCACGCTCATTCGACTATTACAAAAATCTTGTCGACGACAAGGTCCACAGTCACGATTCGTTGTGGTTTGTCGGCGGTTCGCAGTGGAATGTTTCTGTTGCAACAATGACAAAATTAGCAAAAATGGTGTCGGCAATAGCAAATTTTGGTGGCGGCGAACTGATATTCGGCATTGCGCAGAAGCGACAGCGCGCCGAGTGTTTTGAGCCGGTTTGCGGCTTCGACAAGAGCAACGACTGGATTTTTCACGAGATTCAGTCGCAAATCGACAGACCGATAAAAGATTTGTCGGTAAACATTTGCAAAATGCCCGATTCGGAAGGAAAAATTATTCATATAAGCATTCCGATCAATAACGATGCGCCACACCAGTTTGCCGATAGCAAGTTTTATCGTTGGCAGAAAGGCAAATGTTTGGTAATGAACGAGTCCGAAATTCGTTCCGCGTATATGAAAATCAGCACTTGCGACTTGGAATTCCTTGGTGTTTCAAACATAAATGGCATTCCAACGCTTGGCGGCGGAAAGTTCACGTCGGTAAATTTTTATCCGAAGTTTATGATTCGCAATGCTGGAAATATTGTCGAGCGCGATTACAAGGTGGAAATTGCTTTTCCGTCGGCACTTTTCGAGGAAACCAACCAGCCGCTGAAGTCGGCGTTTGTTCGCCACGAAGGCATCTACAGCGTTTTCGGTCAGCGTGGCAACTATCCGATTTTCCAGCAGGAAATTTCCACTATCATCGAAGCAAAAATTACCGTTACTGCCGAAAACATCAGCACTTTTCTCAACGAATACATCAACATCTACCTGTATTTCAGCAATGGGCTGAAGAAGCATTCCATCCGTCTTGCCGATACGCTTACATACAACGGCAAAAGACTTACGAAAGATGATTTTGGAAAGGAAATGGAATACTAAAAATTAATATAACAAACTCTATATAAAATATATTTGCAATTATAAATTATTGTTTTTTCTTTGTCGAGAATACAATAATATTTACTATGGGGTATTTGTTAAACAGATATTTTAGGGAAACTATTGGTAATATGTCGTTTAAATACATAATATCTATTTTTATTATTTACCAATGATTTGTCTGCCCAAACAGTAAGCCGGACATACTATACAATATGGCGAACCGATATTCTGTACGGCAAACGACAGTGCAACGGAGTACGAATTCAAGTTTTTTGCAAGGAGCGATACCGTAGTCAGCGCACTGCTCGCCAGTAACTTTAAAAACGGCGTAGTCATAGAACCAGCATCAGCGAGAAACTTTTAAACTGCTTCTGCCATAGAAACTTTTTTTTTATTTTTGCAACCATAAATTACAATTGTCATGGCAAAGGAAAAATCAACGGAATTCAATCCCAACAAGCTTTATTATTCGATAAGCGAAGTGGCATCGTACCTTGACATTGCCGAGTCGAACATCCGTTTTTGGGAAAAGGAATTCGATTCGTTTATAAAGGCGCAACGTACTGCCAAGGGCAACCGACAGTTCACAATGAAGGACATTGAGGTGCTGAAGCAGATAAAATATCTGGTTAAGGACTGCGGAATGACTCTCGAAGGTGCAAAGAAGAAACTTTCGAAGAACAAAAGCGAGGTTGAAGCCAATATGGAACTCGTAAAGCGTCTTGAAAGCATAAAGGAAACACTTATCGGCATTAGGGACGAAATGTAATGAAAGTTAAGGACTTAGTTGCTGAATTAGATGCTTTTGCCCCTCCGTCGTTGCAAGAAAGCTACGACAATGCGGGACTAAATGTCGGTTTCCCTGAAGCTGAGATTTGCGGAGTGCTTTTGTGCGTTGATGTTGTGCTCGAGGTCGTCGATGAGGCCATTGCCAAAGGTTGCAACATGATTGTTTCTCATCATCCGCTTATTTTCCCGAATATAAAGAAGATAACAGGACGTAGTGATGTCGAGAAGTCAATAATCAAGGCATTGCAGAACAATATTTCCATTTATTGCGGACATACAAATTTCGACAAGGCCAAAAATGGTGTCAGCATGAAGATGTGCGAAAAACTCGGACTGAAAAATTGTACTGTAATAGACCCTGAAAAGCATATATTGAAGAAAATTTCGGTATATGTTCCTGTTGCTCAAGTCGATGATGTTCGCAGGGCTATGTTTTCGGCAGGTGCGGGTACTATTGGCGCCTACGACGAATGCAGTTTCAATGTAGAAGGCTGCGGAACTTTTAGGGCCGGAGAAACATGCAATCCTTATGTAGGTAAAATCGGAGAGAGCCATGCCGAAAACGAGGTCAAGGTTGAAGTCATTTGCCCTGCTTACAATGTAAGCCGTGTTGTTTCGTCTATGTTGAAGGTTCATCCCTACGAGGAGCCGGCATTCGATATATTTTCGCTCGAAAACAAGTGGGCTCAGGTTGGTCTAGGCGCTATTGGCGAACTTGAATCCGAAATTTCCGAGGAGGATTTGCTAGAAACGGTGAAACTGAAATTTAATGTCGGCAACATTCGCCATAGTGCACTAAGTGGGCGCAAAGTTCGTAGAATTGCAGTTTGCGGTGGTAGCGGAGCTTCTTATATTCGCGATGTAATTGATTGTGGCGCAGATGCTTACATCACGGCTGATGTCAAATATCACGACTGGTTCCTTGCCGCTGGCAAGGTTTTGCTTATGGATATTGGACATTATGAAAGCGAGCAGTTTACAAAAGAAATTTTTTATGACATAGTTGTCAAAAAAAATACTAACTTTGCAACCTATTTTTCAGAAATAAATACGAATCCGATAAATAATTATTGAGATGGCAGATAATAAAAACGAACTTACTGTAACCGAAAAGTTGAAAAACTTGTACAAACTCCAACTTGTTGATTCAAAGCTTGATGAGATAAAGACCTTAAGAGGTGAACTTCCTTTGGAAGTACGCGACCTTGAAGATGAAATAGCAGGCCTTGAAACTCGTATCAGCAACTACAAGCAGGAAATTAAGAACTTTAACGCAAAGATTTCCGAATCAGAACGCAAGAGAATGGAAGCTGATTCCCAGATGAAAAAATATCAGGAACAGCAGAACAATGTTAGAAATAACCGTGAATTCGATGCCTTGACAAAGGAAATTGAAAATCAGGGTCTCGACATTGAACTTTCTGAAAAGTGCATCAGGGTAAGCAAGGAAGAAATAGAAAAGCTAAACAGCCTTATCGAAGAGTCTAAAGCTCGTCTTGAAGAACGCCGCAATGACTTGGAGATGAAAAAAGTTGAACTAGAAGGTATCATCGCAGAAACCAAGACCGAAGAGGAAAATCTTAATAAGGAGCGTGAAGAAATATCGGAGAGCATCGAGCCTCGTCTTCTTTTCGCATATACTCGTATACGTAACAACGCACAAAACAAGCTTGCAGTTGTTTCTATCGAACGTGACGCTTGCGGCGGATGCTATAACAAGATCCCACCTCAGAGGCAGCTTGATATTAAGTCTGCAAAGAAGGTTATCCCTTGCGAATATTGCGGACGTATCCTTGTGGATCCAGAAATTTTGGAAAAGTAAAAGTCTTCATAAAGAGAACCTATCTGCGGATAGGTTCTTTTTTGTGTTTATAGAGGTATAACATTTAATTCAAATAATTATGAAGAAAATTTTATCATTGGCATTTTTCTACTGCCTGCTTATGCTTGTAAGTTCTGCATTTGCACAGACAACCTTTACAAAAGTTACCAGTGCCGATCAGCTCGTTGACGGAGGCAGATACATTATCGTTGCTACTGACGCAACACTTGGAACTTATGCAATGGGAGGACAGAAGACTAACAATCGTGCAGGTAATCTTGTTACCGTAAACGGAAATACAATTTCTGCAACTGAAGCAACAGCAAATTCAACTGCTGGTGTCGACGGCGAGGCTGTTGTCCTTACCCTTGGTATTGCCGAAGGCAATGCTTCTTACTATACATTGTTCGATGGCGTAAATTCCGGTTATCTTTACGCTGCTTCAAGCTCTAGCAATTATTTGAAGACACAGGCAAATAATGATGTAAACGGCGAGTGGGATATAACCTTCAATGGTGATGTTTGTTCAATAATAGCTGCAGGATCTTCAAACCGCAACGTAATGCAGTTCAACAAGAATGTTACTAATGGTACAGCAAATCCATTGTTCTCATGCTATACTAGTGCAGACCCATCAAAATATAGTCCTGTATGCTTATATGTTGACGAAAGCTCGTTGTCTAGCGAACCTTCGCTTACAATAGTGTCTCCTGCACCAGGTGCTTTCATTCTCACCGAAGAATTCGAGGTTAGGGCAACGATTAGAAATGTAGAGCCGGGCGAATACAGTATTTCTGCTCGCGTTGAAGGCCAGCAGTCTACACAGTATTTCAACACACCGACATTTACGATGTCTTTGCCGACTGATAATATTGAAACAACCATTCATTTCGAATTGCTTAATGGCGATGTTCCTTTTGATACTCCTGTAACATGTGACCTTACAGTCAACTATGATCCTTATGGAACAACGGTAATTACAATCCCGACAATTCAGGGAACAGAAGATGCAAACGCATACAATGACCAGGCTGTAACAACAGAAGGTATTGTAACCGCAAAGACTAATTACGGGTTCTACATTCAGTCTGCTTTGGAAACATATTCCGGACTATATGTATACTCTCCAGATTATATGACACAGGTTGAACTTGGCGATTTTATTCGTCTTCGCGGTACAATGACCGAATATAACGGTCTTACCGAAATGGGTGATGTTGTCGCTCTCCACATACTTAACCGTGAAAACACCCTTTGGGAACCAGTAGAAATTATGCCTTCACAGGCCGCTGAACAGTACGAGGGTATGATAGTAACCGTTACCGGAACTCACAACGGAACTAAAATTGGTGGCGCTTGGCAGATTGCCAATGGAAACGAAACTATTTATGTCGGAGCCGACTGCTATGAATTTACTCCAGCTGCCGATATAAGCTATACGGTTACCGGTGTGCTTTCTTATTCAAACAAGGAAAATTATAATGTTGGCTGGGTAGTTTTGCCAAGAAGTTCGGCCGATATCGACGAAAATGTTGAAGGTGTTGTTCTTAGAGTTCTTGCTCCTGTTAATGATGCCTTGATTTTGGCTGATTCTGTAAATGTAGATTTCCGCGTTTACAATTTTGACCTTGGTGTTAATGGCAAGTTGAAATATACTTTGAACGGAGGCGAAGAATATTTTGTTGAAACAGAAGCTTCTTTTATTGTCCGTAATCTTGCAAACGGTAGCAACACATTGGCTTTCGAGCTTGTTGATATGGAGGAGGTTTCGTTGGAAACACCTGTAACAACAAGTGTTACGTTCAGCGCTCGCACAGACGGTACTCTTGCAATCCGCGATATCCAATACACCGAAGACCCAAGTGGAGAATCTCCTTATGTAGGACAGACTGTTACTGTAAGCGGTATTGTTACCGGCTTGAAGAAAAGCAGCGGTACAGTAAAGGGATATTACATACAGGATGAAGCTGCAGCATGGTCTGCTGTTTATGTTTATGCATCTTCAAATGTTCCTGCATGTAACGATAGCGTTAAGGTTACAGGTAATGTGTCTGAATACTACGGTTTGACAGAAATATCACAGACTTCGATAGTTAACAATGGCGCTGGCTCGGCAATGGCTGGTGTTCCTGTTAGCGTTAGCGATATGGGCGAGGCTTACGAAAGCGTTCTTGTTACTGTATCTGGTGTTTGTACGGCAATTACAAATTCTTCAAACTGGACTTTGAGCGATGGCACACCTATTAAAATATATGGTTTGACCTACACACCAACTGTTGGAACTTCATATACCGTAACTGGTATTGCCGAACTCAACACATACAACAATGCTAACGAATGGGAAATCAAACCTCGTGAAGCTGCAGATGTTATTGAAGGATCGGTTAGCCCAGCAATCGTAATAACAAATCCGGCAAACGGAAGCACAATCTACACCTCGGCAGTTACAGCAACCGTTCAGGTGTTCAACTTTTCTGTTGAAACAGAAGGTAGCATTGCTTTTTCGATTGACTCGGAAGAAGCTGTTTCTGGAACAGAATTGTCACACTCATTCACTGGCTTAACAGATGGACAGCACACAATTCATGCAAGTCTTATTGGAACAGACAACACCACAATAGCAACTACAACTTCTACTTTCACAGTTAGTCTTGCTGGCCCTACATTCACTTCAATACGTGATATCCAGTACACCACCGACGAAAGTGGCGACTCTCCATTGAAGAACCAGACTGTTTGGGTTAAGGGCGTTGTAACTTCAAACTTTATCAATACTCCATATCGTCCAGTAAAGGGTTATTCAATTCAGGACGAAATTGCTCCTTGGAGTGGTATCTGGGTATTCGACTCTATCAACAATCCAGCAATCGGCGATTCTGTTAAATTCCAGGCATTGGTAACGGAGTATTACGGCCTTACAGAGCTTAAGAATGTTACAAACTACGAAATGTTTGATATGGGTATTGCAACTCCAATCGATGTTACAATAAACGAAGCCAACAGCGAAGCTTACGAAGGTTGCTATGTTCGCGTAGAATGCGCTCGTAGCACCGGATCTACTATGCCTTACGGAAACTGGAACTGTGTAAATGCTGCTGGCGATACCGTTGCTTATAGCCACAATTTCTCAAACGATGCATATACAATTGAAAAGGACAGATTCTATAGCGCTGCTGGTATTGTCGAATATTCTTACAGCAAGTGGTACGTAAACTATCCGTCTGTAAATGACATTACAGCAGATTGCGATGCTTCTGTCGATGTGGAAATGATGAATTCTTTAGAAATCTATCCTAATCCAACAAGTAGCATTATCAATATCGTAAATGCAGAAGGACAGACTGTTGTTGTTCTAAATGCACTTGGACAGGTTGTTGCAAGTATCGAAAATGCAACAGAAAATCAGCAGGTTGATCTCTCTAATGTTCCATCGGGAACATACTTTGTTAAGGTTAACGGAAATGTTGCCAAGGTAAGCGTAATCAGATAGATTTATCTTTAGCATAAGACTAAAGTCCCGTTGCGAAAGTGACGGGACTTTTTTTTTTGTATGGATTTAGGTGTGGGCATTACGCACCTATTTTCTATGTCTTTATGAGCGAGAAAAATTGTAGAAAAGAGAGTTTTCTCGCACCAACTTTTGGTCTATTCTTAAATTCTTAAAAAAAAAGTTATGAGAGTTATTAAAATTAAAAGCAAAGATGAGCACGAAAAAGCCAATGAGGCATTTTATAAGGCAAAAGAAAATCTTGATTGTCGTGTGATAGAATATCTAGAAAGCAGAGTGGAAGAGAAAGGGTCTTATTATAACGAACGCAAAAAGGACATCCTTAATGCAATAACCAGAGTTAGAAAGGACTACCCTCAGTTGAATATTGACTTGCCATCGTTTGTGCTTGGTATTTTTTTGTGTGAGACGCATCCGTCGGAAGAAGGGATTTACAAGATCCTTAGGAGTCATTATCGCCAAGATAAAACAAAGTTTAATATTGCGGAAGTAAGGTATCTATATGAGATACTGAGAGAACTCTAATTGGACGGATGTTATTGATGGAAAAATAAATTAGTACAACATTAAATTTATATAGTATGAATGAATTTCAAAATTTTGCAACAAAAAAGATTGGAATCAACAGCTTGGTTCTCAATGATTATCAGAACATGTAGAATGCAATTTTGGCAAAAGGCGGTACATGGATTAACCCAACTATCACCGAAGAACGCCATCAGAATGTAGCACAGATAAATGTGTTCTCGCGACTTATGATGGATAGGATTATTTTCTTGGGAAATCAAATTGACGATTACATGGCAAATGTGGTTGAAGCTCAACTGTTGTTTTTGAATTCGGTTGATTCGCACAAGGATATTTCAATATATATCAATACCCCTGGTGGTAGCGTATACGATGGTTTGGGAATTTACGATACAATGCAGTACATTTCAAGCGACATTTCTACTGTGTGCATGGGTATGGCGGCATCAATGGGGGCGATACTTCTAGCGGTGGGAACAAAGGGTAAGCGTTTTGCTCTTCCTCATTCAAGAGTGATGATACATCAGTCATTTGGTGGTATCGGTCATGCACAATGTTCTGATATCCAGATTACAGCAAAGGAAATTGAAAAGTGCAAGGCGGAGTTGTTCCAGTTGTTGGCAAATCATACCGGTCAGAGCATAAAGAAGATATACAAGGATGGAGACCGAGATTATTGGATGACAGCAAATGAAGCTCTTGATTATGGAATAATAGACGAGATTTTCCAGAAGCAGAAATAAAAAGATTAGACACCTACAGATCACCAATTGAAAAAAATCGAAAAGATAATTAATAAAAAAGAAAGGAATAATATGGTAAAAAGAAACGATGCACGTGAATTGAAATTGTACTCTCCAAAGGAGATTAAGACTTATTTGGACAAATATGTCATTGGTCAAGAAAAGGCAAAGCGAGTTTTATCAGTTGCTGTATACAATCATTATAAGCGTCTTCTCGCAAACAAAGGTTTGTGTTTCAAATCAAAAAAGGAGTTTGAAGATGTAAATATCGACAAGTCTAATATCATTATGCTTGGTGGTACCGGCAGCGGAAAGACTTTCATGATAAAAACCATTGCAAAAATGTTGGGGGTACCATTGTTCGTTCAGGATTGCACAAAACTCACAGAAAGTGGTTATGTGGGTGAAGATGTTGAAAACTGTGTTGGCGGACTTTTGCGTGCATGAGATTTCGATATTGATATGGCTGAGAGAGGTATCGTTGTGTTGGATGAGGTGGATAAACTTGCAAAAACAGGAAAGGCAAATATGTCTATTACTAGAGATGTCGGTGGTGAAGGCGTTCAGCAGGGGTTGTTGAAAATAGTTGAAGGCAGTGTTGTCGGTGTGCCACCACAAGGGGGACGCAAGCACCCGGAACAGCAGTTGTGTTATGTCGATACTTCTAATATACTATTCATTGCATTGGGTGCATTCCCGGGCATTGAGCAATATGTTGAGTCGAGGTTTAATAAGAGCAGTGTTGGTTTCAAGAGCAGTGCGGCATATACGGATATTCAGCAGCTTGAAAACGATAAAATTTTGGATAAGGTAAAGGCAGATGATTTGAAGTCGTTTGGCTTGATTCCTGAGTTTATTGGACGTTTCCCTGTTATTGCCAACACAAATCCATTGTCTGTTGAGCATATGGTAAAGATTCTGACTGAACCTAAGAATTCAATTTTGAAGCAATACCAGAAGTTGATGTCGTATGACAATGTTGAATTGAAGTTCACAAAGGAAGCATTGTCCATTATTGCAAAAGTTGCGCATGATAGTGAAACTGGAGCAAGAGGTTTGCGTGGCGTAATGGAGGAGATACTTCTTGATGTGATGTATGAATATGCAGAGGAAAGCAAGGGGAGGTTGCTAATCGTGGATGAAACGTTTGTGAAGGAGATGCTTTGCAGAAATGGCATGTTGAGTGTTGATGATGCTATGCACCGGCTCACAATTGTGTTCATAGTAAATTCTAGTTTAAGAGAAAATGACAGTCTAGTATCTTTATAAATAAAAAATGGCGGACAAGTCTGTCCGCCATTTCTGTTATCTACCAATTAGTTTTATTCTGCTGGTGCAGGTTCTGGTTCTGCAGGAACTTCTTCTGCGGCAACTGCTGTTGTATCGGCAGGAGCTGGAACAGTGTCGGTTGCAGCAACTTCAACCTTTGGTTCTTCCTTACGGAAAGGAAGTCCGACATGCGAAAGAACATTTGTAAAGTACAATATGCCGAAAATTATACCTAATGCAATGATTACGGATAGGATTTTTCTCCAAACAGGAGTACGCTTTTTAGCGAATGGATCCTGAAGTCCGGCAAGTTTCGGGAAGTTAGCAAGCTTGGTAAGAGTAGCTCCGAATTGGATATTTACGTATGCCTGAGCGTTGACAGCCCAACCGTTGGCATTAAGTACAGGAGAAAGGTTACGCTTGCGTAGTTTAAGCCAAGCCATAATCATTGCCGGTCCCGAAATGAGAAGAAGAACGCCAACAAGTGCCAATGGCATCTGCCACCATTTTAAATCGAGGAATCCAGTTATTACCGAAACGAGGAATGCTCCGATATATCCTAATGCCATACCTATTGCGGCAAAGATACCGCAGAATTTAGCGATGTCGAATGCTTGTGTCTTGCTCTTGTCGGTTCCCGGAGTATTTTGTGCCGCCTTGCTTGCATTGGCAACCATTTCGTCGCCGGCATTACCGATCTTGCCTGTCGCCTCGTTTGTCATCTTGTCGTCTTGGCTTGCAGCAAACTTATTGATCTTGTCTTCTACAAAGCGTCCGAATTTACGGTATGGCGACCAGAAAGCCTGACGAATACTTATCGGGTTGTCGATTATCTTTGTAACTGTAGCATCCCAGTCGAGGCCGTCGCGATCATAGAAAAGGGCGTTCTTGCCGACCATGATGTTGTTTACGTCTCCATTGGTTATTACAGCTGCAATTGTCATTGTTTGGTTCTTTTGCTTTGAGAAGCAGTCGCAATATACAAGGTACATTCCGCTGAAACTTGCCATGGTATTATGCTTTGCCATATCAGAAACCTTGATACAAAGCTCGCAGCTGCGCTGGTCGATATAAAGGGTACCGGCCTGGAATATTGCCTTTGCCTTTCCGTCGCATGAATAGAAATCGGAAAGAGTGACAAAGTTCTTCAGCAACTTGTAGAAATCGCGATACAAATGCATGAGTTTGTCTACGCTTTCTATTTCATTAGCTTCTGTTTCTAATGCCTTGTCTTGGTCGATTAAACTTTGCAGTTCGGCCATGCGATTGTTTTCGATGATATCTTTAATGGTGTCAAGTCCTAAAGATTCGACAATTTCACCTTTCTTAGTTGATTTCCAGTCGCAGTAAGCAGTGAATTTGTTTGCGATGCCATTCCATTCGCTTTCTGATATTGACTCTTTTCCAGCAAAGTCGATGTCGAAAATCAGCGACTTGATATTAGCAAAAGCGGCTTCCCAAGCAGGATTTATGCTTTCGTTGAGCATAAGTTCTGTCTTGTTGCCTATGCGAGCTATAGGGTATGAAGAAATTTCTTCCATGCAAGTTGTGAGGTTCTTGTCGCTAATAGCTTCGATGCGGGCAACAGATACGTCAAGAGCTGCAGTAGAATCGTTGTTGAAAGAAGCAAGTTTACAGCGCATGAAATAGTCTCCGATTTTTTCCTTGAGCGAATTGTATGCGTTCAAGGCTGCTTCGGTGTTGTCGCCATAAGGGAAAACTTCGGCTTTTCGAGTTTCGCCGTCGGCCATCCAGGCTGCATAGTCGGCGCAGTTGGTGTAGAAGCTTTCAAGCTGGTCGGCATTTATTCCGTCGTCGCCGCTGCGGTCCTTGCTGCTTCCGATAGTTTTCATGCAGTTGGCAATTATTGCCTTTAGTGCTTCGTCGTCGCTTGAGTTTTCGGTGATGATACCGTCACCGTTGAAGCGTGTCTTTGCGAAAATCGCCATGCGGTCTGAGATGTCATCTATGAAGATGTTATCCTTTTCAAGACCGAGGTTCTTTAGAATCTGGATTGCTGAATCATAAAGTTTTTTGCCTTCTTCACATTCCGTGTTTATTGACGAGAGTTCAAGGACACTTTCTTGCTTTAATAGCAGATTCGGGTCTTTCAGAACTTTTGTCAACCAATTTGCGGCATCGATAACTTCAACGACGCGGATTTTCTCATCGTTGTCATTGTCCATGAGACGAAGTGTTCTTTCGTCAATTTCCAGTCCTTTTACCGGACAGCTCAAAACAGTCCATTTTTTCTGGTCGAGTTCGCCAAGGTGGGCAATGTCGTCGCCTGTTTCGATGTTTACACGTGTAACTCCGCCAATAGTGGAATAGCTCCACTCGTATGGCTTATCCTTAGATAATAAATTAGATATTTTTTTTTCCATTGAACATTTTTTTTGGGCGGCGCAAAGATAAGAAAAAAGATTTATAATAAATTATATGTTTTTATATGTTTCTGTGTTGCATATATGCCGTTGTAATGTTTGAAAATAACATTGTTAAATAGTGTCGCAATGTCATATTTTGTTGCTTTTTATAATTCCAGAATCATCATCAACTAGCGATTGATCCAGAGTTATTTGCTTTTTCATTTCTTCAATCCACATTTTCTCTACTTCTGCAGGAGTTAGGTTGCATTTCGAAATTCGTTGTTTGTGCTTTTTTGAAGTATTGATATAATTGCAGGCAATATTTTCGTCAAATTCGTTTATGAAGGCTTCGCGTATGCGACTGCATTTTTCATTAATTGAATTTTTTGTGCTGTCGACAATGCTGTTGATACTTTCTTCGTTCTTTTTGTCGTCGTCGAAATGGGTGAGGTTGCGATATATTTCGAGCAGTTCATTACGATAGTCGTCAAGTTCTTTAAACGCAATCCTTCAGGGTGCCGCAGATAAAAGAAGAATACCGTTTTGGGAAGAGGCGTCATCTTGATTTCCTTGCCGTAGTCAGGCAACATAATTTTGTAGTCGGCAGTGATGTGCAAACGGCTGAGTTTTGGCGGTTTAATTAGCAAGTTGCAGATTACTTGGCTACTAATTCCCATTAATTGCAATTTGTTTAAACGTTCTGCAATTTCGCCAATGAGTTTCTCGGCTTCAGTATCGAAATAAATGTCGGCGGTTTTGGGATTGTGTTCGTCTTCAGGGTTGTAGTTTGCCCCGTTGCTGCTATACAGCGTGCCGTCTTCTCCAATGTTGTGGATGTAATTGCGCAGTCCCGTCGCCAATTCATCGTATGTGTTGCAATGAACTGGTATGAACGAGAATCTATATGCAGGCCGGCCAATATCACCTTTTTCGTCGTTGTGGCCAATGAATCTTATGTCCTTGAATCTAACGAAGTAACCATTGCTGCTTAATTCATGTTTGTTGTTTCGCTGATAATCATTGAAAAATCTTGCATAGAATTCGGAAATAATCTTTTGGACAACAGTTTCGTCGGCAACGACAGTTGAATTTGGGTTTATTCGTCTTGCTTTTTCTTCAAGATAATCTTTGGTAATCAACTTTGGCAGATAGAAAAGTCGAAGTTTCCCTTTGAACAGCGGTTCGTCGTAATCGTAAACGTGTTCGGTCTTGACAAGTTCGCAAAGTGCTTCGTAGTTGTCGGAAATGATATTGTTGTTATGTTCGTCAAATTCTTTTTCTATGTAAATGATTTGGAACTTGTCCGGATTCAAATTCTGGTCGTATGGTATGTAAATGCTTTGTAAGTCGGTTTCTTCGCTGTCCAAAAATAAGTGTTCAGGTTTGTCAAGATCACTTTTAATCTCGCTTAGGAAATTGTGCAAGGTGCAAAAAATATTGTCACCGTTTGTAATGTCGAACGGATAGTATTTGAAAGAGTATTTTGGTATCTGACGTTTATAAATTTCTTCAAATATGCCATTTCGTAGACATATAAAACCGGCAAGATTATTTGGTTTGTTGATGCAATCCGGAATGCGGTAATCATCGAAAAACTTTGTGTAGAATTTTTCGGCAAAATTGGTTTTGTCGAGGTCTTGAGTGTCGGTGCCAGGGAATATTTTTTTTATGGTATCGTTGTCTGCAATAGGGAGATAGACGAACTCGCAGTTGTTGTCGTATTTTGTGTTAAAATATTTGTCGTGGAATTTGCTTCCGAAAAATTGTTTGATTTCTCCGTAATGTTTTTCTATGAATTCTCTGTTGGCGTGGTTTGGTTCACGGTCTACATACATGACTATAAATCTTGTTGGAGACCATTTTGTATCGTATGGAACGTTGATGAGGAGAGTGTCCTTGTATTCGGTGGGCTTGGGAATAGACCTCCCAGCTTGGTCTTTCCTTTTTTTGTTGTAGCTGTTTGTGACTATTACTATAGGTATAAGTGGAATCAAAATGAGGAATAGGATGTTTATTATAAGCGCATAAAAAATGAAAGAAGATATGCGTGCTAAGGTATTTATAAAATTGCTTTTTACTATTAGTAATGAATAGTGCTTCGCTTTTCTGGCAGTTTGCCTAGTCGTTTACAAATACCTGAGCCTTGTTGCCTTTGCCGCTCTTCATGTTGAGGGCTTGTCCAAAGCCTAATGTCGAAATCAAAATTAGGCTGATTGCTAAAATAATCTGTTTTTTTTGTGCACATTTTGTTTAACAAATCCTTGGCAAAAGTATCATTAGAAACTTGACACATTTATTTTCTGCAAGTCTTGCAGAAAAACGAAGGCTGTTGTATTTTTTATATTACGAGTTTCTTTTATTGATGGTGGATGATTATGTGGTTGTTTTTCAAAAAGTTATTGTTTGTAAAGCAAAATATTTTCAAAAAGTTTTGTCGGTAAAATGAAATGTATTACTTTTGCAGTCCAAATTTTTAAGAAATAGAGAAATGTACGCAGTAGTTGAAATTTTAGGTCAACAATTTAAGGTTGAAAAAGGAACCAAACTTTTTGTAAATCGTTTGGCTAACGAAGAAGGCAGCAATGTCAACTTCGACAGAGTACTTTTGGTTGACAATGAAGGAAGCGTTAAGGTTGGTACTCCAGTAGTTGACAGCGCATCCGTATCAGCAAAAGTAGTAAAGCATTGTAAAGGTGAAACCGTTCTTGTTTTCAAGAAGAAAAGAAGAAAAGGCTATCAGACTTTGAACGGTCACAGACAGGCTTTGACAGAGATTGTAATTGAAGGTATTAACGCATAAAACAGAATAATTATGGCACATAAAAAAGGCGTCGGCAGTTCGCGTAACGGTCGTGATTCCCAAAGTAAGAGATTAGGCGTTAAGGTATATGGTGGTCAGGTTGCTATCGCTGGTAACATTATCGTTCGTCAGCGTGGTACTGTTCATCACCCAGGCAACAACGTAGGTATCGGTAGAGACCATACTCTTTTCGCTCTTTGCGATGGTAAGGTTCAATTCACAAAGAAGAGAGATAATAGGTCTTACGTATCTGTTCTTCCTTTTGCAGAAGAAGTTACTGAATAAGGATCTTAATAAATTTTTCATAATAAAGGTTTTAGTTTTTTCTTGAGTGATATTCCCCGTATCACTCAAGATTTTTTTTGTATCTAAATGAAAAAGATTGCATTGCTTTCAGATACCCACGGCTTTTTGGATGCCGAACTGCTCGATTTTATTGAAAAGGCCGATGAAATTTGGCATGCCGGTGATTTTGGCTCGGAAGAGGTTCTCGCCTATCTTGAAGCCCGCAAGCCGCTTCGTGCAGTGTTTGGAAATTGCGATGGTTGGGGAATTCGCGGACAGGTCCCCGAAATAGAACGTTTTGCTGTAGAAGGTCTCGACGTGCTGATGACTCATATCGGTGGTTATCCCGGTCGCTATGAGTGTAAAATTCAGGAAATTCTTGACGTTATGCCACCGAAATTATTCATTTCCGGTCATTCGCATATCTTAAAGGTCATGAATGATCAGAAATATGGACTTTTACATATAAATCCAGGTGCTGCAGGAATTTACGGCTTTCATCAAGTGATGACATGTGTTCGTTTCGACATTGACAATGGTGTCGTAAAAAATCTCGAAGTATTTGAGAAAGAAAAGAAGTTCGCTTCCAATTGCCTGCGGTAGGTAAATTTGGCGTTATGAGAAATAGATTGGCATTTTGAAAATCAAACGATGATATAATGCACAAGTCAAATAAAATTATAACTTTGCATTATGTTTTTAAACGGATCAACATATAAAACCATCTTGCAGAATTGTCAGGCGCACAAACGTCAACTGGCAGTTCTCGTCGACCCCGACAAGCAGTCGCTGAACGAAACCGAAAATTTTGCAAAGTCAATCGAAAAATCTTCTGCCAATTATGTGTTTGTGGGTAGCAGCTATATGCTAGACAATCTCGACAAATGCATCGAAGCCATTAAGGCAAACACGCAAAAGCCTGTGATTATTTTCCCGGGACACGCTTCTCATCTTTCCGACAAGGCCGATGCAATTCTATTGCTGTCGCTGATATCTGGTCGAAATCCTGAGTTCCTGATCGGAAATCATGTTGTCGCAGCCGCAACTTTAATGCAAATGGACATCGAAGTCATAAGCACAAGCTATATGCTAATTGACGGTGGGAAAACGACTTCCGTAGAATACGTTAGCAATACGCGTCCAATTCCCGCAGCTAAAAACGACATTGCCGTTGCAACTGCTGTCGCTGGCGAAATGCTTGGACACAAAATGACATACCTCGAAGCCGGTAGCGGTGCCTTAAATCCAGTTTCCGATAAGATGATTGCGGCAGTTCGCCATAGCATAAAATCTCCGCTGATTGTCGGTGGTGGACTTAGAGACATTGAAACAATAAATCACAAATACGAGGCAGGTGCCGACATTGTTGTTGTTGGTACTGCATTTGAAAACAAGGAATTACAAATAAATCAATTCATAAAATAATGACAGCACAAGAAGATGTAAAAAAATTGGGTTATGTTAATCAGCCCATAGACAAGAATATTGATCTGAAAGCCGAAATACTTCGTCTAAAGAAAGAAAAGAATGCCGTAATCCTTGGACATTTTTACCTTACACCAGAACTTCAAGACATTAGCGATTATGTTGGTGACAGTTTGCAACTTGCCCAAAAAGCAGCAAAGACTGATGCCGAAATCATAGTTTTCCTTGGTGTTAACTTCATGGGCGAAACCGCAAAAATTATTTGTCCCGACAAAAAGGTGATAATTCCCGATCTGAATGCCGGATGTTCGTTGGCTGATTCTTGCCCTGCGGATGAATTTGCAAAGTTCATTGCCGAGCACCCTGGATATACCGTTGTTTCGTATATCAACACTACGGCAGCAATCAAATCAATGACCGACATTACAGTTACTTCGTCGAATGCAAAACAAATTGTGGATAGCTTGCCGCAGGATGAAAAGATAATTTTTGGCCCCGACAGGAACCTTGGCGGTTATATAAACGCAAAAACTGGTCGCAATATGCTTTTGTGGAAGGGCGCTTGCCATGTTCACAGCCGTTTCGACCTACAGGCAATCTTGAAACTAAAAGCTGAAAATCCTAATGCAAAGGTTATAGCTCATCCCGAATGCGAAAAGGCGATTGCCGACATTTCCGATTTTGTCGCAAGCACAGCAGGATTGCTCAAATTCGTCAAGAACGACGAAGCAAAGGATTTCATCGTAGTTACCGAACCCGGAATTTTGCACCAGATGCAAATGGCAGTTCCAGAAAAGAACTACATTCCTGCACCAGCACAAAATTCAACTTGTGCGCACAACGAGTGCAACTATATGAAGTTAAATACATTGGAAAAACTTTACAACTGTTTGAAATACGAAATGCCTGAAATCAACATTTCGGAAGAAATCCGCGAAAAGGCATATCGCCCAATTAAGAGAATGCTCGATTTGTCGGCAAAACTTGGTCTTTAAAAATTTAGCAAAATGAAATTAGCAGTAGTTGGAGCCACCGGAATGGTTGGCACTCAGATATTCAAGGTTTTGGAAGAATTGAACTTCCAGTTTGACGAACTTGTTCCAGTTGCCTCGGAACGCTCTGTAGGAAAGAAAATCACCTGCAAGGGAAAGGAATACACGGTTGTCGGTTTGGCCGATGCTGTTGCACAAAAGCCAGATTTGGCAATTTTCTCAGCCGGCAAGGATGTTTCGCTCGAATGGGCACCAAAGTTTGCAGCAACAGGTACATACGTAGTCGATAATTCCTCGGCTTGGAGAATGCATGCCGACAAGAAGCTCATTGTTCCGGAAGTCAACATTTCGGAACTTACTGCCGACGACCATATCATTGCAAATCCAAATTGCAGCACAATTCAGTTGATGGTCGCACTTGCACCATTGAAGAAATACGGACTCAAGCGTCTTGTAATTTCTACCTACCAGTCGGTTAGTGGTTCGGGATTTAAGGGCGTAAACCAACTTATGTGCGAACGCGCAGGCAAACCTGTTGAAAAACCGGCATATCCGCATCAGATTGACTTGAACTGCCTGCCTCACGGTGGTGCTTTCCTCGACAACGGATATACCGAAGAGGAGATGAAACTCGTTAACGAAAGCCGCAAGATTTTAAGTTTGCCTAACTTGTTGGTTACGGCAACGGTTGTTCGCGTTCCTGTTGTGGGTGGACATAGCGAAGCTGTAAACATCGAGTTTGAACAAAAGCCGGACTTGCAGAAAATATTTGCCGACCTGAAGGCTGCTCCGGGACTTGTTCTACAGGACAACCCGCAGAATAACGAATATCCGATGGCAATCAACGCAAAGGACAAGAACGATACCTATGTTGGCCGTGTTCGCCTCGACGAATCTTGCGAAAATGCAATCAACATCTGGATTGTTGCAGATAATCTTCGCAAGGGTGCTGCAACAAATGCAGTTCAGATTGCGCAGTATGTTCAGGAAAAATTTCTATAATGTCTCGCAGGCGTAGACGCGGAAAGAAAGTTGGAATTTTTATTCTGATATTAGTGGTGGCTGCCGCTTTTGCTGTTGGCGGCTACTTCGCTTATCCGTATGTTGAAGTCTACTACAACCGCTATTTTGGTAATATGCAGGATGAAACATTAGGCCCTGCTCAACCGATGCAAGTGTATCGCGACCGTTATCCTCAATACAAGACTTTTGGGATAGATGTCTCTGAATACCAGAAACGCATAGATTGGGAAACTGTTGCCGACAAGAATAATTTGGATTTTGTTATCGTTCGGGCATCGGCGGGAAGCGACCACAAGGATAGAAAATTTGACTATAATTGGAGCAAGTTGAAGAAATATAATGTTATGCGAGGCGCCTACCATTATTATAGGCCAAACGAAAATAGTACTGAGCAGGCAGAATTATTTACTAAAACAGTAGTGCTGGAAAAAGGAGACATTGCCCCGATTCTTGATATTGAAAAGTATAGTAATGTTCAGAGTGTCAGTAGTTTGAAGAACGGACTTGTCAATTGGTTGAATATCGTTGAGGAGTATTACGGACTCGAACCTATCATATATACGTACAGCGACTTTTACATGAGAGTGTTGAAGAGCGATAAGCGTTTTTCCAAGTATCCGGTATGGATTGCACATTATTCATCAGAAGAAAATCCAAGGAAACTGCCATCTGGCTGGCTTATATGGCAGTTCTGTGAGAACGGTCGTATCGAAGGTATAGATGCTCACGTTGACATCAATGTTTGCAGCGATGCAAGGAAACTGCTGAAACATAGGAAATAGGTTAAAAAAGATTTCTTTAATTGTTTCACAATCAAAAAAAAGTAGTACTTTTGCGGTCCGGTTCGGGTAACCGGGGATTTATTAATTTATTTAAAATTTAATTTATGTCAGTAAAATTAAGACTTTCAAGGCACGGTCGTAAAGCAAGAGCTTTCTATCACATTATCGTTGCCGACAGCAGATCACCACGTGATGGTAGATTTATTGAAAAACTCGGAACTTACAATCCGATGACAAATCCTGCAACAATCGATTTGAACTTCGATTCTGCATTAGCATGGCTCCAGAAGGGTGCTCAGCCAACCGAAACTGTAAGAAGAATCTTGTCTTACAAGGGTGTTTTGATGAAGAAACACTTGTTGGATGGTGTAAAGAAGGGTGCTTTCAACGAAGCTGAAGCAGAAAGACGTTTCAATGCATGGTTGGAAGAAAAGAACGTAAAGGTTAGCACCAAGAAGAATGACCTCGAAGCAGCTAGACGTGCTGACGCAAAGGCAAGACTTGAAGCTGAAACCAAAGTTAAGGAACAAAGAGCAGAAGCTATCGCAAAGAAGCGCGCTGAAGCTATGGCAGCAGCCGAAGCAGCAGCAAAGGAAGCTGAAGAAGCAGAAAACGCAGAAGAAGCTCCAGCTGAAACTCCAGCAGAATAGTTTTATGCTATTTGACGACAGGGAACTAACCGAAATAGCGCAAGTCGCAAAGGTTCACGGACTGAACGGTCACTTAAGCCTAAAGTTCAACGACGATTTTTCGGAATCCCTGCTTGACGAAGAAATACCGGTATTCCTTCTTATCGAAGGATTACCGGTTCCTTTTTTTGTAGAGGACTACAGAAACTCGGGCGGATACACCGCAACAAAATTCAAATATATCGACAGCAGCGAAAAAGCCGAAAAATTCGTAGGATGCAAGGTTTTGGTTTTTGATGATGATATTCCTGCCGACGATGATTACGATGAGGAACTCGACCTCATTGGCTATAAGGTTTTTGATGCAAAGCGCGGTTTCATAGGGGAGATTGCCGATTTTAACTTGATTCCCGGAAATCCAGTTTTTGAAACAGTTTTCAACGGCAAGACGATAATAATCCCATATACTGAAGAAATAGTCGTCGATATCAACGATGACAAGCAGGAGGTTTATATAGAAGCTCCGGAAGGTCTAATAGACTTGTACCTGGAATAATCCCAGAGAAATATAATAAGTTTGTTTTTGCCTGAAGAATATCGGCATCTTTCAACATTATTTTGTGTTCCAACTTTTAATATGTAAATTTGCATTCCTTAAAAACAAACGTAATGAATAGAGAAGATATACTTGAAGCCTTAAAAGGAGTTTGCTATCCGGTAACAGGCAAAAGCCTTGAGGAAGAGGGAATGGTTGGCGATGTTAGCTCAAGTTGTCATGGTGTAAACATAACTCTAATGTTTCCAAAGGCAACCGATCCGTTCATGAATTCTGTTAAGCAGGAGGTAAAGGCCGCCATTGAAGCAAAATTCGAAAACATTGCAGTAAGCATAACAACAAAGACAAAACCGAAGGAGACAAAGGTAAAACCGGCGGATTGCGGTATCGCAAATGTTAAGAACATTGTTGCTGTGGCCGGAGGAAAAGGTGGTGTCGGCAAATCGACTGTTGCTGTAAATCTTGCCATTTCGTTGGCGCAGCAAGGTTATAAAGTTGGTTTGATTGACGCTGATATTTTTGGCCCTAGCGTACCAAAGATGTTCGCCACGGAAGATGTTCAGCCGATGGGGGAGACCGACGACGAAGGTCGCGAAATAATTATCCCGATTGAACAGTATGGCGTAAAGTTATTGTCGGTAGGTTACTTTGTTGACCCTGGAAAGGCTGCAATATGGCGTGGCCCTATGGCTGCCGGCGTAATGCGTCAGTTTATTCAGAATGCAAAGTGGGGCGAACTCGACTACCTGCTTTTCGATATGCCTCCAGGAACCGGCGATATTCATTTGACTTTGGTACAGACAGTTCCGGTAACAGGTGTAGTGGTTGTTTGCACTCCTCAGCAAGTAGCTATTGCCGATGCACGCAAGGCTATTTCTCTGTTCAGAACCGATTCTATCAATGTTCCGATTTTGGGAATCGTTGAAAATATGTCGTGGTTTACTCCTGCCGAACTGCCAGAAAACAAGTACTATCTGTTTGGCAAGGATGGTGGTGTGGAACTTGCAAAGGCCGTAAATTGCGAGTTGTTGGGTCAGATTCCTATCGTAAAGTCTATTTGTGACAGTGGCGATGCTGGAATGCCTGCTGCAATGAAGTACGAAAGCATTGTTGGTCAGACATTCGCCAATTTGGCCGAAAATTTCGTAAAGGCGGTAGATATGCGAAATGCAACATTGCCCCCGACAAAAACTGTTGAAACCAAGTAATTATTCACAATAAATTTGCAAGACGATGGAAGAAATAATCAAGAAGATTGAAAAGTCAATAGCCGAAATAAAGCCATTCCTCCAGGAAGATGGTGGCGACATTGAACTTATAGAAGTTACATCTGATTTTACTGTAAAGGTAAAATTGCAGGGCGCTTGCGGTTCTTGTCCGTACAGAATCCAAACACTGAAGCTCGGTGTTGAGGACAAACTTAAGACCGATGTTCCACAGGTAAAGGAAGTGGTTGCTATTTAATTCGTATATAGCAAGAAACACAAAGGGGATGCTTATTCAAGCATCCCCTTTTCTTATGCAGATTTATGAATTATTCTTCCTCAATTTTAATCTCTTCAATCAAGCAACCCTGACGGATTTTGTCGAGGACATCCAACCCTTCGACAACCTTGCCAAAGCAAGTGTGCTGGCGGTCGAGGTGAGCTGTATATTCCCGTGACAAGCAAATGAAGAACTGAGAGCCACCGGTGTCTCTTCCTGCATGAGCCATCGACATGACGCCACGGTCGTGGTATTGGTTTCCGCCGTTGAGTTCGCATTTGATTTTATAACCTGGTCCGCCAGTGCCTACACGTCTGTCGCCAATATTACGCGAAAACGGACAGCCGCCCTGAACAACAAATTCGGGAATTACACGGTGGAATCGCAATCCGTTATAAAATCCATCTTCGGCAAGCTTTATAAAGTTTGCAACTGTGTTTGGCGCGTCATTAAAGTAGAAATTTACTTTCATCGTGCCAACTTCAGTCTTAATTTTTGCTATTTTCATATTAATTTAATTGTTTCTTGTTTCCTGTTTTCTACGTAGGCCGATCCCGTGTTCTTGCTTATCTTTTCAACCAGCAGTCAACATTGAAGGTGCAGTCCTTGTATTCGTCGTCGACTTTAATGAATACGCTCTGAACCTTATCCTTAACCCATTCGTCGATTAGCTTGCTGTTCTTGTCGTTAAGGGCGTATGTCTGTATAGTCTGGTAGTCGTCCTTCATATTTGCCTTGTGCTCCTTAACGTTTAGGTCAAGACGAATAATCTTAATCACACGTGTGCCTTTATTGTCGGCCGAAAGGAAAGGCTTCGTGTATTCGCCTTCTTTTAGCGAGGAGATAGCCATTTTTGTGTACGGGTCGATAAAGTCGTTGGTCATGTGCGAGTCGCCGTAGTATGGGTTTGTAACCTTTCCGTCTGATACCTTGCTGTCGGCGTTGCTGTATTGCTTGACTGCCTCTTCGAAACTTATGGAGTCGGATTGCAGCAGATTGTAAACCATTGTTGCTTTTTTGTCGGCTTCTTCGAGCGCGGAGGTACTAACCTTCGGTTTCATAAGGATATGCCTGAAGTTCATCATGTTGCCTTTTTTCTCAATCATCTGTATGATGTGGAATCCATATTCGGTTTCAACAACCTGTGATACGTCGATAGGACTTGTTAGATTGAAGGCAACCTGAGAGAATTCTGGAACGAGGTCGTTTTTGCTGACAAAACCAAGTTCGCCGCCTTTCATTGCAGACCCTGGGTCTTCGGAATATAGTACGGCCATTGTCGCAAAACTTTCTCCGTTAATGATTCTTTCGCGAATTTTGTTTAGCTCGGCAATTATCTTGTCCTTGTCGTCCTTTGTAACTTCCGGCTTTATAACGATTTCAGAAAGCTCAAAATATGATTCGATTGTTGGAATGCTGTCGGCTGGTAGTGCTTCGAAGTAACGCTTAACTTCGGAAGGAGTTACTTTCGTGTCGCCAATAATCTTCTGTTGCACCT
Organism: uncultured Bacteroidales bacterium; assembly: GCA_937899245.1. Classification (GTDB taxonomy): domain Bacteria; phylum Bacteroidota; class Bacteroidia; order Bacteroidales; family ML635J-15; genus Bact-19. The sequence goes on along the minus strand of CALDKB010000036.1, from coordinate 49,553 downwards.
TTTGCGACATCATTTGCTCCTCGATAGTGCTTCTTAAGTCATCCTTTATGGATTTTATTGTCTTGCCGAAATATTCTTCCAGTTTTTCCTCCGAACCAATCTGGTTGATGAAAACGCTAAGACGTCTGTCCAGTTCGCTTTCAACTTCCTTTGGCGTTACTTCAATGCTGTCCTTTTTGGCCTGCACGTAGAGAAGCTTTTGAAACATCATGTCCTCAAGAATTTCGCAACGAGTATTTTCATTTAGGTCCATTTGCTGGCTTGCCATTTGAATGTACTGATTCTCGATGTCGGACTTCATGATGATTTCATTGCCGACAATGCCGACAATCTTATCGATAACATCTTGTGAAAATATGTTGGGGCATACAAGGACTAATACTATGCCAATAATAATTCGTTTAACCATAATTTATTGTTTGTCAATATAAATGTTGTCTTGTTTGAATTTGCTAAGAAGGTCTTCTTTGGCTTGCTTGTATTTGTCGTGTTTACGTTTGTTCATAATAATCTGGATGATTTTTGATTTGGCTAGCTCTATTGGAAGTAGGTCGCCAGGAACAATATAGTCGTCAATTTTGACAAGGTATCTTAGCGTATCGTGGATATAGTCGAGGGTGTTCTTGTATTTCAGTTCCTCGGGGGCTATATTTCCCGGATAATTGATGACCTTGATAAAGTCGTTTATTTCAATCCAGTCCTTAAAGAAATATGCAGTCCTGTCGCCGGAAGAGCAGAAGTCGTTTAGTTCGTTCTCGCTATCAAGGTCGGTATCTCTTAGCTTCTCAAGAAATGTGTAATATGAAATGATTTTGGGCGAGATTGTAATGTAATGGGCTTTGACATAAGTCGTATTAATTACATAATCGTTTAGATGCGTGTCGTAATATTCGTTGATTTCCTTCTCGGTAACCGTCATGTTTACGTTGCTATAAATATACTTTTCGCAATATTCGTGTACATATAGCTGGCATCTGTAGTTTTCGATTTTGTCCGCTATTTCGGCTGTGTCGGTAAGCAGTCTTTCGGCTTCGCGAAGCATAATCTTTTCTGACAGCCAGTTGTCGATATATTCATTGGCATATTTAGCGCTGTCCTTGCTGTTTGCATAAGGATATATGGCATTCTTGAGCTCGGTTTCGGTTAGCACATTATTGTCGATGCTCGCAATAATCTTTTCCTGTACTGGCGTTTCCTCTTTGGTACATGACCACAGAACGGAACATGTCAAAAAAATGCCGACGACAAGCCTAATCTTCATCATTATTCGTTTTCGGAAAGATCCTTTACAATCTGGTCGTATAGTTCGTCGTGGATTGTAACCTTATACTTCTTGTGCAAATCATCTATCCACTGCTTTTCAAGAAAATCTTGATATGCGGCTGTGATTACGCCCTTTATCTCGCCGAATAGCTTTGTGGTTGGTCCTACAACTTTAACGGATGTAACCGTGTTGTTGCTCGAGGCATATACCTTTACAAGTCCATCAGTTTCGTTAACGCCGCTTTCCCTGATTGCATTGTCGACAAACAGGCTTTGGCCTTTTTCGCTGAAAGCGGTTTCGCTTTCTGTTATGGAATTTGCTTCCTTGGCATTCTGGTTCTTGATTGCCAATGTGTCGTCGATATTATTGCTTAGAGCCTTAACTAGTTCGGCGGCAACATTTGCGTCCTTGCATTTGTAACTTTTAACCTCGTAGCGATATCCCCATTTGTATGAATCCTTGTTCTGCTCATAAAACTTTTCCAGTCCGGTTGTGTCGGCAATCGCTTTGCTCCATACGGCATTGTTGGTAAGTGAGAACAATAAGATTCCGTCATGGTATTCCTTCATTAAGTATTTGAACGACGGATATTTTTCTTCGAGATGATTTTCCTCGTATTCAATGATTTTCTTGTCGCAGAAATCCTTGTATGCGTTGTTGACAAGCATCTTAATGTCTACAGGAGGCTGCTTGTGGTTGTGTTTCATGAAAAACTTCAGGAAGTCACTTTCGGTATAAGTGTTGTCTTTAATTGCAAATATAGTCTTGTCTAATTTTAAGGTTGAGTCGATAGACCATGTGCCGGCAAAAATAGAGTCGGTGACATACTTGTAGAACGGAGCTACTTTCTTTGGCGTGTCCTTAATTTTGTATTCTTTTCGTAGGTTTGCAATAACGGCTTCGCGACCTTTTGTGGATCTCATGTTGTTATTAACCTTTGTCTTTATTTCCGCCTTGCACTCTTCAAATGGTTTTATGCCTTCTATTTCGAGGAGCTTGATGATGTGGTATCCGTAGTTAGTTGTAACGATATCGGAGATATCACCAACTTTCTTGAGGTTAAAAGTTGCGGTTTCGAATTCACGTATCATTCTGCCGCCCACGGTTATCCAGCCAATTTCACCACCATTGACAGCTGTTTTCCTGTCGGCGCTGTACTGGTCGGCCATTTCAGCGAAGTCGGCACCCGATTTTAGTTGCTGGTATACGCTTTCGATTGTGTTTTTTGCTTCTATTTTCTGTTCTTCTGTTGCGTCTTTCGGCGAAACAACCATAATGTGTGCTACTTTGTATTTGCCTTTTGCTGGACGTTTGTCGTGAACCTTTATGATATGATATCCATATCTGGTTCTGAACGGTGCTGAAATTTCACCTGGCTTGGTGTTGTACATTACCGTTTCAAAGTCGTATACAAGGCCAAAGACAGTGCAATATCCTAAATATCCATGATTTTTTACTGCTGACGGGTCTTCCGAGTTTTCTTCGGCCAGTTTGGCAAAGTCTTCGCCCTTGAGTGCTCTCTTGTAGATTGCATTAATCTTGTTCCACGCCTTTATGGTGTCTTCTTGAGATGCATTGCTGTTGACGGTAATGAGGATGTGGCTCACTTCAATGTCGTAGCACATTCTGTCGTATGCTTCCCTGATCAGTTCGTCTTCTATGCTCTTGTCGCTTAGATATGGTTGTGCGAGCTGTTTCCTGTAGCCGAGAATTTCTTGCCTGAATTCCCGTGAGGTATCAAGACCTTGTGCCTGCCCCTCGTGAACTTTCAACTTGAAGTTTACGAAAAGGTCCATATATTCTTCAATGTCCTTGCGGGTAATGTTGTCATTTTTTTGAGAATTCTTACTGAAGATGTGCTTGAATTCTTCAGCATCTATTTTTTCGTCATCAATCTCGAGAATCGTATGATTCTGGGCGAACATTACCGTTGCAAAAAGCATAAATGCAACAGGAAGAAGTATTTTTTTCATTGCAAATATAATTATTGGTTTCTTGAATAGTTAGGAGCTTCCCTTGTGATTGTGATATCGTGCGGATGGTTTTCGACAACACCGTTAGCGGTAATTCTTACGAACTGTGCTTTTTCGTGCAATTCTTCAATATTCTTAGCTCCGCAGTATCCCATACCGGCTTTCAGTCCGCCGATAAGCTGGTATATTACTTCGTTGAGTGTGCCCTTGTAAGGAACTCGTCCAGAAATTCCTTCCGGAACAAGTTTCTTGACGTCGTCTTCCATATCTTGGAAGTAGCGGTCTTTTGAACCCAGCTGCATTGCTTCGAGGGAGCCCATTCCCCTGTACTCCTTGAATTTACGCCCGTTGTATATGATTGTTGAACCAGGGGCTTCTTCTGTTCCGGCGAAAAGTCCACCTGCCATAATGGAAGATGCTCCGGCGGCAATTGCCTTGACGATATCGCCCGAGTAGCGGATTCCGCCATCGGCAATGACAGGAACGCCCGAACCCTTAATACCTTCGCATACGTTCATGATTGCTGTCAGCTGAGGAACTCCGATTCCGGCAACAATTCTTGTAGTGCATATTGAACCAGGACCAATACCAACCTTTACACCGTCGGCGCCATTCTTGACAAGAAGTTTTGCGGCTTCGGCAGTGGCTACGTTGCCGACAACAAGATCGATATCTGCAAATCTCTTTCTTGCTGCCTTTAGAACTTCATTTACACTTTTTGTATGACCGTGTGCTGTGTCGATAACAAGAGCATCTGCACCAGCGGCTACCAATGCTTCCATGCGGTCCATCGAGTCGCCAGTAATGCCTACTGCGGCAGCTACGCGTAGACGGCCGTGGCTGTCCTTGCATGAAAATGGACTGTCGCTTGCCTTTGTAATGTCCTTGTATGTGATAAGTCCTACCAGCTTGTTGTCCTTGTCAACAACCGGCAACTTTTCAATTCTGTGATTCTTGAAAATTTCCTTTGCTTGGTCAAGCTTTGTGTTTTGCTTTGCTGTGATAAGCATCTCTGCCGGAGTCATGATTTCTCTGATAGGCTTGTGAACATCGTCCTGGAAACGCATGTCGCGACTCGTAAGAATGCCGCAGAGATGTCCTTCGTTGTCAACTACCGGCAAACCGCCGATATTGTATTCTGTCATTATTTTTTTTGCATCACCAACATTGCTTTCTACGTTTATTGTCACCGGATTAAGGATCATTGCGTTTTCGGCGCGCTTAACCTGACTGACATGACGTGCCTGAATGTCGATTGGCATGTTCTTGTGAATAACTCCGATTCCACCCTGACGAGCCATTGCAATTGCCATTCGGCTGTCGGTTACGGTATCCATAGCCGCCGAAACAATAGGTGTGTTAATCTTAATATTTCTTGAAAAATATGATTCAAGGTTTACAAATGCCGGAATTATTTCCGAATAGGCTGGAATTAAAAGGACATCATCGAATGTTAGTCCATCCATAATGATTTTGCTGTTTGTTGCCATTGGTATACTTATATAAATTTAGGCGCGAAGATAAAACTTTTTGGTCGCATGACAAAGTTTTTTTATAACGACGAAAAACCATGTTTATTGTGATTGCACATTATGTTTGAAAATCAGTTTTTTATATTATTTTTGCATTGAATTTAGTATGTCGAGATGAGCCAATTCCGTGAAATACTGCTGAAATATTGGGGGTACGATGCTTTTCGCTATCCGCAGGAAGAAATTATTAAGTCAATTTCTGAAGGCAAGGATACCTTGGGACTTATGCCAACTGGAGGCGGAAAGTCAATAACATTTCAGGTCTTCAGCATGGCCAACAGTGGAATATGTATTGTCGTGACGCCGCTTATCGCCCTAATGAAGGATCAGGTGTACAATTTGCAGAAGCGAGGAATAAAGGCCGTTGCATTATACTCGGGCATGACGCAGCGCGAGATTGAGATTGCCATCGACAATGCTACTTATGGCGATTACAAGTTCCTGTACCTTTCGCCCGAACGGTTGAAAAACATGTACTTCCGCGAGCATCTTAAGGTTATGCATGTGAACCTTATCACAGTTGACGAGGCGCATTGCATCTCGCAGTGGGGCTACGATTTCCGGCCTCCTTATCTCGAAATTGCTGAGATTCGTGAAATTCTTCCCGGCGTGCCTGTGCTTGCATTGACGGCTACTGCTACTCCGGAGGTCGTTAATGATATTCAAGATAGGTTGCGTTTTGCCGAACATAATGTATTTCAGAAAAGTTTCGAGCGAAAAAATCTTGTGTATTATGTCGTCAATACTGAAGATAAAATTCATAAGCTGCTGACTATCATAAATAAAGTGCCCGGTTCGGCCGTTATTTATGTGCGCAATAGGAAAAAGACTCGCGAGTATGCTATGCTTCTGCAGCAGAATGGTATTTCCGCCGATTATTATCATGCAGGACTTTCGTCTCAGGAACGAGCGGAAAAACAGGACGCATGGCAGAAAAATATTATTCGTATAATGGTGTGTACCAATGCGTTTGGTATGGGAATCGACAAGCCTGACGTCCGGCTGGTGGTACATCTCGATTTGCCTGATTCGCCCGAGGCGTATTTTCAGGAGGCTGGCCGTGCTGGTAGGGACGGGCAGAAGGCATACGCATTCCTGCTGACAAACGAGGCGGATAAGATTCAGGTAAAAAAGAACATTGCCTCAACATTTCCAGACTTGCAGAAAGTGAGGGAAGTATATTCGTCCGTTTGTAGCTACCTCGGAATTCCGTACGAGTGCGGTGCAAACATTGATTTGCCGTTCGACATATTCGATTTTGCGTCCCATTCTCATATTGATGTGCTGACAACGCATAATTGTCTTAAAACCTTGGATTTTTCAGGATTCCTAACATATGCCGAAGATACTAATACTGTGTCGAGGATTATGTTTGAGGTAAAACGTGATGATTTGTACAGGTTCCAAATGGAAAATAAGAATATGGATGAGTTTATCAAGTTGATACTCAGGATGTACACAGGTCTTTTTACCGATTATGTGAATATTAGCGAGGAATATGTCGCAAAGAAGGCGAATATTTCAGAACGTTCCGTTTACGAATACTTCAAGCTGTTGTCGAAAGAGGGGATTATATCATATATCCCGAAGATAAACAAGCCGTTGATTCGCTTGACATACGACCGCAGGCCTGAAAAGGACTTGCATTTCGACCTGAAGATGCTAAATTCGCGTAAGGACAGGATTGTTTCGAAGATGGAGGCCATGCTTACGTATGCAACAAGTACAAATAAATGCCGAAGCCAGCAACTTTTAGCGTATTTTGGTGAAACAGAAGTTGACCGATGTGGGTGCTGTGATGTTTGCTTGCGCCGTAATGAGCTGGGTCTCAGTAAGTATGAGTTTGATATTATTCTCGAAAAAATTAAGAAATTATTGAGCGAATCGCCTTACCTTTACAACGACTTAATCGACAAGACTGGCGAGGATGAACACAAGACAATTGAGGTAGTCAAGTGGCTCTTTGAAAATGAGAAGGTTAAGTGGAATGAAGAGCATAAGGTAATTTGGCATAAAAAGAATTGATATGAAGCGATATTTGGTAGTTTTTGTTGTTGCCCTTATTGGCTTGTTGTCGGTAAAGTGCGGTCCGAGCGATTTGGATTTGCAGTGGGAGGACTCGTTGAAAGGTTATTGGAAGCCGATAAACGAAGAAACTGGAGAAATCTGTTCCAGCATTCCGTTTTATCATTTTGGCGATAGCGCTCACGGGGCAACGAGATTTTACCGTTACGACAGAACCGACACAATGTTGTGGGAAGTTCGTCGCCGACAGATGAATATATATTACGAGGAAGCTGTTGATGGCTATTATATCGGTTATAATCAATATAATAGCAGGTCACTAATGCACATAAGGCAAGTAACCGACACTATGATTCTGGTGTCGCAACTTTTCAATAGCGGATTCCAGTCCGACTATGCCCTTGTGCCGATTACGGAGGAAGAGTTTTATACAATCAAATCAATAAAGCCGGAAGAGGATACTGGGAATACTGGTAATAACAATGATAATACATTTTAGAGCTATCCTGTTCCATTAATTAAAGATGAAAATGAATATTTTAATATTAGGTTCTGGTGGTCGCGAGCATGCAATAGCATGGAAAATATCACAAAGTCCGAAGGTCGACAGGTTGTATGTTGCACCCGGAAATGCCGGTACTGGCAATGTTGCTGAAAATGTGGCAATAAAGGCGGATGATTTTGAAGCAATAGCCGATTTTGTTGTAAAGTCGAAAATCAATATGGTTGTTGTTGGCCCTGAAGATCCGCTAGTAAAGGGCATTGTGGATTATTTTGCTGCAAAACCGGAGCTGAAGGACGTTATGGTTATTGGTCCCGACAAGTGCTCGGCACAGTTGGAGGGAAGCAAGGAGTTCGCCAAGAAGTTTATGCAGAAGTACAATATCCCGACGGCAAAATATTTGTCGGTAACGTCTGATAGCATTGCCGAAGGCGAGGCGTTCCTCGACACGCTGAATCCTCCGTACGTGCTAAAAGCAGATGGTCTTGCTGCAGGTAAGGGCGTGTTGATCATAGACGATATTAATGATGCCAAGTCCGAACTTCGCAATATTTTGGGCGGAAAATTCGGCGGCGCTGGTTCCAAGGTTGTAATTGAGCAGTATCTTGATGGCATCGAATGTTCTGTATTTGCAATCACGGACGGCAGGTCGTTTGTGCTTTTGCCAGAAGCAAAGGACTATAAGCGTATTGGCGAAGGAAATACAGGCTTGAATACTGGCGGTATGGGTTCGGTTTCGCCGGTTCCGTTCTTCGATGATGCGTTCCGCAAGAAGGTTGTGGAAAGAATTGTAAAGCCAACTGTCGACGGTATTTGCAAGGAGAACATGGATTACCGCGGTTTTGTGTTCTTTGGCCTTATGAATGTCGCCGGAGATCCTTACGTGATTGAATATAATGTCCGTATGGGCGACCCGGAAACCGAAACTGTAATGCTACGCATAAAGTCCGATTTAGTGGATGTGCTGGAAGCGGCAGCAAAGAAAAACTTGGCAGGAATGTCGGTGGATTTCGATACGCGTTCTGCCGGTGCTGTTATGTTGGTTTCTGGCGGTTACCCCGAAGCGTATGAAAAAGGCAAGGTTATAAATGGCCTTGAAAATGTTTGTGGAAGCATTTGTTTCCATGCGGGAACTACATTGAAGGATAAAGATGTAGTAACTTCGGGTGGCCGAGTTATTGCCGTAAGCAGTTATGGCGATACAATATTCTCTGCATTGCAGGAATCCTATGCGTCGATAAAAAATATTTCGTTTGATAAGTGCTATTATCGTACCGATCTCGGCTTCGATTTGAAGTAAATGCATGATAAAGCTTTTTAGAACAAATACTCCGGCAAACTATCTTGTGGCTTTCGTCATTATGCTGGCGTTGTGGGCGTACAAGTTTATCGTTATGCCTCCGGCGGTAGATACAGGCGGAATGCATTCGTATTTTTTCCGTTTGCTTTATGAGTCGTCGCTGTACCAGTATATTTTCACGATATTGGCCTTTTCGTTGGCTATTATGTTTGCATGCTATATGGCGAAGGCAAATTTCAGGTATCAGATTGTTGATTCCGGATATCAGCTGCCGACATTGTTCTACGCATTGCTGACCGGCATCCTGATAAACGCTCAGCGTTGTATACCCGAAATGGTTGCCTCGCTTTTTGTCTCGCTTTCTGTCTTGCGGCTCTTTAGCACATATAACAGGCAGGAGGCAATTAGGGAGTGTTTCGACGCTGGTTTGCTGTTTGGGATATCGGTTTTGCTGGCATACAGGTACATATATCTTTTGCCGGCCGTCATTGTCGTGATGTTTATAGTAAAGCCTGTGTCGTGGCGCGACCTTGCATCGTTTTTTGTCGCAATTGGACTCGTTGCAGGAATTTCGTTATGCCTAGTGTGGCTTTATGGCGACTGGGGAAATATGGTTTCCTCGATGGAGCAGGAGATGCAGACGTTTGTAGTTGCCGAAAAATACAACTCCACAAATATTGTTTTTTTCATTCCGTTGGCGTATGCGGCCATAGTGTCATTGCTCTCGGTATTCATGTTGCAGGTGTCAAGGAAGACATCTGAGATGAAGTTCCATCTGGTGATGCTGTTCCTACTAATATATTATGGTGCGCTAATGTTTTCGCCGTTGCTGTCGAACGAGTCGTTGTGGCTGATGTTCTTTCCTCTGTGCTATTTGCTTGCTAATGTGGTTGTTTACAGCAAAAGGCGAATCGTGTCGCAAATGGTAATGTTAGGACTGGTGTTGTCGCTAGTGATTTCGCATATTTTTCAAATGATATATTATAATTCAATATTTTAGAATCTAAAATTATGAGTACCAAGGAGCAATTGCATGAATATTTCAGTGGACAACTGGCTAGTTTTCTCGATTCGTTAAAGACAGAACCTCTTTTCCTGTATGAGCCGGTGAAATATGCGTTGTCTGCCGGCGGAAAGCGTATTCGACCGATAATGTGTCTGATGGCAGCCGAAATGTTCGGCGGGTCAAAAAAAGATGCCATAGATGCAGCATTGGGACTTGAGGTATTTCATAATTTCACATTATTGCACGACGACATAATGGACAAGTCGGATATGCGTCGTGGACGTCCGACAGTCCATAGGAAATGGACTGAGAACATAGCTATTCTTTCAGGCGACCTGATGTCGCTCGTTGCTTGCAAGTGTGCTTCAAGGACTCTGGTTAACAATGCAAAGGTTCTTGATGTCTTCCTGCAGACGGCAATCGAGATTTGCGAAGGGCAGCAGTACGATATGGATTTTGAGTCGCAGGAAAATGTTTCGGAGGACGATTACTTGAAGATGATAAATCTGAAAACGGCGGTGCTTCTGGCCGGTAGCATGAAGATAGGCGCCCTTATCGCCGGCGCAAGCGAAGAGGATTGCAATAACATATATAATTATGGACGTTATGCCGGCTTGGCTTTCCAGCTGCAGGACGATTTGCTCGACACTTATGGCGACGAAAAGGTGTTCGGAAAGCCAATAGGTGGCGACATTGCCGAAAACAAAAAAACTTTCCTGCTCATCAATGCGATGAACCTTGCACGTGGAGACCAGAAAAAGGAGTTGCAAAAATGGATTGCCGCATCCGACTTTGACCGAAAGGAAAAGTATAATGCGGTAAGAAAGGTTTATGACGCTCTGGGTGTCAGGGAAGTGGCTATAAAAAAAATAGACGAGTGCTATGGCATGGCGGATAGTTTCCTCGAAAAAATTTCTCTTTCCAGCGACCGCAAGACAGTTCTCCGCGACTTCATTAATTCGATGAGGCAGAGAAACTATTAAGCCGTTCACATACAACATTTTTTATCGCTTTTGGCTCTGTGCTAAAAAGCAGCAAAAAATATTCTTTAAAAAAAAGTTAAAAAAAGTGGGATATTTTTTTGTTTGCTAAAATATGTTTGTTAATTTTGTTAGCGTTAATTTTAACATTTAAACAATGAGTCAATTAGTAGGTGAAATAGTTCAGGTAATTGGTCCAGTAGTCGACGTAAGTTTCGAGAAATCAGGGGCTGATTTACCTAAAATTTACGACGCTTTGGAAATCAAGCGCGACAACGGAAAGCCTCTAATCGTTGAATGCCAGCAGCACATCGGAGAACACACAGTTAGAACCATCGCAATGGATTCTACCGACGGTTTGTGCAGGGGCATGGAGGTCGTTGATACTAAGAACCCAATCAAGATGCCAGTCGGCAATCAGGTTAAGGGACGTTTGATGAACGTTATCGGTGACACCATCGATGGTATGGAGCTCCTTCCTAAGCAGGATGGTTATCCTATTCATCGTCAGCCACCTAAGTTCGAAGACCTTAGTACCGACGTTGAAGTTCTTTTCACAGGTATCAAGGTTATCGACCTTATCGAACCTTACTCAAAGGGCGGTAAGATCGGTTTGTTCGGTGGTGCTGGTGTAGGTAAGACCGTATTAATCCAGGAATTGATTAACAATATCGCAGTTGGTTATGATGGTTTGTCTGTATTCGCCGGCGTTGGTGAACGTACTCGTGAAGGTAACGACCTTCTTCGTGAAATGATCGAGGCAAACATCGTAAAATATGGCGACGGTTTCAAGGAGTCGATGGAAAAAGGTTCTTGGGACCTCGATAAGGTTGACAAGGATCAGCTTAACAACTCCAAGTTGAGCATGGTGTTCGGTCAGATGAACGAACCGCCAGGAGCACGTGCTCGTGTTGCTTTGTCTGGTTTGACAATCGCAGAAAGCTTCCGCGATGGAACGGGCGACAACTCAACTTCAACAGGTCGTGATATCTTGTTCTTCGTTGACAATATCTTCCGTTTCACACAGGCAGGTTCCGAAGTATCAGCACTTCTTGGACGTATGCCTTCAGCAGTAGGTTACCAGCCTACACTTGCTACCGAAATGGGTGAAATGCAGGAACGTATTACCTCTATCAAGGGCGGATCTATCACTTCTGTTCAGGCAGTATACGTGCCGGCCGACGACTTGACCGACCCGGCTCCAGCAACTACTTTCTCGCACTTGGATGCTAAGACTGTATTGAGCCGTAAGATTGCCGAACTCGGTATTTATCCGGCTGTTGACCCGCTTGACTCTTCGTCTCGTATTCTTACCGAAGCTATCGTCGGAAAGGCTCATTACGAAACTGCTCAGCGCGTAATCAACATCCTCCAGAGATATCAGGAACTTCAGGATATTATCGCTATCCTTGGTATGGACGAACTTTCTGATGAAGATAAGCTTGTCGTTTCAAGAGCAAGACGTGTTCAGAGATTCTTGTCTCAGCCGTTCCATGTTGCAGAAGCATTCACCGGCTTGAAGGGTGCTTTCGTAAAGATCGAAGATACTATCAAGGGTTTCAATATGATTCTCGATGGCGAAGTTGACGAATATCCGGAAGCTGCTTTCAACCTTGTTGGTACTATCGAACAGGCAATTGAAAAGGGCAAGAAGATGATGGCTGAAACTAATAATTAATAATTATGACAGTAGAAATTATCACACCCGAAAAAAAGTTGTTCGCTGGCGAAACCTCTATGGTTAAGGTGCCGGGAGCAAAAGGATCGTTCCAGATGCTGAATATGCATGCTCCAATTGTTTCCACATTGGAAAAGGGAGAGATCGTAATCAGGGAGATGAATGATAATGAACTGAAGTTCAGCGTCAACGGCGGTCTTGTAGAATGCAAGCAGAATAAAATTGTTATTCTCGTAGAAGAATAATGAAATAATTAAACACCAAAGAGGAAACTTCTGAAAAAGAGGTTTCCTTTTTTTTAGTTAGTATGATTAGGAAAATCAGCATATTAGGTTCGGGAAATGTGGCATGGCACATCGCAAGGAAACTTTATTCCGAGGGTGTGGCAATCGATTGCGTTTTTTCGCGCAATGCACAAACCGGCAAAGAAATGGCATCGGCCGTAGATGCTACTTATACCGGCAGTTCCGAAGAAATACCATCAACTTCCGACGCATACCTATTTATGATGTCAGACACCGCAAACGAGGAGTTCGCAAGATTTCTTTCGTTTGGCGACGACAAGATCCTTATTCATACGTCCGGTAGTTTGAGTGCTGATATTTTTGCCGACGCAAGTAAAAATTTTGCTGTAATGTATCCGTTTCAGACATTCTCGCGAAACATTGAAGTAGAAGATTTTTGCACAATTCCTATCTGCATCGATGCGTCAAACGCCGAAACATTTGAAAATGTTAAAGCACTTGCGTGTAAAATCAGTCAAAAAATCTACAGCTTGGATTTTGAGCAGAGGCGATTCCTGCACGTTGCCGGAGTTTTTGCTGCCAACTTCATGAACCATAGCGTGCATTTGGGACAAAAGCTTTTAAGCGACCATAATATACCTATAGATATATTAAATCCTCTATTGCGGCAGAGCTTTGCGAAAATCCTGTTTGGCGGTGCGTTTTTGTCGCAGACCGGACCGGCCGCGCGCGGCGACCGAGAAGTCGTTGAAACTCATAGGAAACTACTGGAAAACGACAAGCTCATGGCGGACATTTATGCTCTTATGAGCGAAAGTATCTTAAAAACTTATAAAAAATGAATACTAATCTCAACAACTTGAACTTCAAGGAAATATTATCTAATATTAAGGCCGTGGTCTTCGATGTCGATGGTGTATTGTCGCGTTCCACTGTAAACATTGACGCTACTGGCTATCTCGAACGCACTACAAGCGTAAAGGACGGTTTTGCAATAAAGTGCGCTTTGCGAAAAGGTTTGGTTGTAGCGATTATTTCGGGCGGATTCTGCGAAAAAACCATGATTCGCTTCAAGAATCTAGGCGTAGAAGAGGTGATTATGGGTAGCGTATGGAAAACCGAAGACCTTGAAAACCTAAAGAAAAAATACAATCTGATGAATGAAGAAATCCTATATATGGGCGATGATATTCCCGACTACCAGATAATGAAGATTGTTGGTCTCCCTTGCTGTCCAGTAGATGCTGCCGACGAGATTAAGGAAATAGCTTTGTATGTTTCCGACCGCAAGGGAGGCGAGGGCTGTGTTCGTGATGTAATAGAGCAAGTTATGCGTGCGCAGAAAACATGGCTCGACGACGAGGCCTATGCTGCTTGGTAGCAATAATTGCTATACATTTAACATTCGCCAGTATCTGAAAACTATTCCGCAGGGTGCGTCTCGTTGTCCCAGCCTCTCGAGCGGAAAGAGAATGAATTATTAACAAAAATCCACCCATTTCGTCATGCTGAACTTGTTTCAGCATGACGAAATGGGTGGATTTTTGTTGTTGTTCAAGGCGGGAGCCTTGGTAATACTGCGTCGTAGGCTAGAGCCTACGACGAGCGGGGAGCTTGCGAGCAATCTCCCCCTCAAAGACGAAATTTCTCTTTTTACAATCTCGGTCAATGCCCATTATTTTATTTCAAATATATTTGCACAACAAAAAAAAGTTATGCAAATTTGGAGTTGAATTCAAAATTTGCATAAAAATATGAGAAACACTGCGAAGATATTGAACTCATTTAACAATGATTAAGAATACACTATGTAAAAAATAAATTTATGCCTCGATTAAAAGCCATTTTGTTTTTAGTTTCTATTGTGTTTTCTACGTTTTCATTTTCACAGAAAAACAGTTGGGACGGCTGGCAAGTTGCTCCGCGCGGGGAAATAAGAATGCTCAATTTCTTCGTAAACATTATTTACGATGTTAATCCCGACAAGGAAAAGCAATTTGCAAAAGTCAACGACTGGAACACAGTGCTGTTGGAGGGCATAAACCAGAATCCGCCAAACTATCTGCGCAAGTTGTTTGATACCGAGTACGATAGCAAAAATCTTTACGGTTGCATAACTCGTCTTTATGGCGAATCGTCGTTCTACGAGCTAAAGATTACAGGCGACTTTGTTGTTGTGAACATCAAGGAAAGTCAAGTTCTGAAACTTGGTGCATTCAACGAAAACAATATCGAACATGCAGTTGTGAAGTTCATCAACGAGCGTGGCGGTCTGCAGACAATGTATGGGCACGATGATATTGCCTATTACGATTATGGCAATAAAGGAGAAGTTGGTTTTGTGGAATTTTTCTTTCGCAACATAACAAAGCAATATGGAGGCGACGATGCAGGGAACGGCTATTTCACAACATCAATATTGCGCGGAGAAAAAATCTTAATAGGTGGCAAATATTATTCTTTTTCCGGATTAGGAACAGCACAATGCGTTGGAACACGAGACATATCTACAAATCCGACAGGAATTGTGCAGCACGAGATTTCGCATTCGTTTTTTGGCCCAAATTCGTTCCATACTTCTGGTGGAAATCATCGTAGGTCTAGCGAATATATGCCGTTTCTTGGCATTCAGGGTGGCTACGGGCTGATGGGCGGCGCAGGTTCTGGACTGGTATCGTGCAACGGATACGAACGCTTGCGAATGCATTGGCTTCACGAAAGCAACAGAAACAATAACGGATGGTGGATTGTTGCTCGCAATCAAAATGACAAACCTATAAATGCCGACATTGCAAAAGACGATGGCACACAAACATTCATTCTGCGCGATTTTGTCACGTATGGTGATGCAATACGCATAAAACTCCCGTATAAGGACAGCGACAAAGCCTCAAATCAATACATCTGGATAGAGAATCATCAGTCGGGGCGAAATGGCAAGTTGGATTTTCTGCAGTACTCCAACGAAAGCGAATGTCGTCCTCAGGATGTGTCTGGGGTTTATATGTATTACCAGGTGGGTCGCGATGTGCTAAGCGGAACGCAGTCCGAGGTGTTTTTCAGCAACGAGCGCGACAATCTGCGCGTAATTCCTGCCGAGGGCTACTGGAACTACAAAAAGCTGAAAGCCGACACCGCCTTCAATATGCGATGCATAAGCTGGAGCAATCATACCGACTACTATAGTCGGGAAGAAGAAAATCCATTTGGCGGTTGCCACGACCAGGAGCGTATGTTTTTCCCGCCGGACGAAGCAGAAATGCTTTCTACAAGCTTTGAAAAAGCCGTTGGACGAAAAACTATTGGACGTCAAATTATCGACAGCCTTGCTGGAAACGGCGATGCCCGCGATATGTTCTGCACGCATGCAAAGTTGAACATGGGTACAAATCCAAGTACATGCAACACACGAACTTATTACACTTCGATGTCGCAGTCGAAATGCGAGTACAAGTCGCAGTCGGCCCGCAATAATCAAACGACATACCTTAGTGGCCTTGGCATAGAGATAACTCCGCTCGACAACGGAAACTATAGAATTGACGTTCGTTGGGACGACTACGAAATTACCAGCGATGCAATATGGACGGGAAGAATAGCACTGAGGGAAAAGGCGGTTTTGGCCGAGAAAAAGGAAATCTTGCTTACGCAAAACAAAATGCCTGCACAAGCAGTTAGAGACAGCATTTCGCATTATTTTGCCAAACCTACAGAGTTCGTTTGCGAAAACGGTTCCGAATTTATCCAGCAGTCGGGAAGTTCGGTGATGGCGGAGGATTTGAGCACTTTAATTCTGGAAGGAGGAAGCACCTATAGGATCGAAGGAAAATCGAGGTTGAAAATCGACAAGACATCAAAACTTGTTCTCGGCGGGACTTTGATCGTAGGCGACGGAGCGCAAGTGATAATCAAAAACAAAAACGGACTTGTAGATGTTGGCGGAAAGATTTTGATTGAAGGCAGGGGAAAAGTGAAATATTAGGATTTTCCATATTCAGGGGCTTCTTCGGCCGCAATACCAGTTTCAAAGTCTTCTTGTCCGTATGTTGCAGGTGCTTTCGGCGCAAGTTTCTTGCGAAGCCGTTCTGCAATCTTGTCGGCAACACCATCCTCGTCGTGAGCATGGTTAAGTTCGCATTCCCATACAACAATAATTTCCCAGCCCATTTCGCCGAGTTTCCAGTAGTTTTCCAAGTCGCGCTGACGGTTGCGCTTTATTTTGTCCTGCCAGAATTCTGTATTCGACTTTGGCATTGTTGCAATCTTGCAACACTCGTGATGGTGCCAGAAGCAGCCGTTGACAAAAATTACAGTATTGTATTTTTTCAGCACAATATCTGGCGAGCCTGGTAGCTTATGGTCGTTGGTGCGATAGCGGAACCCGCGGGCAAACAGGGCCTTGCGTAATTTAAGCTCGGGCTTGGTGTTTTTCGAGCGGATTTTCGACATTATGTCGGAACGCTTTTCGGTGCTGAAGATGTCAACCATAAAAGTGCATTATTTTTGGTCTTTTAGGCGATACGTTTCTGCTTTTACCCATTCTGCCCATTCCGTTGGTGTCTTTGTCTGGTCAAAGGTCGTATATGGAATTGGTTTTCCGATTGTTAGCGAAATCGTCTGCCCGCGTTGTTTGAACATTTCGTGCACAAGGAATGTCATCTCGATGTTGAATTTGATTTTCAGACGCTTGCGCCAGTTTGCAAGGCTGTAGAATGCATTGGAATTTCTACCGCCGATGTATATTGGAATAATGTCGCGCTTGAACTCCTTGGCCTTTACAATGAAACTTTTTTGCCATTGCAGGTCAACGATTTCGCCTTTGATTTTTCGGGAGCAAAGTCCTGCCGGAAAATATAGCATCTGCTTGTCGGAAGCATATAGTTCGTTTAGAAGTTCGGCGTTTTGCCGCGACTGTTTCCCAACTTTGTTAATCGGAACAAAAACAGGTTTCATTGGCTCGACAAACATTAGCAAATCATTGACAACAAACTTGAAGTCGCTGAATTTTTCAGCTATTGTCTGCATCATCACAAGACTTTCAAGTCCACCAAGCGGATGGTTTGCAACAAAAATGAAACGCCCCTCGGAAGGTATGTTTTCAAAACCGCTTACCTTGCGTTTTATGTCAAGACTTTCGATTCCGATATTTACGAAGTCGATGCCCGTAGCTCCGTTCGCTTTTGCGAGAATCTCGTTAACTTCCCGTTCGTGAACAAGCTTACGAATCAGGTTTATCGCAAAACGAGGCAGTTTTTTTGCTAGTTTCGGACTTTTTGACCGTATCATATCGGCAACATCGATTTGCATTACTTCGTTCCCAGCCATGTCTCAATATGTTATGATGCAAAAGTAGTATCTTTAATAATAAAGTGGAAATATTTGCATAAATGTTTGTATCTTTGTGAATAGGTTTTATATGAGATTTTATATGAGAAAATTAAATTTGTTAATCGTGCAGCTTTTGATTGCTGTTGCGGTCCTTGCTAATGGCGATCCGGTTGCTGTTTATTCCGCCTTGACTCTGTCGCGTACTCCTGTGGCGGTGCATGTGCCTGAAGTACAGCTGGTCGGCGAAAATATTACGTTTAAACCCTATGGCCTTTATACGGAAGTAAATGTAAGGTATTCCTTGATTAATAATTCAGACAAGGACTTCAAGAATATTCCATACGGTTTCCCTATTGATTACGAAGGCGCAGGCGCTTCGTGGATTGGCTGGATGGATCAGATTACAGAATCGGAAAAGGAGTATGGATGGCGCGATTCGTATGTGCGCGATGTGAATTTTCTGTTGAACGGGCAGAAGCTGAAGTGGCAATGCTCGAAGGATACGGTGATAAAACCGTCGAAAAGAGAACTTGACGAGTTCAGCCTTGACGTTTATTATTCGTATGAGGAATCGATGAAATATCTGGAAGATACGACAACCTGGGCAGCTTTGTATGCAAAACATGGAGACACGGTTTTCTATTATACGGAACCATTGATGCGTCGCTGGTACTATACAAATTTGTCGATTGCTCCTCATGCCAAAGTCGAATTGCAGGTGACATACCGTGTCGAACATAATTTGGAAATGCCGTTGTTTTCGACAAATTCGATGATTGACAAGATGTATCGGGAAAATAACTACTGTCGATTCGAATATGATTTTTCGCCTGCAGCATACTGGGGCAATGGTCATGTGGATAATTTCAAGATGTCGTTAGATGCCACGAAAGTTAATGTGTTGTATCTCGATGAAGAAAATTTTATAAGCGAATACCGTATGAATCGTAGCGGTGATATTTATTCGTATGATGCTACAAACTTTAATTTGGCAGAAGCAGAGCCCTTTGTTGTTGATTTCTCTATGAAAACCGACCAAATGCCCCGTCCGCTTGACCGTATTGCAGAAAAAACAATCCCATCGAGCGAATATACAATTACCGTTAGCGGTGTCGACAGCAAATACCCGGTTTACAATATGTTTGACGGAAACCTGTCGACCACGGCGGTGCTGCGTCCGGGCAAGAATGATACTGTGACTATCACGGTTCGCTTTAAGGACAGTCTGCTGCTGGGCGGTTTCTTGTTGTATAACGGATATTGCAAGTCGCCGGAGGTTTGGCGCAACAATAGCCGGATAAAAACTTTTGTACCTTATGTTTGTGCGCCGGGGGACGATATTCTGTTTGAATTGTATCCAGTTGAAGAAACTCTTGTGGACCCGCCAAAGTCTTTCGACAAGCAAACCCTGACCGATGAGGCACTTTTGTGCGCATGGCGCGGGCCGATGTATGTAAGTGAATTCAAGATTGTGGTTACTGAAATTACTCCTGGTGTTAAATATAACGACCTCTGCGTTTCGGAATTAATATTTTTAAGAAAATAATTTGATAATCAAATAGATTCAGAATGCCGCCCGATTTTTTTCGAGGCGGCTTTTTTTTGTCTCAGACATTAAGCGGAAATGCCTGTGGTTAATAACTTGTGCTATTTTGCAAATTACTGTTAATCAATAGAATAACATTAAAAAATGAGTTAAGTTATTAACATTGGTGGGGTAAAGTGGGTGAGGGTGTTTCAAAGTGGGAAATTTTACTTATTTTTGCAAGGTTTTTTAGAAGGTATATAGTAGATTATGTTTGTAGGAGAATACATTAGCAAGCTGGATAGCAAGAGTCGTGTTATCTTCCCGTCGCAGTTGAAGCGTCAGGTGCCGGAAGATGAGCAGTCGGCAGCTTTTGTCCTCAAGCGTGATATTTACGAGAAATGCCTTGTCCTCTATCCGTCGAGTGAGTGGAATCGTCAGACGGGGCTCCTGAAGAAGAGATTAAATCCGTTCAACCGCAAGCATGCAGAATTCCTTCGTGAGTTCTATCGTGGTACGGCTGAAGTTTATCTTGATGCCAGCGGCCGTTTTCTGATTCCGAAAGTTTTGCTCGATTACATAGGAGGTGAAAAGGAATTGGTTTTTGCCGGACAGGAAGGTAAGGTTGAGATCTGGTCGAAGGATGTTTACGAACAGAAGTCGATGAGCAACGATGATTTTGCAGGTCTTGCCGATGAAATTCTTGGTGGCGACTTTATGTTTTCGGAGGACTAGGAAATGAGCGAATATCACGAACCGGTACTATTGAAGGAAAGTGTAGATGGATTGAACATAAATCCTGATGGGGTTTATGTTGATGCAACTTTCGGCGGAGGAGGACATTCTGCGGAGATTTTGAGCCGACTTTCGGCAAAAGGGACTCTTATCGCAATAGACCGCGACAGTGATGCTCACAAAAACAGAATAGCAGACGAGCGTTTGAAGCTTGTCTTTGGAAATTACAGGTATCTGCGTAATTATCTTGATTATTACGGCATAGAAAAGGTGGATGGCGTGCTTGCCGACCTCGGCGTTTCTTCTCACCAGTTTGATGTTGCCGAAAGGGGCTTCTCTTTCCGCATGGGTGGAAAGTTGGATATGAGAATGTCGATGCAATCGTCGCGCACGGCTGCCGATGTTTTGAATATGGCGTCGGAAGACGAGCTTTTCCATGTCTTCCGCGATTTTTGCGATGTGCAGAATGTCGGACGTCTTGTAAAGTCGATAATTGCACGTCGTGAGGTTTCGCCATTTGGTGAAATTGACGATTTCGTAAGTTTCCTTGAGCAGTTTGCTCCAAAAAATCGAGAAATCAAGTATTATGCACAGATTTTCCAGGCCTTGCGTATCGAAGTCAACGAGGAACTTGATTCGTTGTACGAGTTTCTGTCGGCAGTGCCGCAGTCGCTTGCCGAAGGCGGCCGTATGTCGATTATTTCTTACCATTCCATGGAGGATAAGCCGGTAAAAAATATAATTCGTACGGGCAATGTTGATGGAAACGATGAGCGCGATGTCTTCGGTCGTGCAAATCTTATGTTAAGGGCTGTGAATAAGCAGGTGATTGTTCCTGATGATGCAGAAATCGAAAGAAATCCGCGTGCTAAATCGGCAAAGTTGAGAATTGCAGAAAGGGTGTAGTGCATGGACGTCATCAAAAAAATACATAATGTTTTGTCGGGCGATGTGATTTTGGATCATTTGACCCGTAAAAAGATTAAGCATGGGATTATAATTTTCACGCTTTGCCTTGTGTACATAGTAAATCATTTTCATGGTGTTTATGTATATAGGGAGATAAACAAAAGCGAGAAACATATTGAAGAGTTGCGTGCCGAGAGCGTTGCAATACAGTCGGAACTCTTAAAGAAAACCAATCGTAGGGGAAGCGTGCTGAAGCTTCTCGAAAGGAAGGGCTCAACTTTGACTGAATCAAAGCGTCCGCCATATAAAATTGTTTATAAGGCAAATTCCAACGGCCGTAAAAAGAAGAAAAAATGAATGACGGAAGAAAAGAAATAGTTAGACGGTCGTATGTTTTTCTTGCTCTCCTTGTGCTTGTAGCCATAGTGGTAGTTGTTAGGATTGTCTTCTTGCAGGTAGTGACAACTGAGGAGGAAAAGGAGAATGTTTCCATAATAACCAAAGCCATCAGACCAAAGCGAGGCGATATTTACTCGAGCGATGGCAAGCTTCTGTCAACCTCGGTATGCTATTACAATACATATCTGGATCTTGCGTGCCAGGGCGTTAGGATGATGACCGACTCCGCTTTTGATGCAGATATCGATTCGTTGAGCATTTGTCTGTCCAACTTGTTTGGCAACAAGAGCGCAGAAACCTACAAGACTGAGATTAGGAACGCAAAGAACAAGGGCAGCCGTTGCTATTGCATCAAGCGCAAGGCGACATATCTTGAATACGAAAAGATGCGCAATTTCCCATATCTGCGTCGTGGAAAATATAAGTCGGGTTTTTATTGCGAGGAGATTTATGAGCGCGAAAAACCATTTGGCAAACTCGCCCGCAGAACAATCGGAGAATGTGGCGAAAAGGGTAGTTTCGGCCTTGAACGTAGCTACGACAGTGTGCTTACTGGAGTTGTGGGCTATGCGGCTTTCCAGAAGGTAGCTCCGGATGTTTGGATTCCAATGGAAAATACTCCTGAATTCATCAGGCCAATTGATGGTAAAGACTTGATAACCACAATAGATATAAGTCTTCAGGATATAGCGGAAACTGAACTCGAGAAACAAATGGATACTTGCAAGGCGCAATTCGGAACTGTTGTGGTTATGGAAGTAAAAACAGGCAAGGTCCGTGCAATGGCAAATTTGATGCGAGATTCGAGCAACAATTTCTACGAGAATTTCAATTATGCAGTTGCAAATCTGTCGTCGGGTGGCGCTTCTGATCCGGGTTCTACATTCAAGATTGCCTCTGTCATTGTAGCTATGGAAGACGGTTATATCACTCCTGAAACAATGGTCAACGTGAAGAATGGCGTAGATACGTATTACGGCAAGACCATTCGCGATTCGCACACGCCGGATAGTTCCTACATAACAGTGCAGCGCGTGATTGAAACATCATCGAACGTAGGCACAGCCCGTTTCATATACGACAACTACAAGCATCAGCAGCAGAAATTTGTTGACGGACTTAAGCGTTTGCATCTCAACGAACCGCTGGGAATAGAACTTGTCGGCGAAGCTGTTCCCGTAATTCACGAGCCTGCTGAAGGATCGAAATACTGGTCGGGTATTTCGTTGCCGTGGATGGCCTATGGATATGGAGTCGCAATAACTCCGCTGCAAATTCTCGCCTTCTACAATGCGATAGCCAACGACGGAAAGCTATTGAGGCCTATGTTTGTCGAGGGTCTGTCGTCTTGCGGTGAAATGGTTGAAGAGTTCGAACCGTATGTAATCGACAAGCGCATATGCTCGCAAAAGACTATCAAGGCGGTAAAGACAATGCTCGAAGGCGTGGTGCAGAATGGAACGGCACGAAATCTAAGGAATGAGAATTATCCGATTGCAGGAAAAACAGGAACGGCACAGATGAACTATGGACGTGGCGGACAAAAGGTTACTTACCATGCTTCGTTTGTAGGATATTTCCCTGCCGACAATCCTGAATATTCGTGCATTGTTTCTATTTACAATCCGTCGCACGGAAGTATTTATGGAAATGTCGTTGCCGGTAATGTTTTCAGAAAGATAGCCGACAAGATATATTCTACCGACACCAAGGCTGTTGCAAAGGAAGTAAACGATGATTTGCTTTCCGACTTGCCAAATTGCAAGTCTGGCAGCAGGGAAAAGATTCAGACTGTTTGCGAGGCGCTTGGTTTGCCGTCGAATATCGAGAATTTCCCTACTGTAAACTGGATAAGGTACAATGAGATTTCGGATGGCAAGGTAAAATTCACTCCATATTCGCCGGCAGCAGGCAACCAGCTTCCAGACGTTAGGAATATGACTGTCAGCGATGCGATAAGGGTTTTGGAAAAATGTGGACTTAAGGTGGTCGTTTCCGGAAGGGGAAAGGTTGTGGAACAGGTTCCTTCTGCCATGACGCCTTATGCAAGTGGTGATTCTGTTTTTTTGACACTTAAATAATATATGACGATGAATGTTAATGTTTCGTTGAATAATTTGGATGTTGTAAAATCGATTATCAAGGTAGAAAACTTTGAGAAGATTGAGTTCGATTCGCGTAAGGTGAATGATGGCGACTTGTTTGTTGCTATTGTTGGAACGGTTTCGGATGGACACGATTATATAGAAACAGCAATAGAAAAGGGCGCAAGGATTATCGTTTGTGAAAGAATGCCCGAAAAGCTTCACGAAGACGTATCCTACATACAGGTCAAGTCTTCTTCGAGGGCGCTCGGCTTCCTCGCATCTGATTATTATGGCAATCCTTCTTCCAAGTTGAAGCTTGTCGGCGTAACCGGGACAAACGGAAAGACAACAATAGCTGGAACTTTGTACAATCTTGTTCGCAAGCTCGGCTATAAGGTCGGTTTGTTCTCAACTATTAAGGTTATTGTCGATACCGAAGTTATTCCGGCAACGCACACAACTCCAGACCAGCTTCAGTTAAACAGTTATCTGGCAAAAATGGTAGAATGCGGTTGCGACTACTGCTTTATGGAGGTAAGTTCGCACTCGGTAGTTCAAAATAGAATTGCTGGACTACAATTTGTCGGCGGAATATTCACAAACATCACACACGATCATTTGGATTTCCACAAGACTTTTGCCGAATACATAAAGGCAAAACAGGCATTTTTCACAATGTTGCCGTCAACAGCTTTTGCATTGACCAATATTGATGATAAAAACGGAGAGGTGATGTACCAGAATTCTCAGGCAAGGAAATATACATATTCCCTGATGAATGCGGCTGATTTCAAGTGCAAGATTGTCGAGAGCGGTTTCGAGGGCATGCAGCTTGAGGCAAATGGCAGCGAGGTGTGGGTAAATTTCATCGGCAGATTCAACGCCTACAACCTGATGGCAATTTTTGGCACGGCGACATTGCTTGGTTTCGACAAGATGGAAATCCTGAAGGCGATGAGCGAGCTTTATCCAGTAGACGGACGTTTTGAGATTATCCGTTCTGCCGATGGCATTACGGCAATAGTCGATTATGCACATACTCCGGATGCTTTGCAGAATGTCATCTCAACGATAAACGACATCCGTTGCGGAGCTGGAACTTTGATAACCGTTGTAGGTTGTGGCGGAAACCGAGATAAGACTAAGCGTCCGGAAATGGCGGCAATAGCAGCCGACATGAGCGATAAGGTTATCCTTACGTCCGACAATCCGCGTAATGAAAAGCCGGAAGACATTCTTGACGATATGCAGAAGGGAGTAGAGCCGCAACTGGCAAAAAAGGTCCTTAGGATTACTAGCCGCGAGGAGGCTATCCGCGCGGCCTGCATGCTGGCAAAGAGTGGCGATATAATTCTCGTTGCAGGAAAGGGTCACGAAACATATCAGGAAATATGCGGAGTACGTCATCATTTCGACGATAGGGAAGTAATTAACAATGCATTCAATCAATAATAACCCCAATAAATTATGTTTTATCATTTATTCCAATATTTAGAAGGTCTTGATTTTCCGGGAGCTGGTGTATTCCAGTACATTTCGTTTCGTTCCGGTCTTTCTATGATTGCCTCGCTGGTAATAGCAATCTGGTTTGGAAAGTGGTTCATCAAAAGGATGAAGAAGTCGGGAAAAACCGAAATAGAGGAAACTAGGACTACAATGAACGACGTCAAGAGCGAGAACTCGCAGAATTGCGATACTTGCGTCAACAATGTCAAGAATTTCAAGAAGAATGTTCCGACAATGGGTGGTCTTATTATCATAGCTGCCATTGTAATACCGACATTGCTTTTTGCAGAGCTCGACAATGTGTATACAATCCTTATGCTTGTCACAACCTTGTGGCTCGGCTGCCTTGGCTTCCTCGACGACTATCTTAAGCAGAAGAAGCACAACAAGGATGGTTTGTCGGGAAAATTCAAGCTTTTGGGACAGATTCTTCTGGGTGTGGCAGTAGGAGCAATCCTTTATTTCTCGCCGGATGCTGTTATCAGGGAAAGAGTGGCTGTGGAAAATGACGGACAGGAGATTGTCGAGGTTGTAGGTAATGCAGATTGTTCTGGTATTACAGAATATTCCGACGTCAAGTCGACAAAGACAACCGTGCCGTTTGTTAAGAACAACGAGCTCGACTATAAGTGGTTTGTTTCGTGGGCTGGCGATTATGCCGACATGCTTGCGTGGGGTGTTTTCATTTTGATGACAATCCTTGTTGTAGCAGCAGTGTCGAATGGTGCAAACCTTACCGATGGTATGGATGGCCTGGCAACGGGAACTTCGGCAATTATTGGTGCTACGCTAGGTATTCTGGCATACGTTTCCGGTAACAGGGTTTCGGCAGAATACCTGAACATATTATACATTCCTAATAGTGGTGAACTTATGGTTTTCGCAGCGGCATTTATGGGCGCAACCATCGGTTTCCTATGGTATAATACATATCCGGCGCAAGTTTTCATGGGCGATACCGGAAGCTTGTCATTGGGTGGTATTATTGCCGTATTTGCAATTATTATCAAGAAGGAACTCATCCTTCCGATACTATGCGGTATATTCCTTGTCGAAAGTCTTTCTGTAATTATTCAGAACCGCTATTGCAAGTATTACCGTAGAAAATACAAGCTGCCCAAGGGCGAGTCTGTGCCTGTGGAGAAACGTCCGTTCAGAATGGCTCCATTGCACCACCATTACCAGAAGAAGGGCATGCCCGAATCTAAAATCGTAGCCAGATTTTGGATCGTAACATTGTTGTTGGCTATTATTTCAATTGTAACATTAAAATTAAGATAAGATCGTGGAAAAAAGAATCGTAGTATTAGGCGCTGGTGAAAGCGGAACAGGTGCAGCTGTATTGGCAGCACTTCAGGGATTTGATGTTTTTGTTTCGGATAAAGGCGAAATAGATGAAAAATACAAGGAGACATTGAAGGATTATAATGTGTTGTATGAAGAAAAGCAGCATACCGAGGCATCAATCCTGAATGCCGATGAGATTATCAAGAGCCCGGGTATTCCCGAAACAGCACCAATGATAGTTAAGGCTCGTGAACTGGGAATTCCTGTAATTTCTGAAATCGAATTTGCAGCGCGCTATACAAATGCCATTAAGATTTGTATTACTGGTAGCAATGGAAAGACTACAACCACAATGCTTATCTATCATATCTTGAAAAAAGCCGGACTAAATGTCGGCTTGGCTGGTAATGTCGGTAAAAGTTTCGCATATCAGGTGGCAACTAAGGATTTCGATTATTATGTGATTGAACTTAGCAGTTTCCAGCTCGACAATATGTACGAGTTCAAGAGCGACTTGTCGGTGCTAATGAATATTACCCCCGACCACCTCGATCGCTACGACCATAAGTTCCAGAATTATATTGATGCGAAGTTCCGTATCTTGCGTAATACAACAAGCAAGGACTCGTTCATTTATTGTTCGGATGATGAGGTTATCATCAACGAAATTTCCAAGAGGGAAATTCTTGCCACCCAGTTGGAGTTCACGCAGAAGAAAAAGAGCATTAAGAACGGTGCTATGCTCAGCGAGGACGAAACTGAGATTAACTATGTTAACAATAGCAACAAGACTCTCACAATGCTTGTCGACGACCTTTCTATTAAGGGCAAGCACAATGTGTACAATTCTATGGCTGCAGGTATTGTTGCTCAAGTACTTAATATCCGCAATGATGTTATTCGCGAAAGTCTAATGGATTTCAAGAATGTTGAGCACCGCATGGAACCGATACTTACAATCAAGGGGATAAAGTTTGTCAACGATTCAAAGGCAACAAATATCAATTCAGTTTGGTATGCGCTCGAATCGACAACTACTCCGATTGTATGGATTGTAGGAGGAAAGGACAAGGGCAACGACTACGAAGTATTGCGTGAACTAGTGGAGAAGAAGGTTACTGCAATTGTTTGTCTTGGAATCGACAATACACCTATTCACAAAGCATTCGACAGACTGGGACTTCCAATGGTAGATGTAACAAGCATGGACGATGCAGTAAGCAAGGCCTTTGAGATGGGCAAGTCTGGCGATACAGTGCTGCTTTCGCCGGCATGCGCAAGTTTCGACCTGTTTGACAACTACGAGGACCGTGGAAACAAGTTCAAGTTGGCTGTAAGAAACTTATAATGTTTATTAGGCATGAGGATAAACTTGGATAAGATAATAGGTGGCAACCGAGGCATCTGGCTGATAATTGCCATCCTGTTTATGTTCTCGGTGTTGTCGGTGTATAGCGCATCGGTGCAATTACCGGGTACAAATACAACAGCGCATTTGTTTAAGCATGTCGCCGGCTTGCTTTTGGGTGTGCTTTGCATATATCTTATCCACAAGGTTCCTTGCCGCTATTTTAGAAAACTGACAAAACCATTTTTCTGGCTGACATTAATAGGTCTTATTGCCACAATGCTTTTCGCTCCGGAAGTCAACGGTGCAAAACGATGGATTAGAATCGGCATTTTAACCTTGCAGCCATCGGATTTCGCAAAGTTGGGGCTGATTATGTATCTTGCCAATAAGCTTTCGTTAAAGGGAAGTGATATTAGCTCGATAAAATCATATTGTGTTGATGTGCTTCTGCCTATTTTGTTGACGTGTATACTTATTATGCCGTCGAACCTTTCCACTGCTTTGCTGGTGTTTGTCGAAGCGATGGTTCTTGTGTTCTTCAGCGGTGTAAGGCGTAAATATTTTTGGGGTTCTGTTGGCGTTTTCGCCGTTGCAGGTGTATTCTTTTTCGGTGTAATACTTTATGGTAACATAACCATCTGGCGTTTCCCGACGTGGAAGGCGCGTGTGGAATCTTTTGTTTCTGGAACACCATCGAAGGACGATCCCGAAAAGGTTCAGGTGGCAACAGCTCGTATGGCTGTGGCGTCGGGTGGCATTATCGGTAGAGGTCCCGGCAATGGACATGCAAAGGTTAGGCTGGCAAATGCTCATTGCGACTATATCTATGCAAATATAACCGAAGAGTATGGTATCCTTGGCGCAACGATTATATTGTGGCTGTACATTATGCTTTTTGTCAGGGCAATTTCTATTGTCAAGAAGATAAACAAGCTGGAACCAAGCAAGCCGTTGGACCCCAAGTACAAGTTCAGGCAATATCTGGTAGTTGGCCTTACGGCGATGATAGTGATACAGGCAATGTCTAACATACTTGTGGCAGTCGATTTTATGCCGGTAACAGGTCAGACACTTCCTTTTGTAAGTTACGGAACTTCGTCGCTGTTTTCAATCGGCCTGGCGATAGGCGTAATTTTAAGTGTTAGCCGCGAAGTTGATGACGTTACCGCACCGATAGCAAGCGAGACAGAAAAGGATGGCGAACTTAATCTTACGTCGTCAGAAGAGGGCGTGGCAAATGCAGACGACGAATCGCCTGAAACTGAGATTGCAGAAAAACAGGAAGATGATACTTTTGATACAGAAGAAGAAATAATAATTGATAACGATATTAAAACAGAAGAATATGAACGGTAATAGCTTTAAAGTGCTTATCAGTGGTGGCGGAACTGGCGGTCACATATTTCCGGCGGTTTCTATTGCAAACGCCTTGCGCGAAAAGTATCCGGAAGTGGAGATTATGTTTGTCGGTGCTGAAGGTAGGATGGAAATGGAAAAAGTTCCGGCTGCCGGTTATAATATCATTGGCCTTCCAATTATGGGAATGCCGCGAAAATTATCTTTCAAGTGGTTTAAGTTTTTTTCAAGTCTCATCAAGAGCAATAGGAAAGCCAAAAAGATAATTTCAGATTTTCGTCCCGACGTGGCTGTTGGTGTTGGCGGATATGCAAGCTATCCATCGTTGAATGCGGCTTCAAAGGCTGGCATTCCATGTTTGTTGCAGGAACAGAATTCGTATCCGGGTGTTGTTAACAAGAAACTTGCCGGTAAGGTTCGCAAGATATGTGTTGCTTACGATAATATGGACAGGTTTTTCCCTGCTGAAAAAATATTGAAGACAGGAAATCCAGTTCGTCAGGATATCAAGAATATTGAAGCAAAGCGTGCTGAAGCACTTGATTTTTTCGGACTTGATGGAAATAAACCAGTCGTTCTTGTTGTCGGAGGAAGTCTCGGCGCACGGACAATTAACGAAAGTATGGCTGGCGGACTGAAAAAGTTTGCTGATGCTGGTGTGCAGCTAATTTGGCAGACAGGCAAGGGCTATATTGGAACAGCAAAGGAAATAACCGCAGGACACGAAGGCAATGGATTGTATGTAAATGACTTTATTTACAAGATGGACAATGCTTTTGCAGCAGCCGACGTTATCATTTCACGTGCTGGCGCAAGTACAATTTCAGAACTTTGCATCGTGGGTAAGCCGGTAATTTTTGTTCCTTCTCCAAA
The DNA here is from genome assembly GCA_937899245.1 of uncultured Bacteroidales bacterium. Lineage (GTDB taxonomy): Bacteria > Bacteroidota > Bacteroidia > Bacteroidales > ML635J-15 > Bact-19. The sequence continues at coordinate 19,692 of CALDKB010000036.1, read as the reverse complement.
TGTGGCTGAAGACCATCAGACAAAGAATGCAATGGCTCTTGTAAACAAGGAGGCTGCATTGATGGTTCGTGATGTTGATGCTCGCAACGAGTTGGTTGATAAGGTGTTGTCGCTTGTCTCCGATAATGATTTGCGAGGAAAATTGTCACAGAATATAAAGAAGCTTGAACTTCTTGATTCTGCTAATGTTATAGCCGAAGAGGTACATAAGCTCGTATATGAGAAATAAATTTCAAAATATTTATTTTGTTGGAATTGGTGGCATAGGCATGAGTGCCATCGCTCGTTATTTCAAGGCAACTGGATTTAATGTTGCTGGATATGACCGTACAAGGACAGAGGTATGCGCTAATCTTGAAAAGGAGGGAATTCTTGTTCACTACGAGGATAACATGAATTTTGTCGGTTCTTATTACAAGGATCCGGCAGCAACGCTTGTTATTTATACTCCTGCAATACCAAAGGACCATAAGGAATTGACTTTCTTCATGGAAAATGGTTTTACCGTAATTAAGCGTGCTGCTGCCCTAGGTGAAATATGCAGGAAGAAGAATTGTCTTGCTATTGCAGGTACTCATGGCAAGACGTCGATATCGACTATCACTTCGTGCATAATGGTGCAGACAGCAGAAAGCTGTTCGGCATTCCTTGGCGGCATTTCAAAAAATTTCATGTCAAATTTGCACTTGGATGTGAAAAGTCCGAATGTGGTTGTGGAGGCCGATGAATTCGACCGTTCGTTCCTGCAATTGACGCCATCTACAGCCCTTATTAGTTATATGGAAGCCGATCATCTCGACATTTATGGCGACTATGCCACAATGGAATCGGCATTTGTCGAGTTTGCAAATTTGACATCCAGCAAGGGCAATCTTGTTCTCGGACCAAAGGTCGCAGAGGAGGTCAAGGCTAGATTCCGCAAGGATTTGAAAGTTTATACTTACGGTGTCGAGAATCCGCAATACGATTTTTATGCTAGTAACATTTCTTATTCGAATGGCTTGTGCGTATTCGATGTGAATACTCCATTTGGAATAATCCGGTCGGTAAAGTTTAAAATTGGCGGAATGCACAATATCGAAAATGCTGTCGGTGCAACGGCTGTCGCCATGCTCAATAAGGCGACGGCAGAGGATGTCCGCAAGGGACTGGAGATGTTCAATGGCGTATTGCGTCGTTTCGATGTGCAGCTGAGAAGCGAAAAATGTGTTTATATCGACGACTATGCGCATCATCCCGGCGAAATTTCAGCATTTCTGTCGGCTGTAAGGCAGATTTATCCTGAAAGAAAAATCACAGCGGTATTCCAGCCGCACTTGTATTCGCGCACCAAGGACTTTCATCTTGATTTTGCCGAAAGTCTCTCCAAGTGCGATACTCTTGTCCTTTTGCCGATTTATCCTGCAAGGGAACTGCCTATCGAGGGCGTGACTTCAGGATTGATATACGACAATTGCAACGCGCCAGTGAAATATATGTGCGAAAAGAATGAACTTGTCGGACTGCTCGAATCGTTGAAGCCAGACTTGGTGGTAACAATGGGCGCTGGTGATATCGACCGGCTTGTGAAACCTGTAACCGAATGTCTATCTAAGTTGTAATGAAGTTTAGGAGAGCATATAAGAATATTATTGGCCTGGTGCTGATTGTCGGCTATATTATTTTCGCCAGTTTCTATGTATCAAAAAAATACAACGAGCTGATGTGCGCTGGCGTGAAAATTGAAATTGATACCAATTATGCTTTTGTCGACAAGAATGTGATTATGAATATGTTGCACGAGGGTGGGATGGACCTTGACTCAACTGTTAGAATCGCAGACATCGACTATTCAAATATAGAAAAAATTGTTCTTCAAAACCCATATGTTGAGGACGTCCAGGCATATAATGATTTTAATGGGAGAGTTTCCGTCAAGATCAAGCAGAGAGATCCTGTCGTACGCGTAATTACAAGCGATACGGTATCATTCTATTTGGATGCCGACAATAAGATTATGCCCTTGTGTGATTATTATACCGCCGATGTCATGGTTTTGTCGGGCAACTTGAAGTCGAAGTGTTTTTATTCCTGTGACTCTGTTGATAACTATAATGTAAATACTGATGAAAAATCATTAAAAATCAATGATATTTGTATGTTCATTAACTATTTGCAGTCCGATGAGCTTTGGCGAAACCAGATAGCCCAGATTTTTGTCAATAGGTCTAATGAACTGGAATTGGTTCCTCGTGTTGGAAACCATATAATACTGCTTGGCGGAATTGATGACTATGAAACAAAGATGAATAAGCTCGAGGCGATGTATCATGAAGGATTCACAATTACGAACTGGAATGCCTATTCATTGATAAATTTAAAATATAAGGATCAGGTAATTTGTAAAAAACGAAATAATGGATAAGACTGGAAAAAATATTGCAGCAATCGACATAGGAACAACGAAGATTGCGACAGTTGTTGCAGATAGAAAAGATGGTAAATTTGAAATCAAGGGCTTTGGCGCTGCTCAGTCGAACGGCATAAAGCATGGTGTCGTACGTAACATTGACGAAACTGTTAATGCTATTACAGCATCGTTGAATAATCTAGGCAATGCCAACGACGCAACCTTCAGCGAAGTATATGTGGGAATTGCCGGCCAGTATGTTAGAACTTTTGATAATACCTGCCGCGTGCCTGTTAACGGCAAGGTCTCCGAGCGCCATCTTGAAAGGCTGAAAGATGCAGCATTGAATATCATCAGTCCTGGAAACGAGACTCTCGATGCTATTCTTATGTCATATTCGATTAACGGCAAGGAAGTTGCAAATCCTATTGGTGAGCAATGTGAATATTTGTATGGAAATTTCCATGTGATTACGGGCCAGACCGTAATGGTTAACAACATTAAGAAATGTGTTACGCTTGCTGGTCTCAATGTTCGTTCGATATTCCTCGAGCCGTTGGCTTCTGCCGAGGCAGTTCTTACCGAAGAAGAAAGAAACAAGGGCGTAGCCCTCATTGATATAGGCGGCGGAACCACCGACCTTGCTGTTTATAAGGATGGCGAAGTTATTCATACGGCAGTAATTCCTATTGGCGGAGCTACGGTAACTGGCGATGTTCAGGAAAGATTCCATATTACATACGAGCAGGCGGAAACCTTGAAATGTTTGTACGGAAGTGCAGTGCATGTGTCGGGAAAGGATACAAGCATTGAAGTTAGGACCGCTCAGGTAAACAATAATCTATATGTGTCGCGCAACGAAATGTCTGAAGTTATTCAGGCACGTATGGAGGAAATTCTGAATGCTGTGAAATTCCAGATAGAAACGGTATTCCCGGATGTCGTACCTGCTGGAGTTGTGATTACCGGTGGTGGCGCTCTCGTTTCAAACCTTAACCAGCTCGCAAGTTTTATCATGAAGAGCAATATACGTTTGGCATACCCTGTTGCAAATATCGAGGGCGAACGAGCAGAATTGCTGAAAAAACCACAATATTCTACTGTTGTCGGCCTTATCAAGAAGGGTTATGACTATGAGCAGGGAATTTTAAGGAAGGAATTCATCGCTAAGGAACCGGAACCAAAGCCTGCAGCAGAACCGAAGCCCGAACCAGTTCCTGTTGTAGAGCCTAAACCAGAGCCTAAACCAGAGCCTAAACCGAAGCCGAAGCCGGAACCAGAGCCAAAAAGCAAGGGTAGCTTCAGGTCTGTGTTTAGCAGTATTATTAAGAAACTTGATGAGGACGAATAAAAACCATTAAAAGGACAAATTATGAATAACAATGACTATAATGATGATTTTCCGCGCGTTTCGGTAGTAAATAACGTTAATTTTTCTGCCAATGGGCAGCAGAATACACCTTCCATCATCAAGGTGATTGGTGTCGGCGGTGGCGGCGGAAATGCTGTTAACCAGTTGGCAAAATCAGGAATTGTTGGCGTGGACTTGGTGGCTTGTAATACCGATTCGATGGCGTTGGAAAACAACATGGCATCGATAAAGATTCAGCTTGGAGAAAGATTGACTCAGGGTCTAGGCGCCGGCAACGATCCAAAAGTTGGCGAGGATGCGGCAAAGGAATCGCTCCAAAAGGTTGAAGAACTTTTCGACGACAGCACCAAGATGGTTTTTGTTACTGCAGGAATGGGTGGCGGTACGGGTACTGGTGCTGCTCCTGTTATTGCAAAGGCGGCAAAGGACAAGGGCATGTTAACCATTGGTGTCGTAACAGTTCCGTTTACCGACGAAGGAAACCAGAGAATTACTCAGGCTAACGAAGGTGTAATGAGAATGCGTGAGGCTGTTGATGCCTTGCTGGTTATAAATGACGACAAACTGATTGAATTTGATGATTGCACGTTCTCAAATGCATTCCAGAAGGCTGATGAGGTTGTGGTAACGGCAACTAAGGGTATCGCCGAAATCATTACCCGTCACGGACATGTTAATGTTGACTTCCGCGATGTCAATTCTGTGATGAAGAACAGCGGTGTCGCTTTGTTGGGTTCGGCCGAGGCTAGTGGCGATAACCGTGATATGCTGGCAATAAAGGCGGCTTTGGATTCTCCTTTGTTGCATGATAATGACATCAGGGGCGCAAAGAATATTCTTCTAAACATTACCTCCCCAAAGGGCGACCACGAATTAACGATGAGGGAGTTCGGAAACATTACCCGATATTTGACACAGGCGGCTGGTGGTTCTGGATGTGCTAATGTAATCTGGGGTACTTGTTATGACGATTCTATGGGAGATAAGATCCGTACAACAGTGATTGCCACAGGCTTCGAATACGAGAAAATGCCGATGGATATGCCCGAAAAAACCGAAGTTATTCCTTTTGGTACACCATTGTCGGGGACCGAGGACGTACAGGTAAATCCGGAAGAGATGAGGTCTCTGTCTGATTTCGCTCACATGAAGGACTTGGACAAACTTAACGATGATAAGTATCTCGCCAGCTTGGAGGATGAGATTGCACTAGATAGGAAAAAAAATAAAAACAATTGATTATGAGTATTTTTGATCAGGTAAACGAAGATATTAAAAAGGCAATGCTAGCTCGCGAAAAGGAAAAGTTAGAGGGCTTGCGTGCGGTAAAGGCGGCATTTTTGTTAGCAAAGACCGATGGTGGCAATTCGGAACTTACTCCGGACAAGGAAATGCAGATTATTCAGAAGTTGGTAAAGCAGCGTCGCGAGACTGCCGACTTGTACAAGTCGCAGAATCGCCCGGACCTCGCCGATAAGGAATTGGCTCAGGCTGATGTAATTGCCAATTATCTGCCAAAACAGCTTTCCGAAGACGAAGTTAAGGCAATCGTTGCTGATATTATCAAGGAGTTGGGCGCCACATCAATAAAGGATATGGGCAAGGTCATGGGTGCTGCAAGTGCAAAGCTCGCCGGCCAGACCGACAACAAGACTCTTTCAGGAATCGTAAAGGCAATGCTGGGATAGTTTTAGATTTGTTTAGAATGTTGGTGCGAGCTGAACGCAATAGGCTTGCCTAAAATTGCCAAAGCGAAGCCCAATGTTCGTGCAAACCGAATACAATCAAACTTGTTTGAATTTGTGAGGTGCGGCCGAACATCATTTCTAAGTAACATCGCAATAAAGTAACACCACCAACGATAGTTCGTAAATATTCAAATTTTCAAATCATCAAATTTTATAATTTTCAAATCTTATTGTACCTTTGCAAAAAATTATAAGACTATGGCAAGTAGAAAAGTATTAAAGAGAGACATTGATTTCTTGACCAGTGAACTTTTATCAGATTGCGTTCTATACGTTGACTTGTATCCGCAACACGAAACAGAACCTGTAACAGAAATCATCAACAATGTATTAATGAAGAAGCAGGAAGTTTTCTCAAAGATTAACACCCCGACTTCAAAGGTTGAACGTAAGGCTGTTAAGGAAAACTATAAGGCCATTATCAGCGAAATGATGACAGCTGTTAACGAGGGTTACGAAAAGCTCAGCAAGCTGCCGCGCAAGTAATGCAACGAACAATTTGCGTCGAAGGTGTCGGCGATGTGGTTGTGTGCAAGCGCCGCAATTGTCGCCAGATGCGTTTGACGGTGCATCCCGAAAAGGGTTTGCAACTTTCAATACCTTTCAGGGTCAGTTATGCTGACGCTGAAAGGTTTGTTTTTGAACACAGCGACTGGATTGCACAAACTTTGCAGAAGCAGCACTGTAATGGCAGGAAGAAAATCTTTACTCCTCAGTCGCATTTTACATGTAGAAGTACCACGCTTCGTTTTGCCACAACTGCCGCAACGCAACGTATTTTATCTGCAAGAATCAATAATTACGTTGTAACGGTTTTTTATAATCCCGAATTGGTCGATTTCACCCTCGATACAGTGCAGAAGTTCATCAAGAAGGTAATCCTAGCCTCAATGCAAAAGGAAGCCGAAAATCTGCTATATCCAAAAGCAGAAGAAATCGCTCGTCGGACGGGACTGGAATTCTCGAGGCTAAGCATCGGCAATGCTCAGACCCGCTGGGGAACCTGTAGCTCGAAAAACGAAATAATCTTGTCGTGCCGCCTGCTGCTTTTGCCCGATCATCTTATCGATTTTGTTATCCTACACGAACTTTGCCATATTGCGCATAAAAATCACGGGCCAAAATTCCACGAATTGCTCAACCGCCTTTCTGGCGGAAAAGAGGAGTTATTTGACCGCGAACTGAAATCATATACAGGACGAATTCTACCGGAATAAAATTCTTAGTGGGTCAGAGATATTCGGGATGAGGCAAAAGAAACCTCATATTCTTTTGTTATAACGGTGGCTAGATTAGCAGAATATGCGGCTTGTGTTTCTTGTTAACATGTCGGCCGTTGCTTGCATTTCCGTTTTCATTGAAGCATTGCAAATTTTCATCTCCAAAAACTTTTATATAGCAATAATGTTATAATTTCGTAAGCGAAAATTTGATGTTATGATTATTGCGCTTCTTATATTGTTCGGTGTTGCGATGCTTGTTTCGAGTGTCGGTTGGAAAAAGTTTGTTTATTTTCTATCAATAGGTTACGGTTATTCTGTTGCTGCTTGTGCTATTGCGATGATTGCAATGTATTATCGCACGGCAACTATTGATCAGATGTTTCTGTGCATTATTCTAATTGCATACGGCTGCCGTCTCGGAACTTTTGTGATGATGCGTGAAATAAAAAGCGCTTCGTATCGCAAGAATCTGCCCGAACTTACCAAAACCAGTCGTCCAATGACTCCTGGAATTAAGATTGCAATTTGGGTGTCGGTTGCAATATTATATGTGCTTGAAGTTTGTCCCGTTACTTTCCGTATGGGAAATCTGGCCGAAGGAATGGAAATGTCATCATTGTTTGGATATATCGGTTTCGGCATAATGGCATTCGCACTTTTCATAGAATCTCTTGCCGATGCACAGAAATCGGCTGCAAAAAAGATAAATCCGGACCGTTTTTGCGACAAGGGCTTATATCGTATTGTTCGTTGCCCCAACTATTTTGGCGAAGTGCTTTTCTGGACAGGCTGTTTCGTTTCCGGTATCGGCGCATACAATTCGGCTTGGCAATGGATTTTGGCCGCGCTCGGCTATTTGAGCATTGTGTACATTATGTTTGGTGGCTCGCGCAGGTTGGAATTGCGCCAGAACAAAACATACGGCAACGATCCCGAATATCAGGCATACGTAAAGAAAACGCCAATCATTCTGCCATTGATACCGATTTATTCGGTGGCAAAATATGAATGGCTGAAAGGGTAGTCTGCAAAAAAATCAGTGCAACCCTATTTTTTTATCACTTGGGAAGATTGAAGATGATTTGTTGTCCTTAATTGATTCATTATCAAAAAATTCATTATCAAAATCTTCAATTTTCTCATTAATACTTTCTTCATTATAGAACTCAGACAAATTATAGCGCTTTGCGACTAATTTCTCGCCAATAAAAGTATCTTTTTGCCACTTTTCTTTTTTATCCCATGGAATTGGAGTGTTCCCTTCCGAATAACTTAGAATTAGCCAGGATTTAGAATTTTCAACAGATTCGTATTTATTTATGTTTGTTCTACTATTGGATTCAAAGAAGCCGTCATCAGAAATCTGAATGATAGACATAATTCCTTTTTTATCAGGTTCTTTGTCATTTCCCTTATCGAAGAAGAACCGGTACTCAAATACGTAACTATATATGAAATCCCATGGCCACATGTTGTACTGTACTTTTAATTCACCTTTTTTGTTGTTATAGTTTGCAATTTCATTAGAAAATAGTTTTTTCCCCATAATTTTGGAATCTGCGAATCGTGTTTGTGATTGTATGTAAAACACAATGTCTCTTATTCTACCTTGCATAAGTGCAACTATTCTGTTAGCACGTCGAAACTCTGCGCACAAATTTTCGTAGTTATTGGTTTCTGCCATATTTTTTATTGTTTTTATCATATAAACCTTTTGCAAAACTGTCAACTAATGGTTCAAAATCTTTCATTTTAAATTCTATGCCAAGTTCAAAGTCTTTATTTTTCAAACTGTCAAACCACTTGAAATCTCTTACATGGAATAATTTATTGCTTCCATACTCGAATAATTCGATAAGTCTTTTTATTTGTGGTTTGTCATTGTTGTCGCTGTCGATGGATTTTGCACTGTGTAGCAGTTTTATCCAGCTTGTCTTGTGTACAGGACAATAAGCTGTTGCTCCTTTGCGAATATCATTGGCTTGGTTTTCTGTTTTGCCGGAATTCCCTCCAATTGCAATGAATACGATTTTTTTTACTTGCCTTTTTATTTTTTCTTGAGAATAATAGTATGCGGTCAATTCCTTGTCCCACTGTCCTTTATATTGCCCAGACTCACCTCTTTTGGCTTCAATAATTACGTCGCAATTTTCGAATTGAATGAAAATATCTGGTTCGACAAATTTATCGTTTGTGTTTATTTCTGGTATGTCAGTCACATCCCATTTGGGCCAGAATTTGTAATCTATTAGCCTTCCAGGATTTTCTGCACAATCGGTAGCGCTTTTTATCACTTTCCAAAACAAGTCGTCGGGTAGCATTAAAAGCATCTCGAAGAAGAATGATGTTTTCGGATCTTCTTGGTTGGAATTGGTATTTTTCTTTCTAATTTCTGAATGTATCATCTTCTTTTTATCCAAGTTCTTCCACTGTTAGTCGAATAGTACAATCCCTTGCTGGTGTTTGCCAAAAGTTCTTTGCTTCCGTCCATAAGGTTTTGAAAATCACCGCAGAAGGAACTTGTATAACGAGAAATCCATGTGCGTCCTTGGTTGCTTGAGTAATAAATTCCTTTGCTGGTAGCGGCAATAATTTCTGCTCCATACTGAAGTAAATCGACAAATGTACCACATGAAGAACTGGTGTAACGTGAAATCCATGTGCGGCCTTGGTTTGTTGAGTATTCAATTGCATTTTTTGTTGGGTTGATGCGAACAATTTCGCTCCCTAGGTTAATCATTTGTGGCATAGTTGTATATTTTTATATGGTTTTCATCTAGCAAAATTGCAAAATTTATATCATAACTGCAAACATATTCTTGTTATATATTTCAGTTATGTGTGCAAAAATAAAATGATGGTGTGCCGATTTCGGGCGCATCAATAGCTAAATGCGAAATTATTTCAACCCTCTTAAATACTCTTTTTGCTCGACTGTAATTCGGTAGCTTTCAATGGCTTTCTGAATGGTTTTGTCGTGCGTCCATGGTGTAAGAACTTTGTTCTCTATGATTGGAATTGTCGCATCCCATTGTTTTGCCAAAGCTGTTGCAAAATACCAAGCCACCATCATCTTTATGTAGTATTCCTCATTGCGAATGGCTGCTACCCATTCAACGTATTCGGGACTGAAATCTTCGTCAAGGAAATGAGTCATTAGCATCTCAATGCCGAAACGGATTGTGAACGTTTCCTTCGATTTCATCCAGCGACGAATGTCTTTAAGCAGACGTGCATGGTTTTTCTTGAATGCTTTTGGATGTAGGCAGTCGCAAGTTGCCCAGTTGTCAATGCACGGAAGAAAACGGTCAATTTCTTTAATGCAGCGGTCATAATCCGATATTTCGGCAATAATAAGTCCGTGCAGGTTGTTTTCGTCGTAGAACTGGTGTGGAATGTTGGTCGTAAAATCTGCGATTTCGTTGTCTTTTGCTAATTCTTTGGCAAGTTTTCGTAATTCTGGTAAGCGAACGCCAAGAATTCTTTCATATTCTACACCCGGCATCAGCTTGTATTGGAAATCGCGATATTTCAAATCTTGGATGTCAAGAAGTTGCTCGTAGATTCTGCTGACAGTCGGCTTGTAGTTTTTCGAAAACTTGAAGAGCTCAACGGGCAGATGGCAATACCCGTTCGGATTTTTATCTAGATAGTTCTGGTGGTATTCGTCGGCCGCATAAAAATTTTTCAGGGGCACAATTTCAACACAAAATGGCTTGTCATATTTCTGTGATTCTGCAGCGACATATTCGTTAATGATTGGCAAATCGGCTTTCACGGAATAGTAAATTCCTGTGCGATATCGAGTTCCGGAGTCTTCGCCTTGTTTGTTCAGACTTGTTGGATCGATTGCCATAAAGTATAGTCGCAAAATTGTTCGCAACGATATTTTATTGGTGTCGTAAATGATTTTTACGGCCTCGGCATAGCCGGTTGTGTCGGTGTAAACTTCTTTGTAGGTTGGGTTTTTCGTGTTTCCGTTGGCAAAGCCGACTTCGGTTGCAACAATGCCTTCAACTTGCTTTATGTAATGCTGTGCTCCCCAGAAGCAGCCGGCAGCGAGAGTTATCTGCTTTTCCATAAATTATGAATTAAAACAATGCAAAGGTAAGAATGAAAAAGTATTATATTTGCAGAAAATCAAACAATATGAAACACTTTATCACAATAATAATCATCATAGCCATGACTTTCGGTTCGGCAATGGCGCAAAATAAAGTTTACAATCCTGATCTTGACGGAATGAAGCAGATTCGCGAAGCTGTGGACATGGCCCAGAAGGAAGGCAAATATGTGCTATGCCAAGTAGGAGGGAATTGGTGTCCGTGGTGCCTTAGGTTTGCGGAGTTCACAACAACCGACAGCGTGGTGGCTCCTATTGTAGAAAAGAATTTCGTTTACATTCATGTAAACTATTCCAAGGAAAACAAAAACCTGGAGGCCATGAAATACTTAGGAAATCCGGCGCGTTTCGGATTTCCAGTGTTTGTTGTGCTTGATGAAAAGGGCACTCCGATTCATATTCAAAATTCAGCTTATCTTGAAGAGGGCAAGGGTTACAATAGCAAACTCGTAAGTGAATTTTTGTTGAACTGGACAAGAGCGGCCGTGACAACGTTGAAATGATAGTTGAGCATCAATAAATGGCAATAGCCATTGAAGCGGAACTACGTAAGACTATTTCAATATTTCCCCTAGCAACGCTCTGAATTCCGGCATAACGCAATTGCAATTGCGTTCGATAATAATTGTCTTTAGTCCAGCGTATGGGCGAAGTTTGGCGTCTATTTCTTTCAAATCTACATTCTCGCCGAAATATTCACGTGCAAAGTATTCCCAAAACTTGTGCGCCGTGTCTTGTGTCATGTGGAAAACATCTTCTACAAATTCGTCGCTATCGTAGCAGCAGCATAGAAGTACCATTCCTAAGTCAAAAAGAGGGTTTCCGTAGCCGAAATCGCCCAAATCAATAAAGTAATTGTTCTTGCCGTCAGTTATAGCATTGCTGAACTGCATGTCGCCGTGGACAGCAGTGGGGGTGTCTGGAACGGAGTCGATAAACGCAGCAATCTTTGCTTTTTCAGTTTCTGAAAAAAATGGACTTTCAGATAGGTCGCGCTTATATTGATCCTTTGCGTTTGTGAACTTGTCGGTTGGGCATTCTGTAGAATGTAGCTTTTTGCACATGCGGGCAAATTCACGAGCATATTGTTCGGTTAGTTCGGGAGTGTCGCCAATTATACGCGAAAACGATTTTTTGCCCAAAATTCGTTCGAAACGTATGCCATATCTTTTGCCGTCGGTAACAAGAGTGCCTGGTTTAGGGGTTGGGATACCAAGGTTGTAAACGTTTTTTGCTTTTTCAAGTTCTATTTCGATAAGTTTCTGCGGATAATTCTCATTGTATAGCTTTAGCATGATGTGAGCGTCGCCTCTGTGGTTGTAGCTTGCTCCGTTTGCGCCTTCGCCGGAATATTCGTATTCGCTTATGTCGATTAGCTCAGCATTCATTTTGCAATTGTTATTGGTTTTGAACGTTATTTACATGCTTCCCTTGTGTATTTCTTTATGAAATCTGATTTTGCGTCGGTGTAGCCGTCACGGTCGTGCTCGAATTTTTTCCAGAGCGACAGTTTTAGTGTTTCGTATTCTTTTGCTATTTCGGGATGTGCGATGAGGTAGTTGCGGAAATATATCTCGTCGTTGTCGCCATATAACCGAATGTGCAGATGAAAAACTTTCTTTGAAAATCCGTTCGTTGTGTAGCCTTTGTTAAGTGAAATCCTATGTTCCGATCTGTTCATGCACAGCCATCCGTTGCCGACAAGCTTTTCACTTATTTGCTGCATTGCAAGTTCATTTTCCGTTTCAATTAGAATGTCGACAATGTTTTTGGCCCAGATGTCTGGAATAGCAGTGCTGCCAATATGGCTTATTGTAAGTTTATGGTTTGGTAGCAATGCTTCAATTGCTTTTTTTTCTTCCGAGAACCATTTTTTCCATTCATCATTGTGCGGAACAAGAAAAATAGGGAAGAGTTGCCACAACTCTTCCCTAGTCATATTTTCCAAAGGCTTGTTCATTTGTAAAGCCTGATTATTCCTGAATACCGTATTCTTTACGGTAGAAATTTTTGTCCTCGAAGGAGTTCTCAAAATAAATAGCAGAAACACGGAAGGTGTAAGTGCCAGTAAAAGTCTCGTTAGCAAGGTTTTTTTCTGCTGCTGAACAAGCTTTTTTTACGTGTTCGTCGGTGTCGGAATACCTTCCTTCCATTGTAAAGCTTGAGTTTTCGATTGTTATGCCAGGTATTTTATTGAATTCAGCAGTGTAGGCTTCGCTAATAACATGAGTTTCAGTAGGGTCGCCGTGTATGTTTGCGAATCCGTAGGAATAATAAACCTTTCCGCTTTTAGTGTCGATTTCTTCTTCGCACGATGAAAGTGTAATAAATGACAATATTACAGACAAAACAATTAGAATTTTTTTCATATTGATTAATCGTTAAGGTTATAGTATGTGTTTAATAGGTCTTCGGCCATTCCTCGGAACATAAGTGCTATTGCGTTGAAATCCATGTTGAGGTCCTTGCTAAGTCCGATACGGTCCTTGAAGATGGCGACATTGTACCATTGCAGGCACTGGAATGCGCGGTGGAAGTAAAGTCGCTGCAATTCGGCGTTTGTCGGCTTATGTCCTACATAAGCTTCAAGAAGTGACAATGCCTTGTCGAAACCTGCGTTTCCGTAGCAAGCAATGTCGTAGAACGGATCGTTCATTCCTGCAAATTCCCAGTCGAGTACATAGAATTTGTCGCCATTGATAACAAGGTTTGTCGGCTGATAGTCGCAGTGGCAAGGAACTTTTTTTATGTTGACTTGCGTCTTGCGGATTTCGTCAAGTTTCTTGCGCAGGCGAGTGTATTCTTCTGGATGGGTGAAACCTGTTTCACGGCAGTAGCGTTCATCGTCGTCGAGACGCCCAAATGCATTGTAGTCGCGGAATTTAAGTTCGCTATTGTGGATTTTCTTCAATGCCGTTACCGACATTTCGTTGTACGATACGATGTCGGTGGTTGACATGATGGTTCCTTCTACATATTCAGCAAGTTTTTCGCCTGAAAGTATTTCAACGTAGGTGGTGATGTTGTTCAACCCAAGCTTATTGACTTCTTGTATGTTTTCCCATTCTTCAACTCTGTTAACAAACTTTTCGGCGAATTTGCCCGGTACTCGGTATGTGTATTTCTTTCCGGCGCTTTCTACAACATAAGTGTAGTTGCTCATTCCTCCTTCAAGACGCATGACTATCTTTGCGTCGTTATTGTGCAACAATGCGTTAACACGTGCAACGATATATTCTTCTACGTTCATTTTCGTGCCTATTTTTATCGGGCGCAAAGATAAGAAATTTGTTCGAATTTGTTAAATTTGTTTACAGTCTTTTGTAATGGTGGTATAGCTATAGTTTTTGCATTTTATTGTAAATCAAAATAATAAGTATTGGTTTGCGCTTGTGCGTGCAAAAAAGTTTTGAGATGTCAGTCGGCGGGAATGGTGACAGTGAGTTTTCCGTTATTGTCAAATAATTCACAGATATCTTTTTCTTTTTTCAGCCACAAGGTATTCAATCCTAGTTGACTAGCACCGATGCAATGTTTTTCGCAGTCGTCGATAAACAAAGTTTCGTTGGCTTTTAGATTGTGTTTTGATAGAATATGCCTGAATGCTTTTTCGCTAGGTTTGCGGTCTCCAATTTGATATGAGAAAAATGCCTCGTCGAAACTTTCGTCAATGAAGTCAAATCCGGCTTCGCTGTTCAAAAATTCCACAAAAAAACCTGCATTTATAACGTCGCTATTGCTGAAAAGAAAAGTCTTGTAATTTCTGCGTATTGTTTTTATTAGTGTGCGGTGTGGTTCCTTGAAGTCGACAATTAGCGTGTTCCACGCATCGTAAATTTGCTCGTCAGAAATGTTGGCTTTTAGTGTTTCACGTAGCTGGTCGCAGAATTCTTTGGGCGTAATTTGGTTCGATTCAAAACGTTTTGTAAGTCCGGCATCGAAAAGTTTACGGTACAAATTCTCTCCCTCCACGCCATATTTGCGCAATTTTTCATCAATTAGATTGATGTCTATTGTAATTATTGGCCCGCAAAGGTCGAATATTATATTTTTGATTTGTGACATATAGTGTCTTTATTCAATTGTTTCTACTAAAAAGCTTACTGGCCTGAAGCCGTCGTTGCAGCTAATCATAGCCGAGTGTGGGTTCTTCATCCAGCCGTTGAAAAAGTTGCCGCCGCCATTGGCAAGCTCTGAGGCAAACGGCTTTAATGTTTCCCATGCGCTTTCGCAGAGCCCTTCGGGTTTTGTCGTACCGTCGGTTACAAAAATCTGACCTTCACAAATGTCGCATGGATGGTCAATGTGATTTTCATACTTTTCCGACAGGTCTGAATAGTTGGCTTTGCGTATTGCTGTGATTCTGACTAGTTTCATTTTTTTTGATTCTGAGTTCATTGCTTTATCGGGAAGTCAAAGTAGGTGTCGGGGAAAGGTTCGTTTTCAAGCGTGAAATGCCACCATTCTGTGTCGAAAGGTTTGAATCCTGCAGCAATCATTGCATCTCTCAATATGTTGCGAAGTTCTTTTTGCTCGGCGGTGATGTTTTCGTAGTCGGGGTGCGATTTCTCTCCAAACCAGTCGAATGTTCCGCCCATATCTACTTCGCGTTGTGTGTTCATGTCAAATAGCGTCAGGTCTACTGTGCTGCCACGGCTGTGTCCTGAGCGTGCGCAAATGAAATCAAGCTCAAACAGGCGGCTCTTGTCTACTTCTGGATAAAAATATTGTTTCATAAGTGTGTCTTCCACATTTTCCGCCCAGCGAATAAAGTGATTGACTGCCGTCTGCGGACGATAGGCATCGAAGATTTTCAGTCGGTAGCCTTTTGCAAGAAGTGTTTCGTTCGCTTTCTTCAGTGCTGCCGTGGCTTCTTTGGTTAGCAATGCTATAGGAGCTTCATAGCCGTCGATTCTTTCGCCAACAAAATTAAAGGTGCTATAATAGCGAATTTCGTAAATCACATCAGGAATCTCATCGGCAATGTTTACAAAGTCGGAAGCATCCATTTCTGGTGCAACACTTTCGGTGCTAGCGAGTTCTGTTTGTTCCTGCTGATGTGTTGTGCATGCCGTCAGCAGAGCGGCAAAGGCCAATAATAAAAAGATTCTCTTCATTTCAGTTGCTTTAAATGTTTATTTTATTTCGGATTGTTCCTTTTTGGACAGTTTCTTCACAACCTCATCATACGAATGGTCGACAAGCCGCTTTAGCATTTCATCATCAACATCGCGGTTGAACCATATCTGGTTCCAGAATTTTTTGTTCCAGTGGTATGCTGGTTCTATGGCAGAATAGCGGTCGCGAAGTTCAATGGCTTTTTCTGGGTCGCATTTCATTGTGGCAAGATCTGGGTAGTCAAGACTTATGCAGGCAAAAATGTGTTTTTTTACGCGGAATGCGAGAAGAGTTTCGTCGAACGGAAAGTCTTCGGTGGCACAGGGTTTCGAAATGCAATATTCGCGGAAAGCTTCAATGTTCATTTTTATTGTTTCTTTGCGTACGATTCTAGTTTGATGTCAATGCTGTTCAGGCATTTTTCCTTGTACATGGCATTAGGGTTGGTGCCAGAGACTCTCTGGGGAATTGGCTGACCTATATATTCGAATAGTTCCTGCCAATATACGGGGAATGTACCGTCCAGCGACTTGAAATTCATCGGATAGTCGCTGAAAATGTAGTCTTCGCCATTTCTGTAAGAGTTCCTTACCAGTTCGCTGCAATATTGCTCGTCATTGTCGGGTAGGAAGTATTTGTCGTATTCTCTTCCAACGTATTTCTTCGCATTTTCGATGTATTCCTTTGCTTTTGAGTTGTCTTCCAGTCTCATGATGTCGAAGATTGGATATTTGCCGTTTGGCAGGGTGAAGTCGCACAGGAAAGTATCGAGAGGATAGCGGTCGACGCCATGCTTAAGTGTTGCGTCAATTATCCAGACATTATTATCGTCGTCAACGTCGGCAATGGCAACGTGAATGTAGTTAAGTTCAGATGTGTCGCTTGTAGATGCCATTATTGCCGAAATCATATCGCTCGAAGCATTTAGGTCGTAATCCAGCGGAAGAGCGACAAATACAAGATCCCCGGCTTGAAGTTTGTTTGCTACTGTTTCTTCGTTTTGGATTTCTGTTCCGGCTTTGTCTGTTTCTATATTTGACTTACAAGAAATTACTGCGGTTAAAATAATTGCGAAGGCAAAAAGTTTAAAGTATTTCATATTATTTTGATTTTAAAGTTATCACTGTTATTTCTGCGTTGGCGCCAATTCGAACAGGCAGAGTGCAGCCAAGGCCAACATTTATGTACATTGTCTGTCCCTTTTCTTCGTAAAGTCCGTCGGTGTCCCTGAATGTCCACGAAGCTGGTGTCCAACCGAATAATTTTATTTGAGCGGCGTGTGTATGTCCGCAGAGAGTTAACTGGATGTCGGTGTCTGGAATAACCTCGTCGCGCCAGTGGCTTGGGTCGTGAGTGAGCAGAATTCGGAACCCATCGGTATTTTGCATTGCCTTTTTCAAGTCACCACGCGAAATTGTCTTGAATCCCTGGTTGTTGCAATTCTGGTTGTCGGTGCCAATAATTGTTATTTTGCTGTTATTGCGTTTTATTACAAAGTTTTCGTTGCGCAAAAGATGCCAGCCAAGTTCGTTTCGTTCAAAGTTGGCAAGTTTTTCGACTTCCGCTTCTCTTGAGAATGTGCTGTCGTGACGGCCGTACAGCAGGAAGTCGTGGTTGCCAAGAACGCTCGTAATGCCGTCGGTTGCTTTTAAGTTGTTTAGGATTTCCTTGAATGGCATTGCTTCCTTTTCGCCAATGGTCACCAAGTCGCCGGTAAAGCAGATAAGGTCGGGATTTTGTGCGTTTATTGAATCGACAAACCTTTGCAGCTGGTCGTGGTTGTTATTGAATGTTGACAGGTGCAGGTCGCTGATGTGTACAATTTTGTATCCGTCAATTTCGACAGGAATGTCTTCGTGTGCATATTCGATTTGGTTGATGTCGAGCTTGAAACGGCCACAAAAGTATCCGTAGCCAAGTACGATATATGCAAATGCAATGAGCCCGACAGCTGTCCATGCAAAAGGTGCGTATGGCATAGTGTGGTGAAAGCATTTTGCTACAATCCACGAAAGTAACCATGCAATGTTTGGAATAAGTGCGAATATAATGGTAACCGCAATTAGTGACAGGAGCATAAATTTTGACATGGGACGAATTTTAGGTTGCAAAGGTAAGTTTTTGTGGCAATATGCGATGTGAAAAAGCTGATTTTTCGTTACGAAAAAGAGGCAAATCCATTTCTCTGGCTGAGCGGTGCTTGTGCTGAGCGTAGTCCGAAGCAAAGTCACGGTGTATATAATTTTCACGACCCTCTGGCTAACGCACATGGAACTCCGTGAGCGAATTAAATCCGGTTCACAAGATCCTGACGAAGCCATTATATTTACAGATTTCTCAGCAAAGCTGAAGGAGAATATCTTTCGAGCTCACGAGAAAGTATTTATGCATATTAGTGTTCATTCGTGTCTAAAACATTAAAAGTATCACATTTTCGAGATATGACTCAACAATGCCTATGTGTTGGATGATAATATTTTAATTCTTTTCCCTATTTTTGTTGACACAAACATTTCGTTATGCTACAGATTTATTTTGCGCCTCTTCAGGGATATACCGACCACGTTTACCGTTGTATTCACAACGAAATTGCCGGTGGAATAGATTGCTATTATACGCCTTTTGTGCGTTGGGAGAAGGGCGCTGTGCGCAATAAGGATATTCGAGATATTCTTCCCGAGAACAATACCGACGTCAATGTAATTCCACAGATTATTGCGGCCAGTCGCGATGAATTCTGCCATTTGTGCGACCTTGTGCAGGAAAATGGCTGGAAGCGAATCGACTTGAACATGGGCTGTCCGTTTCCAATGCAGACAAAACTTGGACGTGGTAGCGGTTTGCTTCAACATCCCGATGAGGCCGAAAAGATCTTTGCAGAAATGATGTCGCGCAAAGAAGTTGTTTTTTCGGTGAAAATGCGACTCGGCTACGAATCTGCCGACGAAGGAATTGCCATTTTGCAAATGCTTAACGACATTAATCTGGACCAAGTAGTTTTGCATCCTCGGCTTGGCGTTCAGCAATATAAAGGAAGCGTAGATATGGATGGCTTTGCCCGGCTTGCCGAAATTTGCACTCATCCAATGGTTTATAATGGCGATATCGTTTCCGTTTCGCAGATAACCGACTTGGAACGGAAATTCCCCAAATTGACCGGAGTAATGATTGGTCGTGGGCTTTTGTGCAGACCAACCTTGGCAATGGAATACAAAAATGGCTCCGAAATGACTGCCAATCAACGACTTGAAGTTGCTTTGCGTATGCACGATGCATATTATGTCGATGCGTGCAACTTTTTCCGTGGCGATTCGCAAATTCTTACCCGTATGCGCGTGTTTTGGGAATTCCAGACCGACATATTGCCCAAAAAGATTTACAAGCGTCTTATGAAATGCGGAAACGTGAAGAATTACGAAATAGCTATGTCGGAGGCTAAACAAGGCTGCTGATTTTTTGCGATTTATAGTGTCGATATCAGGGCTGTAATATGTCGTCGCATTTTATTTTCTCTCATAAATGTATTAAAGACTAGTTAGAAAAAAAAATATTAATTTTGCAACGCCTATTGCTTTTGATTTTTGGATAAAGGACTTCGCCAAGTTCAAGGCGTAGGTATTTTTTCTTTATGTTGTAAAGAAGTCCTTTAAAATGTATGAAACAATTTTTATACCTGTTGGATGAATTAGAATAATGCATATTTGACTTGACCGATAGGT
>CALDKB010000035.1 GCA_937899245.1 uncultured Bacteroidales bacterium | reverse complement strand
GTTGCAGTGTTGTGTCGTACTGGTTGAGTGTAGAATCAACTTCTTCGAAGTAAACTAGCTTACCAAGCATATCGAACAATTCAATCTTAGCAGGAGTGTTGTTGAAGTTTTTCAACGAAATTTCAAGCTCGTTGTTGAATGGATTTGGATAAGCATCAACTGTAGGTTCTTCGCTTATCATGTCGCCGCAGTTCAAGACGATGATTTCTGAAGTTGAGCGTGTTCCATCGTAGTCAACCTGTATTAGTCGGTAGTAGTTGTCGCCGCCGAACATGTTGTAGTCTACATACGAGTAGTTCAAAGTGCTGATAGAGTTTCCTGCACCTGCGATTCGAGCGATTTCGCTGAAATTCATAGCGTCGCTAGAATGTTCGATGATGAAGTAGTCGTTGTCGCGTTCAGAAGCGGTAGCCCATTCCAATAAAGCGCCGTATCTTTCGCACTTGGCTGTGAAGCTCATAAGTTCGATAGGAAGTACTGCACTCGGATTAATAGATGCGAAAGTTAACCAAGAAGGTGTTGTTGCTCTTAAACTTACAGCAGGAATTTTAACACCATCAAGAACAATTGTTTTTCCGTCGTCGGAAGTTGCGTGGCTTGAGCTTGCTTGCATCCAGCAGCCATTGCTGTAGATAGTTCCATAAACGTATTCGTTTGAATATTGTTCAGTAGTGTAGTGGTCTGCAGCAGCAGAAGAAGAAACAGTCAAACTTACGTTTTCTAATGTAGCAGCTGTAGAAACATTCCAGTATTCGTAGTTGCTAACGTGGTCGAACTTTGCATCGTTTTCGGCGCACATGTCGGCTTTGTTCCACCAGCGTGGCATATCGTCGGTTGTGAAGCCGTGGCTTCCATCTGCGTTTTCACCGTCGTTGTGGTGGTAGCTTACTATTACCTTTGGACATTTTGTTGTTCCCGGCAAAGTAGCTGTAACGGTACCAAGAACATAGTCGTTGCCGGTTGGGAATACGAAATTATCGCACTTTCCTTCCTTAGTAACAGATCTGTTTACAAAGCTATTGTATGTTAGAGTGCTTTCATTAGCAACCTTTGCATAGTTGAGAATGTCGGGGAAAATTACATTTGCATCAACTATACCTGTTGTAAATGTAGCGTTACCTTTAATAGTTATTTCTACAGGTGAATTTTCGTCAACAGATTTAATCATGTTTACACTCTGCTGGTTGAAGACAACATTGTTGAAAGACAAAGAATTCTTAATGGACTGGTCGTTGTTACCATTGAATTCTACTGTACCTGTTTCGCTCAAAGAACCATCGTTAATAAGATTTCCGTTGATGTGAAGTTTTTCACTTGCAACATTAACAGTATGTCCGTTACCAATAGTAAGGTCGTTTGTGTAAGATTCTGCAAATAGTGTAGGATCCTTAGCTACGCAGCTTTCGCCGAATGAAACAACAAAAGTGTTGTTTTCTGCTGTTGGTAATGCGTTGTCTGTTGCAAAGTTATATTTGTTAGTTTCCTTATTATAAATAACCCAGTTGTCAGACTTATTCCAATATTCTTCGTAATTGGGGCAAGCGCTAGTCCAAACGAAATCGTTGTCTTTCAATCCGTATGCCTCTGCATCTGGAGCCATAACAATAATTTCCTGGCTTGCTGTTGCACTACAAACGTTCTTATAGGTAACTGTAACAGTATATGTTTTGGTTTCTGTAAGTCTCTCGCTCATATTTGCAGTTACAGAATTATTGTCGTCATTCCACAGATATTGAATAGTTTCGTCTGTGGCTTCTGCATTGTTGTGGCTTACAGTAAGATTAGCGCTAATACCTAAGCAAATTGGGTTGGAAGCGCTGATAGTAGCTGTAAATGGTTTGCAGTATTGAGCGTGTAGTGTTGTATTGCCTGAAAGTGTAATTTCATCTCCAGGGCCATAGCTTGTACCGCTTCCGTCCTCTTCCGTATTCCATCCTACGAATTGATAATCGCCGCATGGATTAGGCTCTGTGTTGCTTACATGAGTTGTAACAACTGCACTTTGATCTGGAATTGTAACTGTCTGGCTTGGGCAGTTGGACTTTGTATCGTATGTTAGCGTGTAGTTGTCGTAAATAGCATACAAAGTTATGTCTGAATTAATGCCATCCAACGGATCTCCCGGATAATAATCTGTTCCTGTACCATCAGGACTTGTGTTCCAATGGTCGAATGCCATATCTTCATTTCCAGAGGGGCAATAGATAGGGGATATGTCGGTTACATTTACTGGTTCAGAGGAGTTTCTATAAACAGTTTCTGGTGGAATTTGTGTTGCATTAGCTCCGCAATTGCTATTTTCCGTTGTGTTGTATGTTACTTCTACAAAATTACACATAGCTTCAACAACGTATCTGTACGAACTGTTGCTTGTAGAACCATTAAAGAACTCAACAGAAATTCTTCCCGAATCAGAAGTGATGGTTCTAGGTATGCTTTCTCCACTGTTATTTTGCCAATGAGTAGTATCACTATCAATAATCACATTTAGCTGGTCGTAGTCCCATCCGATATAATTCTGGAAGTTGCGGTTTATATAAGCATTTGCTCCAAGGTCAGAATAGTCGGTAAGCAGTGTAACTTCAATTAATCCATCTCGATTTGCTGGCAAGCTGAAGTTAAATGTTTTGACTTCAGCGCCTTCAGCTTCGGATAATTTTTTTGCTATTGTATCCATTGAACCGCATAGAATTGGAATCGTATCATAGTTTATATCACCGCAATCTGTTGTAACTCTTAATTTATAGCCTGATTTAGAGCCTGTTGAATAGTTATGGAATTGTACTCCGAGTTTACCTGATGTAGAGGTGAATGAAGTCCCTGTTGGTGTTGTATGAAACTCTGAGCTTGTTGTAGTGTGTTGATACCATCCAGACCTATTATTGCCATAATCGTGCAATACTATACTGTCGTGTCGACCCGTATGTGTGTTATGTCCTAAATCGTTCTCTAATAGTTCAACTGTAATGTTTCCTAAAATTCCCGACGGTAACTTGAAACAATAGTCCATTGTATATTCGGCATCGTCTTTGCCTTTTGTGATATTAAAAGTGTCGCCACAGAGAAGTGTATAGTATTGAGTGCATTCGGCGTGAACAGTTAT
Organism: uncultured Bacteroidales bacterium; assembly: GCA_937899245.1. Taxonomy (GTDB): domain Bacteria; phylum Bacteroidota; class Bacteroidia; order Bacteroidales; family ML635J-15; genus Bact-19. The sequence continues at coordinate 71,286 of CALDKB010000035.1, read as the reverse complement.
AGTGAAACCTGATTTATAATTTCCCCTCCAATCATTAGCGTTATTAATAAATTGTAAAGTGGCAGTTCCGTTGTTTGATGTAACTAATTTCTGAGTAACTTTCCCATCAACTGTATTTAGGTCACCGCTATTCTGTTGCCATGTAGCACAAGTGGAAGTTGTGTTAAGGACTTCGTCTGAAGTTCCATTAGCAATCATTTGGTCATAGTAGCTTCCATTTTTACCCATATTGTTAAAGCTATTTATTTGCATAGTAATTGACCCTGAATATCCATCTGGCAGTTTGAAAGTTACAAAGTTTTCCTTATCATTATCCCCCGTATTCTTGGTTATTGTATAATCTTCTCCACACTTTATTGTATATATGGCGTTATCAGGAATGTTTACCCAGTTAAGATTACGTGAGGATATGCGCGCAGTAACTGTTAATAAGAAGATGCTATTATTATTCGATCCGTTTGTGAATTTAATTTGGATAGATCCTGAAGTGGATGTAACAGTTTTTGATGTTGAGCCGGAGTTTTTCCTCCATGTCACGTCGCCTGCTGTTAGCACGTCGTAATTATAATAGCTGCTGCCTAGTTCGTTAAAGTCAGAATTGAGAGTAACCGTAATAACTCCACTAGTGTTGTCTGGCAGCTTAAAGGTTATGGTTTTAGCGTTGTCACTGGCATCATTGTCCATGATAATGCAGCTTTGTCCATCATCAATAATGTATGTGGTATTAGCTGTAATAGCTGTCCAATTTAATATTTCTGGCGCGTTTACCTGAGCATTAGCGGAAACCGTCAACAGTAGGCATGCTGCAGAGGCAAGCAACATGCAAAAAGTCTTCATAAAATTTTTCACTTTAGTTTTATGCGTTATAAAATTTTTAATTTATTCAACACTTCTTCGCACCACAGGCCAAAGGGCAAGTTTGTCGAGTGTTGCGTTTTGCTTCAAGTCGTTAAGAATCAGTATGTTTATGGCATACGTCTTCTTCGCTACTATTAGCATGCAAATGTTGATAAAATTTTTCTAAACACCAAACTTAAATTGTATTTTTTTTCAATTATTTTTTTTGTTGTTCTGTTTCGTTGTGGTTAAATGTATGTGTTGGTATGTTTATTTTTATTGTTAATGGGTGAGTTTTTTTTGTTTTGTGAAAAGTCAATGTTGCGTTTTTTTCTTGAGCGATGATTGCTGTTTTTGCGTTCTCTTCGGACATAGCGGGCTAGTTCCGCAGACGTAGTTTACGATACGAAGTGAGTATTCAGCATAGGGTTTGGGTTTGTTCACACTCTCAGATCCTGAAACAAGTTCAGGATGACGAGAGCGGGGTGTTTGGGATGACGAGAGTGGGGTCATAGCTGGCTTGTTCGGCACAAGCATGCGGGCATAAAAAAAGGTCTACCAGAGGCAGACCTTTCCTTATTTAATATAATGTATGTTATCTTTTTACAATCTGTTTAACCTCAACGAATTCGCCGGCACAAACTCTCATTGTGTATGTTGCCTGAGCAAGGTGGCCAAGTTGCAGTGTTGTGTCGTACTGGTTGAGTGTAGAATCAACTTCTTCGAAGTAAACAAGCTTACCAAGCATATCGAACAATTCAATCTTGGCAGGAGTGTTGTTGAAGTTTTTCAATGAAACATTCAGTTCGCTGTTGAATGGGTTAGGGTATGCCTCGACAACCGGTTTGTCTTCCTGATCGCCGCAGTTCAGTGCGATGATTTCGGAAGCTGAGCGTGTTCCATCGTAGTCGACCTGGATTAGTCTGTAGTAGTTGTCGCCGCCGAACATGTTGTAGTCTACATACGAGTAGTTCAAAGTGCTGATAGAGTTTCCTGCACCTGCGATTCGAGCGATTTCGCTGAAATTCATAGCGTCGCTAGAATGTTCGATGATGAAGTAGTCGTTGTCGCGTTCAGAAGCGGTAGCCCATTCCAATAAAGCGCCGTATCTTTCGCACTTGGCTGTGAAGCTCATAAGTTCGATAGGAAGTACTGCACTCGGATTAATAGATGCGAAAGTTAACCAAGAAGGTTTTGTCGCTCTTGAACTTACAGCAGGAACAGTTACTCCGTTAAGAACAATTGTAGAGCCGTCATCGGAAGTTGCGTGGCTTGAGCTTGCCTGCATCCAGCATCCATTGCTGTAGATGGTTCCGTAAACGTTTTCCATTGCGTAATCTTCGGTAGTGTAGTGGTCTGCAGCAGCTGCTGAGGATACCTTTAATGTTACTCCTGTCAAATTTTCTGAAGAAGAAACGTTCCAGTATTCGTAGTTGCTAACATGGTTGAATTTTGCGTCATTTTCGGCGCACATATCGGCGGTGTTCCACCAGCGTGGCATATCGTCGGTTGTGAAGCCGTGGCTACCATCGGCGTTTTCGCCGTCGTAGTGGTGGTAGCTTACGGTTACATCTGTTGTTCCCGACAAAGTAGCTGTAACGGTACCTAGAACAAAGTCGTTTCCGGTAGGGAATACGAAATTGCTGCACTTTCCGCTCTTTGTAACCGATTTGTTGACAAAACTGTTGTAAGTTAGGTTTCTGTCGTTAACAACCATTGCGTCAATGTCGTTTGTGAAAATAACATCTGCATCGACGATACCTTTATTAAATGTAGCATTACCGTTTATAGTGAAATTTCCGTTAAGCGAGGAAATTAAATTTACGTTCTGCTGGTTGAAGACAACATTGTTGAATACCTGAGCATTCTTAACGCTCTGGTCGCTGCTGCCATTGAATTCGACAGTTCCTTCATTAGCGCTAAGAGTTCCGTCGTTAACGAGGTCGCCGCTGATATTTAGTTTCTGGTTTGCAACCGTTACGGTATGTCCTGTACCAATAGTAAGGCTGTTAACGAAAGATTCTGCAGTAAGAGTCGGGTCGTCGTTGATACATTCCTCTCCATTTGCACCGTATGAAATTACGAAAGCATTGTTTGCTGATGTTGGCAAGTTGTTTCCAGCCAATGTGTATTTGCTATTGTTAGCATCGTATACGATCCAGTTTCCGGAGCGGTTCCAATCGTCTTCGTTTCCTGCAATTCTTCCTGCCCAAACGAAATCGTCCTGATCTATGCCGTAATATTGCGGGTCTGGAACGCTAACTTCGACATCCTTACTCATGGTAGCTGTACAAGAACGGTAGGTGACAGTAACAGTGTAAGTTTTACTTTCCATAAGTTCTTCGGTAGTCATCGAAGCTGTTGCAGAGCTGTTTTCGTCGTTCCACAGATATGTAGGTGTTTCTGTTGGAGCGTCAATATTATGGTTTGCCGAAAGGTTTGCTCTGGTTCCGAAGCAAATCTTGTCGCTACCATCAATAGTAGGAGTGAAAGGTTTCTTGACTTCGATATTAAGGTCGATAGGAGTCTGGCTTTCGCAACCGAGATTGTCGATAACATATAATATAGGTTCGAAAGAGTTACCTCCGTTTTCAGCAGTTGGCTGCACAGTAATTGTAGTTGGATTTTCGGTCGAAACGGAAATGAAGTCAGGAGTATTTTCAAGTCTCAAGCTTTCTATTTCAACGTTGTACTTCCATGGGTCTGGATAGTATTTGTCGCTAAGTTTAAGATCCCACTCGAAGACGTATCCGTTATCAACTTTCCAGCTGTCGCATACTTTAACTTTCCATGTTCCATTCAGCGGGCAACCTTGAAGTTGGTTATAGAAGTCCTGATATGGTTTGTAGAATTGAGTTAAGTGTTCAACATCAGAAGCCTTAACCACTCTGTAAGTTACGCTAGGTGCTGCATTTTCATGATTAGCGGTTTCGTATACATACGAATGAAGACTGTTGGCATAGGATATGTTTTGTCCGTCGATTGAGTTTACAGTAGACCAGCAGTAGTCCCAACCGGTGCCAGGAGTGTTGTATCTTGAGTCGCAATATTTACCGCTACCGCCATCGGATCTGCTAGGAATACCGAATGATATAGGCAAGTGGCTGTAACTTTGTGTTCCGTAAGATTCAGATCCGTTATATGGATAATCGTAAGTGAAATTGTCGAGGGCGTTCTGTGTTTGCCAGTCCGGCAATATGATAGCTGATTTTCCATTCGGGCAAACAAGACTAATCTGAACGTCACCGATGAACGAGTGTTCCATGTTGATTCGGATATATTCTATATCGCTTGAAGAACTGATTCTTGCATTATCGTTAAATTCGGTGAATGTTACAGTAGATTCGTAGCATCTGTCGGTGCAGTTAGGACCATCAGGGATAAACGTTTCTTCGCTTTGACCCTTTATAGCACTTACATGTATTGTTTGAGACGGAACAGAGATATCGTAGCTGTCGGCATTGCTACCAACAGTAACGGAACGTGTTTCGCTTATGCAAATTCCGTTTGGAATAGTGTATGAATTGGTTGAAGGCGTAAGTCCGTTCGAGACTCTGAGTCTTGCATGGGAAGCGAGTTTACAGCCGTTGTTCTTGTTGATTGCAGTGATGTTAATGTCGTATCCGACAGCATTTGCCGGAGTTACGGAAATAGAAGCGCCATCCATTCTTTGTGGGTTGGCATCGTGAGCGTTTACATACCAGCTCCAATCCCAGTTGTTGCTGTCTTCACCAGTGATGCTGGCTTCGAGAGAAACAGGAGTTCCCTTGCAACCATTATAATATATGGTATCGTTGTCGATTTCTGCACCGCCTTCAATCTTCTTGCCATGAAGGAACATAGAACATTCAGACAAAGCGTATTGAGCATATAGTGTTGTGTTTTCGGTCAGTGTTATTTGTTGACCCGGGTTGTAGTAGGTGCCGCTTCCGTCTGCAGCAGTATTCCATCTTGTGAAAGGATCCTCCCCGCAGTCGTTAGGTATGATATCGCTTACCAAAGTTGTTGTAACTCTTGTTTGATTTGCAACAGAAACAATCTGGCTTGGGCAGTTGGCAGTTGTGTTATATGAAAGCCTATAGCAATTCTTGTAAATTGCGTACAAGGTTATGTCGGAAGAGATGTTTGTAATTTGTTCTCTTGAATAGTATGGTGTGCCCGAGTCGTCGGCTGCTGTGTTCCAGTGGTCGAAAGTCTTTTCATCGTTGCAGTAGTTCGGGATAATGTCGGTTACTGTTGCCGAGGCGCCATCTCTTAATACTTCGGAATTTATTGCTGTTGGTGTTGGCAAGAATTGCGAACCGCTACACGACCAGTTTTGTGTTGTGTTGTATGTAATAGTATAATATGTATGATATTGGGCATACAAAGTAGTATTGGCGGTAAGTCTGATATTGTCGCCTGCGCTATATGAAGTTCCATTGCCGTTTGCTGCAGTGTTCCATCCGTCGAAAGTCTGACCGTTGCAATTGCCTGGCTGTTGGTCGGTAACGGTAACTAAAATGCCCGATTCTGGTGTAATGCCCGAAGTGTGCTGGGCTCCGCAGTTCAGGTCGTAGGTTAAAGTATAGCGAGTACAGTTTGCAGAGATTCTTATCAGGTAAGATGAGTTTTGATTTGTATAGCTGTTTAAGAATTGGATTGATATAGTCCCTGTAGTGGATTCAACAGATATGTTTTGCTCGGTTTGTTGGTCCCAAGTGTCAATGGTATTTGTACCATCTGAGATTACAAGCTGGTCAAAATGATCTCTATCTGACTTCAGCCCATTGTGTATGAGCGAAACTGTCATTATGCTGGCGTTGCTCTGTGTGAAAGTGTAAGTCTTGTTTGCGTCGTTGCTAATGCTGGACTTGAATAGGTTCTTCGTGCTGCTGCAGTCGATATTGTAGGATGTGTTTGAAGCGTTCCAGTTTATTTCCGAGTTGTCGCATACGGCTTCTATTGATAATACGAATGAAGATTTATCCTTATAACCATCAGCAAAACGTATGCTTACCATACCGGTGTGCGAGGTGAATGTTTTTGAAGATGAAGGATTTGTTTTTGTCCATTCTTCGGAGCTGATACCATCTGAAATGACAAGTTTATCTTTGTTACCCCAGGAGGTTGCCAGTCCATTGTTTGAGGTAAGACTTACTGTAATTGTGCTGGCTGATTCGTTGCTGAAGGTAACAGTTTTATCAGTATCGTTGTCTGTGTTTCTTTTGGTTACAGTATATGTTTCGCCGCAAGGAACAGTATATGATGACTGGCTGTTGTTCCAGTTTATCTGGGATGGATCGTCGCATTCAGCATTAACAGTGATAGTGAAAGTGGAGTTTTTGTTGTTGCTGCTATTATTAAATTGAATTGTTACTTTTCCGTTTGTGGAGTTAACAGAAGGGACTCCTTTTGTGTCTTTGTTCCAAGTTGCTAAATCTCTTCCGTTTGAGATTTTAATGTTGTCGCTTCCGTAGTTGAAGTTCTTTGATGTCAGTGTTACTGTTATTGTTCCAGTTCTCCCTTCCGGAAGACTGAATGTTACAGTTTTTGCAAGATCACTATTAGAATTGTCGGAAATAGTAAAAGTGGCGCCACAAGGAATTGTGGTGTTTGAACCATCAGCCAATTCTGTATTCCAATTGTAGCTGTGGTCTCCCGGTGCTTGTTGTGCACAAACATTTTTTGTCCCCAATACACATGCTGCAGTTACGAGCAACATGACCATTATTTTCATAAAATTTTTCACTTTATTTGTTTTTTTATGTCAATAAAATATTTTAAATCAAAATTTCTTCGCACAAGGAACTCAAAAGTAGAATTGCCTTGGCATAATTTCTTTGCTTTAAGTAGCTGAAAGTCAATAATATGTAATAATGATATTCCTCACTGCAAAAAGCATGCAAATTTTGTAAAAAAAAATGAGATGACAAAAAATAATGAGAGAATTTAACAATTTTTTTAATTGAGTGTTGCTGTCGACGGTATAGACTGTATGTTTGTATTGCTTTTTGGCCATTTAATTGCAGAAATTACATTTTGTGTAAAATCATAAATTACAAATAACTAAAATTCATATAAGGAAGCAGCCGCCTTCAGGTTTGCTTCTTTTGACAATAGAGTTTTTGTTTGCCGAATAAAATATAATGGTGGAGCCAGAAATAAATTTTATTTTTGCAAAAAATAAAGCTATGGCAAGGATATTGAACATAGAGACATCGACCGAATATTGTTCGGTTTCGATAACAAGAGACGGCAAGTGCGAGCATTTGCGAGTAATGACTCCAAACGAAGAAAAGAAGGCTGCGCATTCGGAATATCTGGCGGTCTTCACCAAGGAAGTTCTTGATGAGGCCGGAATTAAGGTGTCGATGCTTGATGCCGTCGCATTAAGTGGCGGTCCTGGTTCGTACACGGGGCTTCGCATAGGGGCAAGTACAAGTAAGGGTTTGTGTTTTGGAGGAGAAGTGCCGTTGTTGTCGATAGGCACCTTGCAGATAATTTCGGCCATGGCCAAGGCAAAATATGTGGAACCGTATGACTATATTGTGCCAATGATTGATGCGCGTCGCATGGAAGTGTATACTGCAGTAATGAATCCATCGCTTAACATTGTGGCAGATGTTGAGTCCAAGGTCATAGATTCTGGTTCTTTTGCCGAATATCGAGGCCGCAAACTTCTTTTCTGTGGGAATGGTGCGCCAAAGTGTAGCGAAGTGCTTGCTGGTGATGGCTTTACTTTCATCGATGGCATATATCCGTCGGCAGAGTTCATGGGTGAGCTTTCTGAACGAGCATTTTCGGAAGGCAAATTTGTGGATCTTGTGTATTACGAGCCGTTCTATCTGAAGGAATTTATAGCGACAACCTCAAAGCGGGCGTTGTTCTGACATCAAGGCTTCATCGTTTGCTGGTTCCTCGTTTTCCTTCTTCTTTGAGTAATATATTTCGAGCCACCCCAGAGCATATAGGGGAAGAAGAGGTATCTTGAATCTCACCAGTGCGCCGAAATTGGATGTTGATATGCCAATGCCCAGAGCGAGTATAATGGAGAATACCAGACACATGCCGACGATAGGATTTCCCACAATCTGCTTTATTGAGAATTTAACACCCGCCTTGAAAAACACAAAAATCGACAAAATCAGTAGGGCCGTATTTTCGAGGCCGGATAGGTACATTACCATGCTTTCGCATTCGTGCAGAAAAGGTCTGTAAAGTCCGGCGGTAATGGCTTTTGGAGCAAGTCTTATCATGCTACCCATAGAGCCGTCGAAATCGCCAATGTCGAAGGAGTGCCCTTTGTAATATTCCTGCTTAAGGTCCATCTGTGCTTCGCTAGCCTTGTTTAGCATTGAGTCTACGTCGCCGAAAGCTCCGCCGACATTGCTGCTGACAATGTTTAGAACATATAGGCCGCCGGCTGCAACAGTAATTGCTAGTATAGGGCTGACAACGAACTTGAAAAATTGACTTTTAATCTTTTTTAAATATGTGAATGCCAGCCATGCCATGCATGCCGCTATTGATGCGTATAGGATATAAACCTTTAGCTGCATGATTATGTATGCGCTTATCAGCAGGCCGAAGATTGTAGATATTCGTATTTTCCTTTCAAGGAAAAGTCTGGCGAAGCACATAATCAGCAGGAGGTTGAACGAGAATGTGAAACTGTCCTTCATAATTGCCGAACTCCAGAATCCTGCCGAAGGTATTAGCATTATGCATACGAATGTCATTGTCTGGTTGCAGTTTATTCTATCCCGTAGGAATATGAAGAATTTCCAGTTAATAAGGAATAGGAATACAGCAAGACAGATGTTTTCTGTGTAGTAGTTTTCTCCGCTGATAATAGCAAAAGGAGACATGAACCTATGTATGGCATATATTGAAGTGTCGTGGAAATTTGGAGTGTATGAAATCCCCGGAGCTAAAGAGAGCAGGTTGTTGTCGTTGACAAGATCGAAAAGAATCCTGAAATACGAACTGGCATCTTGAAACAGGACTCTTCCCAGACGTTGCGAAGCTTTATAGTAGTAGTAAGTGTCGCCAGCCCATTGGTAATAGAAGTCGTAAATGAGGGCAAACCCAATGCAGCATGCAATCTTAAAGAGAAATCCGATGAAGAAAAGTTTTTTTGTGTTTTCGTCTTTCGAGTATTTGAAACGTGATATGAACCAAATAATTATAAATGCGAGCATCAAGTATCCGAGAATCATGAAGATTCCGTTGATGGAAAGGAACTGATGCGATGACATAATAATTGCAAGTTAGAAAGTCTTGAGAGCGGACTTTCGGTTATCGTAACTGTTCTTTTCCTTGCCGGCAAGTATTGGCTTTTCCCAAGTTCCGTATGTTGGGTTTGGCAGAACAATATATTTGCTGCCGAGTAGGTCGATTGCCATGTCGGTTTCCTCGATCATGTCGCCAGTTGTCTTGCGTTCGTCGAATTCTTCGGTGAAGTCGCCCATGTTGTCGCCGACAAGCATGATAATTTCGTAGTTTTCGGAAACAATATCACGGCGTTCCTTTTTGCAGCTAGAAGCATCCTTTTCCTTGAGCAGGAAATTTTCGGCTGGAATTTCCGGGAAGCCGAGTTTTTGCATGTTCTTCATTGTGGGTTCGAGTTCCGACGGATATCTGTTGGAAATGAATATAATCTCGACTCCAATTTCACGGGCGTATTTTAGGAAATCGATAGCGCCAGGAATTTCTGTGGCATCAGCCTTGCTGGTCCAAATTGCCCATGTGGAGTCGCTAAAAGAAGTGCCTTCGTAAGCCATATACGCCTCGTAGTATGAGTTGTCGAGAACTGTTTCGTCGATGTCGAGGACCACAGCAGCAGGCTTGTCGGTCTGCTTGTCTTTGAGGTTCTGAGCAAGAGCAATTTTCGCATTTTTGTATGTCTGCAGGCAGCAAGCCCTGTATTCGGCCGAATGTTGCATCCATAGTGTTGCATTAATTAGGTGGTCGGATTCGCCGTATTCAGTTTTGTCGTTCTCGATTGCAGTTTCTTTTGTATGTTGCTGGCACGATGTAAATACGGCAATTGTTGCAACAAATGTGAAGAATAATATTTTTTTCATGTTGTGTGTGTTTCTAGTTTATGTTGTTTATGATAGTTTCTAAGTTTCTGTGTTGAAGAGTTTGAGGTTTGAAAAGAATTAAATGGTTTCTTGGTTTTCGGAGATTTCTTGTTTTCCTGAAATATCGGATTCGGATTCATTGGCGGCAGCACTTTCAACGGTTTCAACAGTAAAATCGTTTTCTAGGTTTTCCGTTGTGTCGCCAAAATTTTCTGGGTCGTTAAAACTTTCAAAATCATCAATGTCATCTATTTTGACAATAATTTTGTTTTCGTCTTGTTCGCTGACTGTCTGGTTGTTGAAAGCATATATTCTGCCAGGGTATTTTCTGAAGAATCCGTGGTTGTGTGTGACCATAATTACCGACTTTCCTGATTCGCAAAGTTTGTACAGAAGTTTGACAATAATGTCGGCGCTTTCTGGGTCGAGGTTTCCTGTCGGCTCGTCGGCAAAAATAATAGGAGGGTTGTTTAGCAGAGCTCTGGCGACACTGATAGACTGGCGTTCGCCACCTGAAAGTTGTGCCGGCATCGACATTTTTTTGTCAAGCATGCCAACGCTCTTAAGAACCTCGTTGATTCTAGTTTCTATGTCCTCCTTGTTTTTCCAGCCTGTTGCACGGAGTACAAAACGTAGGTTCTCGTAAACCGAGCGGTCGTTCATGAGTTCAAAATCCTGAAAAACCATTCCTATCTTTCGACGGAGCATAGGTATCTTGTTGCTTTTGATTCCCTTTACGTCGTAGCCAACAACGGTGGCTTCCCCCTCGGTTATTGGTAGTTCGCCGTATAAGGTTTTCAGCAGACTGCTTTTTCCGCTGCCAACCTTGCCAATCAGATATACAAATTCGCCCACATCTACATGAATGTTGACATTTTGCAGAATCATCTTGTTTTCCTGGAAGACGCTTAGGTCCTTAACATCAATTAGCAGAGTGCTGTTTTCGTCCATAACGATAATTATTAATAATTTACAAAATTAAAGTCAAGGTACAAAAAAACATAAAACAATGATTGATAGTAATAAACAATATCGTGTTAATTAAAAGGTATGAGGAAAGTGTTTTGTCCGTGACAAAAAACATATTTTTGATTTTTGGTAAATAGGATAATAGTATATTGATAGTCAACTACTTGAAAAATGAAAATTAAAAGTATAGCTATAGTGCTTCTTCTATTGTTTGCGGTTCAGATGTCGCCAGCGCAGAAGACACACAAATACGACGAGACAGAATATTCATATAGTCGTGCTAAAGAATTGTACGACAGGGGAATGTATGTGTCGGCACAGAAAGAGTTCTGCAAGATAATGAACGACCGCGGCATTGAAAATGCGACATATCGAGATGATGCAGCGTTTTATTTTGCTATGTGTTCGATGAAGATATTTAACAAGGATGCAGAATATCAGCTTGACCGCTATTTTGAAAGTCATCCTGAAAGTTCAAATATCAACGATGCGTCGTTCAGCATGGCAAATGTGTATTACCGCGACAAGAAGTACAAGAATGCTCTTGCTTGGTACAAGAAAGTGAACAGAACGGAACTCGACACTTCAGAGCAGTCGGAATATTACTTCAAGATGGGACATTGCTACTTTGCACGCAAAAACTTTGACGATGCGGCCAAGACCTTCTACGAGAATATTGAGCGTGATGACCTATACGGAATAATGAGCTTGTATTTCTATTCACACATTAAATATATCAACGAGCAGTACCAGACTGCATTGAACGGATTTTTGAAACTTCAGGACAATCCAACGTTCTCTACAATAGTCCCTTTCTATATTCTACAAATATATTACATGCAGGAAGATTATCTGGCGGTTGTTGAATATGCCGACAAGTTTGGAGAGGATTTTGTCGGCGCAGCTCCAGAAAACGCCAAGATAGTTGGTTTGTCGTATGTCCGCAGCGAAAAATATGCCGAGGCAATTCCGTATTTGAAACGCTATATGGAAGCCAATACGTCGGCTACCGACTTCGACTATTACGAACTTGCCTATGCCCAGTATTCATTAGGCCGTTACGAAGAGGCAGCGAAGAACTTCGGCAAGATTCAGCGGACAAAAGATACGATAGGACAGAATGCTTCATACCTTATGGGCGACTGCTACATGAAGATAGATAAGAAATTTGAGGCAAGAAGGGCTTTTGAGGTGGCTTCGCTATACAACTATAATCCTGTAATCAAGGAAGACGCTCTGTTTAATTTCGCGCAGTTGTGCTTTGAATTGTCGTTGTCGCCTTTCAACGAGGCGATAAATGCTTTCACCCGCTACATTGAGGAATATCCGAATACGCCGCGAACCGAGTATGCCTACGACTATTTGCTCGATGCATTCATGAGCGCAAAGAACTATCAGCGAGCAATAACAACTATTGAAGGCCTGACGAACAGAAATTCAAAAGTCGATATGGCATACCAGCGATTGACGTATATTCGAGGACAAGAACTTTTCGTGTCGCAGAAATATCCAGAGGCGATAGAAATGTTCAACAAGTCAATTGAGTACGGAAAATATAATCGTGAATTTGAAACTATGGCCCGTTACTGGAAGGCCGAGGCAAATTATCGCCAGGGAAATATCGACGTAGCTATCGACCAGTTTAAGGAGTTTGTAAACGCAAACGGGTCTGTAAGTCTCGACGAGTATGGCCGAGCACACTACAATCTCGGTTATGCATATTTCGACAGAAAGCAATATGATGTTGCAAATTCATGGTTCCGCAAATACGAAAGTCTTAGCGACACAACGCCGAATGCTATTTCCAATGATGCATTCAACCGTATTGGCGACTGCTACTATATCAGCAGCGAATTTGCTCCTGCTTCAGAATACTACAGCAAGGCGGTAAATATTGGACTTATAGAAACCGACTATAGTTTATACCAGCTGTCGCTTTCTTACGGAGGCTTAAAGAAGGCAAGCAACAAGGTGGCGGCACTCGAACGTCTTCTCCGCGACTATCCTAATTCCGAATATGCCGGCAATGCAATGTTTGAGATAGCTCGCTCGTACCAGACAGCATTGAATGTTGAGGATTCGGCAAAGTATTATTACGAGATGCTTATTGAGGAGTATCCGCATTCGTCAAACAAGAGTACTGCATTGTCGAGTCTTGGAGCTATTGCATTCAACCGAAAGCATTATGACGATGCGCTTGCATACTATAAGCAGGTGGTTGCCGAATACCCAGGCACCGAGGAGGCAAGTAACGCAAACGACATGATCAAGTCTATATATCTTGAACTTGACAAGCCGGATGCATATATCGAGTATGCGAACAGCGAAGGTTCGGGAGTTGAAATCAGCAAGGACGAGCAGGACGAGATAATATGGCTATCGGCAAAGAAATTGTACCTCGACAAAAAATATCCTGAGGCATTGAATGCTCTTGGCAAGTATATCAACGAATATCCAAAGGGCAAATATATCATCGAAGCCAACTACTACAAGGCAGAGCTTCATTTCTTCTTCAAGGACAACGAAGAGGCGGTTAAGAATTATCGCTACGTTGCCGATGCGCCAACAAGCACATATACCGAAGAAAGCGTCTTGAAGGCTGCTTCGATATTGTTCGACCAGGAAAATTGGGCAGACTCATACCTATATTATGATAAGCTATATCCGATAGCGGAGAACAAATCGACAAAATTAGTTGCAGCCCTTGGCCGTTTGCGTTGTGCGTATAGCCTCAACAACTACGACAATGTTATTTCATCGGCAGCAGCGGTAATTGAAAGCGAGCAGGCAGACGAGGATCTGGTTCGTGAGGCCTACTACAAGATGGCAAAGTCTTATTATGCAAAGGATAATCTGATACGTGCTCTTGGCTTGTACGAATCTTTGTCTCAGGAAGTTGTAAGTTACGAGGGAGCAGAGGCAAAGTACATGACCTCATTGATAAACTACAAGAATGGAAACGACAGCATAGCCGAGGAGATAATCTATGACTTTGCACAGTCGAGCACACCGTATGCATACTGGCTGGCCAAGAGTTATATCTTGCTAGCCCAGATATATTTCGAGCAGGAGGACATATTCTCGGCAAAGCATACCTTGCAGTCGGTATTGAGCAACTACGACAATGAAACAGATGGCATCAAGGACGAAGCAAGTGAAAACTTGTCGGCAATATTTGAGGCGGAAGAGGCAGCACGTCAGGAGGAGGAAATGCTTAAGCTGAAGATTAATCTTGTAGAGGACGAGCTAGACGAAGAACTATTCCCTGAAGAGGGCTTAGAAATCGAATTCCCTGAGGAAGTTATTCCGGAGGAGCCGGCAGTTCCCGAAATAGATCCTAGCGAAATAGTTCCTGTTAAATCGTCGGATGATAGCAAGGCGGAAGAACAACAGCCCGAAGATGCTCCTGTTGATGAAGTTCCGACGGCAACGGAACCTGCCGAAACCAATGAAACTAACGAATAAAATGAATTGTAAAATGATGCGAAAGACAAAAGATATGAAAGTCCTATTATTATTGTTGTCGGTCCTGGCGTTTTCGGGAACATTGTTTTCGCAGGAAAACAATACCTTGGAAGACCAGACGATTGTCATCTACAACGAGTTTTCGCCAGTGCTTAAGGATGCCAATAGAATTCTTAGCTATCCGGTGATACTCGATACGGTAAAGGTTGAGCCAAAGTTTGAATACGATGTTGTTCCGACAATGTACAAGACTACTTTTACTCCAAGCAAGATACCTGCCGCAACGGTGAAGGGCGAAGCCTTGAAGCCGCTTAATACGGGAATGATAAAGGTCGGATACGGGAACTATATCTCACCGTTCTTCGAGGGCTATGTTAATTCGAAGCGACAGAAGAACTATTCGATGGGATTGTATGCACGGCATCATTCTTCGTGGGGCAAGATAAAGAATTGTCTTGACCAGAAGATTTATTCTGCCTACGACGACAATGCCTTTGAGGCCTACGGGAAGAGAATTCTGTTCAAGTCGGTGCTTTCGGGCAAGGTATTTTTCTCGACCAATGGCGTAAACTATTATGGTTACGATCCTGCTGTTTATGGCGATGTAAACACAATCAATTGGGATAGTTTCAACTATGTTGATACGCGCGAAGAAATTCAGAAGCAAAGGTATTATAGATTAGGGGCGAATATGCGTCTCGAATCGGAGCAGACTGGTCGCAAGCACTGGAATTATCTGCTTGATGGTGGCTATCAATATTTCTTTACGCAGACAAAAGATGGTCAGCACAAGGCATCGCTGTTGGCAAACATTGGCCGTACTGTAAAGAAAGTCGGCTACGGACTTGATGTCGATTTTGTTTTCAATGGAAATACTGCCAAGAACCCGGAAGGAGCGACTCCAGCAGTTAACCCGGCATACAATGAAATTATACTAAATACAGAGCCGTATTTTACCTTCAGTTCTGAAAAATGGAAGATACGTGCCGGTGTAAACGCTTGTGGCGAACTTCTTGGCGGAGTTAAGTATCATTTCTATCCGGATTTGTTCGTTCAACTTAATGTCAGCAATGCAGTATTGCCATACGTTAAGTATAGCGGACATCTCGACAACAACAACCTTGAATTCATTTCCCGAATAAATCCATTCGTAAACAATTTTGCAAACTTTGGCACTTCCGACTGCCAGCACGATGCGAATGTCGGCGTAAAGGCAAATATCAGCAAGAAGGTATTCCTGCATATCAATGCAAACTATTCGCACATCAATAGCATGATGTTCTTCGTGAACGACACTTCTGTATCTCCACTTAAGAACAAGTTCACTATGGAGTACACTGATGTCGATAGGGTTGGTGCCTATATGGAACTGGCGTTGCGAAATATCGCACAGGGACTTGACATTTCGTTGAAGGGTCATTACTATTATTACATAAAGCTTGCCAATGGGGAACGTCCATGGCAGACTCCGGACATAGACGTTTCGTTGAAGGCATCTTATAGGCTGACAAATAAGATTACATTTGGTGTTGAGGGTTATTTCCTCAATTCGTGCTACGCAAAGGAATATCTGGCAGACGGAACATACGCAGAGAAAAAGATGAAGGCCGTAGTTGATGTAAATTTATTTGGCGAATATAGGTTTAATGAAAAGTTCAGTGTGTTTTTGAACTTGAACAATATAGCATGCCAGCGTTACTATATTTGGAACAACTATAGGGCGCAGGGCTTTAATGCTATGGCCGGTTTGACATATATGTTTTAATTTAAAAGTTGTAGAAGGCTGGAATTGGAAATTCCAGCCTTCTTTTTTTTTGTAAAATTTTGTCGTGTAATAAAAAAAATGTATTTTTGCAACGCAATTGCGGGGTAGAGCAGTTGGTAGCTCGTCGGGCTCATAACCCGGAGGTCGCAAGTTCGAGTCCTGCCCCCGCTACTATAAGGGCTTTTCATTTGAAAAGTCCTTTTTTTATGCAAATGGAAGGAGTCTGCGTAGAGTGACTTAGAAATAATTTTTAAGATTTTCAATCTCATTGTTCGTCAACATTTGATTAATGTCAGACTTTTGTTTGTTACTTGTCATAATATATGGTGTAAATTGTTATTACTTTAGACTTCGATTCCATCATTACTCTCCCCGAGCTTCACGAAGTCCGTTAACCAAAATTTCAAAAGGAAACGATTTCTCAAATTTACTTTTTTTCAATCCGACAAATCCTTTTCGTCATTCTTTCTCTATTTCGATTCTTAATGGCTGGTTTTCGTAGCACCAGTTGCGATGCTGATATAATTCTTCCTTGATGAATTTTCTCATATCATTGTTGTTCCTGTCCCATTCGTCGCCGGCGTCTATCAAAACCTCGGTCAAACGGTTGATTGCCAACGTATGATATATGTCGGCAACTTGCTTAAATGTCTTGCCGGTAAATGCGGCTACGGAATCAATGGTTTCGATGGCTGATGTAAGTTCATCAAACATCAATTCTTCGTTGTGACGATTGCGTTTCATGTTGTTCTGTTCTATCATGGCTTTAATTTTTAGGTTTATATTTTTTAGCTATAACGGCATATGCCAGAGCATGAATGATTTACTGTTTCAAAGTCTATTGCTGCAAAATCTTTCATTTTTTATATGTTATATGAATTATTCTTAAAGTTATTTTTGGTCCTTATTGATTCTTTCTTATTTTTACCATATCGCATAAGGTACAGTGGATGAATAAAGTTATTCTTTGTATATTCTGGATGGCAATAATTCATCCCCAACGATTTTGCTTTATTGAAGAAACGCTCTGCACGGAAGCGATATTTACTATGATATGCTAAATCAGCAAAACCCAAGTAAATCGGCATAACCAGATGGTTTATATCGTAATTAAGTATATCTTCTTCTGTGTCAAATTTGAAGGTTGTTGATGTTTCTTTGTCTTTTTTCAATGCATTAAATAAGTTTCCTTCTCTAACATAAAAAAGATTGAAAAGTTGAATTACTCCGCTAAGCTGGTCTGTGTTATTTCTCCCATAGTAAAAAGCAAATAATTCGGCTACACAATTCATTGAAGAGTCTGCTGAAAACTCATACCAATAATCATGAGAATCTTCAAATTTTAATAAGTTGTTGATGAGTTCAATATCTGTTACCTGCCATTTTGGGGCTGCAGTCCCTGGATTTTTCATAATAACAGAACCTATTATATCCCATGATTGGCCGAATTGCAACAATGTTCTCCATCTAAAGGCTTCTTCTTTGTAATTATAATAATGGGTATATACTTTCATGTTAACGTGTTTTGTATTTTTTCTGCATTCTTTTGATAATTTCGCTTATTTCTTTTCGCAACCACTTGGGTTCTAGTACTTCCACTTCGTCGCGGTTCCATAGCAGTTCCTGTTCAAAGTCGTAGGTTGGGCGGACTCGTATCTTGAAAATGCTAAAGTCGGAATTCTTTTCGATTTCTTCTTGGTTTGGCATCATGGGAAGACTGCGTATGTAGTTAGCTTGCAAGGCATTAGCCTTTATCAATACGTCCTCAATCTTGACATCTTTTTTTGAAATTACACCAAAACAGCCGTTGAAAAATTCCTGCGGGTCAAAATCATTTGGGTACTCGAATGTGTGACTTGACAAACGGAAATCTTTGATGCGGTCGAGCCCATAAACTCTATCTTCACAAGAATGACACGAGCGCCCAACTAAGTACCAGCGTTGTCGGTAAAGCTTCACGCAAAGCGGAATAAGAAAATGCTGCAGTGTGTCGTGGCGCCAAAAATTATAATATGAGATATGAATTAGACGGTTATTCTTCATCGCGTCAATGATGGGGTCTAGATATTCGCGTCCACTTGGCACATCCTCCAAAATGATTCTGTCCTTGATTGATTTGCTTTCCATTATTGAGTTGCTGACTGCGTAGGTGCTTAGTATCCAGTTTTCGATACAGCCTTGCTTAAGGTCGTCGTCGTTGATTATGGAATAATAGTACGGAGCACGTTTGTCGCATTCGATGTCGAGTCCAAAGGTGTCGGCAATGCTTTCTTTCCATTTATGGAAAGTGCGCTTCAGTAGTTCTTCTCCATTACTCAAATCTTCGTTTTCCTTCCATTTCCGATTGAGTTCCTCGAAGGTGATTTTTTTGGACTTACGTATGGTGTCAACTATCCATACTAGTTTGTTCATTTGGTTTATTGCCATCTTGTAAGTTATTTGTCTTCGTAACAAAGATAATAAATAAGGTGTGCCTTTTGCGGGCATGTCTTGAAAATAAAATTATTTCCTGAAAATTTTCAGTCCGGTAATAGTGGCGACAAATAGTCCGCCTGTAATCATGCATATCCATAGCGGAGTGGCAAAGCTGCTTAATTCCGGGGTGTCGGTGATGTTTATGTCGCTGAAATATGCAATGAGTATAATGGTTGCGTTATTCGTGAAATGTGCAGCAATAGATGTCCAGAGCGATTCGGACCTAAAATATAAGTATCCTAAAGCCATACCAAGGAGAAATCGTGGTAGGAGACCCGAAAATTGCATGTGGATCGCCGAAAAGATAAAAGCGGTTAGTATAATTCCTACTATTGGCTTTTTGGTTATGTCGACAAGATGCTTCTGCATGATTCCTCTGAAGAACATTTCCTCGCAGACTGCAGGTGTCAGTGCTATGGCAAACAAGTTTAGCAATAAAATGCCAATTCCGTCGCCGGATAGGGCGCGAATAGTTGATTCCATTGAATTCTTGTCGGCCTGCCTGAAATATTCTTCGAGCCATTTGAGTGGTTCGGGAAATGAATATGTTGAATTCCAGCTTGTTATTAGTTCTATTGCTGGTATTATTGCAAGCATGAAGACTATTACAAGTACAAAATGAAGTGTAATGTTTGTCGTGCATTTTGGTCGCTTGAATCCTAAATGCTCGAAAGTCCTTTCACCGTCGCGTAGGACAAATGCTGCAAGTATGGCGGCAAGACCAAACGATAGGAGCGAGGATATGATTAGCAGCAGCTTGTAGGTTGAAGTTCCGCTAAAAACATTGTATAGTAGACTGACAACCATGGAACTGCAGCAAAAGCCAACACAAATGCATATAAGTATGATTAGAATTTTTTCCGCAGAAGAAAAATTTCGTTTTATGTTGAAGATTGACATGGTCCTAATGCTCGTAGTGATAATATGTGTCGAGAGAAACGTCTCCGTTTGTTTCGTGTTCGTCGGCAGAAAAGTTGAACTCCGGAGCCATTATCCCCGATCCGATAATCTGGTTGCTTGTGAAGACTCTTGCTTCGTCCCATAAGCCTTGCGATATGAACGATCTTAATGTTTGTGCTCCACCTTCGACAATGACCGACTGAATTTCGTGTTGATACAATATGTCGAGGATTTGTGTTACAATGTTTCCGTTGAAATCCGCCTTGCAGAAAAGCAGGTTGCCCTCTGTGCTATCCTTTTGTGAGTTAATGATTATGGTTGTTGCTTGTCCGTCAAGAATGCGGCTTTCTGGTGCAATGCACAAATTTTCGTCTAAGCAGATTCGCACAGGGTTTCGGCCAGACCACAGGCGTGCCGTCAACTGGGGGTTGTCAAGCATTACCGTATTTGTTCCGACAAGTATTCCGTCTTCCTCGGTTCTCCATCTGTGCACCAATGTATTGTAATGCTGGTTTGTTATTGCGAGCGGTTTCTGGCTTGAGTTCTCGCGTTTGCGGTCGATAAATTTGTCGTTTGTTTGAGCCCATTTTAGAATTATATATGGGCGTTTTTTCGTATGAAATGTAAAAAATCGCCTGTTAAGCCAGTCGCATTCGTCTTTTAGGACACCGATTTTTACGTTTCTGCCGGCATTTTTCAATTTTTCGATCCCTTTTCCTGCCACTTTCTCAAATGGGTCGATACTTCCGACTACTATGTTAGGTATTCCTTCGCGGATAATCATGTCGGCACAAGCCGGAGTTCTACCAACGTGGGCGCAAGGTTCAAGCGAGACGTATATTGTCGATTTCTTTAGCAGCGACTTGTCGCTTACGGAATTTACTGCATTGACTTCGGCATGTGCTTCTCCGCATCTATGATGCCAGCCTTCGCCGATGATTTTACCTTCGCAAACAATTACAGCCCCGACCATAGGGTTTGGCGATGTCGTGCCGAACCCGCATTTTGCAAGTTCTATGCATCGTTTCATGAACTGTTCGTCCATTGTCATGATGGTGATTTTGTCTGGTTTTACCAGTCGAGACCTTTCGTCTTAAGTTCCTTCTGGCTAAGTTCTTGACCGGCTTTTGCGGCACGGCGGAAATGAGCTATTGCATCGGCTTCTCTGTCCAGCGACATGTAGAGCTTGGCGATGTTGTAGTTGGTTTCGACGTGGTTGGGGTTTATTTCCAGTGCCTTGTTGTAATAGTCGAGAGCCTTTGTCGGATTTGTCGAGAAATATGCTGCTCCAAGATTGTTGAACGAGTCGATGTTGTTCGGGTTAAGCTCCAGTGCCTTCATGTAGTATCTTACCGCTTTCGATTCGCCCTTGACATCGTCGGAATAGTAGTAGGCAACACCGAGGTTGTTGTGCGCGTCAGCATTTTCAGGATTTATCTCTATTGCCTTCTTGAACCATTCGATTGCATCAACATATTCGCCCTGTTCCTCGTAGATGGCGCCTATGGCATTGTATGCTTCGTCGTTGCGTGGGTTTATCTCGATTGCCATTTTGCAGCATTCTATGCCTTTTTCGTAGTTGCCGTTGTGGGAGTATGCAAGACCGAGATTGTTGAATGCGCCGTCGTATTCCTTGCTAAGGGCTGTGGCTTTTGTATAGTACGAAATTGCCTTCTTGTAGTTTTTCTGTTCGTCGTATGCGTTGCCAAGTGCGTTGAATGCAGTGTCGTATTGCGGATTGATCTTTATTGCACTCTTGAAAAGACTGATTGCCTTGTCGAAGTCGCCTTCGTCGTAATACACATATCCGAGGTTCTTGATTGCCTCGTAGTATTTAGGGTTGACCTTTATTGCCAATTGAAAGTTGATCATGGCATTGTCGAAATCGCCGATGCTGGAGTATGCCTTTCCGAGAACATTATATGCAACTGCATTTTCCTTGTATGTCTCTACATACTTTGAGAGGTTTGAAATAGCCTTGCTGTAGTTGTCGTTGTTGAAGGCGTAGATGCCGTTCTGCAGAAGGTCCTTGTCGCTTTGTGTTTGTGCGAAAGCACTTGTTAGTGCAAGTGCAAGGGATATTGTCAGTGCAATTCGAATTTTCATGGTCAATGAAATTTTTAATTATCAAATTGCAAATTTATATAAATATTCGATAAAAAAAACATTTTCCTCAGCCATAATGTTGGCGGGGAAAATGTTTTGTGTCAGAGACAAAGACAACTTTAGATTGTCATAAGTTCCTTTTCCTTGGCGTCGATGACTGTATCAACTTTCTTGATATAGTCTTCGTGTGCTTTGTGAACGTTTTGTTCTGCGTTCTTTGCTTCGTCTTCCGAAACGCCATCTTTCTTGAGTTTCTTGAATTCTTCGATAGCATCGCGGCGAGCATTACGGATAACAACTTTTGCGTTTTCGCCGAGTCCCTTAACCTGCTTTACAAGTTGTTTTCTACGTTCTTCTGTTAATGGCGGAACGATAATTCGGATTACTTCGCCATTGTTTGCAGGATTAAAGCCGAGGTTGGCGGCAAGTATTGCCTTTTCGATAGCCGGGATTGTCGATTTGTCCCATGGCTGGATGAAAATTGTCTTTGGATCCGGAGCGGAAAGGTTGGCAACCTGAGTGATAGGTGATACCATGCCGTAGCATTCAACCTTAACCGATTCCAGCATTGCCGGATTTGCTTTGCCTGCTCTTATTTTTGAAAGTTCTTTTTCAAGATGCTCGAGGGCCGACTTCATTCCGTCCTTTGCATCGTCGATGTATAAATCTAATTCTTCCATATTACTTTGAAATGTATGTTCCTATGTTTTCGTTATTGATAACCTTTTCTAAGTTGCCGTATGTGTCCATGTCGAACACAATTACTGGCATGTTGTTTTCCTTGCACAGTGTAAAAGCCGTCAGGTCCATGATTTTTAGTCCGCGCTTGTACACTTCGTCGAATGTTATGGTGTCGAATTTGGTAGCTGTCGGATCCTTTTCGGGGTCGGCAGTGTAGACGCCGTTTACGCGTGTGCCCTTCAGGAAAACGTCGGCTTCGATTTCGATCGCACGCAATGCCGATGCGCTGTCGGTTGAGAAATACGGGTTGCCTGTGCCGCCTGCAAGTATGCAAACATAGTTGTTCTCCAGCGCTTCCACAACTTTTGGCTTTGAAATGCGGTCGCCTATCGATTCGATTCCTATTGAAGTGAAAAGACGAGTCTTCACACCAACAGACTCAAGTCCGTTCTGTAGTGCCAGCGAGTTGATGATTGTAGCAAGCATTCCCATTTGGTCGCCTCTTACTCTGTCGAAGCCCTTGCTTTCGCCAGAAATGCCGCGGAATATATTGCCGCCTCCGATAACTATGCCAACTTGTACGCCCTTGTCGTGGATTGCTTTTATCTGGTTGGCATATTCCATAAGATGCTTCTCGTCGATGCCCTGCTTTGTGGCACCTGCTAGCGATTCTCCGCTAAGCTTTAATAATATTCTTTTGAATCTCATTTCGCTTTTTATTTGTTTGGCCACAAAAATAATCAAAATCGTTTACTGATTTCAATTCAATGCCAAAAAATCTTATCAATTGTCTGTTAATTGTATTTCCAAACTCCATCAGGTGGCGCTATTTTGCTTGTCATCTAATAAACATTTTTTTGTTAACTTCTTTTGAAGATTATGTGTCTTTGGTGTCTTGTAGCAATGTATTTTTGTACGTTTTTATTGAGAAGAAGTACACATGGAGAAGCTGATTTATAAGCATACCGATACTGAACGACTTGAAATCCTTAGGTCGTTTGACGCATATCTGCGTAACAATCCAGTAGAAGATGGTAGCTTGTTTGCTGAATATCAGGCTAATGTGGTCGAGGAAAACCTTCCCGTATTCGAAAAGTTCAGAGCATACAAGGAATGCCTGAGACAGCAGGAGGAAGCATTCAATAACGACTACAACAATTTGTTCAGCAAGTCGAAAACATTCGTGGTTCACTATTATATGTCGATGCACATGGCTATCGAACGTGGCGAACTGCCGGTTGATGTTACCAGTTATTATGGATTGCAGTATCCGTTTGTCATTCCGAACCCACGTAACGGCGAGGAGCTTCTTGAGGTTGCAAAGCATCTTTTTGAGTGCGACGCCAACCGTATTGCCAATGGCGGACGCCTTTTCACAAACCCAAACATTTCTTCTGTAAAAATTTGGATCGAAAAGTTTGAGGATATATACAACGAACGCAACTATCGACAGACGCTTAACAAGGCCGAGGTCGAAAATATCGACTATATACGCGAAACTACTGACAGCCTTATTCTTGAAGTGTTCAATGCTACATGTGATAAGTTTGCTGAACTTGAATTCGAAGAACGTTTGAAGATTATGAACGAACTTGGATTCAACGTACAGCAGATTGTTCGCAAGCCGAGATTGCGCAAGCAGGAGGAGATGGCTGCCCGTATGGCCGAAGCTCAATTGCAAATACCTCTTTTCTAAATAGATGAGAATCTTCCTTGTGGGATTTATGGGTGCCGGCAAGTCTGTTGTCGGGAAACGGCTCGCAAAATCATTAAATCTTTCTTTTTTTGACCTCGATGCTGAAATTGAAAACCGATACCATATGTCGGTTTCGTCGATTTTTCAGAGTTTCGATGAGGAATGCTTTCGTCGTTTGGAAACCGAAACTTTGAAATCGTTTGCCGACAAGGACGGATATGTGCTTTCGTGTGGTGGTGGCACACCCTGCTTCAACGATAATATGACGCTGATAAACGGCTTGGGGCTAAGCGTGTACATAAAAATGCCTGCCAAGGCGTTGGCCAACCGAATTTCCATGTCGCATAAGAAGCGACCATTGACGGCAGACAAGACCGAAGCCGAATTGCTCGAATATGTAGAAGCCACACTGGCTGTTCGCGAGCCGTTCTATTCTATGGCTAGTATTTCTGTCGAAGGTCTTAATCTTGACAAGGATGCTCTTGTTGAGAAAATCACCAAAATGATACGCTAAATATATCCTGCAAAAAAATGTTGCTGCAGAGCAATATCTTCAGAAATTTTGTATATTTGCAAGACTAACCAATTAAAAAAATTAATATGAGTGTTATTTCAATTGTGCTAATTGTAGCCGTAGTGCTAATTCTTTTCTTTGCAGGTTTCAAGGTTGTTCGTCCTACACACAGGGCGCTTGTTGAACGTCTTGGTAAGTACCATCATTTTGCTGGACCTGGCTTGCATTGGATAATCCCTTTCATTGATAGGATTTATCGTGTGAATGTAACAGAGCAAATGGTAGATGCAGATCCTCAGGAAATTATTACCAACGATAATCTTAACGCAACTGTCGATGCACAGATTTATTTCCGGGTTCGCGAGGATGAGATGAGTGTGAAAAATTCGCTTTACAATGTCTACAACTACCAAGTGCAGATTGTAAACTTAGCCCGTACGACTTTGCGTAACATTATTGGTACCATGACCTTGAAGTCGGCAAATAGTGAACGTGGTCGCATTAATAACGAGTTGCACCAGATTCTTTCCGACGAAACCGAGGACTGGGGCATTTCTATTGTTCGTGCAGAGCTTAAGCAGATTGATCCTCCACAAGATGTACAGGCAACCATGAACAAGGTCGTAAAGGCCGAAAACGAGAAGATTGCCGCTGTCGATTATGCAACAGCTGCCGAAACCGAAGCTGACGGTGTTAAGCGTGCAAAGATTAAGGAGGCCGAAGGTGTTCGTCAGGCAAAGATTCTTAATGCCGAAGGTGAAGCTGAAGCAATTCGTCTTGTAAACGAAGCTGCAGAAAAGTATTTTATTGGCAATGCTCAATTGCTTAGAAAGATTGAGGCACTTGAAAATTCCCTCAAGGAGAACGCTAAGATCGTTGTGCCTTCCGATTCCGATTTGGTGAATGTAATTGGTGAGATGGCCGGTGTGTTGCCGATTGAAAAGAAGAAAGGGTAGTGTTTGGTATGGTTGCTGAAAGAAGTGCCAACCGCAATTTTTTACATCACTAAAAGTTAAAGGTTTGTTAAAATGTTTTTTTTTTTTGATTTTTATTATATATTTGCATTGTTTTTCGATAATATAAAATTATGAAAAGATATTTAGTGTTACTGGTGTTTATTTTGGGTTTCGTGTTGGTGTTTTCTTTATGTACAAAGGATGCTGTTAATATAGAATCAGTGGTTAGTAATAAACAAAATAACGATGAAATTCAGTCTATATATGAAGATTGTTATTATGTGTATGGTGAAGATGGAAAGCTTATGCTTATGCATTTGTGCAGAGAAGAAGATGCTCTAAAAATAGATATTGAACCTTCTTATGAATGTGTTTCGGAATCAGAAATTCCAGATGTGCTAATTATTTCTGATAAAGTTGAAAAATTAGATGAAGGTGTTTGTCTTATGAAAACAGATCGAAAACGTTGGGATTTTAATGCAACGTTAGGTGATATATGCCAAAATAGAGATGTTCCTGGCGGTAATATATTTATATTGTGTGAATGTCAAGCGCCAAAAGGAGCATGTGTTCAAGTAACAACAGTGTCTAATGGAGTAACTTCGGTAACATGTTCTTCTTCTATTGAAAAACCATGTAGAAGTGATTATACTTTAAACCAATGTGTTGAAAAAGTTGTTCACCCTACAAAAAACTATGAAAGCAACGGAACTGTGGCTACAAGAATAATTATTGATAGCGACAAGTTTTTTTATAATGGTATAATGTATGAATAGTATTATTGTTTAAATTTTATTTATTATGAGAAAATTATATTTGATTATGATTGCAATGTCAATCTTTGGAATGCTGATGTTTGCTTCGTGCAACAAGGCAAAGGAAGAAGTGAAAACTGACGTTATTGAGGAAGCTTATCCAGAAGCGGAAAAGAGCAGCCCTTTGTATGTGATGTCTATCGACGGCAAGGTGCTAAAGATGGAAAGTGCTATTGTTAACGACACATTAGTTGTTGTTAATATGACCGAATGTAACGATGATGTTGATGAAAATATAATCCAGAAGGGAGCAGTCTTAATCACCAAGGATTCGGAAAAAGTTCTCGTGCAGACGTCTGAAAGTTCTAGCGAGATAAAAGATTGCGGCAAGAAGCAGTGGGTTTTCTATGCAACAATGGGAAGTCCTACCGATGAGCAGCCCGAGTCGTTGGAAGCAACAAGCTTGATTGTTGTTAGTGATTATCTTGAGTACAATGGGATAATGTACAAGTAGAAAATTGTTAATTAGAAAAAGAAGCCCGGCGTAAAGGTCGGGCTTTCTTTTTTTTGTTTGTCGTGGCTATTCTTATCTTGTCAGTTCGTAAAGCATATCAAGCTTTGGAGTAAGGATGATTTCAGTTCTTCTGTTCTTGGCACGAGCTTCAGACGTTTTTGCCTCGTCTACCGGCAGGTAGCAGCTGCGTCCCGAAGCAATGAGGCGAACAGGGTCTATCTTCGAGTTGGCAAGGATAAGCTTGACAATTGAAGTTGCTCGTTTAGCACTCAAGTCCCAGTTGTCCTGAATGTTGCCGTTGCCACTGTATGCAAGGTCGTCGGTGTGTCCTTCAATAGTAATGTTGATGTCCGGGTTGCTTTCGAGTACGCCTGCAAGTTTCTTAAGCGCATCCTGGCCTTTCGGGTCAACATCCCACTTTCCCGACTTGAATAACAGTTTTTCGTCAAGCGACACATAAACTTTTCCTTCTCTCTGCGCGATTGTCAGACCGTTGCCTTCAAAGCCCGACAGTGCGTCGGATACTTTCTGCCTTAATGCGTTCATGGCAGAGTCCTTGGCATTTAGAATTGCTTGTAGTTCAGCAACTTTGGCGTTTTGCGCATTAAGTTCGCTGTTTTTGCTGTCGAGTTCGCTGTTTTTCGATGCTAGTTCATTGCGTTGCGATTCAAGAAGAGCGTTCTTTTCGTTAAGTTCGTTTTCTTTCTGCTCGTTTTGAGCTCTTAGGGCCTCTAGACTGGCTCTCTCCTGATTTAATCGTGCTTCGAGATTGCGGAGCTCGTCTTCTCTTATCTGCAGTTCGTCCTTGGTCTTCTGTAGTATCGACATGGCTTTCTGCTGTTCTGCGTCGGCACCGGCGCGGAGTTTCTCCTGATTTTCGAGAAGCTGCTTGTATAGGTCGTTTATTTTGTCGTACTGCATAGTAAGCACTCGGTACGAATTAGCTTTTATTGCAGTGTCGGCTTCAAGCGAGGCCATGTCGCGTTCCAGCTTGTTGATGGCTGCCCTTAGCTCGTTGTTGGCAGTTGCGAGCGTTTCGTTTTGCTTCTTCAGTTCCGAACGTTCTCTTTCGCAGGCTTCTCCGGCTGCTTTCACGTCTTCGAACTTGCGCGATGGCACGCATGAGATAACGGTCGCTGAGGTCGCAACAGCAAGTACTATAGTCTTTAGTAACAATTTCGTTTTCATAGCTACAATATTTCTAATATACGAAACACAAAAATACCTTTCTTTGTTTTGGACAATTATACGATTGAGGTTATTTTATTTACACTAAAATGTTAATATTTAATTGTAAGTGTAAAATTATTTTTTATAATTTTGCGACTTTTATATAAGTACTATAATTTTTGGCATGTCGTATAAATTTTTGGATAGTATAAATGTTCCGGACGATTTGAAGAGGGTCGACCTCGTCGACTTGCCAGAAGTATGCGATGAATTAAGGCGTTTCATTATAGAATCCGCCGC
This sequence comes from uncultured Bacteroidales bacterium, assembly GCA_937899245.1. GTDB lineage: Bacteria > Bacteroidota > Bacteroidia > Bacteroidales > ML635J-15 > Bact-19. Next base: position 43,115 of record CALDKB010000035.1, on the reverse strand, counting down.
TGTTAATCCTGCTCATTTTGGTGCTAATCTTGGTGTTATTGAACTTACTGTCGCTATCCATTATGTTTTCGATGTGCCAAACGACAACTTGATATGGGATGTCGGACATCAGGCTTATGGACACAAGATTCTTACCGGACGTCGCGAGGCGTTTAAGACCAACAGAACATATAAGGGTATAAGCGGATTTCCATCGCCAGCCGAAAGCAAATACGACAGTTTCGGTGTTGGTCATTCATCGACAAGCATTTCTGCCGCTATTGGAATGGCGGTGGCTGCAAAGATGCAAGGAAGCAACGAGCATACAGTTGCCGTAATCGGCGACGGTGCGTTGTCGGGAGGCGAGGCCTTCGAGGCACTTAATAATGCGGCATTCTATAATCCTAATTTGCTTATTGTGCTCAACGATAACAAAATAGCCATAGATGAAACTCCTGGCGCATTGCGCGAATACCTCACCGACATATCTACTTCCAGAACCTACAACAAAGTTAAGGATGATGTATGGCATTTCTTGGGGAAAGTCAATAAGCTGGGTCCGGATGTGCGATGCTTTACGCAGCGTATAGACAATGCCGTGAAATCAATTGTCATGCGACAGAGCAATATGTTCGAGTCGATGAACATCAGATATTTCGGCCCGGTTGATGGTCATGATGTGATATCGCTTGTCAAGTTGTTTGAAGACCTGAAGAATATCAGCGGACCACGAATCCTTCACCTGATTACACAAAAGGGCAAGGGCTTTAAGCCGGCAGAGGACAATCCTCAGCAGTGGCATGCCGCCCCAGGAAAGTTTGACGTGGCAACAGGTAAGGTCTATGCCGAAAAAACAGACCCAGATGCTCCGCAGAAGTTCCAGGATGTTTTTGGCGATGCAATTGTAGAACTTGCAAAGAAAAACGATAAGATTATAGCAATATCTCCGGCAATGGTGTCGGGAAGTTCGTTGACTAAGATGTTCGACGTTTTCCCCGAGAGAAGTTTCGATGTAGGTATTTCCGAACAGCATGCCGTGACATTTGCGGCAGGACTTGCAAAGCGTGGCATGGTTCCATATTGTTGCATATATAGCACTTTCGCTCAGCGGGCTTTCGACCAGATTGTCCATGATGTTGCGTTGCAGAACCTGCATGTTGTTGTTTGCCTCGACAGGGCTGGACTTGTTGGTAAGGATGGCGCAACCCACCATGGTTCGTTTGATATTTCGTTCCTCAGGTGCATTCCAAATCTCGTTATCTCAGCACCGCGTGACGAGTATGAACTGCGCGATTTGCTATACACTGCCCAGCTGGAGAAGAATAACTTCCCGTTTGTCATCCGTTATCCGCGTGGCAAGTCGTTCCATCCGAAGTCGGAGATCGAGTTCCATGAAATGGAAATAGGAAGGGGCAGATGCCTGCGCAAGGGCGCCGATGTTGCTTTGGTGTCAATTGGCACAGCAGGTCAAACAGCCGAGAAGGTTGCCGACAGGCTGGCAGCCGATAATGGCGTCAATGTTTCGGTTTACGACATGATATTTGCAAAGCCTATCGACACCGATTTGCTTGATGATGCCTGCAAAACTCACAAATACATTGTTACTGTCGAGGATAATGCCATTGCTGGCGGCTTCGGTAGCGAAGTGCTTGAGTTTGTTTCCGACAGGAACTGCAATGTGAAGGTTAAGCGTTTTGGAATTCCCGACTATTTTGTAATGCACGGAACACAGGAAGAACTTATCAGCGAATGCGGATACGATGCCGATTCGATATATAATTGGATATTAAAAAATTGTTATATAAATAGTTAAGGTTTAAAGATGAAGAAAGTTTTTTTATTCGGGGTAGGAGTTTTAATGTGTACGCTCCTATATTCTCAGAAGACGTCAAGTCCGACTTTCATGAGTAATTTCTACGATGCCTTGTCGTATATGTACGAGGATAACTATGAAGTCGCTCTTGAATTGTGGAAAAATGCAGAAGGAAAGGATAACAACAATCCGAATGTGTGGTACAATATTGGTGTTTGTTATATGAGTACTTCGAAGGACAGAACAAAAGCTGTTGATTACTTGACTAAGGCACTTGAGCATGTAAGTGTTGAATATGTGGCAGATGACCATACCGAGCGTCGTGCTCCAATCGACTGCTACTGCAAGCTTGGTATTGCTTTGCGCCTTGTCGGAAAGTATGACGAAAGTATCGATATGCTGAATACTGCATTGGAAGTCGCTACGGAAAACAACGATTCTGCTATGTTGGTATCAGCAAAGGAAGAACTAGTAACTTCAAACAATGCAAAGATTGTTTCACGCCAGAAATCATGCAACAAGGTTATTGTCAATAATTTGGGCGACGTTGTAAATTCAATTTATTCAGACCATTCGCCAATCATCACTTGTGATGGCAATAAGTTGTATTTTACTTCTAAGCGTCCGAATAGCATAAACGATAATGACTATGAAAAGATTTATGTGACAGAAAAGAATTCCAACGGAGAGTGGTCAACGCCGGAATTGCTTCCTTCGTCAATTAATACAAAGGCAAAGAACGAGTCTGTTGTCGCACTTTCGTCCGATGGCAAGATGCTGTATTTCTTCCGTTCTGGTTCTGGTTTGCAGGGCAACCTTTATGTAACCGAAATGGATGATAAAGGAGAATGGGGCAAGCCGCAGCCAATGGCAGAAATTATTAACAGTAAATACAGAGAAACTCATATTACCATGGCTCCTGATGGAAATAGCTTCTATTTCACAAGCGACCGTCCTGGTGGTTACGGTGGCCTTGACATTTACACTATCCAGAAGCAGCCGGACGGACAGTGGGGTGAACCAGTTCTTCTTCCAGAAGAAGTTAACTCGCCTAAGGACGACGAATATCCATTCGTTCATCCAAACGGATCGGTACTATATTTCTGTTCTAAGGGACATGAGTCTTTAGGCGGTTATGATGTTTTCTTCTCGCACATCAATGGCGACGGAACATATTCGCAGGCCGAGAGCATGTGTACTCCACTTAACACTCCGGATAACGATATCTGCTATTCGCTCAGCTGCGACGGCAAGACCGCTTATATTACCGGTATCCGTGAAGATACTCATGGTGAATATGACCTTTACGAAGTTATCGAGAAGTCCAATGTCAAGGATATGATTGCTTACGAAGGAAAAGTTTACTATGCCGACGGTGCTTATCCGAAAGGCGTTGTAGTTTGGGTAAAGGACAGAAATACAGGCGAGGATCTCGGTTCGTACAATGTTGAGGATGCAACCGGAACTTACGATTGCTACCTGAAGGTTGATGGCGAATACGACCTTACATATTCAAAGGACGGTGTAACTTTGAAGAAAGTTACAAAGAAGTCTACAGATGATGAGGCAGACGATTATGCTAGTGCCGAAAAGCCGATAAAACTCGAAGATGTCATATTGCCGCTCTACAACAGGGAAGCAGAAATCTCCGTATATGACGATGCAGTCTTGACTCCAGAAACAATTGCTCTTCTCGACGATGTTATCAATGATGCTAAGAAGTTGAATGATGAATCCCGCGACGTTGTTGTAAACCTTAACTACGACACCAACAAGTTGACTCCGGATTCTCCGCAGCTTCAGGCAGTTGTCGATTATCTTGCAAAGAATGGAATCAACACCAATAGCATTACACAGAACCAGACTCACACCGACAAGAACGTTTGCAACGTAAAGGTTAACTTCAACCAGGCTATTGCTGACAATCCTATTATAGGAAGCGACACAGAACCTGTTTTGACTGATACTTTGGAAATCAGAAATGTATATTTCGATTTCGACAAGTCGGATATCAAGCATGAATTCAGACAGAATCTTGACGAACTCGCCGAATACATGAAGACATATCCTGGTGTACAGATTGAGGTTGGTGGACATACCGACTATGTTGGTACCGACGAATACAACATGCTCCTGTCGGCTCGTCGTGCTAAGTCAGTCAAGGACTATTTGGTTGGCAAGGGTGTTAAGCAGGATAAGATCGTTACAACTAAGTTCGGCGAATCGCAGCCAATTGCTAGCAACAACACAAGTGCATCCAGAAGATACAATCGTCGTGTCGAATTCAAGGTTCTTGTTCAGGGCCCAGAAATCTATTTGAAGGTTGTTGACGAACATATTGATCCGTCAATGTTGCCTAATTCAGGCAATGGCACTTCTCAGGCTTCTGCAGCAAGATTCTCCGAAGATGGTTCTATTGTTTACAGGGTTCAAATTGCAGCGCTTAAGAACCATAGGGATCCTTCTGATTTCGGAATTGAAAACTTAAAGGTTAAGGAACAGGGAAATTTCTATATATATTATTTGGGAACATTCTCAACTTATGCTGAAGCTGAAAAAGCTCAGGCTGCTATAAAGGGTGCATTCCCGTCTGCAATTATCCTTAAGTCTCGCTAGGAAACACAATTTTAGTGTGTAGATATAAAAGTCTGTCGCAAAAAAGCGACAGACTTTTTTTGTACTATACCTATTAATATATATATTGGTAAAACTATCTCTTGCCTAAAAATTATCATTACGTTTTTTGAAAAGCTAAGCTTTTATCCATTGTCGGTAATATTTTTTATATTTGTAAAAAAATATAGGCTTGAAGAAAATACTTGTAACAGGTGGCGCTGGATTCATAGGTTCTCATTTGTGTGCGAGACTGCTTGGAGAGGGAAATAAAGTCGTTTGTCTCGACAATTTCTGTACTGGTTCTAAACGCAATATTGAAAATCTTCTTCCAAACCCAAGATTCGAGCTGGTATGTCACGATGTGACGGTTCCATATTTTGTTGAGGTTGATGAAATCTATAACTTGGCATGTCCAGCATCGCCCGTACAATATCAGCAAAACCCAATAAAGACTATAAATACCTCTGTGATGGGTGCGATAAATATGCTCAACCTTGCAAATGTGACACATGCAAAAATATTGCAGGCATCCACAAGCGAAGTGTATGGAGATCCCGAGGTTTTTCCAATTCCAGAATCGTATTGGGGTAATGTCAATCCTATAGGGATGCGTTCGTGCTACGATGAGGGGAAACGTTGTGCAGAGTCGCTTTTTATTAATTACCACAAACATAAGGATATCTGTGTAAAGATAATACGAATATTCAATACCTATGGTCCCAATATGCTGCCAGATGATGGTCGTGTTGTCTCGAATTTCATAGTTCAGGCATTGCAGGGGAGGCCTATAACAATTTACGGCGACGGCAGGCAGACTCGCAGTTTCCAGTATGTAGACGATTTGATTGAGGCGATGCTTCGAATGATGAACACACCAGACGATGTCACCGGACCGATAAATATAGGCAGCCCACAGGAGTTTACAATTCTCGACTTGGCAAGAACGATTATTGAGTTGACTGGTTCGGGCAGCCGAATAGAATTTCACGGGCAGCCAGAAGATGATCCCGTACGTCGTAAACCTGATATTACAATGGCAACTAAGCAGCTTGACGGGTGGTATCCTAAAGTGTCGCTGGCAGAGGGATTGCCTGTCGTTATCGACTATTTCAGGAGAATCGTATAGACACAAAAAAAGCGGCTCGAAGAGCCGCTTTCTATTTTTTTATAGTGTGCTACTATAGTACTATGAATGCATAGATTATACCAGGTAGCCAGCAGAGGATGGTCAAAACCAAGTCAATCCAGAATTCCTTGCCAACACCATTGTTCAAACCAACAGCTAGAGGTGGAATGAAGATGGCAAGAATGTAATATCCAACAGATGCGGTTTCTCCAGCTAAAGCTGCTTCGCGTGCGTCTTTTACCGACATTTTTGCAAGTTTTACTCTTTCCGGTGTTGGAAGACTCTTAACTTCTGCTGTGATGTATTCTTCATCATACTGTTCCAAAGCTGCAACATTTGCCCACACTTCTTCAGCAGTTTTTCCTTTTACAACCCCCTTTTTAGCATAAGAACTGTAGCTAACGGCCATCGCAACGATAACCAAAAGGGCAATTTTTAATAATCTCATAATTGTAATAAAATTTAATTAGGGACTTCTTTTTTTCTTGTGGCGGTGTCGAAGTCCGCATGGACACCGCCACATATCTCGTTGCAAAATTAGTATTTTTTATGAAATGACAAATTATTATAGTATGCTCAGTTGTGTTGCTTGCTATGGATGGCTTAGGTTAATATCTAGCGGATTGGCCTTGTATGGCTGTTGTCAATGCCGTAATTAAGGATTTGCATAAGTCATTTGTATTGGCTATATAAAATGAAATAGTTTTTTCCCCTCCACTAATTTGATATAAATTTATGTCTGTTTTTTTTCAAAAAAGATAAAAAAACGCAGATTCATTTTGCCTTCGAAGCTTGAAAATGCCCTGCAGATGCTTTATTTGCAATTTTTGTTGAAGAACAACAAATAGCTCAAGTGCTTGAATGTTAGTTTGTTAGGCCTTGATTTTGATTTTTTTTTGTTTTTAAGGCAAAAGCTAAATGTTCGTTTTGTTTTTAAGTATGATTTTGCTTGTTTAATATACATATTGCATAATTAGCAATGGGTAAAGCTTTAATATAAAAGTTTTGTTGATTTTTGCTTGCAAAAACATAAAAACGATTTACCTTTGTGCAGTTCGCTAGATTTGTGGTGAACGAGGTATTCAACATTAAAAAATATGAAAAGGAATCCTTGCGATTCCTTTTTTTTGTGCTTGTAATGAATGAGTGCTTTTTTGTATGTTTTGTTTCCATTTTGACACTACCTTTAGCTTGGGCACGAAATTCAGGAATAGATTGATTGTTGCAAAAGCTGTTTAGACTAAGGCTTGAAAAGAAATAATTTTTTTTTGGTAGTTGTTAATATTTTGTTATATTTGCACATGACTATATTAGGAGGGGATTTATGGAATATAAGTGTTAGTACTGATTAGCTCAAGAAGAATAATAAGGTAAGGGCAATAGTTTGATAGGGTTTATGTTTTGTAAACTGCTATTATAACACGAGGGTTTCTTAAAAATAGATTGTCGTATAAATAAAAAATATATAATATGGGGAGTATTTTTTCATATAGAAAAGCAGAAAAGAATAGTTTCTTTTTCTCTTTTGAGAAAGGCATGCATATGAAAACTTTTGTTTCTGGTCTGCTATGCCTGTTTATGATTTGCGTGATGAATATTGGTGCGTGGGGGCAGAATATAATAGTAGGAAATGGTACTGCCTATGTTAATGCTGTACCTTTGTATCCCTATTTTAAATATTGTTATTCGCAACAAATTTACACTTCAAGCGAATTGTCTGAAATAAGTGTTGGTTCGAAAATAACATCTGTGGCATTTTATTATTCTGGGGATTATTCAACCACAAGAACGATAGATGTTTATCTTAATGAAATAACTGCAAGTACATTTAATTCGAATCGTGATTGGAAAGCCGTAGGAACCCAGGTTGTTCGTAGTTATTCCTATTCGTTAGCTGCAACTGAAGGCTGGCATACAATCCCTTTCACAACTCCATATACATATAATGGTGGAAATTTGGTTGTAACCATAGATGACAATACAGGAAGTTATGTTAATGATGCCAATAATTATTACACATTCCGCGAAACAGACGTTAACAACCGATGTATGTATATTGTCAATGACAATCATAATAATGTCAGTCAATCAAAAAACGGCAATATTACGTCCTACAGACCTAATATTAAATTAACAGCATGCAGGGAACAGATAACAATGGCTAACATCAATAAAACAGTTGAGTGTGGCACAACGTATTGTTTCTACGACCATGGAGGAGCAAATGCTAACTATAGCAATAATGAAAACTATACGGCAACATTTACATCAGCTGGTGATATTACAATTAATTTTCAGTCGTTTGCAACAGAATCTTCAACTGGTTGCAGTAGTTGGGATTATATGTTAGCATACGATGGTGATGCATCAACAGGAACATTATTATTTAGGGGACAAACTGGTTGCAATACAAATGCATTGAATATAGGTCGAAATTATACAGCCACAAGCGGAAAAATGACAGTGGTTTGGAAATCAGACGGTAGCAATGCCGCTGCCGGTTGGATGGCAACAATAACGGCAACTGGGTGTCGGGCAACCCTTACCTACGATGCCGAAACAAATTGTACAGGAACGGCGAGCAATGAGCCAGCGTCTGTTACAAGGGCAATCGGGTCCACAATACAGATTAGCAATCAGCGTCCAGCATGTTCCGCTTCAGGAATGACATTTGTTGGATGGACAACAAATGCAAATGGTACAGGTACTGTTTATCAGCCAGGAGATGATTATATAATTACAGACAATGCAACCTTGTATGCAAAATATATCAATTGCTCCGACATAAACCTTTCGATTTTGGCTGATGGTGATGCTATAAAAGGTTCAGAAACCATAAGAGATACTATTTATTATAATGTATGCAAATTGTCGTCGAATGCTGAGGTAACCTTGAAATACAATCTGTCGGACAATACAAACATTTCTTCTTGTAAATGGTATGTTAATGCTCATGATGGCAATGCTCCAACGTCAGCGACATACGCAGCCCTTACCAACTATGCTTTTACACCGCAATTGGAAACAGGTTACGACATATCGCTTGTTGTTACAAAAACAGAAGGTTGTGTATATTATGCTTCTGCACGAATTAGAGTGTCGGCAGGGCTTACCACAACCGATGCCACGCCAGATGCAGGCGAAATCTGCATTGGCGGCGCTACAGAAATAACCGTAGGTTCTCAGGCAAACAGCTCTATTATTGAGGTGGAAAACGAACCAATATCTGTAACGGGAACTTTGGGCCAAGGCGAACTTACGTTTATACCTGATGGCCCTAATTGTGCAGCATCTCTTGGTCAATGCTACGAATCTACGGTAACATTCTACGATTTTGATGAGTCGGCAACAATAACGTCAGCCGATGACTTGAACTTTGTAAGAATAAATATGGAGCACTCGTTTATTGGTGATATGCAGATAAAACTAGTTTGTCCGCGAGGACAATCGGCAATAATTCTGCAGGACTATTTTCAAAGTAGCAGTGGTGGTCTTGATGATGATACTTATAGCTGGCCATATAGGCGAATTGGTATTTATGGAAATTTCGCTGAGTTTGTGAACACTGGTGCTGCATCTGGTGGCTGTACTCAAGGTGGGGCATATTCTTATAGTAGTACTTATTATGTTGTAAATGAGTTCTTGGGGTATGTGGTTTATGATGGGACTTCGTATTCTTTAACATCTGATGCAAATGCAGCTACTAATTTTCCCGTAGCTACTAATTTTTATAATATTTTCAGGGCTGTTTCAAGTGCAATTCCAAATCAAGATGATTTTTGTGCAACAGATGGTGAATATGAGGTTTATTATAAATTTGTAGGATATAATAATTTTGATGAATCTTCTAATGGTGGAGAGTCATATACAAATACGCCAGTATATACAACTCTAGATGGACATGATTATCATTATTTTTCAAATGAAGACTACTATGATTATAAATTGTTCCAAGCTCCTATAGGATTTGGCAATCCAAACCTTGCTGATGGTAGTTCTCATTGTGAAAGTTCCTCGAATGCAAGTGGTACGGGTTTCGATTATTGTTGGTCAAACAATCCAAATTATTCATATGCTGCAGGTTCCGGCTATGTGTATGAACCTGTCAACCATCAGGATGGTGATATAATTGATGACATAGTTAAACCTTCCAATATGACTAATATGACACAAATATATCATCCATACCAAAGTTTCACAAATCTTATTGGTTGTCCTCTTAATGGTACTTGGAAGATTCAGGTGTGCGATAGTTGGAGCGGAGATAACGGCTATATATTTAACTGGGAGCTATCGCTAAACGGTCTGGCACCTAATAATTGGGATTATACAATAGAACTTGCAGATGTGGATGTGGAAACAAATGAAATTGTTACAGCAACATCTACACCAAATGTCTTCAGCATTCATCCAACAGAAGCAAATGCAAGTGCAATAATTGGCGTTCAGCAAAGTGGTAGCATATCTTTTATTGATAACCTTGGTTGTGTGTCAGAAGGCGTTCCGTTTACATATATGGTAACGCAGCCGGTTGTTCCAAATGCTATTAACGAAACAATATGTCTTGGCGAGTCGGTTAGTCTTGTCGCTACAAATAGTTCAACCAGTACGGCAACTCCTTTTACTTATTCGTGGGCCGATTCTGGAAATACACTTTCGGCAACAGACGTACAAACCGTAACCGCAACACCAATGTCAACTACTGCCTACTCACTTACAATAACAGACGCAAACGGTTGTAGTGGCAGTGTTATTCCTACAGTAAATGTTAACGCTCCGGCCGAACAGGAAGAAGGAAACTATTACTTGTGGGTTGGAAAGGGTGTTAACCCTACATATTGGGGCAATCCCGACAACTGGGTGCTATACAATAATGCTAATGGCAGATACGAAGGCGTGGTGAATAGCCCGTCTGTTGCTAATGATGTTTATGTCGTTAAAAACGGTTCTTGTACAGATAATTCTCCAGTCATCAATACCGATGCTGCTGTAAACAACCTGAAAATCGGTCCTGATATCACGGTTTCTGGTGGTAGTCATAATCTTGATATAGCCGGAAACTTATATATGAATGCTTCTGGTTCTTTTGTGCCGCAAACTGGTACTGTTACTTTTGTTGGTGTAAACCAGTCGGTAGACAAGGCGATAACTTTCAATAATGTTGTATTCGACCAGAATACAGCAAGCACCATTACCGCTCCGTCGATGACCGTAAACGGTGTCGCAACATTTACAAGTGGTATTGTCAACAACGACATGACTTTTACTGCCGGAGCAACATCTGCTGGTGCAAATTTGAATAGCTTCGTTGACGGAACTGTTTACAAGCAGGTTTCGGGTACCGAAACCAATTTCGTCTTCCCGACCGGCGACGATGGCGTAATGGGAACCGTGAAGGTTGAAAGCTTAAGCGGCAATGCAAATGTAAGTTATCATCATAAGTCTGCCGATAACGGGGATGGTACGCATGGCTTTACTCAAGCCGAAGGTTTTCCGCGCTGGTGGAATCAGAACGACATGTGCGAAGGCAACAGCATTCAGATGAACCATATCAGCAACTACGAGTACTGGAATGTTAACTCTCCGAACGATTTGACTGTAACTTTGACATCGAAAGCTAGTTCTTTGGAAGAACATTTTAGCACTCCATCAGATGTTTCTGCTCCAATTTATGGCGTTATATATTCTGGCGGTTGCTGGAGGCAGATGTCTTCAACCCCAATGTTTGCATTGAATGGAGGTAAGGATATTGAAGTCGATGGCGTGACTATGCCTGCTGTTTCTATTCGTGCCGGATCTTCATATACGGGCTTTGGCTCTTCTTCAAGTAACAGTCTGTTGCCAATAGAGCTTGTTGATTTTACGGCTGTCTGTGATGGCGGTTCTGCTCTTGTTGAATGGACTACGGCATCGGAACGTGAAAACGATTACTTTGTACTAGAACGTTCGGCTGATGCTGTAAACTTTACCGAGGTTGCACGTATTGCAGGTGCTGGAAATTCTATCGAGATGCTTTCGTACTCGTATTACGATAACGATATGTTTGGTGGGGACAATTACTACCGACTCATTCAGGTTGACTACGATGGCACAACAACTTCGTCTGAAATTATTGTTGTTCGTTGTAAGGATGCCGCCGAAGACGAGCCGATCGTTGCTGCATATCCAAATCCGTTCACTAGAGAACTTATGTTAAGTCTCGAAAATTTCAATAACAAACCAGTACAGATTGAACTGTTCGACATGCTTGGCAAGTTGATTGTAACCGAAAAGATAGATGCACCACAAAACAAATATGAGACAACTTTGCATTTGCAGAACATTACTCCAGCAACATACAACTTGAGGGTAACATCCGATGATACTGTAATTGTTAAGCAGGTAGTAAAGCAATGAAAGATATAAAAATCACAGATGTTATAGATTAGCAAATTTGCAGTTTATACAAAGACTCTACATTATATACACACATATGGTAAAAATGCTTCTTGGTCCCCCGCCAAGGAGCATTTTCTTTTTGGGGATAAAAAGAAAAACGCAAGTGGAATACTTGCGTTTTTGAATCGTGCCCAGGACAGGACTTGAACCTGCACGTCCTTGCGAACACCAGCCCCTCAAGCTGGCGTGTCTACCGATTTCACCACCTGGGCTCAATTGCGAGTGCAAAGGTAAACCTTTTTTTATTACGGCAAAGGATTATTTGAAATATTTTTTTCAATCTTATATGTCGGTTTTTTTGTGCTGGTGCAAAGCATTTTACCACTGCAAATTTCGTATATTTGCGCAAAACAAAATGCAATGGATAGGTCAACTTTGATGTCGAAGTTTACGGATTATAGCCGAGAGGAAGTGCAGAAAAGCGCGGAAAAAGTGCTTTCCGATTTTCAGCGCATGTATCTTGCCAGATATTATGCCAATCCTTTTCCGTTGCGCAAGTCGGCTGTGATGATATTGCTTTTTGTCCGCGATGGCAGACTTAAAACCATAATGATAGAGCGAACCGACATTGGAGTGCATGCGGGGCAGATTTCGTTTCCCGGTGGTAAAGCCGAGCCTTCGGATGCCGACAGTATTGAGACGGCTATCCGTGAGACAATGGAAGAAATCGGTGTTCGGGTACGACGCGAAGATGTGATTGGCGATTTGCCACCAGTGAAGGTGCCTGTAAGCAAGTTCGAGATTTTTCCGGTGGTGGCATTTGTGGAGGATGCTGGCAGCTTTGTGCGCTCCGAAAATGAGGTAAAACGCGTGCTGGAAGTCGATCTGTCAGATTTATACAAAACATTATCGACCTATAAGATTGCAGTTGCTGGAGGAGAATCGGAAGTGCCAGGCTATCTTTGTGGAAATTCTGTTGTGTGGGGTGCGACAGCGATGATTGTGGCGGAGATGTTTGGAGTGATGGCTGAGGAAGTTTGAAGGGCAAAGCCTCAACATATCGTACAGAGGTAGCTATTCGTCCCTTACATACCTTACCGACAATCCGCATATTTCAGGCATACTCGATTCCATTTCATGCATTCTGAAATCTATCTGCGTTGGTGTGGTGTCGTGTTTTATCTGCAATGCGGACAAGTAATTTTTTTCGCGGCCTCTTTTCTTTTCCCAAATGGAGCACAATGTTCCTATGTTTTCGAATCCAATACTGTCTTTTTTTTCACCGCTATACATATCGTATGGCTGCTGTGGTTGCATAATCCCTCCTGGAATCATTGTCAAGCCTGAAACATTAAGAAGCGTGTGCGTGCTATCGTCCAATCCCCACAATTCCCTGTTGCCACAAAGCATTATAGTAGTATAATACCCGAAGTTGCCGTACTTGTCCTTCTTGTCATTGTTGATGCTTTTTATCAGTTTTTCAAAATCTTCCTTTGTGGGCAACCGCCAGCCATCGGGACAACATTTGACCGCTGCATTGTAATTGTAGAGTGCACCATATTTTTTGTATTCGTCGGTGGCTTTTGCCTCGTTTATATTGGTGCCATTGTAGTTGTAAACATAGTAGCGAGGTCCGTCAAACGATACCGAATCGGCATCGTTTCCATCTACCGACGGAAGATACCTGAAATTTTCGGCAAGCCATGTGGTGCCATCTATTGTCACAGTTTTGTATTCGTAGCCGTCGTGGTTGTCGGTAAATGTTGAATGTTTCAGGCAGAACTTTACTGGTCTGTCTTTTTCGCATGCGCAAAATGCAAGTAATGCAATGATTATGGTGGTTATTGTTGTTTTCATAGTTATTTCTTCTTAATGTTGTTGAACCTATAGCCTATGCCGGCATGTATGTTTAAGCTTGAATGGAATATTTCGGTGTTATAGACATACATTGTTTCTCTGTTTGTGTCGTAGTGGAAGTAAGGAGTGTTAGAATCGGCTTCCCATGAGGTAAATCCTATGCTAGCAAGGAAATATAGTCCGCATGGAAATGAATGTCCACCTTTAAACTCAAGTCCCCATCCCAAATTGTAGTTAACATTGAATTCTTCATAATGGTGACTATGGGCAAAATTCAGTATAAAGCCTATGCCCCATAAATTTGCATGACCTTCGCTGTATTTTTCACGAGTCCAAAATATTCCAGGGATGAATGTCGTCCACGAGCGGTAAGAAGCATACACGCCCAATGCACTTTTCTTGTTTACAGGAAATGCAACATCCAAATCTAGGTTCAAGTCCCACGAAATTCTGTATGTGCCTATGGAACTGCCAGTGCCAATGTTTGCACCTATAAAAGATTTGCAGAGTTCTTTCTTTGTTTTTGTAGTGTCGGATGGTTGTTCGGCAAAACAGGCAAAAGCGAGAAATGTTGATATGGAAAATATTAATAGTTTCTTCATGCCGTTAATAGAAAATGTGTCGTTACAAATCTATGATAAATATTTGAACTTTGGGCTACTTTTTTTAACTCTGGGTGGGGGGGGTAGATATTTGTTATTCAATAAATTACAATTAGATGTGCTTGTGTTTTTTTTGACGGTTTGTAGTCGTTTAGGCTGTTCGAATGGCTCCGCTGTTTCTGTGGCTTCGCCGTTTGAATGGCTGCGCCGTTTCTAAGTTTTATGTTGTTTGTGATGAGAAAAAATATATAAATATTTGCAGTTCCGAAAAAAAATAATGCTATGAAATTCTACAATAGGGAAAAGGAGCAGAAAGAACTGAAAAATGTGCTTCGGCAGAGCAGAAAAGAGTCAAGAATGACAGTTCTGATGGGACGCAGGCGCATAGGCAAAACCGAGTTGGCGTTGAAATGCGGAGATGAAACCGTGCTGTACTTTTTTGTCGGGAAAAAGACAGAACCACTTTTGTGCCAAGATTTTATGGACGAGGTTAGCAGAAAGTTCGGTTTCCCAGTAATCGGTAGGGTAAATTCATTTCCCGAAGTGTTCCGTATTGTGATGCAACTGTCGGAGAAAAGACCTTTTACCTTGATAATTGACGAATTTCAGAACTTCCTGAAAGTAAATCCTTCGATATACAGCGATATTCAGCGCGACTGGGACTTGTATAGAGAAAACAGCCATCTGAACTTGATAATCAGTGGTTCCGTGTTCACACTGATGAAGAAAATATTCGAGGGCTACAACGAGCCGCTGTTTGGTCGGGCCAATGCGCAGATGACGCTCCGTCCGTTTTCCACTTCCACGCTGAAAGAAATTCTTGCGGACTTTAATCCGAACTACACTTCCGAGGATTTGCTGGCGTTGTTCAGTATTACTGGCGGTGTGCCGTGGTATGTGTCGTTGCTGCTCGACAATGGAAATATTACGAAAGACAAGATGCTTGCTGCGCTGACAATGGAGAATTCGCCCTTTATCACCGAGGGCAAGATCATTCTGATTGAGGAATTTGGTTCCGACTATGCGACTTATTTTTCCATACTTGTCTGCATTGCCAGCGGAATGAAAACCCGTGCCGAAATTGAGGACGAGTTAGGTCTTGACAACATTGGTAGCTACCTGATTCGTTTGGAGAACTATTACCGACTAATTACCAAGTCGTTGCCGATATTCTCGAAGCCAAACAGCAAGAAAGTCCGCTATCAGCTCAACGACTGTTTCCTGATTTTCTGGTTCCGATTCTTTTACAAATACCAGTCGCTTGTCGAGAACAATGCGCTGAAATCGCTGTCTGCCATCATTGAGCGCGACTACAGCACCGTTTCTGGCTTTATGATGGAACGCTATTTTGCGACAAAGTTTGCCGAGAAGGGCAAGTACATAGTTGGCAAGTGGTGGGACAGGAAAGGCACAAACGAGATAGACCTTATTGTCGCCGACCCGATTGCCAAGGAAGCTTGGATTTACGAACTCAAAAAGCGTGAGGACAAGTACAATGCAAAGGTTTTGAAGGAGAAGGTAAAAGTAATGTTAGCGCAAACACCCGAACTGACGAAAATGAAACTTCATTTGGGTTCCCTTTCGTTGGATGATATGTAAAATATTGATATACAATTTTATATCTTAAATTTTGTAAGATAGTAATAGTCATTACCGTAATAGTTATTACTATTTTGGGAACTTGTGTGGGATTTATGATGATTGTGTCTTAGTCCTTTAACCCAAATCGGTCATTAGGGTTTTGTAGAGTCATACGGCAAAGAAAAATCGCTTGGTTTTTCCCATATTGCGAGGAACGATTTTCGAGTTTTTAGCGACCTGGCCAGATATAAAATGTGCTTATCCTTAAAATTTACTTTGCCCAAATAAGCTGGCGTGGCAATCAATTCGTAGCGTATTGTCTTTAGGAACTGCCTTTTATCCGAGTTAATCAATGCGTGACGGAACAATGACATGAAGTTGTAAGCCATCACGAGGATACCATATTAATAATAGGTGCAGGAGGGCACTGGACAGGTGTGATACTTTTTGAATCATAAACCTATCGGTCAAGTCAAATATGCATTATTCTAATTCATCCAACAGGTTTATTATGCAATTATATAAAACTAAAATTGAATTAGATAAATGTTTAAATAGTGTTAAAGTGGTTCAAGGTTTAAGGGGTTCAAAGGTTCAAGGATTGTAGCGATGCAATGCTTTGCGTCGTGGTTCAATGGTTTAAAGTTCGATGTCATCGCTGTTTTATGTTGTGTCGTGGCGCGCCGCGACTGTACAATGTTGAAAATTTGGAGGGTTCAAAGATTGTAGCGACGCAATGCTTTGCGTCGGTGTTCAGGATTTCAAAGTTCAATGGCATCACCGTTTTTCTCTGTTGTGTCATTCTGATTCCCAATCATCCATAGTTTGATTGATGTTTTCATTGTCTTCAATTATTTCCTCTTTGTGCAACATGGGCAACGTGCTCTTAAGATACAGCAGCTCGAACTCGTAGTACATTGCCAAAAGTTCGTGACCAAGCTTGTGCAGGCATTTAATCAGCCGTTCCGTAGCATAGTAGCGCTGATATGAATAATTTGGTTTGGTAATTTCCAATACTCTGTACAGGGGCAATGTCTTTTCCAGAAGAGGCAATGCCTTATCGTATTCGTTGCGCTCCATATACATATATGCCAGATTATCCATTGGGGCGGCAATCTCATCAAGGTACATTGGTATTATATAGTCTGGGGTTGTGTCCGACTGCATTCCCGGCTCCTCAAAATATTCGCGAACAATTTCGGCAAAAACTTTTTGGCGGTTGCCCGTCAGCATTTCCTCCTCCTCCGAATAAGCAAATTTCAAATATTCAATGCTGTCAGCGTTTTCGTTAAATTCAACAAGTCCCTTGTAGTATTCAAATTCTTTGTCGCTGTCGTTGGAATGATACTCGGGATTTTCGTTTGGGTTGTTATTGTTCATTTCTTTGTGCCAAATTTTTCGAGTTCTGATTTAACAATTGATACATATTGCTTTATGATGCTATCTTTATTTTTCAGGATAGTTTCAATAGTTTCAGTTTCTTTTGTTTTGTCTTTTGTTTTTTCCCGACAATTCCATAAGTCGATTTTTATTTCGTCACAAAAATATTTGCGGTAGCGCCAATTAGCGTCTTCATTGTATGATGGAATATTAGTTAAAACCTTGTCTTTGCTGTTCTTGTTGTTCAAATAGTCAACCCCGATAAAAAAGCCATTTCCATTATGACTGTCTGCCTGTAGCGACCAACAAATGTCATTTTTATCTTTAAATAGGTAATGGAGAGGAATGTCGCGCTTGTGGGTATGCACAATTTCTGTAACCCATTCGTGCATTTGCCGTTCTGAATATGATTTCTCATATCCATTAGCAATTAACATTTCGTTCAATTTTACGCCTAAATCATTTAGAAAATCCGTTATAATATGCCAATACACATGGTAAATGTCATTTCTTAAAATCTCATATTCATTTTCAGGATACTTATTGCCTTTGTTTTGAACGATTTCCTTTGTATCTTCCCAATTTTTGCGAACAAACTCAGTCAGTTCCTTATTATATTCGACATCGCATGTAAGTTTTGTTACTAATGCCAAATATTGTTCAATTGCATTCAGTAAGAAACCGTTTGCAGATTCCTTGATTTTTGTCAACCAGTTTACAATCTCCGTTTTATATTCAATGCAACGGATAGTCTTTATCCGATTATGGTCTTCGCCTTCCACTTTTAAAGTTTTCCCTAAACTATTATCAGACGGTTTGTGCCTATCAAGAGTCAAATAATACACTTCTATATTGGAAGGTTCGTTTGTAACCTTTTCGTAATACCTTTCTAATTGTCTATCTCCGTCTGTAGCATATATTTTGTTTTCAATAATTATGGCACATTTTTCACATTTTTCGCCTTTCAATTCCAAATTCAATTCCAAATTCCCAATAAAAACATCAATTTCTTTTCTTTCAGTCCAATCTTTTGAATTTGGTATTACTATAGTTTTTTCCGTTGATTTAAATTTACTGTCTATTATTTCTAAAAAGTATTTTAATGGTTTATCCTCCAACCCGTGGTTGCCTTTCGGGTCTAAAATGGAAGATATGAATCGCGAGTGCAAATACACTTCATCACTTGCTTTGCGTAATGTAGTAAACACATTAAACTGTTCGTCTTGTGAGTTCAGACGCTTATGATTTTCAAGCAACTCTTTTAAGTCATTTTTATATTTTTCTATATCATTCTCCATGTTGTTATTTTTTTTGAGGTTTACTTATACAATTCATTTATCTTCTCTGCATCGTATTTCATCCAATCTACCAATCTTTGCGGTACCAACACCTTGACTTCTGCTCCCATTGAGCGCAATTCCTGAATGAAGTCGAATGTTGTGGCAATCTTCAGTTCAAAAATCGAGTGACCGTCATTTTTGCCAAAGGCACTTTCTGGAACGGTTTCAATTTCCTTCTGCGAATGGTGCAAGGGCAAAGAACGCAGGTACATTGCACGGAATGATGTCGTCCAGATACGCACAATTTCTGGTTTTTCGTTCATAATTACGCCATAATAGTCGCGGAAATATTTTTCTGCATCAAAATTGTGCGGTATGGAATATTTCCTGTCGATAATATTCATTTCCGAGAACCTGTCGAGTGCAAAAACTCGCAAACCATCGTGTACATTTGTCCTTGCCAGCACATACCAGCGACGCTTGAACGATTTTAGACAGTATGGTTCCATTTCGAACTGCGATTTTGTCTGGCTAAAATAACTTTGGTAAGTGACAGATAATGCGCGATTGGTTTTAATGGCATTCACAATCGGACTCAGATAGTTGTTTCCCGACGGCATCTGTTCTACAAGTATTTGTTTCCTTATGTCCTTACATTCCATCACGAAGTTGCTCAGCGATATTGTTTCTACAAGCCATTTTTCGAATGAGGCATCTTTCAGGTTGGTAACAATCTCGTACTTGTTGTTTGAGCGGTTGCACTTGATTTCCACGCCGAAAATGCTTTCGATTGCTCGCAAATCGCGGTAGAATGTCCGCTCTGGAATATGGTTTTCGTGATTGTTGTTCCGGTACGAAAGTCTCCATTTGCGGTCAATTTCTTCCTTAGTGATTGGTCCCGACGAATATAGTGTGTTAACCAACCATACATATCGCTGAAATTGTACTATAGGTGTCATATTTGATGATTTTATCTGCAAAAATACATTATTTTCTTATAATCAAGCTTTTTCTGGTTTTTGTCGTTTCGCTTTAATGAGTCGGTTTATTTGTCTAAAATATGTGATGTAAATTCGTAGCAAGGTGTAAACAATAACTCCAATCCAAAACAAGACAATGTAAGTTGTAGATAAACTGCGATACCATTCGTAAATTGCGCAAAATGCGAGACCGCCGAATACAATTGCATACAAAATTATAAATAGTCCAGATTTTCCAATTATTTTCCGCCACCTCGATGTGTATCGTTTCCATTTCAGGTGTACAATGCCTTCCGCCAACGGGTCAATCCTATCCAGTCGCGATATTCCCTTGCAGAATTTACTGAAAAGAGCATCGGTGTATTTGTTGCGTACTCGGTTTTCTGCATCGAATATGTGTTTCCACGATTCCGATGCCAATTGAACCTCCAATGATTCCAGTTGGTTAAGCAGCGTCTTTTTGTCATCGGCAAAGACTATGTCCCTAATTTCGTCGATATTATTGATTACTGCGGCATCTATATAGTTTAGCATAGCGGTGTCTTCCAAGTCTTGCTTGTGTTCTTCTGCTTTTTCCTTGCCACGGTGGTAAGTGCGATGTTCGCTCTGGTCTAATCCCAACGATTCTGCGATTCTGTTTCCTACGGCATTTGCTCCTAGTCGTCCAAGTTGCCTACCGAATCCTGTTTTAAAACTTCCCATAATTTATGCTTTAATAAATCTCGTTGCAAAACAATGGCGGCAAACTGACATCCTGTGGCAGAAGGCGAAAATAAATTTGATATTATGATGTTTTTACATCATTTTGCAATGAGCATAAGATATGACAAAACCTATCGTATGCAAAACTTTTCTCATAATTGAATTACTTTTTCCCATTTTATGTCTTTTGTTTCATTGGTTATTCTGAACGAATTGTGAATATTGTTTACCCTGATTGACCGCCTGTGAGAACTTGTTGAAATAGCGCTGGTACGCCCTGTGGTCTGCTCCGCGTTCCCAGCCAAGCAGACTGCATAGCACCTTGTCATAGCGGACAACATCAAGATGTCCGAAGCAGCATGCCCCGCACCAGACGCCCGCGAAAAGACCAAGAATGAGCTGCAGTGGCTTGTAGCCCCTGTTCGATCCTTGCATCGGCAAATTGCAGTTCTCCAATTGCTTGTCGAAACTGCACCGTTCCAACATTTTTAGGAATAAAGACAAACCTCCAAATGGCGTTATCTCTTTCCCTACAAACTTAATATCATAATCCCGCATCATACAACAGCCTACAGAATGTGTGGTAAGGCCGCTAAATTACTGATTTTTACGCAAATGCAAGCACATTTTTCTAATGGCGGTCATTAGAACTTATGGATTGTTATTTTCTAATGACCGTTTTGGGTTAAATGGTAGTTGCAAATTATGCAACCACTCAACACTATGCAATAGAATTGTCACAAAATAAATTGTGCCAATCTAATCGGCACAAATTACGTCTGTGGTTTGTGGGGAATAGTTCCTATTAGAACTCCTATCCCTTCAAATACTTCGCCGTTACCGATTCCTTGCTGTTTAAAATTTCGGTAGGTTTTCCTGCAAATAGCAGTCGTCCACCGGCTTCACCGCCTTCGGGACCGACTTCGATGAGGTAGTCGGCTTGTTTCATCACATCCATGCTGTGTTCGATGAGGATTAGTGTGTTGCCGGCGTCGGTCATGTCGTTGAAAAGGTTGAGCAGCTTGTGGATGTCATCAAGGTGAAGTCCGTCGGTTGGTTCGTCGAGGATGAATATTTCGCCTTTAATATGCAGTTGGTCGGCAAGTTTCACACGCTGAAGTTCGCCACCCGAAAGTGTTGTCATTGTTTGGTTCAAATGCAGATACCCAAGGCCGACTTTTTGCAGAGCTTGTAATTTCGGCTCGAACGGCTGTCCGGCAAAGAAAACTAGTGCTTCGTCGACGGTCATATCCATGACTTCTGCTATATTTTTGCCATTGTATTTGTGACTAAGGGCCTCGTCGTTGTATCTTGAGCCGTGACAAACATCGCAGACGGTCTCTATCGATTCCATAAAAGCCATATCGGAGACTATTACACCCTTTCCTTTGCAAGCGGGACAAGCACCTTTGGAATTGAACGAGAATAACTGAACATCACTGTGGTTTGCCTTGGCGAAAAGTTTTCTTATAGTGTCAGAAATGTCGAGATATGTGGCGGGAGTGGAACGTAAATTTATGCCAATGTTCTTTTGCCCGATGAATATCGTCTTTCGGTCACACTGGCTTTGGAACTCTTCCATTAGAGATGATTTTCCCGAGCCGGCAACGCCTGCAATTACAGTCATTACGCCAAGAGGAATGTCAACCGACAGATTTTTAAGGTTATGAAGTTTTGCGTTTTCGATATGTATAAACCCGTTTGGTTTACGAATGCTATCTTTGAAATTGCTTTTTTGACGTAGCATTTTACCCGTAATGGTGTCCGATTTTAGTAAGCCGTCGTACGAACCTTGGTACATTATTTCACCACCATTGATTCCAGCGTGTGGTCCCATATCAACAACGTGGTCGGCCATGGCAATAATTTCGCGGTGGTGTTCTACAATCATAATTGTGTTGCCGTGGTCGCGAAGATGCTGCAGGGATTTTTTCAATCGGTTGATGTCCTGAGGATGAAGTCCAACACTTGGTTCGTCGAGGACATAGGCCATATCGGATAGGGGAGAGTTTATGTATTTTGCTATTTTAATTCTCTGTGCTTCGCCACCAGAAAGTGTTCCTGTAGCACGACCGAGCGAAAGGTAGCCGAGACCTATGTCCACAAGAGCTTGCAAGCGTTTTGCGAGCTCTTTCTTGATGTCGGTGGCTAATGGGTCATCGATTGCTGATACGAATTTTATTGCCTCTGAAATTGGCATTTCGGCCACTTCGGTAATGTTGTAGCCGTTGATTCGACATGAACGTATCTTTTCGTTCAGACGTGTGCCGTTGCAGTCGGGACAAGTGCCCATCTTTAGCATTGGATTCAAGACCGATGCGTGCAACAAACCTTCTTCCGAATTTATTATGCTTCGGTACATTCGAGGTATCAGACCTTCGTATTTTGCTGTTTTGGGCCAGTTTGATGGAGGATTTTTCAGCTTTATCTGCGGCGAATTCAGAAACAAATCTAGTTCTTCTGGCGAATAGTCCTTTATTTTCTTGTCAAGGTCGAAAAGCCCGCTATGAGCATATCGTATCCACCGCCATCCACCTTTGCCGAATGCTATGTAATGAATTGTGTCTTCGTCGTTTAGCGATTTGTCAAAATCAACAAGTTTGTGTATGTCTAGTTCGCGAATTTCACCCAAACCAGAGCATCGGGGACAGCTTCCTGCCGGATGGTTGAACGAAAAAGTATCAGAATATCCGACAAATGGTTTCCCCACGCGTGAAAAAAGCAATCTCAAAAGAGCGTATATGTCGGTGTATGTGCCTACGGTCGAGCGGTTGTTGGCTGCAGGTTTCTTTTGGTCGATGACGATTGTCACGGGCATATTTTCAATGCTGCCTACTTTCGGGCGCCCATATTTAGGAAGATATTGCTGTACGAAGCTTGGAAAAGTTTCGTTTAGTTCGCGTCGGCTTTCGGCGGCTATGGTGTCGAGGCAAAGCGACGATTTTCCCGATCCGGATACTCCTGTAAAAACAGTTATCTGATGCTTTGGAATGTCGAGAGAAACGTCCTTTAGGTTGTTTTCGGTTGCGCCTGTTATGGTGATGTGGTCTAAGTTCATAATGATAGAGTTTATCGCGGATGCAATTTAAAGGTTTGTTTTAATTAGGTTGAAAAGTTGAAGGGTTTAAAAGTTGAACGCAGAGCCACCTTTCACCTTTCCCTTTTCACCTTTCAACTTTAATCATGTCTTTCTCGAAGTCGCTATGGAAGTTCAAGTTTTGTAGTTTCCATTTTTTGTCGGGCTTGTACATGAAGATTACCAGTTCGATAGGTTGACGTTCGTACTTAAGTAAGCATATGAACTTAAGGTAAGATTCACCCAATGCATATTTGCTTGCAATTTCGTATCCGTTGTAGTTGCCGAGAAGTTTGCGGTTTGCTTCGAGTTTTTCCTTCATTGCATCGGCGCCTTCCTTGTTTGCTTCAAGCCATTCGTTGGTAGAGAATAGGTAGTCGATAGCTTTGTTTACATCTTGCTCGAATAGGCCGAAGAACTTGTTGATCATCTCTTCAGGTGTTGATTGTGCCTTTGCTTCTACAGCAAACAGCATTGCAGATATTGTTGCAATAATTATAAGTCTTGTTTTCATTGCTAATTGTTTTTATGCGGACAAATGTAAGAAATATGCGTGAAATATATTACAAAAAAAGACCGCACAAAATCTTGTACAGTCTTTCTTATTGTTGTCTAATTCGTATTAGTCACCCAAAGTTGCAACCATAACAGCCTTGATAGTGTGCATACGGTTTTCAGCTTCGTCGAATACGATTGATGCTTCAGATTCGAAAACATCTTCTGTAACTTCGATTCCGTCAAGACCAAACTGTGCGTTTACATCGCGGCCAACCTGAGTTTCAAGGTTGTGGTATGCTGGCAAGCAGTGCATGAATTTGCATTTTGGATTGCCTGTCATCTTCATCATTTCCTTGTTAACCTGGTATGGTTTCAACATGCTGATACGTTCTTTCCATACTTCTGCTGGTTCTCCCATTGATACCCAAACATCGGTATATAGGAAGTCGCAACCCTTAACGCCCTTTGCAACATCGTCGGTAACTGTAATCTTAGCGCCAGTTTCCTTAGCAATCTTCTTGCAAGTGTCGATAAGTTCCTTGCTTGGCTGCAATTTCTTAGGAGCAACGATACGTACGTCCATACCCATCTTTGCACCACCAACCATCAAAGAGTTACCCATATTGAAACGAGCATCGCCAAGGTATGCATAAGAAACCTGGTTCAATGGCTTGTCAACGTGTTCGCTCATTGTGAGGAAGTCAGCCAAAATCTGTGTTGGGTGGAATTCGTTTGTCAAACCATTCCATACCGGAACGCCAGCGTACTTAGCAAGTTCTTCAACGGTTTCCTGCTTGAAACCGCGGTATTCGATACCATCATACATTCTACCGAGAACGCGAGCAGTATCCTTCATCGATTCCTTAACGCCAATCTGCGAACCTGTAGGACCCAAATAGGTTACATGTGCGCCCTGGTCGTAAGCTGCAGTTTCGAAAGCGCAACGAGTACGAGTTGAAGTCTTTTCGAAAATCAAGGCGATGTTCTTGCCCTTCAATGTTGGTTGTTCTGTGCCGGCATATTTAGCTCTCTTAAGGTCGCGAGCCAAATCCAACATATACTGAATCTCCTTTGGTGTGAAGTCTAACAACTTCAAAAAGTTTCTGTTTCTTAAATTAAAAGCCATAACTATTTAAATTAAATTATTTGAAAATTCGAAAATTTGATGATTCGATTATTTCACGATTCTTGTTCCTGCGTTAGGATTTCCGAGCTGACCGGCTTCGGTGATTATGCACGAATGTCCGCCGTTTTCAACGAAATACAAGGCCGCACGAATCTTTGGAGCCATACTGCCTTCTGTAAAATGCCCTTCTGCAAGATATTTCTTTGCTTCTTCAACAGTAATTGTGTCGAGCTGCTTTTCTTCCGGAGTGTGGAAGTTCAAGCAAACCTTTGGAACGTCGGTAAGGATATAGAATTCATCAGCACCAATCTGGATTGCCAAAAGTGATGAAGCCAAATCCTTGTCGATAACAGCGTCGATTCCGTGGAGTTCGCCCTTTTCGTTCTTGCAAACCGGAATACCACCACCACCAACGGTAACAACGATATTGCCCTTTTCTGCAAGGTCCTTAACGATATCCTTGTTGTTTATTTCAATCGGCTTTGGCGAAGCAACAACTTTTCTCCAACCTTTTCCCTTCGGGTCCTTTGCGTATGAGTCCTGTGGGTTCTTTGCCTTAAGGGCGTTCATTTCGTCTTCTGTGTAGTAAGGTCCGATTGGCTTGGTCGGGTTTGTGAAGCCCTTGTCGTTCTTGTCAACAACAACCTGGGTTACAAGTGTGATGATGTTCTTGTCAAGCTTGTTGTTTGTAAGTACATTCTTGAACTGCTGTTCGATAACGTAGCCGATGAATCCCTGTGAGTAAGCACCGCAAACTGCCAATGGCATTTCCGGAAGTCCGTAAACTTTTTCGCCAGCATTGTTCTGTAGCAAAATGTTACCAACCTGTGGACCGTTTCCGTGTCCGATTACTATATTATAGTCACGTTTTACGAGGTCCAAAAGACTCTCACATGTCTTGTAAACATTCGATTCCTGTTCTTCTATTGTGCCTTTCTGTCCTGCTCTCAGCAATGCGTTTCCTCCGAAGGCAACAACTGCCAATTTCTTGTTCGACATAGTTTTTTACCAGTTTCTAAATTTGAAATCGCAAATCTATACTTTTTTTATTAAATGAATTGTGTTTTTTAGCATCAATTTTCTTTGCTTTTTACGTATGCCGTTGGTGAAAAGATTAAGTTTTTTTTTAGGTTTGCCTATGAAGAGATTAGATATTATGACTATCTTTGCATTGTAATAATTTATTAGTGTTAACAACAAAAAGATTTACTATGAAAACTATATTCAAAGTTTTATGCCTTGTAATGGCAGTGTGCATTTCATTCTCAGTAAATGCACAAAAGAAAGAAAAGACTTTTGCAGGATCAATAAGATATGCAATTACTTACGAAGATTTGGATCCGCAGTATAAGAGCCAGGTTCCAAACGAAATGGTTATGTACGTAAAGGACGGTAAGGTAAGAATGGATCAAGTATCTCCTATGTACACAATGGGTGCTGTAACTTTGGAAGACGGTTCTACAATCGTTCTTATCGATGTAATGGGACAGAAACTTGCCACTCAGCAGTCAAAGGAAGAAGTTGAAAAGGCAAAGGCAGAGGTTGAAGCAGAAACTCCAGAACCAAAGGTAAATATTACCGATGAAACCAAGACCATTGCTGGTTACAAGTGCACAAAGGTTGAAGTTACTGATGAAAATGGTGAAACAGTGGAAGTTTTCGTAACAGAAGACATCCCAATGCCTGAAATTTATCATTCAACATCTCAGGTTAAGGGTATAAAGGGTGTTCCATTAGAGTACACTATTAGCAATCAGGGAATGACAATGACTATGACTGCCAAGGAAGTTAAGAAGGGCGGCGTTAGTAACTCTATGTTTGTTATCAGCGACGACTATCAGAAGCTCTCTCCAGAAGAGTTCTCTAAGATGCTTGGCGGCGGAATGTAAAAAATACTTTAATGTGAGAAAAAATCCTCGAGAGGGGATTTTTTCTTTTTTTTTCTAGAAAATGAAGAAAATTCAGTTGGGAAAGTCAAAGGAAAATAAGACAGACAAGTCCAAGGAGACGTCGAAGAAGACGGAATCCACAAAGAAAAAAGGCGACGAAGCTACTATTGACGACGATGTGAAGACCAAGCGTTCCGAAAGGATAAAAATTTGCATTGGCGTGCTGGTTGCTTTGTTTGCCATAATAATGGTAGTTTCGTTCTTTTCATATTTTGCGACATGGAAGAGTGATCAGTCGTTGTCTGATATAGGTTTCTTTAGGTCGCTTGGTTCAGATGTGGAAGTCGGCAATAAGGCCGGTAAAATTGGCGCGTTATTGTCCAATTTCTTTATCCGCGATACTTTCGGCATAGCTTCTTTTGCCATAGTGGCAATGCTTTTCGCAATTAGTTTGAGATTGCTGAAGATTAAGAAGGTTCGTGTATGGTCGTTCCTTATAAAGGGTACTGTAATGATGATTTGGTTCAGCGTTGCACTCGCTTCGATTTTTAAGGACAGCTTGTTTATGCTTGGCGGAAAACACGGATATTTCCTATTTACAAGTTTGCAGGACCTTGTCGGCAGTATCGGCGCATATTCGATTATCGTTGTTGTGGCTCTATTCATTGTCCTTTTCTGTTTCGACAATTCAATAAATGTCATAAAGAAATTCTTCGCACGATTGTCTGAGGTCAAGGTAAGGAATATTAAGGACAGACTTAACACTAGTGAAGATGAGATTAAACCGGCGGATGCTACAGCAGAAAAGAGCGTGGATGCTATTTTACCGTTGGAAAATTCAAAGCCGGCAGAAGAACATCAAAAAACTTCAGAAGAACAAGTGCCAGAAACTCCAAATACTTTCGATTTGGATCATAATGCTGGCAGCAATACAGGGAAGAGCAAACACAATAATCCTGATGTGGGTTTCGATATAAATATTGGTGGCGAAGAAGTAAAGACCGAAACCAATCAGCAGAAACCTGCTGATGAAACACCACAGAATGAATCCTCTGCAGAACAACCGGAGGTTCGCGTTGTAGAAAATCCTGTGGAAGAGGAAAAACTAGTTGCTGAAGAAAAGGAGAATACCGAGCTTGAAGTAACTGTTCCTGATGAAGAACCTCAGGCAGAAGCAAATAGCTGGGATAAATTACCACCATACGATCCTACAAAAGATTTGGAATTCTACAAGTTCCCTTCTGTAGACCTGCTTCCGGATTTCCACTCAAAGACTCAACTTTCTGATGAGGAATTGAAAAAACAACTGAACGAACATAAGGATACCATTGTTCAGACCCTTAACAACTACAATATTGAGATTTCAAAAATTTCGGCAACAGTAGGACCAACTGTAACTTTATATGAGATTGTTCCTGCTCCTGGCGTTAGAATTTCAAAGATAAAGAATCTCGAGGATGATATCGCGTTGAGCCTTGCTGCTTTGGGAATCCGTATTATTGCTCCTATACCGGGAAAGGGAACGATTGGTATTGAAGTGCCAAATCCAAATCCCGAAACCGTTTCGATGAATTCTGTAATCCGTTCACAGAAGTTCCAGGAGTCCACATACGACTTGCCTGTGGCTTTGGGAAAGACTATTTCGAACGAGACTTTCGTCTTCAATCTTGCAAAAACACCACATTTGCTAGTTGCCGGTGCTACTGGTCAAGGTAAGTCTGTCGGCATAAATGCAATTATAGCGTCGTTGCTATACAAGAAGCATCCGTCGCAGCTGAAATTTGTGCTTGTTGACCCGAAGATGGTTGAACTTTCAATCTACAAGGCAATAGAAAAGCATTATCTGGCAAAATTGCCAGGCAACAACCCTTCTATTATTACCGATGTGTCGAAGGTTACCGAGGCAATGAATTCATTGTGCATACTTATGGACGAACGCTACGAACTGCTTACAAAGGCAGGGTGTAGAAACATAAATG
Source organism: uncultured Bacteroidales bacterium (assembly GCA_937899245.1). Classification (GTDB taxonomy): domain Bacteria; phylum Bacteroidota; class Bacteroidia; order Bacteroidales; family ML635J-15; genus Bact-19. The sequence goes on along the minus strand of CALDKB010000035.1, from coordinate 14,253 downwards.
AGTACAACGACAAGTTCATTCAGCGTAAGCTTAATCCTGAGAACGGACATTATTATATGTTCTATATCGTTGTGGTAATAGATGAGTTTGCTGATATTATTGTTCAGGAAGGCCGTCAGGTTGAAACTCCAATATCACGACTTGCAGCAAAGGCCCGTGCTATCGGTATTCACCTGATTGTTGCAACCCAACGTCCTTCCACTAATGTAATTACTGGCGTTATCAAGGCAAACTTCCCTTCGCGTATTGCATTCAAGGTTACAAACTATATCGACTCCAAGACAATTCTCGACCAGACAGGAGCTAACCAGCTTATTGGCCGAGGCGACTTGCTGATTTCGTATAATGGCGCCATTACGCGTGTTCAATGTGCCTTCATTGATACGCCGGAAGTACAGAAGCTCGTTGACCACATAAGCTCGCAGCAAGGATATGCTATGGTTTACGAGTTGCCCGAAGTCAAGACCGAGGGTGAAGAAGGTGGTGGCGGAGGTGCAACACTCGACCCTAATAGTAGGGATGAGCTTTTCGATGAGGCGGCTCGTTTGGTTTGCCGCACACAGCAGGGCTCAACTTCTATGCTCCAGCGTAAGTTCGGTATCGGCTATAACCGCGCCGGAAGAATTGTCGACCAATTGGAGGCGATGGGAATTGTCGGCCCTTGCGAAGGTAGCAAGGCCCGTCAGGTTTTGTATGACGAAGTATCTTTGGAACGATATTTGGAATCTTTACACAATAATGGATAAATATTAATAAATTTATTATGATGAAGAAAGGTATATTATTGATAGTCTGTGCGTTGGGTACTATGTTCTCTTTTGCACAAGGACAGGCTACGCAGACTGAGATTTTGGATCAGGTAGCAGCAAAGACTGATAAGTATGTTGGTTTGAAGCTTGATTTTACAATGTATGTTGAAAATCTTCACAATGCAAAACGTGATTCTTATAAGGGCAGTGCCGTTTATAAGAACGGTTTGTACAAGATGGACATGATGGGCCAGATTGTTTATTCCGACGGAAAGACAAATTGGACTTACCTGAAGGATGCCGAAGAAATTAACATTACCAATAATACTGGAAACGAAGCTTTCATGACAAATCCAAAGGCGATTCTGAAAGATTATAAGACCAAGTATAAGGTAAATTACATTTCGGATAAGTTCGACAAGAATAGGGCGCTTATGGAATTCGATTTTATTCCTAAGCAGATTGAGAACAAGAAGTATTCGAAAATAACAATTCGTATCGACAAGACAAAGAAGCAGATTTTCTCAGTTCGTTATGTCGGCAAGGATGGCGTTAACTATCTTATCGAAATTGACAAGATGCTTGAAAATCCGACAATTCAGGATTCGGAAGTTAAGTATAGCGCTTCTCTGTTCCCAGATGCAGAGGTTATCGATATGAGATAACCAGAAGGTTTATGAATACAATAAACATAAAAGGTTCATTATACGAATTTTCAAATCCCCGCATTATGGGGATTTTGAATTTTACGCCCGATTCATTCAATCCGGCAAGCCGGGTGTTGCATCGTGATGAGATTCGTGTTCGTATTGAGAAAATGTTTGCCGATGGCGCCGACATGATTGATATTGGCGCCATGTCTACTCGTCCGGGATGTGATATCATTGACGAAAAAGAGGAGTGGAGTAGGCTGGAACCGGCATTGGAGATTATTGCAAGTAATTTTTCCGACCGTATTTTTTCTCTGGATACTTATCGCTCCGAAATTGCCCGTAGGGCTGTAGTTGACTATGGCGTATCGATTATCAACGACATAAGTGCAGGAGATGCAGATCCACAAATGTATGAAGTCGTAGCCGACTGCCATGTGCCTTATATTATTATGCACGGTGCCTCAAATCCTCAGTCGATGCATCTGGATGTAGGATACAATTCTTTCGTACAGGATGTTTTGGCTTTTTTCTCCAGTAAAGTCAAACGTCTACATTCATTAGGCATTTCTGATATTATCGTTGATCCGGGCTTCGGTTTTTCAAAGACAATAGACCAAAACTACGAGCTTATGGCAAGACTTGAGGATTTTGGTATTTTTAATTTGCCATTGCTGGTAGGAATTTCTCGCAAGTCAATGATTTGGAAGTATTTGGACACAACGGTGGATAAGTCGCTCAATGGCACTTCGGTTCTGAATACCATTGCTTTGCGGGGAGGTGCGGATATATTGCGCGTACACGATGTGACGGAGGCCGTTGAGGCCGCAAGGATTTTCCAGAAGATTTCTTCGTTCTGATATTTTTTAGGTTATATGATTTCGACGAATGTTGAAATTATTGTATAGATACCTAATATGATAATAATTGCGCCACCGATTCTATTGATGATAATAAAATGGCGTGGACGCATCTTGCTGCGGAAAAAGCTGAGGCTCATAGTCAGGAATGTCCACCATGTGAACGAGCCGATAATAAATCCGAGAAGGATGTTAAGACCTTTGCTAATCTCGCTGGAATTTGACGTCAGGGAGCCGGCTCCAACATTGAACATTGCAAAAAAAGCAAAGATGTATGTCATTGCGCCGATGAAATTTGAAAGTGTCAGCCCGACAACGGAAATAAAGTCCTGCCAAAGTGAATTTTTCTTGTCCCGATTTTTTCTAAGGTCCTTCACGACGTTTTTCCTTATCATGAAAACGCCAAAGATGATAACGATAATGCCGCCAATTACACCGAGAATTGGCTTGTATTCTTGAATTTTGTGGAATATCAGAGAGTATAGGAACAAAGAAATTGCAGCCATTAGCGAGTCGGCAAATACAACTCCAAGTCCAGATATAAAGGCGGAAATACGTGGCTTTGTTAGTGCCCGTTGTATGCATAATACAGCCACAGGGCCAACTGTAATTGACGCTACAAGCCCAACTATTAATCCGTTGCCTAATTCTGAAATCATGCTACAAAGAAACAAACTTTTTTTAACATTTAATTACTTAAAAATGGTTATTTTTGAATAAAAATAAGTGTTATGGACTTTAATTTTTTGAAGGCATTGCTCGACGAACGGTATGAAAAGTTCGCTGTTGAAAGTTTTGTGGCAGACGATCCCATTCAGATACCGCATTCGTTTTTACGAAAGGAAGACATTGAGATAAGCGGCTTTTTTGCTTCGATGATTGCATGGGGAAACAGGAAGATGATTGTAAACAATGCTAGGCGTTTTATGAAGCTTATGGATAATGCACCTTACGATTTCATTATGAACTACGAAAGCAGGGATCTTATAGCTTTGGATGCTGCTGTGCATCGTACTTTCAATGGTGATGATATGCGCTTTTTTGTAAGGTCGCTTGCCAATGTATATAGGAATCATGGCGGGTTGGAAAAGATATTTTCTAAGCATGAAAGTATGGATAGGAATCTGATAAATGTTCATTCCGTCTTGTTTGAAATTCCACATGAACCTAGAAATATGCGTCATGTGTCGGATATTACCAAAGGCTCGGCCGCAAAGCGTCTGAATATGTATCTGCGTTGGATGGTGCGTGATGATGGTCGTGGTGTGGATTTCGGGCTGTGGAAGAGCATTAGTCCTTCCGATTTGTATATTCCGCTTGATGTGCATTGCGGACGTTGTGCTCGTGATTTGGGTTTGCTTACACGAAAGCAGGACGACTGGAAGTCTGTGGTGGAGCTAACAGAAAATCTTCGTAAGTTTGATCCGAAAGACCCTGTAAAATACGATTTTGCTTTGTTCGGTTCGGGTGTAAACAATGATTCTCTACTATAATGGGCGATAGTTTTTTCTATTTCAAGCAATTTCGCGTCATGCATCGGAAGTCCATAATGAAGGTCGGTACCGATGGCGTGCTGCTTGGTGCCTATATCGACTGCGGAAGAGCGCGCAGAATTCTGGATATCGGTACGGGTACCGGTCTGCTATGCCTTATGTTAGCCCAAAAATCGCAAGCAGAAATACATGGAATCGACATCAACGCGGAGGCGGTGGAAGTTGCACGGGCCAATGTCGCCGACAGTAAATGGAGCGACCGTATAAGTATTTTCTTGTCGCAGGTGCAGAATTTTTCTGCCGATGAAAAGTACGACTTGATAGTGTCGAATCCTCCGTTTTACACTACCGATGTCGTTGCTCCCGAAAAAGGGCGTGCATTGGCTCGTCACGATATAAGTCTGGATTATGTGCAGCTTGTTGAAGCGGTGGATAGATTGCTGCTGGACGATGGACGTTGTTATGTTATTTATCCGTCGGATTTGTGTGAACTTTTTGAATGCGAAGCGCGTAGGAGAAAGCTATATGCGAAAAGCCGACTTCTAATTTCATCAAGGCTGGGTTTGGCGCCAATCCGTACAATTGTCGAACTCGTCAGGTACGAGTGTCCGACAAGTGAAGAGGTCATCTGCATTGAAAATAACTCTCGCCACGATTATAGCGACAGGTATAAGGAAATAACGAGGGATTATTACTTGAAATTTTAGAAAAGTCCAAGAGTGACAGCAACGTAAATGCTTGGCTGGTTGAGAATGGACTGCTTATAATTCTCGGCGTCTTTTAATTTGATATGGAACTGGTAGTTGATGCCAAGAGAAATCTTTAGTATGTCTGTTATGGAGTATTCCATGGCTGCCGAAGGTGTGATTGCGATAAAACCAGCCTTGTCGTGGCCGTCGAGGTTGGAGTCGATAAGCTTTGACGCCCCATAACCCAGTTTAATGTCAGTCAGCAGGTGGAAAGCATGGTCGTTGAAGAACGGGTATCCAAGATAAAAACCGCCATGCGATTGCCTGAGGTTGTACGGTTTAGAATCAATGCCTGTAATTTTGGCAGAATTGCTCATTCCGTCGAAATATGCACCAATCCTGAAGTCCTTGATAATGAATCCGGCTTCGCCTCCAAGTGTAAAAGATATTCCGTTCTCGATTGAAAAGAATTGTCCATCGAAAGTGCAAAATCCTCCTTGCTGGAACTCGTCGTTTTCAACTTGGGCCATTGAGGCAAGGCTTAAAATGGTTAATGCTAATATGGAAATTATCTTTCTCACGTTTCTGGTAATTTTTTTATAAAAACAAAAAATTATCAAATATATTGTATGCTTGAAAAAAAAGTTAAAAAAAGCAGCGTAAATATTCGCTGCTTGTATGTTGTATTTTAGTTATCTGTTAATTGAAACCTTCCAATTTGATAAGGTCGATACGCTTGTTTACGCACATAACAGGAATCTTGGCTGCGAGAACTTCGTTTTCCGGATTCTTTATGTCCTTGACGTAAGACTTGTATTGGTCTGTCATGAAGATTACAAGGTCGCATTCAGCTTCGTTAGCATACTTGTACATTTCGTCTGAGAAATTCTTCTTGCTTTCCAAGTACTTGATTTCGTAGTCGATAAGGCAGTCGTTGAATAGGTTTTCTGCAATAGTAATATTGTTTTGTATGTTTTTTCTGCGGAAACCGTCGCTGTCTTTGTATGAAATGATATAAACTTTGCTTTCGAACAAGGTGTTAAGATATCTAACCCATTGAACTCTAATTCTTGAAGACTTGTCAGAGTCAACAGGAATAAGGATTCTGTCGTATTCACCATATATAGGCGGATTTTGAACAAGGATGAAAGGAATTGTAACGAATTTTTCAACAATCTTGATTGCTTTCTTCATGTTCTTGGTTCCGTGAGTACCCATTACGGCCAGATATGCATCGATTTCAAGTCCGTAGTTGTAGATTTCCTTGTCAAGGTCGCCTTTTCTTACTTCAACGGCGATGTCGATTTCCGCCTTGTTTTTCTTGAAATCATCAGCAACAGCTTGTAATTTAACTTTTGCAGCTTCAATTTCATCAGTCTTTGAAACAATGTGAATTAGACGGATAGGTGCATTGTGGGTTTTACCTATCATATAAGCATGTTCCAATGCATATGCTCCAACTTCCGTGAAATCATGTGGTACTAATATCGGCTTCATAATTTATGATTATTAGATTAGATTATATTAAGCGATGCAAAAATATGTTATAAAATTTAAAGTACAAAATATTTTGTATGAAATTTATTCGGTTTTTAAGTCCAGTACTTGTATTTGAAGCGTTGTTTGATTCATGAAATTGTTTTCGGTGATGTGGTAGCAGATGTCGAAAGGTTTGTAATCGGAAATGATTTCGTAGTTGTTTCCGAATCCGAATCCGACGCCATCAATGCAATTGTTGTCGCCGATTTGTTGAACAATCTTGAGTTTTAAATGTTCGGAGTTTCTTCCGATTTGACGTCCCATTCCGTTGTCGTAAATTTGTCGAGACGAGAATATCGGGCTCATATTGCCCGGTCCGAACGGTGCAAATTGCTTAAGTATCCGATAAAGTTTAGGTGTAATTTCCTTAACCATTATTTCCATGTCGATCTTTATGACTGGCTGGCGTTGTTCTTCAGTGATATTGTTCTTAACGTATTCTTCGAAGCGTTGCTTGAATTCGTCTAGGTTTTCTTTCTTCAGCGACAATCCTGCGGCAAAGGTATGTCCTCCAAAATTTTCTAGTAGGTCGCTGCATGATGTTATGGCCTTGTACAAGTCGAAACCTTCTACCGAGCGAGCCGAGCCAACTACAAGACCGTTGTTTTCGGTAAGCACTATTGTCGGGCGGTAGTATGTTTCGGTGAGGCGTGAAGCTACGATTCCCACAACGCCCTTGTGCCAGTTTTCAGAAAAAACAACTGTTGAGTAAGCATTTTTCAGATTTTCGTCCGACTTTATCTGTTTAAGAGCTTCTTCGGTGATAGACCTGTCGATTTCCTTGCGATAGCTATTCATGCTATCTATTTCGCCGCCGATTTGCATGGCAAAGTCACGGTTGCTTGTTGTAAGAAGGTCGACAGCGGTTTTGCCGGTATCTATTCTGCCAGCTGCATTTATTCTCGGGCCAATCTTAAAGACGATATCGTTTATTTGTATTTCCTTGTTGCTGAGGTCGGTAAGGTCTATTATGCTTTCGAGTCCTGTGCAAGGTGCATCGCTAAGCTTTTTAAGTCCATAGTAAGCCAAAGTCCTGTTTTCGTCGATAATCGGGACGATGTCGGAGCCGATGCTGACGGCCACAAGGTCGAGGTAGCAAGTTATGTCCTCAATTGGCAAGTTGTGTTTTTGTGTATATCCCTGAAGCAACTTGAAGGCAACGCCACACCCGGATAGTTCGCTGAACGGATAGTTGCAGTCGGGGCGTTTTGGGTCGAGAACTGCGTATGCATTTGGAATTTCGTCGCCAACGGTATGGTGGTCGCAGACAATTACATCAATTCCTTTGCTGTTGGCATAGTCGATCTTTTCGTTTCCTTTTATTCCGCAGTCTACGGATATTAGCAGCTTGACTCCGTTTTCAGCAGCATAGTCCATTCCCTTTTCCGAAAGGCCATATCCTTCGGCGTAGCGGTCGGGAATGTAGAAGTCGACATTAGCATTAATGCTTTTCAGGTATCTCACCATTAGGGCTGTTGCTGTTGTGCCGTCAACGTCGTAATCACCGAATATCAGGATTTTTTCATTGTCGGCGATGGCTTTGCTGAGGCGAGCTACGGCTTTGTCCATATCCTTCATCAGGAAAGGATCGTAGAGGTCTGAAATCTGTGGGCGGAAAAAGCGTCTGGCTTCGTCGTATGTCTTTATGCCACGTTGGACAAGCAGAGTGGCTACAAGCCTGTCTACTCCTAGTTCGTTCATTAGTCTGGCAACGGTTTCCTTGTCGTTGCATTCTTTAATGGTCCAACGCTTTTCTGTCATGATACATTTTTATTTAGGCTGTAAAAATAGAATAAAATAAAAAAAGTCGGAAGCGAAGCCCGACTTTTTTATAAACAAACAATGTTTAACGCGTTAAATTTTATCGAAACCAGTGTATTTGCGAAGGACTTCCGGAACAATAATTCCATCTTCGGTCTGGTAGTTTTCGATAATAGCGGCCATGATTCTAGGCAAAGCCAAGGCACTTCCGTTTAAAGTGTGGCATAACTGAGTCTTTTTGTCGACCTTGTATCTAAGCTTTAGACGGTTTGCTTGGAAATCCTCGAAATTAGATACCGAGCTAACTTCCAGCCAGCGTTCCTGAGCGGCAGAGAATACCTCGAAGTCGAATGTAAGAGCGGAGGTGAAACTGATGTCGCCGCCACAAAGACGGAGGATTCTGTATGGTAGGCCGAGCTTTATAAGAAGACCTTCAACGTGAGCCTTCATTTCTTCTAATGCCTGGTATGATTCTTCGGGTTTGCGAACCTGTACAATTTCAATTTTTGAGAATTCGTGCAGTCTGTTCAGTCCGCGTACATCCTTTCCGTATGATCCTGCCTCGCGACGGAAACACTGGGTGTATGCACAGTTTTTTACAGGGAAATCCTTTTCTTCGAGGATGACATCGCGGTAGATGTTGGTAACAGGAACTTCTGCTGTAGGGATCAGATATAGGTCGTCGACTTCGCAGTGGTACATTTGCCCTTCCTTGTCTGGAAGTTGACCGGTACCGTATCCGGAAGCCTGATTTACAACAGTAGGAGGCATGATTTCTGTATATCCGGCCTTTGTAGCTTCGTCAAGGAAGAAGTCGATTAAAGCGCGCTGGAGTCTTGCTCCCTTGCCGATATAAACTGGGAATCCTGCTCCTGTAATCTTTGTGCCAAGGTCAAAATTGATGATGTTGAGGTCCTTGATGATTTCCCAGTGCGGTTTCTTGAATTTTAGCTGAGGGATTTCGCCACCCATCTTTTCAACTACGTTGTCGTCTGCGCCCTTGCCCATAGGAACCGATTCGTGCGGAGTGTTTGGCAGAAGAACCATAAGTCCGTTTACTTCCTCTTCGGCTTTTGCCTGCAAGGTTTCGAGTTCGGCAACTCTTTTCTTCAGTTCTACAGTCTTTGCCTTTGCCTGTTCTGCTTCTTCTTTCTTTCCCTGTGCGAAAAGTTGTCCGATTTGTTTTGCAATGTCGTTCAATTCCTTAAGGATATTGTCCTTTTCGTGTTGGCATTCCTTGCGGCGGTCGTCGCTAGCCAATATTTTTTCAACTAGTTCTGTTGCGTCGAAATTCTTGATTTTTAGACGATTGATAACGAAATCCTTGTCGTCGCGTATTAACTTTAGTGTAAGCATTTTTGAAAAATTTTATTGAATGCAAAAGTATAATATATTTACGATTTATGAATTTAGGATTATAGATTTTTGTGAAAGACTTGAGATGTCGCAAAAGTTATTTTGTAACAACTTTAATGTCTATTTTTCTGTTGCTGTTGTCAATTTCCGCTTCGATGTAACCTTTGTCGAAGTTGTCGACACAATAGCCTGCGACGTATTCGTCAAGTGTCAGTCGCTGACCAGGTGCTGGCGGGAATAAGCTTTGCGACAGAGAGCCGAATACTCCGGTTGGCATTCCGTCGGAACCGAGGACTAAATCCTTGCCAGGCTTGAATCCGGCCTTGTCGATTAGCATTCTGAACGGGTCGTTGCGCTCGCAGTATGCTTTTGTAAGTCTGTCGGCATAGTCGATTGTGTCCATGTTGAAATTTGGCTGCATGCTTAGTGTCAAGTTGAGGTCGCGTGCTCGCTTTGCTTGTTTTTCGGTGATGAACTGTGTGTGTTCCAAACGGATGAATGTGTCTGGAGAGTGCCGCAATACATTTTCTAGACAGCCAATAACTTGCTCTATTGCATTTTCACCGATGCAATGAATTGCCATTGACGTGCGGTAGGAGATGATCTTTTCCAACAACTCGGTAAGTTCGTTGTCTGTATAGGTCATGAATGGATTTCCTCCGTTGCGGTATTCTGATATCGCCGCAGTAGATGCCCCGCACGCTCCGTCGGCAAACAGTTTAACACCACAGCACACCTTCTTGTAGTTTTCGGGAAGAAGAGGGTAGTTCTGTGGGGATGTCCAGACCTCTGTAATGTCGTGGCAGTCGTTTGTCGAAAGAAATTCGAAAATGTCGTTGTTGCAAACGAACATGTCGGCGGCGAAGCATACTCCAAGAGAAAGGTTCTTGCGAACATTCTGCTCGAAAATTTTGCGACTGAATCCAAAAATCTTGGCTATGAATGTCAGCACCTGCATGGTGTTGCGTTCTATCCACATCTGGTTGTCGCTGTTGACAAACCATTCGTTGTACTGCTCTTCAATTACCTTTCCGGCTGCCGAATTAAAAATGTAGTTGTGCAGCGAATTGTTGCAGATGATTATTGGTGGCAAGCTTTCAAGGTTCTTCTCCGAGAATGTGAAATACGAGTCGAACCAACCCATGGCTACATTTATCTTGTCGTGTGGAAGTGTAGAAAGCTTCTTTATCGCTTCTTCTTCGGTTCTAACTTTGAAAAGGTCTACGGCAGAATTCAGCGAACCATACGAAAACATGTGGTTGTGTCTGTCCTTCAGAAGGGGTATACGTATCATGATCGGTAGCTTTGATCCTATTCAAGATTTCGTTTGCTTACAGTCTTGGTTTTGCTTACGATGTCGCTCATAGATTCATCAAATTCAGAATAGTGAACGATGAACTTGCTGTCAGAAATCTTTTTAATAATTGGTTCGCCGGAAACCTCAAGTTCTTCGAAAAGGTTGCAGTGAGTTATTATAGGGTCAACAAACAACTGCCATTTGCCATTGGCAAAAGTATACACTAAGTAGTCGTGCCAACAGCTTGTCCACCATTCTGGAAGAATTCCGATTTCGGTAGTTCCGTTTCCGTCAAGGTCGCCTAGGATTTCGGGTTTTCCGCCAATGCAGTTGTCAATTTTAATGGCAGGTATGCTTTGGTCGGAGAATTTGATAAAGCAATTGCAATCGCCTATGCAATCCATTTCTTCAGCCTGAAATTTTGGAGTTTGCAGCCAGCATGTTTCTGTGTTGCCGTCGCCGTTGAAATCGCCGATTCCGTCGGCGCTTGCTGCTGATTTTTCGACAAGTACATCATCCTCATCATCTTCTTCCACTATAGCATTGTCGCTTGTGGCAATACTGTTTTCTTCAATAGTAGTTTGTTCGTTGACAGTTTGCTGTTCGGTGTTTGTTGGTGTGTTGCCGTTTGTGCAATTAGTAAGTAGCAAAATGCATGTTGCAAGTGCTGCTAGTGATATTAGCTTTTTCATCTTCATTTGATTTTAAATTATATACGCAAATTTAATATAAAGGTGTATTATGGCAATACTCTTTTTAAATCTTCTTTGTCTGGTTTCCTCTGATTGTTATTTTCCCCTTTTCGAGTAAAGCTAACAGCTGGTCGATATCTTCGCGGAGAGTTTTAAGACGTTCAGATATATTCTTATAGTCTATTATAATGTCAAATTGTTGTTTTCCAATGTAAAGGTAAACATGAGAAAATGTCTTGAAGTGAGCGAACTTCACTTCCCCGAGTGATGACAGGCAATTTTTGACGCAGGATTCAATGCTTGTGGCAGATATGTTCTGCATCTTAGCTTCTTTCTGTGCAGAATAGCGGATTGCGCTGAACGATTTTCTCGCTTTTTTTTCAAGTTCATGACGAACATCTTCAAAATCGGCTTGAAACTGCAGGATAAGGTTGTCGGCATCAACAATAAATTCTGCAATTGCGGCGGGCGAATATGTATATCTGATATGAAGCTCGAAGATGCATGGAGTAGTGTAGCGTAGAGTGCAGTCAAACGCCCAACAATAGATTTTCAAATCTGTGTTAGGTAACTTGACAGTAAGGGCAGAACCATTCTGCACAATGCTTTCCTTCGGTATTTTCTGATATAGCAGATATTTCTTGACAGCTTCTAAAGTTGTGAATTCTTTGTCATATTTTTTATATGACAATGCAATTTTTTCAAGTCTATTTTGGCAGTATCTTCCGAAGATCTCGGCATCTGAAGCACCTTCCCGCAGCATTTTCATTAGCTGACGAGTTTCCTTTAGTTCTAATTTCTTTTCCATATCTTGGCTTTTTGTAGTGTCAAGTATACGAAATTCACATATTTTTTTTTGATAGATACCAATAAAAAACGTCGGCTTTTGGCCGACGCTTTTTATTGTGTTAGTGTGCCTATGCGTTTCGGAACTTTATTGCAGCGCTCTTGTCGAGTTTGCTTTCGGCATATTCCTTGGTTACATGGAATGACTTTTTGTTCTCCGAAGGCATTTCAAACATTGCTTCGAGCATTATCGATTCGCAGATAGAACGTAGTCCGCGAGCTCCAAGCTTGAACGATATTGCCTGGTCGACGATGTAGTCGAGTGCTTCGTCGTCGAACTTGATGTCGATGCCATCAATCTTGAACAGTTTCTTGTACTGGTTGACGATAGAGTTTTTGGGTTCTGTAAGTATCATGCGGAGAGTTTCGCGGTCGAGAGGATTGAGATATGCCAGCACAGGTAGACGACCGACAATTTCGGGAATAAGTCCGAACTTGCGAATGTCTTCTGGAATGACATACTGAAGCATGTTGTTGCTGTCGATTTTCTCCATGTTCTTCTGTGTGCCATATCCGACAACCTGGGTGTTCATTCTTCTGGCAATTATTTTTTCGATTCCTTCGAATGCGCCGCCGCAGATGAAAAGAATGTTCTTTGTGTCAACGGCAATCATCTTCTGTTCAGGATGCTTGCGGCCGCCTTGTGGAGGAACATTTACAATAGATCCTTCGAGCAGTTTTAGCAGACCTTGCTGAACACCTTCGCCCGAAACGTCGCGGGTTATGCTTGGATTGTCGCCCTTGCGAGCAATCTTGTCGATTTCGTCGATGAAGACAATGCCCTGTTCGGCAGACGCTACATCGTAGTCGGCGGCCTGAAGCAGACGCGTCAACAAACTTTCGATGTCTTCGCCTACATAACCGGCTTCGGTAAGGACGGTTGCGTCAACAATAGCGAATGGAACATTTAGCATCTTGGCTATAGTCTTGGCCAACAGCGTTTTGCCTGTTCCTGTTTCGCCTACCATGATGATGTTCGACTTCTCAATGTCAACGTCTGTCTTTTCCTGGCTAATGCGCTTGTAGTGGTTGTAAACGGCAACGGAAAGCACTTTCTTGGCATAGTCCTGACCGATGACATAGTCGTCGAGAAATTCTTTTATCTCTTTCGGCTTTTTTAGCTTTATGGTTTTCTTTTTGGCTTTTTCTATCGCTTGGAATTGCTCTTCTTCCACAAGGATTTCGTGAACACGTCTGACGCAACTGTCACAGATGTTTCCGTTAACTCCCTGGAATAAAATGCCGACTTCCTTGCGCGAACGTCCACAAAGTGAGCAACGATCGTTTTTTTCCATTTGTTGTCTATTAAAATGCTAAATATGCCTTGTAGAGTCGTGGCGTGCCACAACTCTACAAGGCATTTTATTAGTACTTGATGTCGCGGTAAAGTATTTCGTCAATCATTCCGTAAGCCTTTGCTTCTTCCGAAGTCATCCAGTGGTCGCGGTCGGAGTCGATGCGAACTTTTTCTATGTTCTGGTGCGAGTGGTTTGCAATGATTTCGTATAGTTCCTCGCGAAGCTTAAGAATTTCTTTTGCGGTGATTTCGATATCGGAGGCTTGGCCTTCAGCGCCGCCCATAGGCTGATGAATCATAACGCGCGAATGCTTTAGGGCGGAACGTTTGCCGTGAGCTCCGGCGCAAAGAAGAACTGCTGCCATAGAAGCCGCCATGCCCGTGCAGATAGTAGCAACGTCGGAACGTATGTATTGCATTGTGTCGTAAATTCCAAGTCCTGCATAAACAGAACCGCCAGGAGAGTTGAAGTAAATCTGGATGTCCTTGCTTGGATCGCTGCTTTCGAGGAATAGAAGCTGTGCCTGAATAATGTTGGCCACATCATCGTTAATTGGAGTGCCGAGGAAGATGATTCTGTCCATCATCAATCGAGAGAAGACGTCCATCTGTGCAACATTGAGTGACCTTTCCTCGATGATTGTTGGATTTATGTACCCATTGTAAATGCTTGTGTACTGGTCAAATACCAAACCGTTTATGCCTTTGTGCTTTACGGCATACTTGCGAAAATCGTTGTTAAAATCCATCTGTTGTAAATTTTTGTCCGCGCAAATATACACATTTTCGGGGATGTTTTTTGATAAATCTCTCAAAATGGTTTGAAATAAAAGTGATGCTTGTGTGGCGTAACAAAGAAACACCTGCGGCAGAGCCGCTAAATCAGTGAATATACAGTTTTTGCCAAATCTGGTGAATCTATTCATTTGATTTTTAGATTTCTTTGCTTTATCAAAATGAGTAAAAGGTTCCTACAACTTCGTTGAGAAATCTGTGAATCTGCTGGCTTTGCCAAATCTGGTGA
>CALDKB010000034.1 GCA_937899245.1 uncultured Bacteroidales bacterium | reverse complement strand
ATATTATAACAATGAAAAAGATAGTTTTATTATCACTGCTTATCGGGATGATGGGGGTGATGGCATTTATGGGTTGTGAAAAGCCAGAGCAGGGAGAAAATCCTACGACTACAACAGTTACATCGCAAACAACAGAGGATCCAGTCACCAATCCGCAGGGAGAAACTACACCTGTAACTCATAATACAACATTGTCATATACAGGTTGTCATTCAAACCAAAGGGATAGTTATTATGGAGAAGTGTCAACAAATTATGAAAATGGTGTTTTGTTGTTGAATATTGAAGGTTTTAATGTTAATTGTGGTATTGATAGCCTTTCTGTAGTTTCAGAAATTGACCCTCAAACCATTAATGTAAATATTAGTGAAATATGTGAGAATCAAACTAATTGCTTCTGTCCTATCGATGTAAATTATTCGATTGACAATATAAAAGTAGGAAGTTATGAACTTATAATAATTAAACATGGTTTGGTTTTTTATCAAGAAGAAATAACATGTGAATGATGAAAAAGATAGTTTTTACATTATTAGGATTACTATTTGTAATTATTGCTAATTCGCAGGTTTCACAAGATTCTGAACAGATAATTTTGAAAAATCATATTGCTAATTATGACGATTTTGATATATATTCTGTCAATGATACGATAGATTCTATTAACACAATAAAAAGTCACAAATCCGCAGGGGGACTATAAAGATGACTGCGGACGAAATGATAGAATAAAAACTTAAAACTTTAAAGAGATGAAACGTAATATTTTATTATCACTACTTATCGGGATGATGGGGGTGATGGCATTAAGTGGATGTCAGAAACATTCCTCATGCGAATGTGAAGATATGAAAGTTGGATATTTGACCTCAGAAGGTAGAAATTTTCCTATGCCAGAGGAGGAGTCTATGCAGACCATAAATATTAATGCTACTTTCATAGAAGATTTAACATCTGAACGTTATGCAATTACAGGGCATGTGCCTAGTAAGTATATAGACGATGAAATGAATCGTAAGGTAAAAATATGCTTGAAAAGAATGAAATATAGAAAAGTTAAACATTATCAAGGATTTGCGATTGCTCCCGTAAAAATTTATAAAATTAGTTGTATAGAAAATTATTAAAAGATATGAAAAAGAACATATTTGAAATCGTATGCGTTTTTTTATTTGTAACATTATCTATCAATGTTTCTAATGCTCAAAATGATAACTATTATTATGCTAATAACGTTGCCCATTATTGGACGACAGATTCTTCTTCTGCAAATATAATTGTACATAATCTAAACAATTATAATACAATAGTGTCTAATATAAATGTAAAATTTGCCAATTATAACAATTTTGAAGTGTTTTATGACGAAGAAGATGACAATATTATAGTATATTGTCCGGAACTTCGTAATATGAATATACCATCATTACTTAACGCAATTTCAGTCAACAATGATGATATATCCTTTTTTAGTTTTTCTAAGATTTTAGATGGAAACTACCCAATATGGCTAAGAAACGAAATTTATGTAAGGTTGTCTGATACAACAAAATTTCAACAGTATGTTTTAGGTATGTTCAGTTCATATGATGTCGTTTCTTATAATTATGAAGGAAATGGCGAGTATAAATTAATTTGTAGCAATGAGAGTAAAATGGTGCAGTTAGCAAATAGACTGCATGATAGTACATGGACAATTTATTCTACACCTGATTTTTATAGTGAATCGGGACTCTCTACTAGTGATGAATTATATTCAAGCCAATGGGCATTAAAAAATACAGGACAAAATAATGGTACCACAGACATTGACATTAACGTAGAAAAAGCGTGGTCTTTTTTACAAAATGCAACAGGCTCATTAGGAAGTAATATAAAGGTTGCTATAGTGGATGATGGTATCGAAGAACATGATGACCTCTATTTCTCAGGTGGAATTAATAAGGTGTTACCTGGATATACAGCAAATGGGGATGGTACAGGTCGTCCTCTTTCTACAGGAAAACATGGGGAATGTTGTGCAGGAATTATTTCATCTGTCCATAATAATATATATATAGCAGGCGTAGCTCCTAATACATACATAGTTCCAATTAGAATTGTTAAAAAATATGGACACTTTTTTAGTAATAAGAGGATTGCCACAGCAATTAAGAAAGCATATAACGATTTTGATGCTTATATTATAAATTGTTCATGGAATAAGAAAGATTCTGATTTGGTTAGGTATGAGATTGCTAATGCTGTCACTTTGGGTAGAAATAATAAAGGATGTGTATTGGTCGGCTCGTATGGCAACTATTGGGCACACACTTTTCCTAGTACAGCGCATCCTAATACAATATCTGTTGGTGCAATTGATTATAATGGTGAGAAATGTAGTTTTTCTAATTTCGGAGAAAAATTAAGTGTTGTTGCACCAGGAACTGGTATATATACAATTGACAGAATGGGAGACAAAGGTTTTAATGTTACAGGAAATTACTACTCTGATTTTGGCGGAACTTCAGCCGCTGCTCCTCACGTTTCAGGCGTTGCCGCTCTTATGCTTTCTGCCAATACCAACCTTACATCTGGTCAAGTTAAGACAATAATAGAGCAGACTGCGCAAAGGATAAGCGGTAATATATATTCATACACAAATAATCCATCTGCACACCCAAATGGAGAATGGAACGAATATTTAGGCTATGGTCTAGTAGATGCCCATAAAGCCGTTATGCAGGCTTATTTCTACAATTATTCTGTAAGTGGAAATTCTTCGGTGTCATCATGCGACACATACACATACTCAATAGGTAACAATACAATACCGAATGGCACGACATTGACATGGACAACAAGCAGCAATATTGAAATAGTTTCGGGGCAGCATACATCAAGCATAACGGTTCGTCCTATTGCCTATGGATCTGGATGGGTAAAGGCGAACTTCGAGCATGAGGACTATACAGTTACAAAGACAAAGAATGTAAATGTTACATCTGGATATACCACATGCTATAACAATTATACTGCAAGCGGGTCAATGACACTTGGAATGAATTCTGTCATTGCAGGAACTTTTACGGTAAGCAGCGGAAGTACGGTAACAATATCATCAACCGTACGTTGTTCCCCGGAAGCCAAGATTGTTATACGCCCCAATGGTAAACTTGTTGTTGATGGCGGAACCATTACCAATTTATGTTCAGGCAAGATGTGGAAAGGCATCCGTGTACTTGGCAACAAGAACGAACGTCAACTAGCAGAAAAGCAGGGAACTCTCGAAATCAAAAACGGTTCTGTAATATCAAACGCGAAGGATGCAATAAGCACTTGGGATGGTGACGACTACAACACAACTGGAGGTATAGTAAAATGTACAAACTCTACATTCCTGAACAATAGAAGAAGCGCAGAGTTCATGGCATACATCAATCACACATCAACGGGAAGCGAAACATCTAATGTCAGCTATTTCAAAAACTGCAATTTCACTATTGACGACAACAACATTTTCACCGCGGCAGGTGTAACCTACAGCGACATAATAACAATGTGGGGCGTAAACGGTGTTACAATACGCGGTTGCCATTTCAGCGATGTGCGCACAGGTTCTCCGACAAGAGGCAATGCCATTACACTTGCCAGTGCTGGAGCATACATAAAACCATCGTGTACTTATGGCGACTACAGTGCTGATTTTCCTTGTTCTTGCACAGGAGAAAGCAATAATACTTTCAGTGGATTTACAAAAGGTGTAAATGCAGAGAATACAGGAACAAACTATCCGTTCAATGTTTTCAAGGCAGATTTTGAGAAATGCAAGCAGTCGGTTTACGCAAGCGCAGTAAACAACTACAGCATTACAATGTCGGATATGAACCTCACGGGAGTGGAATCTTTGTCTCCTGAAAACGGATACGGAATATATTCAAGCAATTGCACTGGATACAAGATAGAGGGCAATTCAATATATACGACAAACTCCACATCAGTATTCTGCCAGACTAACGGAATCTATATGCATAATTCTGGAGTTGACAACATACACAGGAACACATTCGGGAAACTTGACAGGGGCATATATTCCGACAACAATCCTGGGCTTCTGATTTCGTGCAATGAATTTTCAAATATTTTCAACAACGACATCAAGACTACAGGTTTTGTCTGCCATCAAGGCTCGTCTTCTACTGGTGCAGGAAACCAATTTACAGCAGGAGTATTGAATATCAAAACGGATAACACCAATTATCCGACATACTACTTTAGCGGTCAAGCAAATTCATCAAATCCCTATTATCCGGCATCAATACAAGGCAGTATAACAAGGACTTCCAGCAGTGCAGCCAACGACTGCAATCCGACAATATGCATTGTGCCTGTATATCCTCCAATTGACCCTCCTATTGTTGGCCCGATACTTGGTAAGTCCGCTCCTTCAAACGATGACATTTCTCTATACGAATCGTTCAAGCAGATTTACGAATCGCGCTTGGCTGATTACGATGCAGCAGGGTATGGATTCCTGTTGGAAAACTTTGAAGAGGGTGATGCTGATATTGTGGCAGTAGCAAGGCTTATGCAGGATACACTGGTTTCAA
>CALDKB010000033.1 GCA_937899245.1 uncultured Bacteroidales bacterium | reverse complement strand
AAACAACTGCCTCTCATCTATTACTGGTGCAATAAAAGATTCGTGCTGCGGAGTGGTGGCTGTGGGATGAGCGATGCGATTAAGGAACAGACTCCACCAACCGTTCCCTATAGGCGCGTGGCGAAAATCCAGTGTGCTTCTTGAAATACTTGCCGAAGAATGACAGACTTGGAAAATCAAATTCTTGTGCTATCTCGCTGACGCTCTTCTGTGTGTATCGAAGTTCGTTTGTTATTGCCTTTATGGTACTTTCGTTAATCCATTCGATTACAGTGCGCCCGCTACTAGCCTTTACTACAGCGGAAAGTTGCTTTGGAGTTACACACAACTGCTCGGCGTATTGCGACACCTGTCGTATATTTCCTTTGGCAAACGCCAGCAGTTCCCAAAAACGGCGGTAAAGGTCGTCGTTGGAAGATTGCCTGCCAATAGTGACAGTTTGCCCTTTTTCCGTCATAACACGGTCGATAATTGACAGGTACTCGTATATAATGCTTTTGATCTGATGGCTGATGATTTCGTGCTTGTAAACGGGGTCGGCAACATTATGTGAAGTTGCTATCCGTAATAATGGTGGAATACTTGCAGGTCCTCCGCCGTCAAGGGTACTACCGGATTCTGATGCAGGTAGGTTAAACTGTCCCAAATCTTACGGCAGAGATAAATGCTACTTTCAATGGTTTGCAGAGAAACCGCCAATGCCTTGCCGACAAAATCATCGGACCACTTGTAACTGCCAACGGTAGTATTCGGCATCAGTATCAGCAATTTATTGCGTGTTATGGTGTACTTTTTGTCATCAATTGTGATTGTAACTTTGCCTTGTAGACATATATACACGATTACCATATCAACAGTAAATGCCTCCAAGTCTGTACGGGGTATCTGGCGTACATCGTTGATTACGCGAATGCCGTCTGCGGCATATTCCACCCATTTGCCAGTATCACTACAGTCGTTATGGTAACTTTACGCATAAAGTTCAGTTATTTTGTTTCAATTTTGCAAAGCAAAGAAAAATATTCCAATAATTAGTGTTCTGTTTTTCCTAAAAAGAGGAATGGGTGGGATAAAATCGCCATATTAGATTACAAATCAAGCAAGATAGGAATGAAACACATCAATTATTCCACAACAATTTTTTTCGTTGTTACCTCGCCGTCAATCTTTAGTTGTACAAAATAAATGCCTTTGCCGTAGCCAGACAAATCTATTTCTATTTCATTATCAATGTTTTCGATATCAACTATCTTCCTGCCCAACAAGTCGTATATGTCGGCTCTTGCCTCCATGCCCTCGGCAGAAATGTAGAATTTGCCCGACGATGGATTTGGAAAAATGCTAACGCTGGATAATTCGTTGCTATGCAAGTCGGCGGTTCCTCTTATAAAGCATTCGCCAAACTGCGGATTTACAAATAATGACTCGTCATTTTCCTGCACGCATAGCAGTTTTTCGTATCCGCCTACCATTCTGATGCTTCCAAAATAGTTGAGAAGCCCGTCCATTGAGCCAATACCTTCGCACCATATTACGCTCATGCCGCCATCTGTAAGCCTCATTAATTTTTTCTGCTCATCACCAACAGTTATAGTTCCTACAGAATCGACAACGAGGGTACATTCTATTGCCTCTACATAAAATTCATCGCCCAGCTGCAACGAAAAATCGTAGTATAAAATATCCTCATAATTTGCACTATGGCGATAATATACCTTGTCGCCTTCTGCCCGCATATATCCGGCAGGGATCCAATTTTCTTGGTTTTCATCATTTGAATATATCACCTTGCGGTATGTATATTCGCCGATAACCTCCTCGTCAGAAAATTTCATATAATAGCTGCCGTAGCATTGGTTGTCGTATGACGAACATTTGCAGATACTCCATAAATACGAACCTATTTTGCCAACAGGCTGCGCGTACAACATACACAAACTGCAAATGCACAAAACCAATAAAACAAATAACTTTTTCATTTCTATTTTATTTAAAATTTATCTCCTTTTTGTCGTGCAAATAATTTTCTACAAAACAATACCTTTCTTTTCAATAATCGGTGTTCCATTTTTCCTAAAAAGTGGAATTGGTGGGATAAAATATGCTTGCAAGGTATGTTCCAGGCAAGCCACGAAACGCTTTTTATCCTTTTCTGCAAGAACCTTGCGAATGGAATCGCCTATGTGTATCTTGTCAATAATAGTAACTTTGCATCGTTAGAAATCTTAATCATCACAAAAAAGATGATCATAATTATTTCCTCTGTCGTCAAGCCAGAAGAAACGACTTAAATAATTTTCATTTTGAAACCAAACTGAATAAAATGACCTATCGTCGTAGTTAAAAAGAACATTAAGTATAGGTTCTCTCATAACTTCATATCCATCTTCGCCATATTCATCCAACCTACAAATTCTTCTCAAAGAATCAACGGCAGAGTTAAAATCATTACCGTATCTACCATTATAGACTAGTTTGTTACAATCCGAATTGCCCACAGGGAATTCTCTGTTTTCTGCAAATATGTCTTCTTCTTTTATTTCGTTTTTGTTCTCTTGAGCAGAAGCATCATCTGTTGGTTTCGACACTGTATTCCCTGCCGGTTGTACAGGATTTTCGTATTGCTTTTCACAAGCGACCAGTGCTACTAAAGTTAAAATGAGCAAAATTAAATTTTTCATATTTTATTCTATTTTATTGTTAATTTTTCAGTTTGTTCGTATCCATTAAAAATAATTTTAATAAGATATGTTCCTTGTTCAAAATCAGACAGTGGTAATGTCTGAATATAATCGCCAGATTTGCAAGTGTTTTGCAAAAAAATTGTTTTTACTTTATTCCCCAAAGTATCACATATTATAATAGATAGGGTTCCGTCAACTTTAAGTGAATATGAAATATTTATGGCTGTTCCAGTTAAATCCTGTAATATTGAATATGAACATTAGCATTATTGTAGAAATATATTCTTTCATTGTCATCTCCCAAAGTAAACCTTATTCTCGTATCTCGATTAGGCAATTCTACAACGCCAGCAACAGGGTCGGACGGTCCCCAATTACCAGAATATATATTATTCACATGATTTAGGAGAGAAATAAGCCGTTCTCTTCCTTGTTGCGTATCAGTATATTGATTGTTTCCGCCATTGCCATCAAGAAAAACATGAAACGAAATTTCTATATATGTGATAGGTGGATTTTTCAATGGTTCCGAATTGCAGTATGGAATCCAAGTGTTCAAGTTATTATAAAAATTATAGTCGCTACTGTACCTAACTTTACCCTGAGATATACCACTGGGGATAACATCATCAATTAACAAATCTTCAGGAGATACAATATATTGCGTATATGCGAGCATACAACTGCATACGAATAACAAGCAAAAAACAATTCTTTTCATAAGTCTTATTTCTTTACAAACCTACTGCTATAAACCTTATCGGATTTATATATGACAATCATATACATACCGCATTCCAAGTCAGTAACACTTATCGTAGCCGAATCCAACTTGCCATCTGCAACTTGCTTGCCCAAGATATTGTATATGGAATATTTGCATCCATCATCAAAAACATTAGAATGCTCAATATTCAAAATATCATTGGTAACTGTCGGATAAATGCTTACGGGTTCCATATCGTATCTTTCGGCTGTAGTTGTATCATAATAATAACACTCAGGATAATATTGATATATCAATTCTCCATCTATGTGGACACATAGCAAAAGGATTGAACCGCCATCAACTATACAATAAGGAGCAGGTTCAAATGTACCCAGTGTACTGCCAATACCCTCTATCCACCATACAATATCGGCACAATCCTCCATTAACACAATGCGTTTCCTGTAACTGCCATTTACAAGTATCGAATCTACATCTTCCACAATTACTTGGCGTTCCTCCATCCAAGGCCAATAGTTGTAAACTAAAGCCTCATCACCTTCGGTTAAAGAAAAATCGTACAATAATCTTTCCACAGTATCTTCTGCCTGAAAACAATACACCTTCTCTGCAAGCGTATCTTCTCGTACGGCAGCATAATAGTTTGCCCTGTCAATATTTGGAACAGAATCCATATATTGCATATAAACAGCCTTGTATTTCAATCCGTTTATTATGGTATCACCATTGAACCAATACTTGTATTCGCTAACCGAAAAACAGCCATTCGAATCGGGGAAAAAATATCTCAATTGTGCAAACGAAACCGTACACAACATTATGAGAAATGAAATTAAAAATATTCTTTTCATATTGGAATCTCCTATTATTTAGTCAAAATCATCCTCTTGCTATCAATCTCTCTTCCATCCACAATCAACGAATATATGTACATTCCTGCTGGAAGTTCAGAAGCATTAAATGAAGCCGTAGTTTTCATTTTGCTCCAGTTCTATTTATTCCACAACAATTTTTTTAGTAGTAACACCGCCATCAACCTGCAAGCGTACAAAATAAATTCCAGTAACGAAATTGTCAAGCGAAATAGGATTTTCAAGGTCGTTTCTACTGTAAACAACTCTGCCCGTTTCATCGATTATTTCAACCGTCAAATCCGTATATTCTTTTTCAATATCTATTGCTATAGAATTGCAAGCAGGGTTAGGATAAACATTTATGCTTTCGTCTGCATTTTCATTTGATATTTCCGATGTGTCATACCAGCAGAAGCATCTTGAACATCGTGGATCGTTGAAATACTTTACAAGACCATTATGTTTAAGGCATGTTAGAGTATTGTCATAATATCTATCCATTTCTGACATTGGCGGATACCAAAGGTGCCTTATCAAGCCACGCATGCTTCCTACACCTCGAATCCAAATATCTCCGTGAAGTTCATCAAAACCATACTCATCATCATAATTACCTATTGATACCTCGTATTTTTCCATCCCGTCTTCAACATATCTGTTATTTATAATACTTATGTATTTAAAATGTTCTTCATCTAAACCATAATGTGTTTCGTTTTGAAAAAAGGAGATAAAATATCCATTGTGCCATATTGTATCTCCTACTGTTTTAGAGAAATCATAGAGGGTTATTTCCGCCCCATCACATCTCAACAACACTTTCTCCCCTTCATTCCTAATATATCCTACAAGATGAGTGTCTGGCATTTCGTCACCAATAACAGTATCATTAATAATTGACAATATCGAATACGCAGTATCATTTATCAATGTATCACCAACAGTTGCATATAGCGTATGTTCATAAGGTCCATCGGCATCGATTTTATCTACATTCCATATAGCATTGGATATTGGAAAATCAGATTGTCCATAGGCGTTTGCCACTATGGCTACTAAAAATATCAAAACATTTTTCTTCATAATATAACCTTTTTATTCTATAACACCATATTGATTCTCGTAAGTTGCACCCGGGGCTATACAAAACTCCCCGTGTTGGCAAATATTGATGATTCCATTGTTTATCATAACTATGCTGCCACCATTAAGTGCTTTTATATTTGCATTTTCTATTTTGCCTCCATCAACCTTTAACTCTCCGCCTGAATTTATTAGGGGACTTCTATTTTTAACAAATTTATGCCGTTTCACCAGTTCCAGCGAAGTCCGTTAAACAGAATCTAAAGATAACGACACTGCAAATTTAAATTATTTCTATCATATTTTTTACATTTTACCTACCTTTTTTGAATATTTTTTTTGAGGGTGGGGATAATAATGCATTACACTTTTTAATTCATGCCGAGCCGCATTATCTGTTCAAATCTGTTCATGTTGTAAACAAGGTTTGTCAGTGTGTATAACGCCATATTTCGGACAAGACCGACTGCCCTGCTGAACATTCCGTTCATGCTCTGCTCGCAGAAAGCGAAAACGTGCCTCTTCCTGATGGCCTTGTTTTCTTCACGGGTGTTTCTCTGACGGGGAACTTCAACGGAACTGCCGTCTATTATAACGCCTTCATTCATAATCAGTTGCTTCGCCTCCAGAAATTTGTAGAAGTCATCAAAAAGTTTGTCGAACAGATTCTGTTTTATCTTGTAACTATGATTCTATTTTTGATGCTAAGATAGTAATCAATTCTCTGAACAACAAAGAAATAACTGATTTTTTTCACATTCTCACTGCAATAGCAGAAAACGTATTTTTAATTGCATTTTTAGGACTTTTTTGCAGGATAACAAGTTATGTATCAATGAGATTTAATTAGAAATCCCCTTTCGTTTATTTTTTACTCTACGATACTTTTGTCTCGGATGGTTTGGTTTGTCGGGATAAACAAACTCAATTAAACCATCACGCAAAGCAGGCTGCAAGAAATCTGTTTTAAAATATTTCAAATTGCTAATATTCAGCATTTTCATTATCTCCTGCCTAGTCAATTCATCCTTTTTTAGTACAATTAAAAGACTCTCAACTTGAGGTGAAACTACATGAAGAGTTTTGGGGGGTAGCTTGGGGGGTAACTTGGGGGGTAACTTGGGTGGTAGCTTGGGTGGTCTGCGCATATAACGGTATGGTAATCCGTGTGAAGTGTTCCATAAAAGTAAAACACGACCTGTCGTAACTTTCCATAATACGGCGCATACCATAACCCAACGAAGCAATCAGCATAAATGGTAATAATATTATAAGGTATGTTGCTTTCATGTCGATAAAATTTCGAACTATTATCTTGCAAAGATACAAATTATCTGCCAGAAAGCAAAAAGCAAAACCATATACTTGCAATTATATATATTGCAGTGATTTGCAAAATTTGGGTAGTGAGGAAATATGGCAAAAAAAATAGGAAATCCCTTTATAATACAATGATTATTCTAATAATTTCATAGAATCAATGGCATGGTTTAATATCATTGTCAGCTTTGCGGCTCCATATTCATTTAAGTGGTCTGCATCAAAAAAATCATCATCAACAAACCTACTATCATCAAGCATATTAATGTATAATACATTGTCGTATTTTCTCTCTAGCATTTCAGAATTTTCTGTCATAATATTCAATTGCAAAGAATCAAGGTTATTTCTATAGGTTTTGTATGTTGGAGTTGTCAATATAATTACTTTTGCTTTTCTCGAAGCACACATCTTTATAATATCTTCTGCATAGTCAATGTTATTACAAACAATCTCATCGTTAATTTCATTTTTTGTATGTCTTTCGGCTGCAGCTATTCCTGATTGTTTCCAATCATTATCACGACTTTCCAATTTATAACTAGTTCCTCTTCCCAAATCGTTGCATTTCAATCGAGTCTTTCCTTTTAAAACAAAATCTATAATTTCATCTAAATGTAGTCCATTCCACACTTCTAAATTATATTTAGGCTCAAATCTGTGATAATCACAATTATAATAAATAGAATAAAACTTTGCCCTCCAATCCTCAATTCCTCCTTCAGGTCCATTACTTGTCAATGAGAAGTAAGATATTGGTAAAATTAGCACTTGTAATGAATCCATTTTATCGTAGAATTTTGTAAAAATAAAATGATCATATTTTATACTTTGAGAAACATGTGATGCATTGAATGCACTTTTAGAAAATAAACTTGGTTCTATGCCATAATAACTATGAGAACTTCCTAAACATAGAATTCTTACTTTCTCTATATTATTTGTCATCCATATATTTTTGTATGCGTAATCATTTGGTATTTGCCTAATACAATATTCACAACACAATGTACATGATATTATAGGTATAGCAATTATTAAAAATATTCTTATCAAAAATCTTTTCATCGCCTAAAATTGAAAATAAATGAAAGTTTCTGTCTCTCCAGAAAACAAAAACATCATAACAATTATCGCATAATAAATCAATATTCTCAACCAAGAATATTTCATTTTAGCAATTTCCAGTCCATGTTCCTTATCCCTCTGCAACCATTCCACCACCAACATTATCACTACAAACCAACCTACATAGGTTCTAGGTCGCAAGAAGAATCTATAGGATGCTCTCCATATCTCTGGACTGAACAAAGACGCTATATAATGCCCTGCATCGCCTATGGTTTCGGCACGGAAGAAAATCCACCCGATTACTACAAGCGCAAATGTCAACAGCATCATACATAGTTCTTTAAAACTTGGCAAAAACTTGCCTTCGGCAATAGTACCGGTATATTTGCGGTTCTTGCCCAAGAGTATGAGCGGCAAAAACAACAATGCGTGGTAAGCACCCCACGCAATGAATGTCCAGTTGGCTCCGTGCCAAAGTCCACTGAGCAGGAAAATCACAAAAGTATTTCTTACAATCTTTGCCTTGGTTGTACGACTGCCACCAAGCGGAATATATACATAGTCGCGAAACCATGTGTTTAGCGAAATATGCCACCTGCGCCAAAATTCGGCAATGTCACGGCTAAAATACGGCACATTGAAATTGCGCATCAACTTTACGCCAAACAGCTTTGCCGTTCCTATGGCAATGTCGGAATAGCCAGAAAAGTCTCCATATATCTGGAAAGTGAAAAACAAAGCACCAACCAATAGCAGACTTGCAGGCATGTTTGCATAGTCGGCAAATATCTCGTTGACAACCACAGCGCAATTATCAGCCACGACAATCTTCTTGAACAAACCCCACAATATCTGCCGGCATCCGTCAACCGCGGTTGCATAGTCGAACTCGCGCTTCTTTAGAAACTGTGGCAATAAGTTTGTCGCCCTCTCGATTGGTCCTGCAACCAGTTGCGGGAAAAACGATATGAAAGCAAAGAATGCAATAATGTCTTTTGTCGGCTCAATCTTACGACGATATACATCTATCGAGTAGCTTAATGCTTGGAAAGTGTAGAACGAAATGCCAACCGGTAAAATGACATTCAGCAAAATACCGTCGGCGGAAATGTGGAAAAGTTTTGCAAATTCGGTTACAAAGAAATCGTAATACTTGAAAGTTGCCAAAATGGCAAGGTTAAGGACAATGTTTGATGCAGTTATTAGTTTTCTCTTTTTTGCAACTTGTTGGTTCTCAATAGATTGCCCCCATTAACACTTTGCAAATCAGCCTTTTGCATCAGCATTCCGCTGCCCCACGAGCAAAGCGATGTAAATGCAATTAATAGTAGGAAACGCCAGTCCCACCAGCCATAGAACACATAGCTTGAAATAACAACAAATGCATTCTGCAAACGCAACTGCCATTTCGACTTACTGATAAACCTATCAAAAACAAACCAGTAGAGCAGAAATACTACCGGCAAAAAGATAAGAAATTCTATTGAGTTGAAAAGCATGGTGTTCTATTTACGGGGACTTCTATTTTTAACAAATTTATGCCGTTTCACCAGTTCCTGCCGAAGTCC
>CALDKB010000032.1 GCA_937899245.1 uncultured Bacteroidales bacterium | reverse complement strand
GTTGAAGTTCCACGCCAGCATAACAGTCGCGAAGAAAACAAGAAGATAAAGAATGTCTATCGCAACATACCAGTTTTTCTCGCCAAGGACAACAAGAAGTTCCAGATAAGCAAGGTTGCCGCCCACGCACGAAGTCGCGACTACATCGGCTGTGTCGATTGGCTTAGTGATGCAGGCATAATAAACATCTGCTACAGCATGTCGTTTCCCGAACTTCCGCTTAAAGGCAACTACGACGAGTCGAAGTACAAGATATATTTCCACGACACAGGGCTGCTTATGGCAAGCCTCGACGAGTATTCGCTTGATAACCTGCGCAAGAACAGGAATCTCGGCATATACAAGGGTGCGATATACGAGAATGTAATCGCCGAAGCACTTGTAAAGGCAGGGCTACCGATATATTACTTCAAGAAAGAGAACGCCCAGCTAGAAATGGACTTCTTCGTCCGTGACATCGACAGCCTTGTCCCCGTTGAAGTGAAAGCCAAGGATGCCGCCACTGTATCGCTCAACAACCTGATAAAAAGCGACTCGTACCCCGACATAAAGTACGGCATAAAACTCTGCCACAAGAACATCGGTTTCAATGGCAAATTCTACACTTTCCCATATTTCACTGCATTTTTGCTGAAGAAATGGCTAGCGGAATATAAGGCGCAGAAGGCAAAGGAATAAAACTATAGCTTAATAGTTTTTTGCGAAAGCTGAAGTTCGGTTATTTGTAAAACCACCGACAAAAATTTTTATCCTCTTTCTTGCAAAAGTCGCCCCGAAAAGTGTATCTTTGCACCGAAAAGTCGCCCCGAAAAGTGTATGGCAATCGGAAAAAGTCGCCCCGAAAAATGTCAACATGTTTATTTTCAGCGATTTGAAAAATAACAAAAAAAAATGGAACTATGTACCGAAGAAAGATAGAAAAAATGCTGCTCCAGTGGAAAAATAAAAAAGACCATAAACCACTGGTTATAAAGGGTTGCCGTCAATGCGGAAAAACAAGTTCGGTAATGGAGTTTGCAAAAAAACACTACAGCCATGTGGTGTATTTAGATTTCCATGAGCATAAGGAATACAAGACATTCTTTGCTGGTGCTCTTGATGTTGACACTCTTACACTTAACATATCTGTCGGTGTGAAAGATGCAAAGTTCGTTCCTAATGAAACTTGTCTTGTCCTAGATGAGATTCAAGACTGCCCAAATGCCCGTTCATCACTCAAGTTTTTCAAATTGGATGGCCGCTACGATGTAATTTGTACAGGTTCTCTTCTTGGGGTAAACGGCTACAAATCAAAGGAAGAGCAGGAAGAAGAGTTTTCGGCATCTATTCCGGTCGGATTTGAGCAGATAGTTACAATGTACCCAATGGACTTTGAGGAATGGCTATGGGCAAATGGCATTGAACAGCAGCACATTGACTACTTGCAGGAATGTTTAGACAAGGAAAATCCTGTCAACGAAGGTGTTCACCAGCGTATGCGACAATTATTGTTTCGTTACGTTGTAGTTGGAGGTATGCCGGAGGCTGTAAAAGCTTTCCTTGAAACCAACGACATGAACGAAGTTTTTGACGTGCAGCATGCTATCATCGAAACCTACAAGGCAGATATGCTTAAATATGCTCTTCAGGAAGACAAATCGCGCATTCGTGAGTGCTTTGAGTCTATACCTGCCCAATTGGCAAAAGACAACAAAAAGTTCCAGTATTCTATTATAAGAAAAGGTGGACGTGCAAGTCAGTATGTCGGTAGTTTACAATGGATTGAAGATGCAGGAATTATTAGGCGTTGCTACAATACGAGCATAACGGAATTGCCTCTCAGTGGCAATGCAATTCCAGATAACTTCAAGGTATATATGAGCGACATTGGATTGTTAGTCAATATGTTGGAAGAAGGTACAGCATGGAGCATCATGCAAGGTAATCTTGGCGGTTACAAGGGCGCAATTTTCGAAAATCTTGCTGCTGACATTTTTGGCAAAATGGGACGTAAACTCTATTATTTCCAAAAGGAAGGCGGATTGGAACTCGACTTTTTGATTCGCTACAAAAGTGAATGTTGCCCAGTAGAATGTAAGGCTAAGTCCGGCAATGCCAAATCGTTGCAGACTGTTATGAAGCACCCCGAACATTATCATGTTTTCCATGCGATAAAGCTTGGCGACTACAATGTTGGACGGGATGATGCGTTGCTTACATTACCGTTTTATATGGCCTTTCTGATTAGGGAAGTGTAAATCGAGAATCAGCAAAAACGGCACTCGTCATGCTGAACTTGTTTCAGCATCTGGTGCTGTTTTGCGAAGACAGAAGTACTGCTATTTGTAAAGCTACCGACATAAATTTTTATCCTCTTTCTTGCAAAAGTCACCCCGAAAAGTGTATCTTTGCACCGAAAAGTCGCCCCGAAAAATGTCAACGTGTTTATTTTCAAAAGGTTGAAAAATGGCAAAAAAGGCAACATTTTTTTTCTAAAATCTACGCCCAATTTTGGCGTATCTATAGCTTTTCTTTGCTGGAAAAAGTTTTGAACAAGCTATAATATTGAAACTATATTACTTAACTATCACGAGATGTAATTTATGGTATAGCAAAGGTGAATTTCTATCGAAAATAGTTGGTGGATGATGTATGTAAAATGGAATTAATAGATTAAATTTACAGGTCGTTTTTCTCGGAATCTGTTTAAATGGACTTCGGCAGAGGAGGAGGAGAATGATTGGAAAAGTTTTTGTAATTAAAAATGCTAAAATATGGCAGAAAAGGCAGAGAATAAGATTGAATTAAAATCTGTAAGCGAACTTCTTGGAATGAAGTTCTTTATTCCGAGTTATCAACGAGGGTATAGGTGGACAGAACAGCAGGTTAAGGATTTGCTGAATGATGTGAATGAGTTTATACCAGAAAAGGTCAAAGATTCTAACGAGGAGACATGGTACTGTTTGCAACCTTTGGTTGTTAGAAAAATGGACGAAAATGATTCTCGTTTGGGAAAAGAATCTGATAAAAAAGATTGGTTTGAAGTTATAGATGGTCAACAACGATTGACGACTATTTATATTATTCTAAAGATAATGACTGATACTGGGGAATTCCCTACTATTCAATATCAAACAAGGCCAAATAGCGAATCTTTTTTGAAGGATATTATTAAAGACAACTCAACAGAATCGAATATTGATTTCCATTTTATGCTTTCAACGAAAAAGGTTGTCATAAATTATAAGGACAATTTGAAAAATAGTTTTGCTGAGAAACTAAAAAACTCATGCAAAGTAATTTGGTATGAAACACAAGACGATGCCTATGAGGTTTTCAAACGCCTTAATTCGGGTAAAATATCATTGAGTAATGCTGAATTGGTAAAAGCACTTTTGCTGAAAGATGACAATTTCAAAGGAATGAATGCTGATGCTTTAAGGTTGAAACAATTGGAAATGGCAGGGGAATGGGATAGAATAGAGCAAACTCTTCACGACGATTCATTTTGGTATTTTATCAATCCAGAACCAGAAGATGCAAGATTCAACTGTACACGAATCGACTTCCTGTTGGAAATGATTTTGCGTTGCGAAAAAACTAATGAAGGCAATTGCAAATATGAAATAGAAAAGGAACAGAAGCTAAATGATTACTTTATATTCTCAACTTATTCAAAATATATTGTAGAAGAAGGTTGGGAAAAACAATGGCGCAACATTCAAAGATTCTTCCGTATAATGAAAGCGTGGTACGATGACAGAAAATTATACCATTACGTGGGTTATTTAATGAATTTGAAAGGAGAGAACAAAATGACAATGCTTCGTAACTTGCTATGGGATGCAGACAAGCCCAAAGATGAATTACTATCTTCTTTGATTGAACGTTGTCAGCAATCAATAGGAATTAACAGCAACCAGCATGAAGTAAATTTTGCAAATTGGGAGTATCGAAAAAATAATAATGAAATTCACAATATTTTGTTGTTATTCAATCTTGCTACTACTCAAAACCAAGTTAGTGAAGTGTCCCGTTATCCATTTAAAAAGCACTATGAAGCAGCAATAAAGAAGTGGTCATTGGAACACATTCACGCCCAAAATGAGAAAGAAGCAAATTGGGATCAAGAAGAATTCAAAACTATAAAGGAGTGTTTGAAAACTATCTCGGTAAATGGCATTGAAGAACTCAATATGTATTTGAATGACAAAAATTCAAGTGAAACTCTTGACGCTGACACATACAAGGCAATTATGGGTGCATTTATGGGAAAGCCTATTCATAAGAATGATAATAATGGAATTGTAACATTCTCGTCAGATTTTGAGAAAGATGACCATCTAACCAATATGGCACTTTTGCAAGGTGACAAAAACGCAGCCTTTAACAATAAACTATATCCAGAAAAGAGAGCAAAATTGGCTGAATACGAAAATGTTGAAACCGAATCATTGTTTGTGCCGATATGCACACGAAATGTGTTTTTCAAGCATTATTCGCCAAATTCACCAAACCCACTACTATGGGACGAACAAGCAGGAGTAGAGTATGTTACTGCAATGACAAAAGTGGTTGCGGCATACTTGCAACTTGAAGCAATTCTGCAAAATGAGAATGATGAATTCAAATACGGTGTAAAAAAGAAAGGAGAATAAAAAATGAACGATATATATTCATTCTATCAGTTGATTAGCAAATATCAGATAGAAATACCAATCATTCAAAGAGATTATGCGCAAGGTCGCGAAAATGCAAAAGCAGCAGATGTCAGAAAATCTCTTGTATCAAAAATGATTGATGCAGTTAAGAATAGTGAACCGTTGTTTTTCGATTTTGTTTATGGACGAGTTGACGACAATAAATTCATACCATTCGACGGACAACAACGACTGACAACATTGTTCTTATTTCATAAATATGTATTTGAAAAATGCCAGTCTGAATCAGGTTGCAACCATAAAGATAATTGCTCTTGCAGAGGCATACTCGGCAGATTTTCTTATGCCACACGGCAGTCTTCAAGGGAATTTTGTGAGAAATTGGTGCAAGAGAAAATTATATCTGGCATTTCATTAACGGACAATATAAAAAATCAATCGTGGTTCTATCCTGACTGGGAAAAAGATCCAACTGTAATGGGTATGCTTACTATGCTTGATGAAATTCATTGCCAAATGAGAAACGAAGCCGATTTCAAAACATTTGCCGAGAAACTAACAAGTGGTTGCAACTGCCCAATCACATTTCATTTTGTTGATATGGGCGAGCATAAACTTTCCGATGAAACATATGTAAAAATGAATGCTCGTGGCAAGCAACTTACACCATTTGAGAACTTCAAGGCTAGTTTGGAGCAATATCTTAAAGCGAAAAACAGTGACTTGTTAAGCAGTTTAGAAGGTAAATATGACAGTTCTCAAGAAAAATATACTGGCATTGATGGCACATGGTTGGATTTGTTTTGGAATGTTGCGAACGAAGGCAAAACAGAAAAAGAACTACCAGATACTTTGATGATGAGTTTCTTCAACCGTCACTTTATGAATGTTTGGAGATGTTGGTATGCAAATACAGAAGAAAATAAAGATGTAGATGTGTTTAATACAAGAATTCAGAAGGAAATGCCATTATATCCAACAAAAGATGACTTTGTTTCATTTGATATATATCAAGGTATTATTGAAAAATGTGGCATTGACAAATGTTTAACTCCATTATTTAATATATGCGATGCTTTATGTGAAAAAGATAATAGTATAAAAAAAGATTGTCAAGCGGTTTGGAATCGTGATAAAGAAAAGTTACAATGGAATCTTTATTATGGAGATAAAAACAATAATAATAGAGAAACGTATCCTTCTCGTGTGGCTTTTTATGCTTTGATGAAGTATTTTGCAACAGACTTTAAAAGAGAAACAAGACCAACACCATTGTCTCAATGGATGCGAGTTGTTTGGAACATTATTGAGAATTCAACAATAGATAGTTCAGAGCCTTATCATGCAGCTTTAAGATTGATTGAAAAACTTTCAGCAAAATGCAGTACAATATATAATTCTTTGGCTAATGAATTTGATAATTTTGAGTTGGGAAATCAATATCATGCCAAAGAGCAAGTTGCAGAGGAAATCGCAAAAGCCAAACAAATTCTTGATAAAAACGGCACCCCTCGCAAATATGAAGGGAAATCTAAAAAAAAGGATGAAACTTCTTATGATACTTGGGAAGATATAATCATTGACGCAGAAAAAACTGCATTTTTCAAAGGTGCAATTAGATTCTTGTTCACCAAAGAATATATTGGAGATGATTGGGAGCATTTTGACACAAAATGGATAAATGCACAAGAGTATTTTGACAAAAATGGAGTAAAAGACGGAAAAGAAAAATTCAAGTCCAATGCCTTATTAATGAAATCATTAATGGCAAATTGTGATGATTTCTGGAATAAAATATGGCGGCATTTTGAATTTTCAAATGATGCTGTTCATTGGAAACGCATTTTAGTTTCTAATAATTGGAAAAATGCCGTTGATGCAATAATGGGTACGGGAGTGACTATTGAAACAACGAAAAAAAGCATAGAAAGAATTAGGGAACCATTAATAAAGAACATTGTTGATGACGAATTGATGGATTATGTGTGCAATAATATGCCTGGTGCTTGGATGCGCAGGACATATCACAATTACCACGCTATATGGCAAAGTGGGTATCCATCTTATCAAATTGTACTAAATCCTATTTTAGCGCAACTAAAATTCGATAATATTATCGACTATTGTAAAAAAAATAGTATAGAGAATTGTCGATATTATAAATGTGTGGAGAAGAATGTTGATTTCAAATACAACAACCATTATTTCCAATGGTGGGGCAATCCTAACGAAAAGCAACTTGATGTTTATTTAATGGAAGATGATTGGGCTGATTATAAGAAACGTCCTAATCCATCAGCAGATATAAAAACAGATGAAGATATGTATTATTGCTTTCGGGTTTATGAAAATACAACCACAGAATCATTCAAACAAGAACTTGAAAAACTCATTGCCCAAGCATAACCCTCCGAACCTGAAGACATTCATTAAACATTGCCCAAATAGCAACACATTTCTCTAGCCTACGCCCAATTTCAGCGTAGGCTTTCTTTTTCTTACCTGATGAATATTTCCCCGCCCAGCGGAAGTGTTTTTTGATTTCTCGTCATATATATAACAAAAAAATCCATCAAAAGTTAAGCAGTATCAAAATGTTTATTACCTTTGTCTTAAAATTTAATTATTTGTAATTTACAAATTTGTAAAGAATGAAATTCTACGATAGAGAAAAGGAAATCAAGGAGTTGCAAAGACTTGACGATATGGCAAACAATACTGCTCAGTTTACCGTACTGATGGGACGTAGGCGTACTGGAAAAACCACATTGATGACTGAAGCCTTAAAAGAACGCCCATACCTTTATTTTTTCATCGGGAAAAAGGCCGAACAAATACAGTGCTTGGATTTTCAGAAACAGGTAGAATCGGTTCTGGGATTGCACGTTCACGGACAGATTTCTTCTTTTGCTACGCTTTTGGAAGAAATTCTCATATATAGCAAACAGCATAAAACAACCGTCATAATTGACGAGTTTCAACGCTTGTCTGACATTGGGGATGGCATTATCAGTGACATTCAGCGCGTATGGGACAAGCATCAGTCCGAAGCCCACATTCACCTTATCGCTTGCGGTAGCATCTACAACATGATGAAAAGAATATTTGAGGACAGAAACGAGCCGCTCTTCGGACGAAAAACCGCAAGAATCGACCTCAAACCTTTCTCTACTTCGGTACTAAAGCAAATTCTCCACGACTACAATCCTAATTTCACTCCAGAGGATTTGCTTATGCTATATGCCATTACTGGCGGAGTTGCAAAGTATGTGGCACAACTGATGGATGATGGGTGTAAAACTTGGGAAGATATGATACGCGATGTTTGCCGTCCGTCGAGCATATTTCTGGAAGAAGGCACGGAACTGCTTGTTGGGGAGTTTGGACGCAAATTCCAAATTTATTACAGCATATTGCAGCTCATCGCATCGGGAATGACTAGCCAGTCGGAAATTGACAGTGTAATCGAGAAAAATACAGGCCGCTATCTTGACACTTTGGAAAACGAATATTCGCTAATCAAGAAACGCAGACCAATGTGGGCTAAACCTAATAGTCAGGGCGTTAAGTTTTATATAGATGATTGCTTCCTGATGTTCTGGTTCAGATTCGTTGAAAGCAATCGTTCATACGTGGAACTTGGCAAATTCAACCTTTTGGAAGAAGCGATACGCAAAGATTATACGCAGTTTAGCGGTTTGGTGCTGGAAAAGTATTTCAGGCAGATGTATGGTGAAAAAGAACGAGTAACAGAGGTTTCGCAATGGTGGGACAGCCAAGGTAAAAATGAAATTGACCTTATTGCACTTGAGGATTTGGACCATCACGCCGTTGTTGCCGAAGTCAAGCGAAATCCAGAAAAATATAAGTCAAAGGAGTTTGAAGAAAAGTACCAGCACATAAGAAAGTATTTGAAGGGATACGATGTCGATTTGATTGGACTATCAATGAAAGATATGATATAACCTAACTAAAAGACATTATAAGTCGGCTGCCACTTCATACAATGAATTAGTCTTCCCATTTTAACATGAGCAAGTTGAATAAAATCGGCAATCCATTGCCAAAACTATCTCAAGCAGTTGACTTTGAGATGTTTCGCGAAACTTTGGAAACTGG
>CALDKB010000031.1 GCA_937899245.1 uncultured Bacteroidales bacterium | reverse complement strand
TTGCAGAGAAAATATGAATGATGGTAGTTGGGATTGAGGATTACTGCTTAGGCGGCGAGCTAAAGGTTGTTGCTTAGAGCAACGAGCTAAAGGTTGCAAATCCCGAAGGACAGGGTAATTTTAATCGTCGTGTCTAATTTGTCAAGTAATAATTGTTTTTTCTCATTGCTTACATCACGCTTAAAAGCAATATACATTGCTTTTTGATTCTCATAAAAGTACAGTTTTTTGTCTTTATTGGCATACACAAAACAGTCTTAAGAATACAATTTTAGCAAACAACTAAATAGTAACAAAATTAACAAAATGATATTTTTCATTTTCTATCTTATTCTTTTTAAATTATATCGATATGAAGGAGCATCCTCTGCATGACTAAAAACACCATTGAAACAATGCAAGGAAACAGTATCGTTTGAAATTACGTGTATTGCCAATTTAGAATATTCTACTGGTATATCCAAATTTAAAATATAAATAGGATTATTGGGAATTTGGTCAATAAATGTTGTTGTAATAGTCTGCCCATAAGATTCCTTGACACGATCAAAATATGCACGCAAGGTATCATCAGCTTCTACACTATATGCATATCCTTTGTCATCCTCGCGACCATTTGCAGGATAATTGAATATAGATTGTATTTGATAGGGATACTCGTTGTCATCAAAATCGTGATAAAAATCTATTGCATTATTGGTTGCAAACAGAGAGTCCATACTAAACCTTAAAAATAACCCACCATTATTACTATAACGATAATCTATACATTCCCACTCTCCGACAAAATATGTAAGCATAGTGTCCTGTACAATTGTAGTATCTTCAATCGTCTGTTGCGGTTCCTCGCTCGGAACTATCGGCTCTGGCTTTTCGCATCCCACAAATGCCATCACACCCATCATCCCGATAAGTAGTGATAATAAAATATTACGTTTCATCTCTTTAAAGTTTTAAGTTTTTATTCTATCATTTTCCCGCAGTCATCTTTTCCGTCCCCCTGCGGATTGGGGACGGATATATTCCTATTTCGAAGCGAAGAACTATTGACAATAATGTTGTCATCTTCATCATCTTCTAAGACTTCATCTGCTGACCCAGTAAATATGTCTTTTAAACTATTTGCTATTTGAGAATAATTTTCTGTATTTTTAACTATTATATTAGCAGATGACGAATCTGTTATCCAATAAATTTGTTGACCATCTGCATAATAATAATTTGTTTGCGAGAAAGAAAACAAACATATTAATATACACATTTGTAATAAAACCAATATTTTCATAACTAATCTCCTTCAATGCATATAATTTTATAAATATATTTATTATAATCACTATTTGTTATATCATACAATGTCCTATCAAATTTAGGATAATAGTTTTTTAATTTTACATGAGATATAACATTAGGATTGACATTATGTGGAACTTTGCCCGTTATGTAGCAACACCATCCGTCTTGATAAAAATGAGCATTAATTTTTACTCCATCCTTAAAAAAACCATCTTCAATTTTTGATTCGTATGGTTCATTAAGAACATGTAAATATCCAGGATTATACCCATTACAGGATGAACGCTTTTGGCATCCGTTTAATACTATCACCCCCATCATCCCGATAAGCAGTGATATTAAAATTGACTTTTTCATCTTATCAAAAATTTAAAAGTTAACATTTTTATAATAACTTGATTTTCTATTCTTCAAATAAAAGTGCCGCAGTCATTTTTATAGTCCCCCTACGGATTGGGGACAAATAAAAATGCATTGTTGCCGATATGTAAGAATAACTATCATAATGTTTTTTCGGCAAAATAACAAAAATTCTAACAAAAAAGCAAATCTACGAAAGTGCCATATAATTGGAGAAAAGTGCTATATATTTTTTGGCTACGCCAGTTTGAAAGTTTAAGGTTCCTATGGCTGCGCCGTTTGAGTGTTTCACGTTTCTGAGTTTCTCGGCTAACGCCTATTTCAGGTTTCTGGGTTTCTGTGGCTAAAGCCGTTTGATACTATTGCCCACCACAAAAAAACAGCATCCCACCTACTGCTTCTGCAATATGTGGGATGCTACTAAAAAAACTTCTACCTAGTCAATATACTTCTTAACTTCGTCGTTTACAATGTTTGCGAATTCTTCGACAGTCATTGCGCCCATATCGCCTGCGCCCTGCTTGCGAACCGAAAGTTGACCGTTTTCCTGTTCCTTTTCGCCAACTATCAATAGATACGGAATCTTCTTGATTTCATTGTCACGAATCTTTCTACCGATCTTTTCGTTTCTTTCGTCGATGAAGCCGTTTACATTCATATTCTTGAGATTATCAAGAACTTCCTTAGCATAATCATTGTACTTTTCGCTGATTGGCAATATTGCAAACTGATCTGGTGCTAACCAAATCGGGAATTTACCTGCTGTATGCTCAATAAGCACTGCCACAAAACGTTCCATTGAACCGAATGGTGCACGGTGAATCATTACCGGACGATGCTTCTTATTGTCTTCACCTACATATTCAAGGTCAAAACGTTCTGGCAAGTTATAGTCAACTTGAATTGTACCAAGCTGCCAACGACGACCGATAGCGTCCTTTACCATGAAGTCCAACTTAGGACCGTAGAATGCTGCCTCACCATATTCAACCTTTGCCGGCAGATTCTTTTCCTTGCAAGCATCAATGATTGCCTGTTCGGCCATTGCCCATACTTCGTCGCTTCCTACGTATTTTACGTGGTCGTTAGGGTCACGCAATGAAATTTGTGCTTCAAAGTTCTGGAAATCCAATGCCTTGAAAATTATTTCAATAATTTCCATAACGCGGATAAATTCCTGCTTTACCTGATCCTGACGGCAGAAAATATGTGCATCATCCTGTGTG
Source organism: uncultured Bacteroidales bacterium (assembly GCA_937899245.1). Classification (GTDB taxonomy): domain Bacteria; phylum Bacteroidota; class Bacteroidia; order Bacteroidales; family ML635J-15; genus Bact-19. The sequence continues at coordinate 4,008 of CALDKB010000031.1, read as the reverse complement.
AACGAACGTACACGTGTAAGTCCGTGCAATTCGCCCGACTGTTCGTAACGATATACTGTACCGAACTCAGCAATACGCAAAGGCAAATCCTTGTAGCTGCGTGGAGAATTCTTGTAAATCATACAGTGATGAGGACAATTCATCGGCTTAAGCAAGTACATTTCGCCTTCTTCTGGAGTTGTAATCGGCTGGAATGAATCCTTGCCATAATGATCCCAGTGTCCAGAAGTCATATACAACAACTTATTACCGATATGCGGAGTCATAACCTGCTGATATCCGTAACGCTTTTGTATTCTCTTTAGAAAATCTTCTAGGCGTAAGCGCAAAGCTGTACCTTTTGGCAACCAAATAGGCAAACCTTTACCAACCATATCGGTGAACATGAAAAGTTCAAGTTCTTTACCAATTTTACGGTGGTCGCGCTTCTTAGCTTCTTCAAGCATAGTTACGTATTCTTCGAGCATCTTCTGCTTCGGGAAACTGATACCGTAAACACGTGTAAGCTGCTTACGAGTCTCATCACCTCTCCAGTATGCACCAGCAAGACTCAATACCTGAATTGCCTTTACATAGCCTGTAGATGGGATATGCGGGCCTTTACAAAGATCGGTGAATTCACCCTGGTTGTATAGGGTAATCTTACCGTCTTCAAGTTCAGAAATAAGTTCTGTCTTGTATGTATCACCTCTCTCTTCAAACAACTTTAGTGCATCAGATTTAGAAATATCCTTTCTGACAAGTTTAGAATCGGCTTTGCATATTTCAGCCATCTTCTTGTTAATTGCGTCAAAATCGTTTTCAGAAAGTATCCTTCCATCCGGAAGTTCTATATCATAATAGAAACCATTTTCAATAGCTGGGCCAATACCGAACTTTGTTCCTGGGAACAACTTCTGTATTGCCTCGGCCATAATATGTGAAGATGTATGCCAAAAAGCATGCTTACCTTCTTCATCCTCGAACTTATGCAACTTTATGGAAGCATCTTCCATTATCGGCATTGTCAAGTCGCGAACTACACCATTTACACTAATCGAAAGCACCTCCTTAGCAAGACGAGGGCTAATGCTTTCGGCAATCTCCATTCCAGTAACACCTTGCTGGTATTCCTTAACCGAACCATCGGGTAAAGTAATTTTTATCATCTTATTCTTTTATAGTCAAAAATTTCGTGCAAAATTATTACTTTTTTTTCAGATACACAGCGGTAAGGAGAAAATAATTTTCCCGACACAACTATCCATATATCAACTCACTAAAAATAGACAATTCAACATTAAAGCAGTTTTAGCCGAGATTTATAGACACCTAAGTGTTCATAATCGGTTAATTTTTTGAACATAAAACAGTTGCGGAAGGAATGAGGGGCTAATGCCAGTTTGATTGCCTGCTGCGTTTGAAGGGCTGCGCCCGTTTCAATGTTTCTCGCTGCGCTGTTTCAGGTTTCAATGCCTACGGCGTTTCAAGGGCTGACGCCCGTTTGACGCTAACGCTGTTTCTGTGGTTTCTCCGTTTGAAGGCTGATAGTCAATCAGAAGGCCAGTCGGATAGTCTGGCTGTTAGCCTGTCAGCCCTTACATCACAACAATCTTCTTCGTCACCACTTTTCCATCCGCCATCCTAACTCTTACAAAATAGCTTCCTGCCGGCATATTTTCTGTGGATATTATATTATTGCCATTGCATTGTTGCATTTCATAAACAACACCGCCGAGCAGGTTGCATATTTGTATGCCTGCTATATTTTCGCCGTCCACCATGATGTTTTCCCGTGCCGGATTGGGATATACCGATAATACAACATTTTCATTATCATCCACTTCAACCTCGTGGCAGGCATTTACATAGATGTCCTTGTAGATGGTCTTGGTATTGCCGTAATAGTCCGTGAGCGTTATTGCCAGCTGCTGCTCGCCGGGGAGCGTGGGGGTGGCGATGTTGTAGTGGCGGGCAATGATAAAACCAGAAGTCGAGTCCTTCAGTGTAGCTTCTACAATTGGCTCTGTATAGTTATACATATTTTCACCGCTCAGTATCGTATCTATACCAAACGTTATTGGCACGAATATATCGGGGTAGTAGATGCTGTCTATTACCTGTCCCGTACCGAACTCCAGCGTGTATGGTGCCGATGGTCCACTGATGTTTACTACGCAGTCTATTGTATCCATGTTGCAGACAGTATCGGGAATGAAAACATCAAGGGTAAGTTCGGGCAGTTCCGTATAGCATAGGCCGTCCAGGCCATCGTGGTCGGTCTTTACGAGCCAGGGCTGCTGGTAGTAGTCGTTGAACAACTCCCCAAAATAATCATCGTATGTATAACCACCTAAAATAAAACCGCCGTCGGGTGTAGGCTTTATGCTAGTTAGGTAATTCTCGAAGCGGGTTACTATGCCCATGGGCAGGTAATCCCTGCGGTACATAATATCGCCTCGTGGGGAAAGTTTCAGCAAAAAGCCTGTATATAGATAGTTATGCGTTGAGCCTGTGCCAATCATGTAGATGTATCCATCCTCGTCTACATATACATCGTACGCATTTTCCATAATCATTGCAGGATAGCAGGCATAGTTTTTTATCACCTTTTCCCACAGCAGGTTGCCGCTGTCGTCTATCTTGCGAACGCACTGCGCAGAGTTGCCGCTGCACACCGGATACATCCCGCTCATGACGTAACTGCTGTCGGGGGAGGGGAAAAGAAACGGTTCTGAACCGTTGTTCCAGCCACTGCGTCCAAAGATGCGCTGCCAGATAATATTTAAGGACGTATCCAACTTTACCAATAATTTTTGCATTCCATCTTGAGATGCATTGCCTAATGTAATTAAATTCCCATCTTTTGTAGTGTTAATGTTTCCAATTGCCGCCTGATATGCAAAATTTTCAGGCAACGAAATGCTGTTAAGAACATTGCCATATAAATCTCTTTTTTCTATATACCCGCGATACCCGTTGTAATATTTTTGACCTACAAAATAAATGGAATTTTCAATTGGTAATATGTCCATTATTGATTGAATGCTATCATTTATTATATCTTCTCTTCTTGTAATTGTTAAATTTTCATCCAAATCACATACTATCACTTTATGCCAAAGGGCTTCCAACACACATTTATATGTGCTGTCACTTGCTTGATATACCATTTTTGAGGAGTACCTACCTTCATACACATCGTATGTACTGTCACAAATGAAATTTCTATACCTTAAATTACCTTCCAAGTCTATTTTTGCAAGCATGGTACAGCGATTGTATACAAAATCATCAATTCCATCTGTACCAACAACCAACAAATAGCCATCATCTATAGGAATGACATTTGCCAACAAATGCATTGCTTCGCGCTCACAATCAATAACTTTGTTAAATCTTTCCTGAGAAAAGCTTCTTGCTCCTAAAACAAGCGACAAAACAAGAAGCATTATTTTCATATCTAATTTTTTCATATATAAAATCTTTACAATTTAACAATTTTTGTTTGCATAACTCTCTCGTAGCAGCTGCTTATTTCTACCATATATGTACCCGCCGTAAATTCACTGACATCTATACTAATTAATGTGTCATATTTATATTTGCCGGTACTTATAAGCCGCGAGTTTACATCGTAAATATTTACTTCTATGGTTTCACAATCCTCAATATTATTTATTCCATAGTGCTTGAGGAATTCGATTATGTCATCGTCGAGAATATTATTGGCAAGTTCGATATTTATACAGTCGCTTGTAGGATTCGGATATATTGAATATATGCTCGGCTCCTGCTGCTTTTCTTGTTCTACACTCTTGCTTATCAATTCGTCTTCGAACAAAGGCGTATATTTCGGTAGTATCGTATCAAAAACATATTCGTACAGGTTTTCGGCCATGCCCGAGTACACAAAGCTGCTGTCCGTAGCAAGTGCCAGCAGTTCGGTCCGCCTTGCCCCAATGCTTTCCTTACTCAGGGTTTTGTCGCACAATCCTAAATACAGATTCGCTATTTCCGCTGTGTTCC
>CALDKB010000030.1 GCA_937899245.1 uncultured Bacteroidales bacterium | reverse complement strand
GCGAATCGAACGCCTATCGTAGGAACCGGAATCCCAAATTTTATCCATTAAACTAAGGGGCCAATTGCATTGCAAAAATAAGGATAATTTGCAATCTACAACAAAAAAAGTCGTGATGCGAACACCACGACTTTAAATTATAAGGAGAAAATATTATTCCTTTACGATTCTCTTTACAGCAGAACCATTTACAGTAGCAACATTTACGAAGTAAACGCCAGCTTCGAGTTCTGAAATATCGAATGAGCTTTCAACTGTATTCATAACAACTCTACCTGTTACATCGTAAACTTCAACATTTGTCAAACCTTCAGCTGCAATGTTAACGATACCAGTTGTTGGATTCGGGAATACAGCAACACTACCAGCTACTGCATCTTCAATAGAAGATGGTTCTTCGTGGTTAGCTTCGATTCTCAAGTCATCAATTACCAAATAGTACTGATAATTTGTATTATAGTTAATCATCAAATACTTTGCATCAGCAGGAATAACACCTGTGTAAGTTGCCCAGCTTGTAGATGTAGCTGTAATCATGGAGCCAATAGCTACAAAGCTTGATGTATTTGTATTTGTTGTAGAATACTTAACATAGAATTTTTCGCCTGTACTGCTAGAACTATACTTCTTATATCTGAATGTAAGATCCAATTCACCATTATGAACAAGCATCGGAGAAATCAAATACTGGTTGTAATTTGACGCGCTATTGTAGCTATTGAATATCATGCCATGCATTCCTTCATCATATTCCAAGAAACCTAACACGTCTTCATTAGCAGTGTTTGCACTAGAAATCAACCAGCATCCCTGACCTGTTTCAAAATCCTCAACAAATGGGAATTCAGTGATACCTGTTGAACAATCAACAACATTAACAACTACAGATTCTGTTGTGCTTCCGAATTCATTTGTTACTACCAAAGAAACATTATGATTACCATCTTCGTTCCATACTACGTTAACGCTTGAAGAAGTTGCTGTTGCAGGAGTTCCGCCTTCAATTGTCCAAGAATATGTAACACTTGAAGTACTAACGACCTTAGAAGTAAGACGAGCAGTTTGTCCAACCTGAACAACATCCGGAACATTAATGTCAACCATTGGCGCTGCATCAGCAACAGGGCAAGAACCAATTAAATTATGTACAGCTACAGCACTTGTGTGAACTTCATCGTAGATATCACGAACAAATCCTGACGGGCAGAACAAATAAATTGATGGTACAAAACCTTCATACAAAGAAACCCTTGATGCATAATTTGCAGTAGCATCGATGATTGGAACAGGGTTTGTTCCGCCATTAGTAAAATCGCCCTGAGAAGCACCGGCATATGTATTTGCTGTACTAGTACCGGTAATCTGAGCTGCTGTGTTTGTTGTTTCTGATTCAACCATCAAAACAATCATATCACCATTTTCTGCTCCCTGACCAAACTGTTCGTACAAATCTTCCAAGATTCCAGACTGATGCAAACTCCAACATGGACCACACCATGCGCAGAAAAAGTCGATAACGACATATTTGCCCTGATCTAGATAGCCCTGAATGTCGTGAGAAACACCATTCATATCAGTAGCTGTAAAGTTTGTGAATGTACCCCAGTCGGATGCTGAACGTGAACTAATTTCACTTCTGTCGAGACTCTTAACGTCCGACTTTCCTTGTAACTGCTGTGCATAAGACATTGTTGCTGCCAATAGCAAAGCCATTCCTAATGATAAAAATTTCTTCATTTTCTTTACTGCCATGTTATATACCATCTGGCACATCGGCTTTTGTAATAAATCAAAATAAGTGATACAAATTTAAAAAACAATTAACTACGATGTGTTGTTCAACTAAAAAAAATTACAAACAGACATTAAATTATATACAGGTTAAATATCAGTGCAAAATAACAACCAATATATTTAGATATTATTACAATAAGAGGTTATTTCGTCAATATTTTGGTCCATCATGCAACGGAAGTGTTTTTTGGGGCACTTCTCGTATCCAAGTTTCGAGCACGGACGGCATTTCAAGTCAACAACTTCGAAGATGCGCGACTTTTCCCCAGGCAAATAAGGAGTCATGCCAAATTTTGGAATTGTATTTCCCCACACCGATACTATATTTTTCTTGAATGCCGCCGCAATATGCATAAGTCCCGTATCATGAGTTATTACATATTTTGACTGCTTCACTATCGAAGCAGACTGCGACAAAGCAAACATTCCACATAAATTAATGCAATTATCGCACTGCGAGCAAATATATTCCGCCGCCTGAACATCCGACGAGCCGCCAAGAAGAACAACCTTGTCGTCCATCTTCTTGCATATTTGCGCTATGAGTTCCTTAGGCATCCGCTTGGTTGCGTGCTGTCCTCCAATAGCATACGCTACGTATTTCCCCTGCTCAACGCCAAACGCAGAAAGAGTATCCACCTCGTCGTCCGCCGATATAAAATAGTCAAGACCCTTGCCGTCGTTCTGCACATCGAAAAGACGAGTCGCTTTCATATAACGGTCAACAATATGAATGTCGGGCAATCTGTCGATCTTGAGAAACGACGTCAACAGCCATTTTTCCCAATTTAGTTTCGGAAACGAAAAGTCCAATATCTTCAGTTTGTTAATCAACCTTTTTGAACGCAAATTCTTCTGCAGGTCAATTACATAGTCGAATGGAATTTCGCGAAGTTCATCTACGGTTTCATTATATGTCTTAAAAGTATGAACCTCGTCGACATAAGGATTTGACTTCAGTATTGATGCGTTTGCCGGCTTTGTAAGAAAATGTATCTCAGCATTTTCAACCTGCTGCTTTAAGCATCTGACAACCGGCGTTGTCAGTACAATATCGCCAATGCTACTGAAACGGATAACAAGATAGCGGACTATATATTTTTCGTCTTCCATTGATATTATTTTTGGATAGCAAAAATAAGACTAATTCAGAAATAGCAATGTAGTATACCACAAAAAAAGACTGCCAATAGCATTAACTACAGGCAGCCTTAACATTATGAAAAAGAAAATTTTATTCTCTTACTACAAGTATGTCAACATTCATCTCATTGATATCGATTGTTGTTCCATTTGCGACTGCATCAACCAGCTCTATAGAATTTGCAAGAGTCTGTCCGCAAATGTATTCCTTGTAATGTTCGATTGCGGTATCCAGTTCTGCTGTCTTCTGAATCTGAATGCGAACGCGGTCGGTAATATCAAAATTGCTGTCCTTACGAATATTCTGGATACGATTTACGAATTCACGAGCAATACCTTCCTCTACAAGGTCTGGAGTAACGTTGATATCAAGGGCAACGGTGAACTTGCCTTCGTTTGCGACAAGCCATCCCGGAATATCCTCGGAAGTTATGTCGACATCAGCAGTAGTAATAGCCACTTCCTGACCTTCGACGCTCAAAGTAAAGCTATCGTTGCGTTCAAGAGAAGCTATATCCTTCTGCGACATCTGAGCAATTGCATTTGCGACCTGCTTCATAATCTTTCCGTATCTAGGACCTAAAACCTTGAAATTGGCCTTGATTTTCTTTACAAGGAAATCAGACGAGTCGTCAAGGATCTGTATTTCCTTAATGTTAGTTTCGGTCTTGATGATCTGAGCGACCTTCTCCATCTGCTCGGAGAAATCCTCACTTACAGACGGAACCATCACTTTCTGCAATGGCTGGCGAACCTTGATGCTAACCTTACGGCGCAAAGCAAGAATCATTGACGAAATGTTTTGTGCCATTTCCATTCTTTCCTCGAGTTTTTTGTCGATAAACGACTCTTCAACCTTAGGGAAGTATGCCAGGTGAACCGACTCGTAGTTTTCCTTACCGGTAACAGAATTAAGGTCTCGATACATCTTGTCCATGTAGAACGGAGCAATCGGAGAAGCAATCTTTGCAATAGTCATCAAGCAAGTATACAAAGTCTGGTATGCAGAAATCTTGTCGTCGTCGTATTCTCCGCCCCAATATCTCTTTCTACCTAGACGAACATACCAGTTGCTCAAATGATCCATCACGAAAGTCTGAATCAAACGGCCTGCCCTAGTGTTCTCGAAAGTCTCGTAAGCTTCACCAACTTCCTTGACCAACGAATTCAGCAAACTTAGAATCCAACGGTCGAGCTCCGGACGTTTTTCGAACGGGATATCAGTTTCTGCGTATGTGAAGTTGTCGGTATTAGCGTACATTGCAAAGAAATTATATGTATTATACAATGTTCCGAAGAACTTACGCTTTACCTCGTCGACACCGGCAACGTCAAACTTCAAGTTATCCCAGGCCTGCGAATTGGTAATCATGTACCATCTTACAGGATCGGCGCCAAATTTATCAATAGTTTCAAATGGATTTACAGCATTGCCAAGACGCTTCGACATCTTGTTGCCGTTCTTATCAAGAACCAGTCCATTTGAAATGATGTTCTTATAAGCGACGCCATCGAAAATCATTGTTGAAATTGCGTGCAGAGTAAAGAACCATCCGCGAGTCTGATCAACGCCTTCGGCAATAAAATCAGCAGGATAGAGCTTGTCGAATATTTCCTTGTTCTCGAAAGGATAATGCCACTGTGCATAAGGCATTGCGCCCGAATCGAACCATACGTCGATAAGGTCTGGTTCACGGAACATCTTACGTCCATCGGAAGCGACAAGAATAATATCGTCAACATACGGACGGTGCAAGTCGAGCTTTTCGTAGTTTTCCTTTGTGTATTTGCCGACTTCAAATCCCTTCCATGGGAAATCCTTCATGTAACCCTTCTCGATAGACTTCTTGATTTCGTCATAAAGTTCCTCGACAGAGCCAATGCACTTGCGCTCGCTTGCGTCTTCGGTGCTCCATATTGGCAATGGTGTTCCCCAGTAACGCGAACGGCTCAAGTTCCAGTCGACAAGATTTTCAAGCCATTTTCCAAAGCGGCCTTCGCCGGTGCTCTGCGGCTTCCAGTTAATCGTCTTGTTGAGTTCAATCATACGGTCGCGCATTGCAGTCGACTTGATAAACCAAGAATCCAACGGATAGTAAAGAATCGGCTTATCGGTACGCCAGCAGTGCGGGTAATTATGAACGTGCTTTTCAATCTTGAAGGCCTTTTCAGTCTGCTTCATTTCGATACAGATCTGAATGTTAAGGTCTTCATCCTTGCTGGCAGCAGCTTCATCATACTTGCCGTCGACTGTATATTTAGGATCGAAAGCATTCTTTACGAAACGGCCTTCGTATTGAGCATACAATTCCTTGTTTATATTATTCTTGACGAATTCGGGATACAAATCGCTCATCAGGTAAAACTTACCAGTCCTATCAACCATCGGACGGAAATCGCCCTTCTCGTTGATGACCATTGCCAGCGACGAAATTCCAGCCGCCTTTGCGACCTTATTATCGTCGGCACCGAAAGTAGGTGCAATGTGGACAATACCCGTACCATCCTCTGTGGTAACATAATCGCCATGTATTACGCGGAAAGCATCGCCTTTTGGCTTTACCCACGGGAAAAGCTGTTCGTAACGCATATCGAGCAAATCCTCGCCCTTATATTCGGCTATTATTCTATAAGGTATAATCTTGTCGCCCTGCTTGTATTCTTCCATCGGAAGTTCTGCTCCCTGCGGATTAAAGTATGCGCCTACCCTTTCCTTAGCCATTACGACAGTTACCGGCTTCGCATCATACATATTATAGGTACGAACAAGAACATATTCGATTTTCTTGCCAACACAAAGAGCTGTATTCGACGGAAGTGTCCATGGTGTTGTTGTCCATGCCAAGAAATATGGCTTACCCCAACCAAGCATTTCTGGTTTTGGCTCTGTGATTAAGAACTGAGCGGTCACTGTCGTATCCTTAACGTCGCGATAGCAACCTGGCTGGTTAAGTTCGTGAGTACTTAAACCAGTTCCTGCTGCAGGAGAATACGGCTGAATTGTATAGCCCTTGTATAGCAATCCCTTGTTATACATCTGCTTAAGCAACCACCACAAAGTCTCAATATAACGATTGTCGTAAGTGATGTATGGATTTTCAAGATCAACCCAGTAGCCAACACGTTCGGTAAGGTCCTTCCAGTGACTAGTATACTTCATGACTTCCTTACGGCAGGTATCGTTATAATCACTCACCGAAATTTTCTTTCCGATATCCTCCTTTGTAATACCGAGAGTCTTTTCTACGCCAAGTTCAACGGGAAGTCCATGAGTATCCCATCCTGCCTTACGGTTTACCTTGTAGCCAGTCAATGTTTTGTAACGGCAAACGACATCCTTAATTGTACGTGCCATAACATGATGAATACCAGGCATTCCATTAGCAGAAGGCGGTCCTTCGAAAAATATAAATGGCTTATGACCTTCGCGAGTTTCTATACTTTTATGAAAGGTATCCTCCTTTTCCCAGATATCCTTTATTTCGTTGTTGATAGAATATAAATCCAACTGTTTATATTCCGAAAACTTTTTATCCATTGTACCTAAATTTAACGAGCACAAAATTATAAAAAAATAAAAATTGAGGACAGAAAATTTATATGTTTCGCAAATGAAGTTTTCAGCCAGCGACACAAAAGTCAACCATGCTGTTTGACATACCTTAACATTATATTTTTGGTGGGAATTTCTTTCAGTTGACAGCAAATCAGCATTTATGCCGATTTGCCACAACTGTCAACACTTTGCGGAGAGAAAGGGATTCGAACCCCCGGTACTCGAAAGAGTACAACGGTTTTCGAGACCGCCCCATTCGACCACTCTGGCATCTCTCCAAAGGTCTTTTAAAAAGAAAAGAGCTTGCGCTCTTCTTTAGCGGAGAAAGAGGGATTCGAACCCCCGGAACCCTCTCGAGTTCAACGGTTTTCAAGACCGCCGCTTTCGACCGCTCAGCCATTTCTCCGTCGGCAAAAGTACTACAAAAACATTTACTCGCAAATTTATTTTTTCATTTTTTTACGCAGCGCCAATAGTTTTATTTTCAAAATATTAGACCTCAGAAAACATCTCATTTGGAATATTTATAACTTCTCAGGCCAAACTTGAGAATCAAAAAATCGTCATTTTCTCTGCCAGTCACACAAAAATATCATATCTTTGCGCCATGCCAACTAGTAGCAATAATATTATTGAACCACGGGAAAAGGAAGACGTCAAGTCGGGAAAACTCAACAGTCTCATCCTATACAATGATGACAGAAACTCGTTCGACCACGTCATCAAATGCCTAATTGAGATTTGCGACCACGACATCATACAGGCAGAACAATGTGCATACATCGCCAACTACAAGGGCAAATGCGACATCAAGAAGGGCGAATACCAATACTTGAAAACTATGAAAAATGCCCTTATTGAACAAGGTCTTATTGTTTCCATAGACTAATCCCATTACAAGGCCTAGGATTTTTGACTTTTAACCACCATCAACACAGCCACGCCAAAAGAAAAAGCATAAAAAAAATCTGCACGAAGGACAATGCCTCATGCAGATTCTTCAACCGGTATGTCCGGCAAATATCTTATTCCAAGTAATACCTTTCTACGTAGTTCTGTATTGCCTGATTGTTAACTGTCAAGCTAAGTTCTAGAATGATGTACAGCATGACGCCACGCTCGTTGTAAACAATCATTGACTTAGGAGTTTTGCCATCTTCCTGCAAGCGGCCCTGTATACGTACTGTATAATCGCTAACAGCAGCATCGTTTTCTGTATATGCTACATATTCCTGAGTTGGGATTTGAAGATATACATAGTCGGTACGAATAGAATCAATTGCAGCGTCGAATGAAAGACCATTGTAAACAGCAACTTCCCTATCGGCTTCAGAACCTAAATAACCAATTTGAGCAGAAGCTGTACGTGGCGAATGTTCCCTAGAATACAAATCAGCATCAACCTTGAACGAAACCTTCTGTCCATCATGAGTATGAGCGGCAACTTTCGAGAATCTCATTCTACCTGCAACGCCAGTTCCTGCGGCAATGTTTGAATAATATGTAGTATCGTTGCAAACATCCAAGCCAAGTCCTGAAGGGATTTCATCACGTTTTGTGTAGTACTTGCCAGCATAAATTTCAGTTACATTCTTAACACTGATATTCTTCGAGCGTGTTCCCACATTACCTTCCTCATCGGTTGCGGTATAAGTTACCTTATAGTCACCAATCTTCTTTACTTCGCCAATATGCGATGCGACCTTCTTTTCGATAGGAAGTACAGTCTCCGCATCAAAGTCAACCTGAATGTTTGAAGAGAGACTTGCATTGTCCTCCACTATGCAACCAGGATCAACGTACTTGGTATACAACAAAATCGTTGTATCACCTTTCTTATCAATATTGACTCCGTCCTTTGCAAGGAAATAAATAGTTGGAGATGTAGTGTCACTTGGACATCCTGTAAACACTAAAGACAATGCTGCCAACAAGGCAATCACCATCATCGAGCTAAGATTTCTTCTATTCATAATTTTCCTAAATAAATCAAGCCGTAAAATTATCTCTTTTCTTTTATAATAAAAAATTTTTTCGCTACTTTTTTAACAACACTACTTTCGCCTGCATATTTGTGCCTGACAATCGCATGATATACACGCCTTCGCTATATGATGACAAATCAAAAGTAAAGTTTTGACCGTCCACGATTTTTTCTGCCACCAACTTACCGCAAATGTCGTATACACAAGCACTTAGACCAATACATTCAGAAGGCACACACACGTCAACTATGCCTCTCGACGGATTTGGATATACCGAAATTGCATCCTTGCCCAAAACAGCCGGTTCCTGTATATCATTCGTCAACCTTTCTCCCATTGATATCTCATTGACATACAATTCAGAGCTTTTTCCGTTCTTCACCCTGAGTCTCAACATTACATTCTGGCCACGAAAATCTGACAACGGAACAGATACCGTATCAAATTCGGCAATTGAAAGAGGAACATAATAATCGTGCGTCTCTCCTTCCTCTGTGCAAAGTCCTTCATATCCGTTAGACCATATAGTATATGGGAAAGTCCGTCCACAATCGGTGCTAAGTTCGACAAAAAGCGAATCTTTATATCCGTTTAAATAATGCAGCTTATATGCATAGACAAAATTAAAGAAGATTGAATCGGCATCCGGCAAATCGGTCTGCGGCAAATATGCATAATCGACGTCGCGAGTCTTGGTATTTTCGCTAAAGCTATAACCCAGTGCATTATGTTCGGAATTTTCGCCCCAAGGAATAACCTTCCAAGTCTTCTTTAAATTCGGATTTTCGGCAACGACCTGATTGTCGGTCAAATGCCTACCGTTTTCAAAATTCATTGAATACGGAAACTCTGATTCAAAATAGCTATAGAATCTTGCTGCAGCATAGTTATTAAAATCATCTTGTTCCTGACAATTGACCCATGTCGAAACATAAGCGCTAATTTCATTCATACCTCCGTGCGCATTGATGTTTTCCAAAACACATTCAACTTGACCGTCAGCAGGGATTGCTTCAAAAGTAGTATCAAGGACAAACTCGTCGCCATAATATACATTCAGCATGACATCCAAATTGTCAATATTTCCGTGGTTAAATACCACTGCCTTAACTTGAGGCGCATCAGAGACACATCTACCAATAAAGCCATCCTCGTTATCATTATCGTACAACAAATCAAACTTAACTTCGGCATCGAAACTGCTTGAAACAGGCGTAGCAGGAGTATATATTTGCGACAGATACTCGAATGCGGCCATCACATCAATCATACCACGGCCGTAAGTATTATCTTCTCCCTCATCGCCCAAATCTACAGCAGTAAAATATAAAGCTTCCTTCAGTTCCTTTGCCGAAGCCATTGGGAAAGCCTCTGCCAGCAAAAGCAAAGCACCAGAAACATGCGGGCAAGCCATTGATGTTCCCTGCAAGTTGCTATAGCTATCGGTGCCCACACAAGAACGAACGTTTACGCCTGGAGCCGACACTTCGGGCTTTATCTTCAACGCCGATTCCTCATCGGTGCATAACGACGGGCCCCTGCTTGAAAAACTTGCAGCCACATTGCTGGAAGTAACCGCTGCCACCGACATTGGATTTACCAAATTATAAGTCAACATAGCAGGATAACCGACAGTAGATTCTCCCGGGCCTTCGTTGCCAGCAGAAAATGGAGAACAAATTCCTGCAGTCTCCAAGGTTTCGACAATAGAATTTTCGGGAAGCGAACATGCATCGAAGCCCATCGCCAAAGTGTAATCGTAGCCCCACGAATTGTTTATAACACGCGGAACATCATTTGTCGTCTGCTCGTTTCCGTCGGGATTAAACACCCATTGATAAACAGAAAAGAACTCGCTTACGGTCAGCAATTCGCTATTTGTACTAGCCACAGGATCGCAAGCAATCCATTTTGCATTATATGCAATACCGATAGTGTCGTTGGTTGCCCTGTCGAGTCCCATTGCGGTTCCTGTCGTATGCGTGCCATGCGACGAAGACGCATTGTCGCGGGGACCTTCGTTACGCATACCATACCAGCATTGCGACTGTGGATAATTATTACCGAGATAATTGGTAGAAATTGCCGGATGTTCAGGATTTACACCTGTATCGATACTGAGCATCACAACTCCACGACCAGTATAGTTCATTGCCCACATTGCCGGTGCGTTAATGGCCCTCACGCCCCATTCCACTCCGTTTACCGAACGTTCGGTATTCGAAGCGACTACAGATGAACCATCTACAATCTTGTAGCGAGGAGCATCAAGATCGACATAAGTAACATTTTCAAACGAAGCTATTTTATATATGTAGTCGGCACGAACCGTCATATTTACAGCATTAGCAATCCAATAACCCTGCATCGATGAGACATACCTGCGATCGAGCTGGCTTTCGAACTTTGCCATGGCATAGTCGTGATTATCGTGCAATAATCGAGTTACAGCCTTAACCCTATCATCGAAAACAGCATGCGCCTTGTCTAGCTCATCGGCGAGAGCCGCCATCGATCTGACATTCTCAAGAAATACGTTTACTGTTAGATATTCAGATGAATTGTCGCGGACAGCATCCATCAACGACGGACTTACCGCAAACTGCCCATACGAGCACACGGAAAAGCCAACAAGCATCGCTACAACAAATAACTTCTTCATAATAATATTTTTAACGTGTCAATATTTCAGCCGATACGCACTCCTCGTCAATAGCCTCAAGAAGGCGCACCTTACAAATTTTATTAACCAAGTTCCGGTCGAAATCGACAGAAACCCTAATATAGTTTTCGGTAAATCCAAACATTTTACCACCTTTTCGCGTCGACTCGAACAGCACATTGAAAGTTTTTCCAAGCTGCGACTCCACAAAGGACTTGTGCTTGTCGGCACATATTGCCGCAACAACATCAGCCCTCTCCTTTTTCTGCTGGGCAGTGACCCTAGGGACAAACTTCAAAGCCCGAGTTCCCTCGCGCTCAGAATACTGGAACTGGTGTATGAACGATATGTCGAGGGAACTGACAAAAGCGACAGTCTCGTCAAACATTTCTTCCGTCTCACCATTTACGCCAACAATAAGGTCGATACCGATAAACGCATCGGGCATAAGTGACTTTATGAGAGCTATCTTATGCCTATACAGTGCAGTATCATAGCGACGACCGATCTGCTTCAGCAATGCATCGCAACCTACTTGCAATGGAATATGGAAATGAGGCATTATCTTTGGATTTTCGGCCACCAGCCTTATCATATCATCGGAAAGCAAATCGGGCTCGATACTTCCGATACGGTAGCGATCCACGCCATCAATTTTTGTAAACGCTTTTAGCAAGTCATAAAACGACTCGCTGGTTGACTTTCCGAAATCACCGATGTTAACACCGGAGATTATCACTTCGTGCATACCTTCGCGAACAAGGCCTTCCACCTGCGACACACATTCTGCTATCGACTGGTTTCGACTTCGACCACGTGCATACGGAATAGTACAATAAGCGCAGAAATAATCGCATCCATCCTGCACCTTAAGGAAAGCACGAGTACGGTCGCCCTTTGAGTATGCAGGCAGAAAATTATTCATCTCCTTGAAAGGTGTTGCTGTTATCCTAGCCTTTGAATTTCTTTCAGCCTCGTCGATTATGGTTTCTATCTCCGACTTATTATTCACGCCATAGACATAATTGACTCCTGGCTGAGCTGCCACTTCATCAGGTTTCAGCTGCGCATAGCAACCCGTAACAATAATTATTGCCTCTGGATTTAAAGCATGAGCCCTAGCAATAGCATTTCGCCCCTTCTTGTTAGCATTTGCAGTAACCGAACACGAATTAAGCACATAGAAATCCGCTTTCTGCGAATACGGCACTATGCTAAACCCACGTTGCAAAAAATATCGAGAAATCGTTGAGGTTTCGGCGAAATTCAAGCGGCATCCAAGCGTACAAAAGGCAACGGTTTTCATCTTGGATTAAGAATTCAGTCGTGCAATATCATCGGAAATCCTAGCATACAGTTCGTCGCTAACATTTACGAGCGGCAAGCGCAAAACATTCTGCATAATGCCCATCTGCGACAAATAAGCCTTCACGCCGGCAGGATTACCTTCGGCAAACATCATTCTTACAGTACGCAAATATTTATAATGTATCTTACGAGCAGTTTCATAATCGTCCTTCATAGCCGCGCCGACCATTGTCGACCATGCCTTTGGGAAAGCATTAGCAATAACGGAAATAACACCGCCCACACCGGCAGACAACAAAGGCAACGTCAAACCATCATCGCCAGAAATTACAGTAAAACGTTCAGGCTTGTTCTCTACGACACGCATTATCTGGTCCACAGAGCCAGAAGCCTCCTTGACGGCGACAACATTTTCGAAATCGCGTGCTATGCGGCATATTGTTTCCGGCAGAATGTTCACACCTGTGCGTCCCGGTATGTTGTATAGGATAACAGGCACGGGAGAAGTTTCGGCTACCTTAGCAAAATGTCGGTACAGGCCTTCCTGCACCGGCTTGTTGTAGAACGGAGAAGCCGACAACAATCCGTCGATACCATTGAAATCAAAATTTCGTATGTTTTCAAGAAGGTCTGCCGTATTGTTTCCGCTCATTCCAACCATTATAGGCACACGACCTGCAATTTCACGTTTAGTGAATTCAACGATTTGCCTACGTTCTTCTGGCGACAGGCATGGAGTTTCGCCCGTTGTACCCATCACAAGCACATAGTTGACGCCACCATCGACGACATGATTCAACAGACGAGAATATGCTGGGAAATCAACATTCCCATTAATATCAAACGGAGTTACAAGCGCTACTCCTGTTCCTAAAAAATTATTACTCATATCTTATGTTTTCCAAATAATAGATTATCTGTTTCGACAATTCCTCCATGTCGAGATTTTCCTCATTGAGTCTTAACATCACATCAAGGATTTTGGCGTTTTGTTCGGAATACAAGCCGACCTTGAATCCTGCATCAGAAGCCGCCATCACATAAGTCAAAGGAATTTTCTCCTCTATGTTAAGGCATAACAAAATGTCGAATCCGGCATTTACGAACTCCGACACGGCGAGTTCCGACGGAAGTCCGTACCAGTTCAAGTCGCGACGGCAGAAAAATGAATATTCCAACGGCTGAATATGAAAGTCGGCCAACTCCTTGCTATCGACAAAACCTAAAGAACGGACATAAGGAATTTTTGTCTGCAGGACTTGCATTAGCCGGCGCACAATGTCGAACTGACGTTGTTCGCTGGCCTCGTACAAAATACCAATCTTTTCAGCTGCCGACAATCCACAGGACTTCACAATCCGTTCACGTCCCGCATACATCGCGTCAAGACGGCTATTAACCAATTTAGACTTTATACCTTCAAACATATTTGCAAAGATAATTTTTTTTAAGTTGTCCCAGCAAAAAAGTTTGAAATTTCGAGGATTTACGAATGAACTTCGCTGTGTTGTTAGGCTGCGCCTCGGCAATTCAAAAGCATTTTCATGTATAGCGGCAGTTTCGTTGATGTCAGCACAAGCCACAATGTCGTAGCGATAAAGTTTTTCAAACTCCATCAAGCTAATTCAAACTACTTTCTTATCTTTGCACTTTAAAATATAAAATTGTAGACAATGTCAACAGATGCACTTATGGCTGTTAGTCCTATCGACGGACGCTATTTCTCGAAAACAAAGGAACTAAGAGAATATTTTTCCGAATACGCGCTTATCAAATACCGTGTTCGCATCGAAATAGAATACTTCATCGCACTTACAGCAATTCCGCTTCCACAGCTAGCAAGTTTCGACAAAAGCAAATACGAATTGCTTCGCAGCCTGTACAGGAACTTCACAACCGAAGATGCCGAAAAGGTAAAGAACATCGAGAAAACCACGAACCACGACGTTAAGGCTGTTGAATATTTCATCAAGGAATTTTTCGATGCCAACAATCTATCGCAATACAAGGAATTCATACATTTCGGACTTACCTCGCAGGACATCAACAACACAGCCACGCCGCTTCTTCTCAAAGAATCAATTGTTGACACATATCTGCCAAAGCTCGAAAATACAGTTGCTACCATCGCTGGCCTTGCAGAAGAATGGAAAGACATTCCGATGCTTGCACGCACACACGGACAACCGGCCTCGCCGACACGTCTAGGCAAGGAAATGAACGTATTTGTTACTCGTCTCAACGAACAGATACGACAGTTCAGGCAGATACCTTTCAGTGCCAAGTTTGGCGGTGCGACAGGAAACTTCAACGCACACAACGTTGCCTTTCCAAATATTGACTGGAACGAATTCGGCAACAATTTCGTAAACCAAACACTCGGACTTAACCGCAGCTGTCCGACAACACAGATAGAGCATTACGACAACATTGCCGCACTAATGCACAACATGGTCCGCATAAATACAATATTCATCGATTTTGCCCGTGACATATGGACATACGTATCAATGGAATATTTCAAGCAGAAAATAAAAGCTGGCGAAGTCGGTTCCAGCGCCATGCCTCACAAGGTAAATCCTATCGACTTTGAAAATGCAGAAGGCAATCTCGGCATCGCAAACGCCATTTGCGAACATCTGGCACGCAAGCTGCCAATAAGCCGTCTGCAACGCGACCTAACCGACTCTACCGTTCTCCGCAACCTAGGCGTACCTATGGGACATATGTTCATAGCGCTCGCTTCTCTCGACAAGGGTATCGGCAAACTACTGCTAAACCGCGACAAGATGGACGCCGACCTTGAAAACAACTGGATGGTTGTTGCCGAAGCTATACAGACGATACTTCGCCGCGAAAACTACCCCAACCCATACGAAGCATTGAAAGCATTGACAAGAACCAACGCCAAGGTAACACACCAGACTTTCATCGACTTCATAAACGGGCTTGAAGTCAGCGAAGATGTAAAGGCGGAACTTATGCAAATTACACCATTCTCATATACAGGAATATGAAAGACCTTCTCAAGGTAGTAAGATACATTCTCCCGTACAAGGGTGCTGCACTGCTGAACATTCTCTTCAATGTACTGTCGGCGATATTCAGCTTGTGCACATTCACCATGGTCATCCCATTCCTTGGCATTCTGTTCAAGACACAGGAACCGGTGCGCGAAGCCGTAGAATTCAGCCTGACCAACTTTGAATCCATAAAGCACAACTTCTACTACTGGCTTACGACTATCATCGACACAAGAGGCGAACTGCAAGCACTTATTTCAATAGCCGTAATTTTCGTCATTGCGACGTTCTTCAAGACAGCCACGATGTATCTTGCCAACCACTTTATGGTTCCCATACGCAACGGAGTGGTTCGCGACATCCGCAATGCCATGTTCAACAGGACACTATACCTGCCCATTTCCTATTTTTCCGACGAACACAAGGGCAACATAATCGCACGAATGACCAGCGATGTCCAGGAAATTGAATGGGGCATCACAGGATCACTGGAAATGATTTTCCGCGACCCGGTCAAGATTATAATCTATCTCGCCTCAATGGTATTCATAAGCTGGCAGCTCACAATCTTCGCCTTCATTATACTTCCTCTCGTCGGACTTCTTATCGGCAAGACAGGGCGCACATTGAGAAAAACCTCGATGACGGGACAAAAGAAAATGGGCTCGCTGTTATCTCAAATCGAGGAGATGATTGGCGGACTGCGTGTCATCAAGGCATTCAATGCCGAAAAGCACATCTCCGACAAGTTTGTAAACGACAACGAAGACTACACCAAGCTAATGAACCATGTCAATCGCGTACGCTTTCTCGCCAGTCCACTGAGCGAATTCCTGGCGACTGTAGCCGTCGTTATTATCATGTGCTTCGGTGGTACAATGATTTTGACAGAAGAAAGTATGCTCTCGTCGGAAGCTCTTATCGGATACCTGCTTATTTTCAGCCAGATTATACAACCGGCAAAGTCGCTGTCCACAGCATGGTTCAACATAAAGAAGGCAATGGCATCTGTTGACAGAGTTAACGAAATCCTCGACGCCCGAAATCCTATTATCGACACACAAGGCGCCAATGAAATTACAGGATTCGACAACGAGATAGAGTTCATAAATGTAAGATTCTCATACAACAACGACACAGAAGTTCTAAAAGGCATCGACCTTACGGTTAAGAAAGGACAAACCGTTGCCATTGTCGGACAAAGTGGTTCGGGCAAATCAACCATGGTAGACCTGATACCACGCTTCTACGATGTCACCGAGGGCGAAATACTTATCGATGGCAAGAATATTCGCGACTATAATCTCAAGCAACTCCGAAGTCTGATGGGTTATGTAAACCAAACGCCTATATTGTTCAACGATACCATCTACAACAACATCACACTCGGACAAGAAGGCATCAGCAAGGAGGATGTAGAGATGGCAGCCAAGATAGCTAACGCATACGATTTCATTATGGAAACCGAAAACGGCTTTCAAACGAATATCGGCGACGGCGGCTGCAAGCTCTCCGGCGGACAAAGACAGCGAATCAGCATAGCCAGAGCATTGCTCAAGAACCCTCCGATACTAATTCTCGACGAAGCGACATCAGCACTTGACACAGAATCGGAGCGACTGGTACAAGACGCAATAACCAAACTTATGAAAAGCAGGACTTCAGTAGTTGTGGCCCACCGACTGTCAACAATTAAGAATGCCGATGTTATAGTTGTCATCAACGACGGCAAGATTGTTGAAGCAGGAAGGCACGACGAACTGCTTGAAAAACAAGGCACATACTACAAGCTACATAAACTACAAAACGCGTAACAATGAAAAAGGCCCTAACAATCACAATAATCGCACTTCTTGCCATTCTCGTCACCAACTGCAAGGAAACCCCGCAAAGGGACAAGAACCACAACAAGACGCACAAAGAATTAAAGGTCAACAAGTACGGATTCGACAACCCGCCAGAATTCCACAAGGATGGCGAACTTAAGTTCATAAGCGAAAATGACTCGGTAATCTTCAATATCGACACGGAACTTGCCACCAACGAAGAAGAACACGCACGCGGACTAATGTTTAGGAAGCAGATGGACGAAAACAAAGGTATGCTATTCATATTTAACGACGAGGACATGCGCTTCTTCTGGATGCAAAACACCCTCATTCCGCTCGACATCATATACATCAATGCCAAGAAGGAAGTAGTAAGTATTGCGGCCAACGCCAAGCCACTTGACATCACGACGCTACCATCCGAAGCGCCAGCCATGTATGTAGTTGAAATCAACGCAGGTCTTTGCGAAAAATACGGCATTGTTCCTGGCACAAAGATCAGTTTTTAATTTGCACAACCGAATCTGGCAAAACGAATCAGACAACCTGACAATTCTACCTCCTACGGCTACGCCGAGAAATCTGTGAATCTATCCTGTTTATTTCCTTTCTGAATGAACTTGGGAGCGGCTCAAGGAGCGAAGCCATATAAACTATTTCGTTGTTCATACGACTTGAGCGAAAAAGACAAATAAAAAATCCACCCTTTCCCAGATGCTGAACCAAGTTACAGCATGACGAAACGGGTTGGATTTTTTTGTTTTTTTCAAGGTTGGAGCCTTTGGGATACTGCGGTGTAGGCTGTACTTCGACTCTGCTCAGCATGGCAGAGCCTACGACGAACAGTAACCTGGCAAAACGAATCAGACGACCTGACAATTCTACCTCCTACGGCTACGCCGAGAAATCTGTGAATCTATCCTGTTTATTTCCTTTCTGAATGAACTTGGGAGCGGCTCAAGGAGCGAAGCCATATAAACTATTTCGTTGTTCATACGACTTGAGCGAAAAAGACAAATAAAAAATCCACCCTTTCCCAGATGCTGAACCAAGTTACAGCATGACGAAACGGGTTGGATTTTTTGGGGGGTCAAGACAAAACCCTAGGGATATTATGTTGGAGGTTGTGCTTCGACTACACTTTGACAAGCTCACTTCGACAGGCTCAGCGCGCCGCAGGGAGCGGATCTGGGAGCATCGCAAGGAAACAACACAGAGCCATAAACTAAAAACATCAATTCATAATTCCTTTTTTCTTATATTTGCATTCCTACATTCATCATCAAAATGAAGCAACGCACGCAAATAAAACTGGTGACATTCCTGCGCTACATCACAGGCATACCACGTTCAATATATGTCAACTTTCGCCTGCTACCGTTTTCCGAAGCAATAAAACTTCCGATTCTAGTATCACGCAAGACTCACATCCGCTCATTGAGTGGCACTGCAACTATTAAAGCCGAAAAACGTAAGGCCGGAATGATAAAATTTGGACTTGGATTCTCACAGAACTCGGACTTCCGCTACGACCGAGTATTGCTCGAGATACGCGGAAACTGTTGCTTCGAAGGCAATTGTAAATTCGGTACCGGCAGCAAGATATCCATCGAGGAAGGAGCCTCGGTTGTCTTTGGCGACAATTTTAACCTCGGTCCTAACTCACTACTTCTGTGCCGAAAAAAAATCGTCTTCGGCAATACGGTACGCACATCGTGGAATTGCACAATCATGGACACCGACCAGCACGACATCGCCGACGAAGCTGGACGAATTGTCAACCCTGACAGGGAGATTGTTTTTGGCGACAGAGTTTGGATTGGATGCAACACGACGATACTGAAAGGCGTAACAATTCCTGACGACACAATTATAGGTGCTTGTACCTGCGTTAGACATTCATTTGCAGAAAGCAAAACAATTATTGCAGGCGAAAATCCAGAAGTGATAAAACGTGGCGTTACACGAGTTTGGTAAACAACAAGACTGTTATTTTCATAACATAAAAATCAACCTTCTATATCAAGCAGCGCGACATAATATTCGTGCAAGACGAATAAATCAAACTTGTTTTAAATTGGCAATGTGCAGATAAACATTCAAACGGCGTAGCCACTAAAACTAATTTACTATCTTCGCGCCATGTATCTCTATTCAACATACCTATCCCCCATTGGACAACTAACCATGTCGGCACACGATGGACTGCTTTGCGAATTGTCGATTGGCAAGTCAGTCCCGACACAATGCTCATATTCAGAGATTTTTGACGCTACAAGGCACTGGCTTGACATATACTTCAGTGGACACAAGCCAGACTTCACACCCCCATTGGAATTCCATGGCACCGACTTTCAGAAAAAAGTCTGGACAGAACTACTGAATATTGATTTTGGGCAGACCAGCACCTACGGACAAGTAGCAACGCGCGTCGGCTGCCGTTCGGCCCAAGCGGTAGGACAAGCCATTAGCCGAAACCCATTGCTCATTATCGTTCCCTGTCATCGCGTCATCGCCACCAACAACAAAATCGGCGGTTTCTCCGCTGGCCTCGATTGTAAAATAGCGCTGCTAAAGAACGAATCCTCGAACCGGATATTCAGCACATCAGATATTACATCTGACATTCTATAGTCAGGACTAACACGAAAACAGCTATTTATCAATTATCAATTGCAAAAATTTTTCACCAACATTGGATATATGATATTGTTCTAGATTTTCAATCTTTAACGAACCTTCATAATTACCTTCCAGAAATCTATCTATTTGCGACGTATTTGGAGCTGTCGGATTTACATCCAATATAGGTCTGCCGGCAATTCCATAATCTATAAGCTTGCTTGGCAACTGATTTGGACTATTTACATTCATAATGTTAACAAGGAAATCCATTCCAGACATTACCCCAATCAATTCATTGCGAGGAATCGGTTTACAAACGACAAGCTTTTCTCCCAACTTTTCTCTATATTCAGCCAATAAATTATCATATCTAGTATAGACATAAAAACGAAAATCTCTATCCACCCCACACAAATAATCAAGGAAGAGCTTTGGATTCCTAATGTCCGGATAGAACATTCCAGCAAAAGCAAAACTAGGCACTTCATTTTCAACAACATTTTGTCCTACAGCATTCAAGTCGAAGTCAAATCCCTGTGGGATAACCATTATCTTATCGCGATATTCAGGATAATATGCACCTTTTGCATTTTCTATTGGAACAGTAATGTATTCACATTCCTCGCAGAACATCCTTTCATACTTTTCATACTTTGGCAAATGTTCTGTAGTGGCACCATTTTTCATAAATGGGTCGCCACAATCAGCAATCCACCTTGACGGAAACTTGTCAGGATATTTTCTCTTTGCATTAGCACACCCCCAATGAATTTGATGTGGGACTGCAATTGAAATCACTGCATCAAAATGGGTCTCACTCTTTATTATATCAGGAATCCTATGGTAAAATTCAAAAAGTGGAAATTCAAATCTATGCAACAAACGGCCAAGCACCCTGTCGACAAAAGTTCTATGCACAATGCCATCACTATTAGTTGGCGACAGTTCCCATCTTATAGGTATGTTACGCACCTTGACATTATATTCCTTTTCAAAGCTGCTGTAATCATATTTACCAAGCACAGCATATACAGTAAGTTCATGCCCTCTTCTAGCCAGTTCCTTTACCAATTCCGTACTCCTAATCGATCTTGGAGTCTGAATTGGGAATATATGTTGTGTAACTACAAGTATCTTCATAATTTTCGCTGGTCTGCATTCATTTGCACAATTACTAATTGTTCAATGTCAATTGTTCTTTTAGCAAAACGTCAACAATTCTTCTTGCAGTCTGTCCATCCCACAAATTTGGAATACCACCTTCCTTCCAGCATCCGTCAAACAACTTTTTCAATGCAGGAATCAGGTTCTGCGGATTGGTACCAATCAGTTCGTTTGTACCTATTGTGCAGGTTTCCATTCTTTCGGTATTGTCGCGAAGTGTCATGCAAGGAATATGCATTATTGTTGTTTCCTCTGTAATGCCCCCCGAATCGGTTATCACTGCCAACGAATGCTTTATGGAATATATAAACTCAAGATAACCCAGTGGCTTCACAAACCTTATATTCTTGAAATTATAATTAGCCCCATTAAGACGTTGCTCTGTTCGCGGATGTATCGGGAAAAGCACAATTGTATCGTTGACATTGGCATCAATAGTGCCAAGCATATTCAGCAAGTTATCGATATTGTCCACATTGTTTGGACGGTGCAAAGTAAGAATAATATATTTCTTGTCTTCCAAGTGCAACTCATCAAACAAATCCGGACGTCTCAATCGTGACTGGTTTGCAAGTAGACTGTCTATCATCACATTGCCAACATAGAACACCTTTTCGTCAGGCACACCCAGTTTACGAAGGTTTTCCTGAGCGAAGTCCGATGTTATGAAGAAATAGTCGGCAAGACAATCTGTAACCATTCTGTTTATTTCCTCTGGCATTGTCAAGTCAAAAGAACGGATACCAGCTTCCACGTGTGCTAATTTCACACATAGTTTCTTTGCCACAATCGAGCAGGCCATTGTGGATGTTACATCACCGACAACAAGTACCAAATCGGTTGGATGATCCATAAGGTAGCGTTCGAAGGCAACCATTATTGCTCCAGTCTGCTCGGCCTGGGTGCCGCCACCGGCAGCCAAGTTGACATCCGGCTCCGGAATGTTCAGTTCCTCGAAAAACAGTCCGCTCATCAGCTTGTCGTAATGCTGGCCTGTATGTACCAGACTGTACTGTATATCACATCCTTGCGACTGCTTTTCCTTTATTGCGTTTATTATTGGACTTATCTTTATGAAGTTAGGCCTTGCGCCGGCTATAAGAGTAATATGCATATTCTATTTCTTTTTTTATTCGCTGCAATTCAATTAATTTGAACACAAACGACTTTGCAAAATTACAAAATTCAAACAAAATGACAATCGTATGGTGGGAAATCGTATGCCAATATAAGGAGTCGTTTCATAAGGTAGTGTTTATAAAAACAAGATTAAAATACAAAACAGCAAGATATAGTATAAAGCGTGACATCATCTACTTATTTAACAGAAAAGCAATTCCCAAATCAGTTATTACATACTTGTTATCAGGAGCATTAGGAGTATCTGGTTTTGTCATTCTAATAAATTGCAGTTTCTTCAATGGATTCAAATAATTCTCCCTAAAAGAACTTTGCTTCTTGTATTGGAAGAAATGCAATAGTTGGCCGAAAGAAATCGGAGCGGAACACAATGAAAGAATTGCAACAATATACCATATTTTTTTAGGCAACAATTCATTACCTTTTTTGTCCCAACTCGGCACCTTTTTTATTTTTTCAGCAGGAAGATACTGAATTTCAGAGAACAACAATTCTGGGAACTCAGTACCTTTTTCCACCCAACTCGGCACCAGATCCAAAATCAAATCATTCCACGAAATCTCATTAAGCCTCGATGGTAATTCAAAATTCGACATTCCTTTATATAAGTGTACCACAGGATTAACAGGCAAATTAAGCCATTCCGAAAAGTCTTCGATATATGGTCTGAATGTATAGTGTTGTAATGGTACAGAAACCTTAAAAATATCATTCTCTTCAAACAATGGATGCGCTCCGTCACTATATAACGGAACATAGCGGTTGGTATTCCTTACGCCAGAGCCAATCTCTTCTGTCCACCCGAAAGCCGTGAAAAATTTTCGCAAATTAGGATTCTTGGGATACGGATTAAAATTATTATAGTCAATAAATCCATGAAAAAGCGGTTTGCACGGATTCGTTATTATAACTTCCGAATCATAAATCACCATCTCAGTTGCGTATGCACTTGTGTATTCCCTATGAACGATAGCGTTTGCAATAACTTCTCTAAAAATTTTATCTCGCAAATCAACCCTTTGGTCGCCATCAAGATAAAATTTTTCAGGCAAATGTTTATTTATAAAAGACTTCAGTTCTAAATATGTATCTATTAGATTTGTCCGTAAAGGAGGCATAATGCGGTCATCCCAACGAAGTTTGTTTTTAATTCTGACCATGGCCTCCACCTTATACGCTGGAAGAATTGACTATATTGTCGTATCCTTGCCAAAAATTAGAGCAGCAGCCAAAGTTAAACCTTGCTTCCCTGTTTTAAAATCCTTAACATACAAAGAGGAACTGCGCAATAGCTCTTCATTACCAACAAAAAGCCAAGGATGGTCACTTCGGTAGCCCCGAATAAGTGTGCGAGCTTTTTCGAAAAGGTTCTCATCCAAATCAGACATTTCCAGAAACGGATAAATTGTGGATTCCGAAAAGAAATTTCTCTTACGAAGATACAAATCACCTATCCTCGGCTGATTTTCTGTAATTTTTATATCCGACTCATATTCCCTGACATAAATGTCATTTTTATACCTATGTATCTGGCTACTTGCTGGAATCTGACAAACCAAAACATTTCCTTCCTGCAAATTGACACAAAAAGGCTGAACATAAATCGATGGAGATACACAATCGTCTGAATTTAAAGTTGACACAATATCTTTCTGCAATTTTGTACACAAATCACGGTCTATTCCAATGACACATCCACTATCATCTACACCCAAAAGCACTATGCCACCATCTGTATTCGAGAAACTGACTGCCGTCTCGTAAAAAGACTGCGGAAGCCCATTCAAAGCCTCCTTGAATTCCACTTGCGCATTTTCTCCCTGTCCGATAATTTGTTCTACTTCTAACGGAGTCATTGTTCCAGCATTTCTATTGCAAAAGTAATAAATTTTGAGTATAAAAACAAACTAAAAATTCACTCCATATTCCTTCAAATACCTGTACCACGCATATGGTCTAAGCCCACCAACAGAGACGTATGGTGGGAAATCGTATGCCAATATCAAGAGTTTCTTCATCATACATTCACTTTCCAATAGCCATTTTTACGAGCACCAACACGGATTATCAAATTCATTTCCTGCATTTTTTTCAAATAACTATTAATCGTCCTAACAGACACCCCCAACATATTAGACAATTCTGGTATTGTTACTCTTTCATTTTCTTGCATCAATTCTAATATTTTATCATGCAATTTATCATGCAATTTATCATGCAATTTATCATGCAATTTATCA
>CALDKB010000029.1 GCA_937899245.1 uncultured Bacteroidales bacterium | reverse complement strand
ATATGTACAACTTTTATGTATATTTTTTTTAAAATTTAATTCAACCAACAGGTTTTCTTAACCAATTTCAAATCCTCCACTTCGCCAGTTATTCTTGAGACCTTTACCACATACACACCTGCCTTCAAATCTTCCACATCACAAATCGCATTGTCGCCATTCACCTCAATCCTCTTTACCACCTGCCCCATCACATTCACAATCTCAATTTCCGAAATTGGCTCCGATGATGTTATGTTGAGAATGTCGGTTACCGGATTTGGAAAGATGTCTATATCCTGCAAATCAATGGTTTCGGCAACTACAGGTACATTGACAATATTCAGTGTAATGTTTTTTTCATATATGTCACCTAAATTTGTCTTTAATGTTTCTCTGCCAAGATGAAGCAATGTCGCATTTTCGCCAACAATATCAATTTTGCCACTTGTTGCCAACCATTGTGCACCATTTGCGATACTTACAGAAAAATGACTTGCAACGCTGTCAATATGCTCGTAGTCATCATCGCTTTCAGCGTGCAGGAATATTGGTGTGGCAGCACGCAGCGCAATACTATCATTCTCAAACCCCAACGGAACAGGATAGCGACCTTCGGCATAACTCCAGCCATCGCCGAGCATAGCACGAAGTTCGGGAGTGTCGCCTACCAGTTGCGATGTTAGGCGACCATGTTCAATACTGTCAATGGTATAATCATATCCGACACCATTGCTGATTTCGAATAGAGTTTTATCCAAAGACCGACACATCTGCTTGTCGTAGTAAATGTTGTCATAAACATACGATTCATCTGCTGTAACAGCAGCAACCTTATTGAGCAGACCACCTACAGTATTACCTACATTTAGACAATTTTCTATTGTGAAGTCTCTTTCTGCAACATGAAACATAGCAGGATTGACAAGTGTGTTCTCATACCCCACCATATATGTATCAAAACTACCTGCTGATTTTCCAACATTAAGACAATTTCTTACAATAGACCCGTCAACTTCGCCAACAACAATAGCAGCAGTGCCGCATGCAGCACCGTTTTCCATATACAAATCTCCAACATTTATGCAATTCTGTACTACACCTCTGACTATCGAATCAACCACCATAACATGATTCTCATAATCGTATGACTGGTACACCTGATGATAACTTTGCAATACGATTCCTGCAGTTTCGTATTGCATATACGGCATATTTCCCACATTCATGCAATACTCAACAACACTCCAGTTTTCCATAACTATTCCCGATGACATTGACTCTTCTTTGTTGGGCATATTTGCATAGTTCACGCAATGGGTTACAACCCCTGGATATTCATTGTTCATACAAATGCCGATGAAACTTCCCATAGGAATTTCTGTATAATTACGGCAATATTCAATCGTGCCTGAATTTTCAGCAACAAATCCCTCGTACCAATCTTCTGGTCTATATGTCGAACAATCCAAATCGGACACACACCCTGATATTCGACCTTCATTTGAATTAAAAATTGATGTCATATTTTGGTATGATAGGATTTTTCCCACAAAATTTATTGAGTCGACAATACCGTTTCCTCCAATATTCCACCAAAAATATGGCGGATTCATAAGATGTTCATTTTCGGCTGTTGTCCCAGAAACTGGCATTGACAATGTAAGCAAGTGTCCCCCTCCGTGCATATAGCCATTAAAACTTTTGTATGAAGGCCATGCCCCATCAATACCAAGATATCCGACAACGCGAGTAGTTATGGTATCTGTTATGTCGTCCATTAGTCGCAGGTGTATGCCCGAAAAGTCACCATAAACAGATAAGGAGTCATTATATTCTGTAGCAAATTCGTTCCAATGCTCAATGGTATAAATTCTATATGGGTCAGATTCTGTGCCAGAACCACCGCCTAGGAATTGGGCGAACATAAATTGTATAGGTACAATAAGTAAAAACAACAATAAAACGAATGTTTTTTTCATAAAACCTCAATAATTTAGTTGAAAATAGGAGGCTGCACAAGCAGTCTCCATAATTCTGTTAATAAACTACTATTTTCTTGGTAGCAATTCCGTTATTAGAATCTGTCACTTTTATTAAATATAGTCCTGGTATAAGTCCGTCAAGATAATTGGTGTTGCCATTTTGTGTAGTTCCGTTGCTTACAATCTTTCCTTGAATATCATATACTACATATTTACATGTGCCATTGAACTTTGAGCAAACAAAAGTATTGTTATCTTGCACATCTATTTCCGCTTCTGGTAATATTTGCTTGTTCTTTTCTGTCAATTGGACTTTATTCGCCAATCTTGTCTTTGTATTTTCGATTAGACTTTCATAGTCACGCTCTAGCCCCGACGAACATTCCTCTGTCATCGTAAATGTTTCCGTTGTACTTGATGACACCAATGTTTTTGTAAGAGTTCCCCAGACAGAAGCAATATTTGTTGTAGTACAAATAGGAGTCCTTGTCGTTGTATAATTTATCGGATACAGATAGTTGTTAATCAGGCTATCGCATGTTTCATCATTAAGCATATACGCTTCTGTCAAATAACCATTATCATGGTATGCTCCAGCCGCCTGTACATAAAATGTTGATTGATTAAATATAATGCGACTTAAAAATGAACCATTGGTATTTCTGAATGCAGATACCTGCGGTATTGTTTTAAGGTGATAAGTTAGCACATCGGTTGAATTATACAAATTTATCTGCATCAAATATCGTTTAGAGAATGGTGTCGAATTATGTGCGCCTATATGATGTCCTAATACAAAAAGATAGTCATAATTATTTGCTATATCGAATATTGCAACTTTGGAACTGCCAAATTTGTATCCCATACTACCGACAACATTGTTGCTTAGGTAATTCACTTTCATCACCCATACGCCATCTGTACCTGTATTAGAATCACGAAAATCCTGAACCAAATATGCAATACTATCCGAATACTGCATATTTCCAGACAGTATATGTCTTCCAGTGTATTCTGCCAATGTAAGATTTGACGGCATGGTATAAATATTGAAATTTGGATTTGGAATTGATATGGCGTTCGAGAAAGTTCCTATGAAACAATTCGTGCCAGTACTGCCGCTAACTATAAATTTTGAGTTAAACGAGTCCCATGACACCGACATTGCCTCATAATTACTTGGATTGAATTTTTTAGCAACCATTGGGGTTCCTGTTATTGTATATGGGACCCTTATGATGTAATTATTGTTCACAACAAACATATACACTTTATTGTTGTTGCTAAGTACTCCCCAACAACCATCTTCCACTATTGAATTGTTTACTGAACTTATAGTGTAATCAATTGATGTTGCTGTATTGCTGCTCATATAATATTTCACAATCAATCCGATATTGCTGTATGTGCTATTGCCACAATAGCCGTATGCAACAATATTGCCGTCCATATCAACAAACGCACCATTAAAGAAATATCCGGAATGAGTGTCTGGCAATTGAAACAATTTGAAAGTTGTACTATTCAAGCCTATTGGAGTATAGTTGTCCAACTGTCCTATAAAAACCTTTTTGTCGTAGGTGGTTCCAATAACATACGAATCGTAATTGTTTCCAAAATCAGAAACAGTTGTCATTGATTCGATACGAACCCCATTTGACGCACTAATTTCATGGTGAATAATCTGTCCCAATGCAAGTCCGCTTACCAAAGCGCACATTGCCAAAAGTAAAATTTTTTTCATACGCTAAAAGTTTTAAAATTAATAATTCGGTTTGGCGTTCCTCATAGTAAGCGATAACACTCTTCTCACCATTATTTTCTCGTCAAAGCGTGAGAAAAGTTCTCTGACATATTGCAC
>CALDKB010000028.1 GCA_937899245.1 uncultured Bacteroidales bacterium | reverse complement strand
TCAGATTGAATATACATTCTCTGCAACAGATAATTTTGGATGTACTTATGATACAACAATGATTGTTATTGTTAGACAGAATAACGATCCTTCATGTTGTGTTATGCCAACTCCATATGCAGGACAAGATGCACTAACGTGTTCAAATTCATACATGTTGTCGGCAACTCCATTACCAGCAGGTAACGTTGGTACATGGAGTGTTGTTACTGCTCCTGCTGGTGGTGCCGCAGCATTCGGCGCTGTAAACTCGCCAAACTCAACTGTTATTGTTGACACCTGGGGTCGATACAAGTTCAGATGGACAGAGGCTTATATGGGAAATTACGAGAGCTGCTCAGCCCATGATGATGTAATTGTCGATTTCTATCCTCAGCCAAACAATAGGTTTACTTATCTTCCTGTTGAGTGTTATGGAGAGTCAACCACAATAACATATCTAGGTAATATGTCAACAGAAGGAAGTGTTTGTAACGATGCAATCTTCAACTGGGATTTCGACGGCGCTATTGTCGAATCAGGAACAGGCATTGGTCCTTATGTTATTCATTGGGAAAATGAAACTGGAAGAGGAGGTATTCACCCTATAACATTAAACATCGAACTGAATGGTTGTGTTTCTGAAGATACAATCGTAAACATTGCAACTCCGGCTGAACTAACAGGTGAATTGACCAAAGTCGATGATATCTGTTACCGTGCATGCCATGGCTCGGCAACCATCAATGCTCAAGGTGGAACTTTGCCTTATTCATATTCTTGGGGCTCTCCAACAAATACAATCGTCAACTTGTGTGTCGGTCAGTATCATGTAACACTTACCGATGCCAATAACTGCCAGCTGTCATTCGATTACGAAATAGAAGAACCATCAGAAATCGTGGTTAACGATAATTCTACTTATGCACGCGATTTAACTTGCTACCGCTCGTATGATGGCTCTATTAACATAAGGGCTAATGGCGGTACTGGCGCTCTGTCTTATTTGTGGTCTGATATAGGACTTTCATCGGCACGTAGACAACATTTGGCAGCAGGCGAGTACAGTGTTACTATTGCCGACCAGAACAATTGTACAATTTCTAGGGATTTCGTTGTGTCTCAGCCGGATCCTCTGATTGTTACTGCCGATGACAATAGCGCTGTATGTGAAGGAACTGCATCTCATCTTCAGGCATCGGCAACAGGTGGTACAATGCCTTATGTATATAATTGGACTGCAAGCAGCGGTTCGTCGCTGGGCAATGTTTCTAATGCCGAGTTAACACTTCATGAAACTACAACATACTCGGTTTATGTTGTTGATAACAACAGATGCCAGTCAAATACTGAAACATTCACAATTACGGTAAGTCCAGAGTTGGTAATTGATTCAGTAAAGTTGCAACATAATACATGTTTCGGTTCTTGCGACGGTAGGGCAGAACTTGTTATGCACGGCGGTTTGCAGCCGTATCAGTACTTGTGGGGCTCTGAAAATTATATATACGAGGGCCTTTGCTCCGGATTGTATACAGTTACAGTTGTCGACTATATAGGTTGTCATACAAATACACATTTTATTATTGAACAACCATCACAGATGATTGCTAATACGTTGTCAACCGCTGCAACATGTGGAAACAATGCTGATGGTACAGCTATTATTAATGTTCAGGGCGGTGTTCCTCCATATTCATATTTGTGGCCAGATGGACAGACAACTCATAGTATTTCTGCAATTCCTGGAAGCTACGATGTTACTGTTACCGATGATCATAATTGCCGAATCGAAAGGAATATCGTTGTAGAAGGACCTACACCTATTTATATATTACCGATGAACAACCAGACAATCTGTAATGGACAAACAACGACAATTACAACTCAGGTTGCAGGCGGAACACCTTTCTACAATTATGCGTGGTCTAACAACGATTCTGTAATTTCATATTCTAATATCTTGACCGTATCTCCTACACAAACATCAACTTATGTACTGACAGTAACTGACGCCAACTTCTGTTCCGCAGTTTCCGACCCTGTTGTTGTGACAGTAAATCCGCCATTGAATATCAGGGCTGTAACAACTGCTTACGATACAGTT
This sequence comes from uncultured Bacteroidales bacterium, assembly GCA_937899245.1. Lineage (GTDB taxonomy): Bacteria > Bacteroidota > Bacteroidia > Bacteroidales > ML635J-15 > Bact-19. The sequence continues at coordinate 68,578 of CALDKB010000028.1, read as the reverse complement.
TGTCCGGGTGCAGGTGCAATTGTTAATGTGGAGACAGAAGGTGGAAATGGCGGTCCGTATATCTTGACTATCGACGATGGCTCAATTGTTCCAGCTCCATTTACAATCAATCTTGATACAACAACAATGGTTCATATAACATTGTCCGATATGTGTGGTACAACACCAGTGTCTGATTCAATCCTGATTAATGTAAGACCGAAACCAGACACTTTGTTCGTCGCAACAGAAATCGCGGGTTGTGCTCCATTCGCAACTTCGTTCCTGCCGTATCAGACAGCGGAAAATACTTTGTGGGAATTCGGCGACTACGCATTCTCAGACGATAGAAGACCAACTCACGTATACGAGAGAGCCGGTTCTTATGATGTTTCTTTGGAACTTACCGATGGTTTTGGCTGCCACTTCTATAAGACATACAATAATTTTATTACTGTATATCCTAAGCCAAAGGCATTGTTCGAATCTGATCCTGAAGTTACAGGAATGCTTGATTCAGAAATCAAGTTTATCAACTATTCTACTGGCGCAGAACGTTATTTCTGGTTCTTCGGTGATAGGGACAGTTCTATGTTCGAGTCTCCACGCCATATTTACAAGAGAATGGGTGAATATGAAATAATGCTTGTCGCAGAATCTGATCATTACTGCCGCGATACAACAACCCGTAGCTTGATTATTCAAAACGAGTTTGCATTCTATGCACCAACTTCATTCACACCTAATGGCGATGGTATCAACGATTGCTTCAGAATTTGTGGTAATGGTATTACTATGAATGAATTTATGCTCGCAATTTACGACCGTTGGGGAGCTCTTGTTTACAAGACTTCAATATTCGATCAAAATGCTTCATGCGATACTTGTGGCGAGACCAGCTGGGATGGTACCGACTGGGGTAACAAGAACAAGGGCGATAAGGTTTGCAAGCCAGGTTTATACCAGTGGTTCTGCACTTTCCAGGATTGGAATGGCGTTGTCCACGAAAAACAGGGAACTGTAATGCTGATTAGATAATTAAATTTCAGTGATAACAAAAAAGCCACAGGAATGTGGCTTTTTTGTTATTTAACGGTTATCGTTTTATTGTCTTGTACTGGCTAATGTGATAATATTTCTTGTGGATGCTGAATTCGTAAATGAGCCAGATTGCAAGAAATGTGTTCGTTGTTATTTCGTAAATCAAATCCCAAGGTGCGGGCAGTGTGAAGAAAAATTTGGCGCACCATAAAATAAGATCAATTGTAAATAGAATGTCCCATAATTTTTCTCGATTCCTAAACATTACGAAGTTTTCGACATCAGGTTCAACATTGATTTCTGCTGTGGCATACAAAAAAGGGAACATGCTCTGTACCATTATTTGATAATTACCTTTCGGAATCATGATGGATACTCTGCGTTGCTGCATAATGCCGACGAATTTCCCGTTGATGATAATCCTGTTGGGAAGCTTGGCCATTAGTTTCGAACAGCCTTTCTCAATAGTAAGTTTTTGAAGTTCCGGTAGCGCCTGATTTGTTTCCATGACGCAAAGTTAAAGAATTTGTTTGCAATTTGTCTGTGGTTGTTAAAAATAGTATGAACATAGTGAAGTATATCGTAGTGCAAGACAAGCTTCGGATACGCAAATAAATTGAAAATCATTAAATCAAAAATCATGAGTAGCCAATCGTAAATATCTTTTATTCTCCTTATCTTTGCGAAAATTTTTTGGCTTGAGAATATTTTACGAAATATCATCGGAAATACCGAAGCATTGTGTGGCTACCGTTGGATTCTTTGATGGCGTTCATCTTGGACATCAATATATTATAGATCAAATCAAGAGAAATGCAAAATTGGCCGGCGTTGAGGAACTTGTCATAACAATGAATCCGCATCCGGCAGAATATTTCGGACGAGAAATTGAGTTGCTGTCGCCATTGCAAGAGAAATTGAAGCTTTTCGATAGATGTGGCGTGAATAATATTCTTGTATTGCCATTTAATGCCGATTTGGCTAACCTTACCGGACCGCAGTTTATTGATGATTTGCTGGTGGAACATCTTTCGGTTTCAAAATTAATGCTCGGATACAACAATTCTATAGGACGAAAGGTAAATGGTGTAGCGGAAATCAAGTCGGAGAAAATACCTGTCGTTCGCCTTGAAAAGTTTTCGGTAGAGCCTACCGACGACATAAGTTCGTCAACGATAAGGAATCTTCTAGCCGAAGGCAATGTGGAACTAGCAAATCGTTATCTCGGACATGAATACGAACTGGAAGGAAATGTTGTTCATGGATTCGGTATCGGCAGGAAAATAGATTTTCCAACGGCGAATATCTGCCCGTCGGAAGCAAGGAAGTGTATACCGCAAAACGGTGCATATATTGTGGCCGCCAACATTGATGGCAAGTTGTACCCTGCAATGCTAAATATCGGTGTGCGTCCGACATTCGGTGAAAATATCAGGAGCATAGAATTGCATGTGCTTGATTATGCCGGCGATTTGTATGATAAGCAAGTCAAGGTGCTTTTTAAGAGGAGGTTGCGTGGGGAACAGAAGTTTGCTCGCATTGATGACCTTGTAGCACAATTGAACATGGATCGTTCTGATGTTGTTGAATTTTTTGCAAAATATCCATTATCTTTGTCGTGAAACTTGATTGGTAATGAAAAAACTGCATAGATACGTATTGAAAGCTTTTATCGGACCGTGGATCGTTACGTTCCTGCTTTGCGTATTTATATTGTTGATGCAGTTTTTGTGGAGATATATCGACGACCTTGTAGGCAAGGGCTTGGAATGGTCTGTGATAATGGAGCTTATGTTCTATGCTTCGTTCTCGCTGGTGCCATTGGCTTTACCCTTGTCGGGATTGCTGGCATCGATTATGGCTATGGGAAAATTCGGCGAAACAAACGAACTGTTCGCCATGAAATCGGGCGGAGTCTCTTTGTATCGTATTATGTTCCCGCTAGTTGTCTTTAATATCATCATTAGCTTTGCCGCCTTCTTTTTCTCAAATAATCTGATGCCATATACCAATCTGAAGATGCGTTCACTCTTGTTTGGAATTCAGCAGCAGCGGCCAGAGGTGATAATACAGAATGGCATTTTTGTGGAACCTGCCGACGATATTTTTTTAAAGGTTGAGAATAAGAGCCGCGATGAAAACGATTTGAACGGAGTGCTAATATACGATCACCGCAATACGTCTACGCCAAATAATGTTACAATGGCATCGTCGGGCAATATCATGATTACGGAAGACAATTCAATGATGGTGCTGGAATTGCGTGATGGAACCCGGCATGAGGATGTCAAGGGAAGCAAATATAGGCATCAGCGTTCAAAGTTTGAACGTCAGGTGACATATTTGGAACTTGATGCTGCCGGTCTTGACAAGAACAACGAGGATTTCTTTAAAGGTGGTTATGAAATGCTTGATAACAAGCAGCTCAATTATACTATTGATTCGTTGAACGATGCATTGTCGAATAGGGAACAGGAAATCTGCGGAAACTTCAAGCGATTCCAGATTTTCCGAGGCATGAATGCTATTTATGGAATTAACAGGGAGAATATACCGTGGGCTAAGTCTGGCTCTGTAACGTTTGAGGCCGAGGATGATAACGTTGTGCAGAAACTAAATGTCGATACCGTTTATGCTATGATGACCAAATCTCAAAAACAAGATCTGCTTGAATTTTCAATCAATTATGCACGTTCGGCCAAGACGTATGTCGACATTGTAGGTGATGAAATAAATGGAACTCGCAGATGGATTGTTCGGCACGAAATGGAATGGTTCCGTAAATATGCCTTGTCGGCGGCCTGCCTTCTATTCTGCCTTATTGGAATTCCTCTTGGCTCTATTATCAGGAAAGGCGGTTTCGGCTTGTCTGTTATTGTTTCGGTGTTCATATTCCTGATGTATTATATTATCTCCACAACAATTGAAAGTACCGTTAAGGAACTTGTTACACCAGCCGGCATAGGCATGTGGCTAAGTACAATAATTCTTTTGCCTATAGGTGTTTATCTAGTTGTTTCCGTTTCTAACGACAGCTTGAGGATAAATCCGCGTGCAATCAACAAGATTATAAATTTCTTCAAGTTTAGAAAAAAGAGACCCGAAGAGTCGGAAATTGACTAATTGGCGGATTGATTCCCTATTGTGTTATTTAGCATAAGTAGGCAAGAGCATAAGATGTTGTTTGTTTTCCGATTTTTTTCGTGTAAATTTGCACTCGCAAAAAAATGATAGGTGAAAAATCTATCGAGAATAGCAAAACATTAAATAATAAGGAGCTAGTCGATGACTGAAATAAAAAGAGAAGATATTAAAAGGCCGTTGAATACGGTAGAGGAAGCTATAGAAGATTTTAAGCAGGGGAAAATAGTAATCGTTGTAGATGATGAAGATCGTGAAAATGAAGGCGATTTTATTGTCGCAGCGGAAAAGATTACTCCGGAAATAGTAAATTTCATGCTTCATAATGGAAGGGGTGTGTTGTGTGCTCCAATAACAGAAGAGCGTTGTGCAGAATTGGATCTCCCGCATCAGGTATCTACAAATACTTCGATGCTAGGAACACCATTTACAGTAACAGTTGACAAGCTGGAAGGTTGTACAACAGGCGTTTCGGCTCACGACAGAGCCGCAACAATCAGGGCACTGGCAGATCCGAAATCAACTCCTGAAACCTTTGGACGTCCCGGACATATAAATCCATTGTATGCAAAAAGCAAGGGCGTTTTACGTCGTGCAGGACATACCGAGGCGTCAATCGACTTGGCACGTCTGTCGGGGCTTTACCCTGCAGCTGCCCTTATCGAAATCATGAATGAAGACGGAACTATGGCTCGCCTAAACCAACTTTTCGAGGTGGCTGATAAATATGGACTTAAGATTATAAGTATTGAGGACATAATTAAATACCGTTTGCGTACCGAAAGTCTTGTCGAAAAGGGTGAACAAGTTCATCTGCCAACCGAATATGGTTATTTCGATTTGATTCCATTCCGTCAGGTATGCAATGGACTGGAACATGTAGCATTGATAAAGGGCGAATGGACAGAGGATGAGCCGGTACTGGTTCGTGTTCATTCCAGCTGTGCTACCGGAGATATTTTCGGTTCTAAAAAATGCGATTGCGGCACACAGCTTCACGAGTCTATGCGCATGATTGAAAAGGAAGGTAAAGGTGTGCTTGTTTATTTGAACCAGGAAGGCCGTGGTATCGGATTGATGAATAAAATAGCTGCGTATAAGCTGCAGGAGCAGGGATACGACACCGTAGAGGCTAATTTGCACCTTGGATTCAAGGACGATGAACGTGATTATGGCGTTGGAGCCCAGATATTGAGGTATATTGGCGTGTCGAAAATGCGTTTGATAACAAACAATCCCAAGAAGTTGGCCGGCTTAAAGGGTTATGGACTCGAGGTTGTTGATACAGTTCCGATTAAAGTGGAACCAAACGAGTATAATCGCTTTTATCTTGAAACAAAGGCTAAGAAAATGAATCATAAGCTTTAGAAAAAATGCTGGACATATAGTCGATTACAAAAAAAAATCTTGTTTTTTTTAAAAAAATATGTCCGGTACTTGATATTTTTGGTAAAAATATATTTTTGCATTGTTTTTAATAATGATTTTCAAATGAGAAGAGAACTAGTTTTATTAGTGGTAGTATTGTCTTTGTTTGCTGGAGTTTCCTGCCAGAAGAGTGGTGTGTACCAGCCAAAGGAAAAGTTGTCGGCAGTATGGTATGAAAACACTAAGGTTACAGACGTCTTTACAGATGTCGATACTTTCAAGACGGAGACAAAGATTGATAAGTTCCAGCGAGAAGCATGGACATGGGAAGAAAAGTCATTGGTAAACCGTATCGTTTATACGGCTGTCGGTGCTGTTCGTTATAACTATAAGTATGAATACAAGGACAACAAAATTGTTGGAATAACAAGCGCACTTGACAAGAAAATTCGTATTCGTTTTGTATATGATGATGATACCCGTATGATTAAGCAGGTAAGGTATTTTACTGAAACTTTTTCGGATAATGAGTTGCCATACAAAACATTGAATATAACTTACGATGGAAAAAAACTTTCTTCGATAGAAGAAATTGTTAACAATGCTAAGTTCCAGTTAAGTGCAAATGAATGCCCATCGTTGCTGTCGTGTCTTGTTTCGGAAGGAATGTACGAGGCAATCGAACAAAATGTTGTAGAGCCAAAGGTTGAATATACTACAACAGTAACTGTTTATGATTTTGAATGGGATGGAAAAAACATTGACAAGGTAACAGTATCTAACGATAAATCAGAAATAATAGCTAATATTGTTTACGCATACGATAAAAACAAGAACCCTCAGAGAAACCGTTTTGTCGGAGTTGTTGAGGAAGGTAGCATTGATTATATGATATTCTCGAAGAACAATATTGTAAGTTGCAGTTATGTAAGTGAAGATTTGCTTACTTCTGAGGAGTCGGAATACACATATGTTGGCAAAGTTCCTGAAACAAAGATTGTAAAGAGAGTTGATATGGCAAAGAATTATATGTCTGAGACAATAGAAACTTTCTCATACGAATATGTTGAGGATTAATTGATTGTATATACAATATAAAAAAAGGCCGGGTAGGCCTTTTTTTGTGGCTTCCTACGATTTGTTATTGAACAAAAAAGTTTTGAATTAGAAAATTAAATTCTAATTTTGAAACTTCATTTTTGAGATTGAACAATGATGAGATATATTTCAATATTTGGACTTTTACTGGTGCTGGTTTCATTTGTGTCGTGCGATTCGAGTTTCGATGTTAACGATGAGTGGCGAGATGTTCCTGCTGTTTTTTGCGTTTTAGATCAGTCGCAAGATTACCAGTATATAAAGATAAACAAGTGCTTTTTGGGCAATTTGCCTGCGTCGGAAATGGCATCGGTGTCCGATTCGCTTTTCTACAATTGTAATGTAGCCGTGAAGCTATATAAAAAGCAAGGAAATTCAATTTTAAAGACATGGGATTTCGTTCCTGTAGATACGGTACCCAAGGAATCTGGCTATTTTGCAAGCGATAAGAATACTGTCTGGGTAGGAAAGCCGCAGCTGGAGTCGGGTTCGCTTTATGAACTGGAGGTAAACATTGATAATGGACGAATAATTGCCAGAGGTTCTACCGAAGTGGTTGATGGGGTAAGCATTGTTGCTCCGGATGAGCGTTCGCCAAAGGTGGAACTGGCAAGATATAATAATGATTTTAATATAAAGTATTATCCGGGAACTAATGCAAATTTGTTCCAGACTACAGTATACTTTAATTATCTAGAAATAAAGAGTAATGGCGATACGGTTGGGAAATCTATCGAGATTTACGACAATATGTCATTTAAGACGTCTGTAAATTCTTATACAGCTGTAGAACAGTCCTTTAGTGTCGCATCGTTCTATAGTTCCATAGTGTCGCAAATAAACAATAATGACGAGTCGGTGGTAAAACGTCTTGTAAAAATGCCCGACTGCCTGACTATATGTGTGTCGTCGGCAGACGAGAACCTATATACCTACATGCAAGTTACCAAACCGTCGAATGGGGTAGCACAGGAACGTCCGATATTTACAAATATCTATATCGATGAAAGTTGCTCGTCGGAATATGATATGGCGTATGGTCTTATGGCTTCAAGATGTAAGGCTTCCAGATCTAAGGCAGTTGGCTCCGAAACACTTGATTCTATTTCTCGTGGCATGTACACCAAGCACTTGAAGTTCCCTGGCTGGTATGATAATTATTACATTGTAAATAAACCATACGATAAATAAGATAATGTTAAGCATAAAAAATAAAAGGCATCGTTTCCGATGCCTTTTATTTTTTATCATGATATAAGAATTCTATTCGTATTCGAAATATGTTGTCTGACTGTATGTGTATTCGTCACCGTAATAGTCTTTATCCTTGTAGCTGTAACTCTTGGTTGCAGGGTACTTTCCATCGTATGTGTATGTGATATTGCGTGAATAGCTTTCGTTGGCAGTTCCCTGAGATGCAGACATGGTAACGTTTGTGATATTGTTCTCAGAGAAATAGTTTACGTCCATATCTTCGTAGAAGCCGTAATATGGGTTCTTGTAGTTGTCGTATGCATATGTTCCATTTGCAATGTATGAACCTTCTTCGTAATGCATTTCAACGACATTCTTTCCGTCCCACTTTAGTGTGTATGTGCCGTTTGCAACGCCTCTTGTCTTAGGAGCTTTTTCTGCTAAGAAATTCATGCTTTCAGCAACGTCATCGGAGAAAACATATTCTAGAGGATTAATGGCCTTTGTCGACTTTGATGAATTGTATATAACTTCAATCTTTGAGATCTTGCTTCCATCGTGTGTGATATTGTAGCATGTCTCTAAAGTGCCACCGTCGTAAACTTCAATGCTCTTGAGCTTGTTTCCGTCATATTTATAAACAACTTGATTATCGGAAAGAATAATGTGGTCAAGTCTATTCTTGTTGTCGTATGAATAATAGGTTGTACTTTCTAATTCGCCGTCTGAATAATATTCATCAGATCTTGTAAGAAGCTTTTTTTCCCATGTGTAATGAGTTCCAAGAAATTTGTCAAACTTGCTGTTGTAGTCGGAGTATTCTGGATTGGTGTAAGTCTTGCTACCAGAATAGTAAACTTTTGATAGTTTTCCCTTTGGGGAAAATGCACCTTCCTTTGTGCATGAGCTGAATGCAAAAATCATTGCGACAGCTGCGAATAGTAAAAAGATTCTTTTCATATTAAATTAAATTATATTTGAAATATTATATTTTGCAAAGTTAATGTGAAGTAACAAATTTAACAAATAAAAGTGCAAATAGTTATAAGTGTGTTGCCATGTTTTTTTGTTCAATAATATATTAAGAGATAGGTTGTGCATTGCGGGAAAATTTCTATATTTGGGATTTAAAAGATTTTATTCGAGCATGGCTTTTATTGTAATAGAAGGTTTGGATGGCGCAGGTAAGTCGACGCAAGTCGATTTGCTTACAAAATATTTGCAGTCGGCTGGGAAAAATGTCGAGTATGTGCATTTCCCAACGGGAAATTCAGAGATTTTCGGCGAAATGATTAATCGTTTCTTGCGAGGCGAATTCGGTGGCATAGACCAGGTTGACCCATATTTGGTGTCGTTGCTCTTTGCCGGCGACAGATATAATGTGGCACCGGTAATAAACGGTTGGCTAAACGAGGGTAAGTTCGTTATCAACGATAGGTATGTCTATTCTAACATCGGTTTCCAATGCGCAAAAATCAAGGATGATTGCGAAAAGAAGAAACTCTTCGACTGGATATTTAATCTGGAGTTCAACTATTTCAAGATTCCTCGTCCGGATTTAAATATTTTCCTTGATGTTCCGTTTTCGTTTACCGAAAAACGGCTTGTCGAAAACAGGACAGGGAAGGACCGTGAGTACCTAAACGGCAAGACCGATATTCATGAGGCCAATCTTGATTTCCAGAAAAAAGTCCGTGAAACTTATCTTGACGCAGTCAAGGTCGACAATCGTATCGTGCGAATAGATTGTTCGGAAAACGGAGAGATGCTCCCTGCAGAGAAAATCTCGGCAAAAATTATCGACGAATTGAAAAAACATAAACTAATATTCTAATGATGAAGATATTAAGAAGCTTATTTAGATGGTTGGTCGGAGCTACGTTTATCTTTTCCGGCTTTGTTAAAGTTATCGATCCACTAGGATATGGATATAAGATTGCAGATTACCTTGAAGCAATGCATCTTGAATCAATCGACAGTATTGCGTTCCCAATGGCAATCGTGTTGGCAGTGTTTGAACTTGTAATCGGTTTCTCGCTGTTCTTCAATCAGTTGCCAAAGTTGGGCGCCTTGGGTGCATTGATTATGCTGGTATTCTTTACTCCGTTGACATTGTGGCTTGCAATAGCAAATCCTGTGTCTGACTGCGGATGTTTCGGTGACGCACTAGTTATTACCAACTGGCAAACATTCTTCAAGAATGTAGTGCTTCTTGCAATGACAATATTTGTTTTTGCCCAGCGCAAAAAGATTAAGACAGACTATCATGTTGGCGTTCAGTGGGCAATTATGTTTGTTGTCGGCTTTATGTCGTTGGGGCTTTGCATTTATTGCCTTAAGACTTTGCCAATCATCGATTTCCGTCCGTATCATATAGGAGCAAATATTGCCGAGGGTATGATTGTGCCTGAGGATGCACCAAAACCTGTTGTCGAGAGCTACTTCATATACGAGAAGGACGGCAAGCAGGAGAAATTTACAGTCGAGAACCTGCCCGATTCCTCATGGAAGTTTGTTGATGCCGAGCATAAGATAATAGATGCCGGATATGTTCCTCCTATTCATGACTTTACAATGGAGCGCACTTTCTTCGACGAGAATGCCGTGGAAGTTGACCTTGACGGCGTTGAGTTGATATATAAGACTGCAGAAGGCGAGCAGATGTATGCTGACGTATATTCTGTGCCCGACACATCGTGGAAGTACGACAGTTACATTTGTGAAGAATGTGAAGACGAGATTGACGTTGCGAATATTAAGATTACTTATATAGACGCAGATGGCAAGGCTGTTGTTCTTGGTGTTGACGAGGCTCCAGCGGAAGGTTATGGATTTGCTGATGCTGTATATCAGTCTGGCGAAATTCAGGCAAAGGACATTGCTCCGGAAGTGCTGGCCGACAGTAGATACTCCTTCCTGATGATTGCATTACGCCTCGATGAAATGGATTTGGAGCATCTTGCTGAATTTGATTCCATTGCATCTTTTGCTGCTGCTAACAATATGGGATTTTATTGCATGACATCATCAAACGAAAATGAAATTTCAGACTTCATCGAAAAATACAGTCCGAAATATGAATTTTATAATACCGATCCTATAACATTGAAAACCATTGTCCGTTCAAATCCGGGATTGCTCCTTATCCGTAAGGGGACAGTCATCGACAAGTGGCATGATGGAAATCTGCCGGAAATAAAATCGCTTGAAAACGAATTGACGGGAACAATGTTTACCGCACAGCACAATCAGCGCGACAGACTGGTTTATGTTGTTTGGATTTTGTCTGCATTGCTTGCAATGGCAATAATTAGGATTATTTCCAACTGGCTAATTAAAAACAGATATATTAACGATAAAAATAATTTGAAATGAGAAGAAAAATCGTAGCAGGAAACTGGAAGATGAACACCCTCGTAAGTCAGGGTAAGGCATTGGCCGAAGATTTGAATTCGTTTATGGCAACATACGAAATGCCATCGAACAAAACTGTTATCATTGGTGCTCCATTTACACATTTGTCGACTTGTGTTGCTGCAGTTGACACAAAGAAGATTCATGTTGCATCCCAGAATTGCTCACAGTTTGAAAAAGGTGCATATACAGGAGAAGTTGCTGCTAATATGATTAAGGATCTTGGCGTTGAATTCGCAATTATTGGTCATAGCGAACGTCGTCAGTATTTTGGAGATACCGATGAGGTTATTTCTGTAAAGCTCGAACAGTGCTATAAGAACGGATTGTCGCCGATTTTATGCTGTGGCGAAAAACTCGAAGACCGCGAAGCAGGAAAGCACTTCGAAATTATTGAAGCTCAGTTGCGTAACGGCTTGAAGAATGTAACTGCCGAAAATTTCAAGAATACAATCGTCGCATACGAACCGGTATGGGCAATTGGAACAGGCAAGACTGCAACTCCAGAACAGGCAGAGGAAATACACGCATTTATTCGCGCATTGTTGGCAAAGTTGTACGGCAAGGAAATAGCAGATGACACAACAATCCTTTACGGAGGAAGCGTAAATGCTGGTAATGCTGCAAACTTGTTTGCTCAACCTGATATTGATGGCGGTCTTGTTGGCGGCGCATCTTTGAAGGCCCCGGATTTCATTGAGATTATAAAGGCCATTTAATGACATATGGTTCATGACGTGTGTGATTTGTCATGCATGTCATGAACTTTATTCGAACTATAGAAGTATGAATTATATCGAACTTTCAATAGAATTGCCACGTAGCAATGCCGAATTGTCGGACATTCTTGTGGCGTTTTTGGCAGAATTAGACTTTGATAGCTTCAGCGAGGAGGGCGGAAAGCTTTTCGCCTATGCTGAAGAAAAAAAATATAACGAGTCGGACGTCAACGAGTTTCTCGAGCATTTTGGCGTGTCGGCATCGGTGAAAATTATTCCGCAGGAAAACTGGAACCGCCAGTGGGAAGAGAATTTCTCTCCGATTGTTGTTGACGACAATCTGGCCATAAAGGCTCCATTCCATACCGAAAATTTCAATACAAGGCATACAATTGTTATCGAGCCAAAGATGTCGTTCGGAACTGGACATCATGCAACAACATCGATGATGTGCCGCTTGATTGCAGATCTTGACCTAAAGGGAAAGACCGGTCTTGATATGGGCTGCGGAACAGGTATCCTGGCAATATACGCTTCAATTCTTGGCGCAGAAAAATTATATGCTATAGATATTGACGAGTGGGCATATGAAAATACTATGGAAAATGCCGAACGAAATGGCGTATCAAATATCATAGCTTCGCAGGGCGATGTTCAGGATATTCCGGAAGTGGATTTCGATTTTATATTTGCCAATATAAATCTTAATATTCTTAAGAAGCAGATACCTACGTATGCCAATCGAATGAAGGCTGGCGCCCCGTTGCTGTTGAGCGGATTCTTCGCAACGGAGGTAGATCAGATTACGGAGGTGTGCGCAAAATGTGGTCTTTCGTTTGTAAGGAATATCTGTACCGACGAGTGGACCGCATGTGTGTTTGAAAAATAATCCGAAAATATGAAGAGGATATTCATCTTAGTTTTGTTTTGTTGTCTTGGACAGATTGTCGCAGCTCAGTTTACGTTGAATCCAAGTCATTTCGGCAAGGAGTTCTCGCAACAGTTGACATATACGGGTGACATCCGTAAGGATGGCGCTAGCATGTCGAAGGAATTCTTGACTTTCTGGCAGTCGGATACGCTAACCTCAGCTCAACGAGACAATTTTATCAGGTGCATAAACAAGCTGCAGTCGAAGGGCTGCAAGCCATTTCCAGATTATGTGCGTTTTGTCGACAACCTGATGGCTTTCGAACGAAATGGAATTGACTACAGCCAGTACGAAAAGTACGAGAAGGCTGTTGTTGATATGGTCGATGCCGGACGCAAGGTCCGTGTTAATGATTTGTCAGATTTCTTGCATACGATGAATTTGCTTCTGAGGGCAAATGTAGTGTGCTACAATCAACGTACTAACTGGAAAGTCAATAAGATGAATGTTCTTATGACATACGAAAACAAGAAATTCCAAATTCGTTTTGACGATGTGGATCTTGTTGGTTTTCAGGATCGTGACAGCTTGAAAATATATAATACAAGCGGTGTGCTGAATCCAATAGAAAGGACATGGGTCGGAAATGGCGGTCTGGTCGGATGGGAACGGGTAGGGTATCCTATCGACAGTATGAGCGTTTCGCTTGGCGACTACAACTTGAATCTAGCAGATATCGGAATTAAGGCTGATAGCGTGGTATTCCGCAATAAATACTATTTCACTCAGGATCTTATGGGCGATTTGAACGATAAGGCCCAAAATGGCGAGCATCCCGAGAAATCAACATATCCGCGTTTTGTTAGCTATTCGCAGAATTTTAATATAAAGAATATCGTTAAGGACGTTGATTACCGTGGCGGTTTGTCGGTAAGAGGCCGCAATTTCATTGGCAGTGGCACCGAGGAACGCAAGGCGGAAATAAGAATTACGAAGAACGACAGCGTTTCGTTCAGCGCATACGCACAGTCGTTTGTTTTCGATCCCGACAAGATAGTATCGGATGATTGTGAGATGGTGCTTCGCCTGGCTCAGGATTCGATATACCATCCGTGTGTGTCGATGCGATATACTATAGTAAGGCGAAAAATAGAAAAAGAGTCGGAAGAACAGTCCGGTCGTAGGCGCAAGGTAGAAAAGCAGTACGATGAAAAGGAAAACGGCTACTTGGAGGTTATCAGAACGCAAGATGGCCTGTCGAAGATGAATTTTGTGGACACATACCACATGTTGTCGATGAATTTTACTTCGTTAAAATGGGTTGTCGACAAGTCGATAATCGATTTGGCTACTGTAAATACGCAGGGAACGCCAAGTGAGGTTGTGTTTGAGTCTGCCGATTATTATACTTATGATAAGTATAAGTCTCTAAAGCAGCAGGATGCGCGTAATCCTCTTGAAGTTGTCGCTTCGGTAGTAAGTTGGGTCGGATATCCGGAATTTACACTTGGCGATTTGGTTACATATATGAAAATAGGTAGGGACCAGGCAATTCAGTTGATTTATAGACTGGTATATCAGGGATACCTAACTTATGACGCCAAGGAAGAAAAGGTGACAGTAAGGGAGGAGACCTGGCGTATGCTGAATGCCCACAAAGGCGATACGGACTCGGATGTTATCTTGTTCTACAGCAAGGTTAAGTCGTCGGAAGGCGTAATGGTTGATGATGAAACAAAACAGGTTGTTCGTACCGCCTTGGGTAACGATACGGTAGCAAATGCAAAATTGAGCCTTTCGAATTTTGACTTGAAAATGTTTGGCGTTCCGTATGTTCATCTGTCCGATTCTCAGAGTGTAACGGTTTATCCTAGAGATCAGAAGCTAGTAATTCAGAAAAATAGGAACTTCATCTTCGATGGATTGCTTCAGGCCGGACAGTTTTATATGTATGGCTCCGGATTTAATTTCAATTATAATCAGTTTAGGATTTCGGTGCCAAACTGCGATTCCATGAAAATTGTTGCTATGACAACTCCGGAAATGGGATTCCTGGACAATAACGGACAACCGAAAGTTGCTATCGTTCGCAATAAACTAGAAAATATTTCGGGCGACTTCTATATTGACTATCCAAGCAATAAGTCGGGTTTTGCCGACTATAAGGAATATCCGAAACTTGTGTCGAGCAAGGAAACATTCGTTTATTACGATAGTCCGCAGATATTTAATGGTATATACGACAGGGAGAAATTCTACTTCAAGGTCGATCCGTTTACTATAGACAGCATTGACGGATACAGCAAGGAAAATATTCATTTTGCAGGTACGCTGGTTTCGAACGGAATAATTCCAGATCTAAAAGAGACTCTGGTTGTCCGCCAAAGCGACTGGTCGCTAGGTTTTGAGTATAAGACACCTTCGTCTGGAGTGCCGATTTACAATGGCAAGGCTACTTTCAGGAACAATATTGACCTGAGCAATAAGGGCCTTAGGGCAGAAGGAACTATAAACTATTTGAGTACAACATTCACCGATGCTTATGCGACATTGTTCCCTGATGAGCTTGAGGGTCATTCAAAAAAGATGAACGTGGAGGCGCGAAAATCTCCAGTTCAGTTCCCGAAGGCCGAGTGTGTTGAGAATACTTTGCGCTGGGAAGTTAATAAGGACAAGTTCCATGTGGATAAGGACACTGCAAATTTTGTCATGTACGACGGTCAGGCACGTCTTGATGGAAATATGCTCATAACAACACAGGGAGTTCATGGCGAAGGAACAACTTTTATCGAGCGAGCAATGCTTGTGTCGGAGGATTTCGTGTATAACAAAGACGATTTCGATGCAGATACTGCCGATTTTAGTCTGTACAAGAATAATATTTCGGATATAGATTTTGAAGGAAAGGGCCAGAAGTCGCATATCGACTTTGTTAAGCGTCGCGGTGATTTTATGTCGAACGGCGAAGGTTCTGAACAGAACTTCCCGAAAAATAAGTATAAGTGTACAGCAGATAAGACGACATGGTATATGGACAAGGAAGAGCTTGCATTCTCAGCTAGCGACGAAGTTAAGGATAAACTCCGTGCTATCAATCCAGAAAACGAGTGGGAACTCTGGGAAAGTGCGTTCATTGAAGGTTCTAGGTTCGAGTCTTATATGACGGGGCAGGATAGATTAAGTTTCTATGTCCCTGAAGCTATCTATAATTATCGAGATTATATTATCAATGCCAAGAATGTCGGTGTAATCCGTGTGGCAGATGCTGCTATATTCCCGAAGACGGATGTTGTTTTGCGCGAGAATGCAGTGATGGATACTTTGGTAGGCGCAAGGATAACTGCCAATGTTACAAGCGAATACTATAAATTTTATAATGCCAAGGTAAAGATAAAAGGAAAGAGGGATTATATAGGCGAGGCCGATTATGATTATATAAACGAAACGAAATCGCCACAAAAAATTCATTTTTCCGAAATTAAGATTGCCGAAGGCGAGACAAGGGCATATGGAGAAATATCTGAACCGGATAACTTTAACATAACCCGCCATTTCGGCTATCAGGGCAGCGTAAATGCTTATGCAGGCATCGATTCTCTCGAGTATATTGGTGCTGCAAGGATTAACTACGAATGCGATACCGCAAACCAGTGGTTCAAGTTTAAGTCGTTTGTTAGCGATGAGGCTCCGTTTATACCTATTGACAAGGATTTGAAGAGTATCAATAATTTGGTGCTCCGTTCGTCTGTAATGCTAGGAAACGGAAAGGTTTATCCGGCATTTATCGCAAAGCGTAGAGGTGTGGCCGATGAGGCTTTGTTCGATGTAAACGGTTATTTGCAGTATAATGAGGAATCTGGAAAGTTTGAAATTTCTTCACTCGAGAAATTGTACGAACATAATCTTCCGGGCAATTACATGTCTATTGATGCCAGCACGTGCAATATCGAAGGTGAGGGCGAGTTCATCTTCAGCAAAAATTTGACTTATACTTTCAATGTAAATTCATTCGGCAAGTTTACTTACAATCGTGAAACCGATACTACGGAGTTCAACACGACTATGTTTATGAATATTCCGCTGCCTTCTTCTGCATTCGATTATATGGCAAAGACAATACCGTCGGTAAGTAGCGATTATGTGGACGAGAACGATGAGGCATATCATGTGGCGCTGAAGCAATTCCTCGACACCGCAGAGTATAACAAATATATGACCAACATTAGTTTTGGCAACTATGAAAAGATTCCAAAACTGTTGACGGAAAACAAGATTGTTATGACCGATTTGCATTTTATTTACGATCGCAAGTCGCAAACAAAGGGAATTGTGTGTGGCGGACCTATAGGATTTGTAAGTTTTGGCAAGCATCATGTTTCAAGATATGTTTCCGGTTATATCCGTGTGACGAAGACCAAAGGCGCAGAAGCGTTTGAAATGCTTGTAGAGCCTGACGGCGAAATGTGGTTCTATTTCATGTATAAGAATGGAATACTGAAGACCATCTCGAGCGAGGAAAAGTACAATTCTATTATCGCCGATTCAAAGGAAAAACCTTTGGATAATTATAGTGTCATTCTTGAAGGAACAACAGACAAGAACAAGTTCAAGAAGGAAATGGACAAGAAATTTTTGAATACTAGCAGTGAATATTAGAAGTGTCATTTTCATATTGATATTGTTGTCATCGGTTTTGATGAATGGTTGCTTCTCTTTCCAGAAGACTACTACGTCGCCTTCGCAGCGGTCGACAAAGGGGTCGGATTTCTCCGAGATGTATAATCCCGGTGTGTCTGTAGTAAATCCGCAGATGACGGCTGTCATTACATCGGCTTCTAAGGCTGAGGTATATTTCAGGATAAAGACGCGAGAGTTGAAGAACGTCATGGCAAATCCTGAGGAGGAGGAAATTGGCATATACGTTAAGTATTTTCTTCGAAATTCTTCTGATTTCCAGCTTGTGGATACATGTTCGTTTCGTTTCAACTTTAATATTGCTACTGGCGAATATGTGTATGGACATTTCAATGTAAAGTTGAATTCGTGTGTGAGATACAAGCTTGTGGTAGACTTTGCTAATAGTCGTTATGATATACATAAGCGTTTGCTACAAGACATTAAGAACGAGCCGGGATTCAACGACTGCAAATTCCTGCTGAAGACATTGGATGGCGGAGTAATTTTTTCAAATGTTGTTGTCGCTGGGCAGTCCGTGCAAATGTTTGCTTCCAGTGAAATGTTGGGGCCTATTGATGTCGAGTATTACACCACGAAAAAGTTTGTGCCAGTTCCTCCATATTTGAATGTGCAGGGCAGAATGCGCAACGATTATGTTGCAGGTGCTGTTGCCCCAGATTCGGTATTCAAATATAATATTGGTGATACCCTTGTCTTGTCAAGGTCTGGTTTCTATGCTCTAGGCGCAACTTCTAAAAACGAGAAGTTTGGAATTGTGGTTTCCGATAATAAAACATTTCCGATGGTTACAACTTTGTCGGCAATGAAGGAACCTATTTCGCTTTTAGCAACAGAACGGGAATGTGCGATAATCGACTCGGCACAAAACCTAAAGAAGGGAATTGACGCCTTCTGGCTTGGGCTCTCGAAAGATGAGAAGGCGGCGAAAGAGCAGGTGCGTGTATTCTATAATCGTGTGGCTCTGGCTAATACTTTCTTTACAAATACTATGGAAGGATGGAAAACCGACAGGGGAATGATTTTCATCATGTTGGGTCCGCCAACAATAGTCAATATCACCCCGACAAGTGAAGAGTGGACCTATGGGAGCGAGCAGTCGGGCACTGTATTTACTTTTGACAATTTTTCCGGTTTAAGAAACGATTTCTGGTTGCTTAGATCGAATACATATACATCTATTTGGCAGCAAGTAATAACGACTTGGCGGTCGGGTAAAATATTTACAGTAACAAAATTGAATAATGAGTGATTTTATTTTTGGAATAAGGCCGGTCCTTGAGGCGATAAGAGCAGGACAGGAGATAGATAAGGTGCTTGTTCGACAAAACCTTGTCGGGGAGTTGTCGGGCGAACTTTTTGCTGAGTTGCGCAAGAACAAGATAAATACGCAGTATGTTCCAGCAGGCAAACTTGACAAGATTACCAATCGTAATCATCAGGGAGTAGTGGCGTATATTTCACCGGTAGCATATCAGAATTTGGAAACTATTGTGATGGGTGCCTTTGATGATGGGAAAGTGCCCCTTGTCGTTTTGCTCGACAGTATTACCGATGTTCGCAATTTTGGAGCAATTGCACGTTCATGCGAATGCGCCGGCGTTACAGCTATTGTAATTCCTGAAACAAATTCGGCAAAAATTACTGAAGATGCGATAAAGACTTCGGCTGGCGCATTGTATAATATACCGGTATGCCGTGAAAAAAATCTTGTCGATACAGTGCTGTTTTTGCAGCAGAGCGGTTTCAAGGTGTTTGCAGCAACCGAGAAAGCTGATGATATAGTTTATAGCGAGAATTTTTCTGGACCTACAGCTATTATAATGGGGTCGGAGGATGTCGGAATTTCAAGGCCATTGTTGAAAAGGGCCGACAAACTGGTAAAAATACCTATGACAGGCAAAACAGAGTCGCTGAATGTGTCGGTATCGACGGCCGTTATTGTATATGAAGTGGTTAGACAGCGAATTATTAGTAAGTAACAATATTAAAACATAATATATGCAAATGCAAAAGAAAATTAAATCGGCACTAATTTCTGTGTTTGATAAGCATGACCTTGATTTGGTCGTCAAGAATTTAAGTAATAACGATGTGAAGATTTACTCAACAGGTGGCACCTATGATTTTATTTCCTCATTGGGTGTAGCGGTAACAAAAGTTGAAGATGTAACTGGATATCCGTCGATTCTTGATGGTAGGGTAAAAACATTACATCCCAAAATTTTTGGAGGTATTCTTGCTGTTCGTGAAAACGAAGACCATCAGGAACAGATGATGAAGTATGAAATCCCAGAAATTGACCTTGTTATCGTTGATTTGTATCCGTTCGAGCAGACAGTTAAAAGTCAGGCTTCAGAATCCGAGATTATTGAAAAGATTGATATAGGCGGAATTTCTCTAATTCGTGCTGCCGCAAAGAACTACAAGGATGTCCTGATTGTGTCGCATAAAGGTCAGTACCAGGAACTTTGCAATATAATTGCCGAAAATGATTGCTCTACGAATCTTGAAACTCGCCGTAAGTTTGCTTGCGAAGCTTTTGGCATAAGTTCTAATTACGATTCCGCAATTTTCAACTGGTTCGATGGCGACAATATGAGCGAATTGAAGGTTTCGCAGCGTGTTTCTGCTTCTTTGCGTTATGGCGAAAATCCTCATCAGCAGGCAAAGTTCTTTGGCGATTTCAATGAAATGTTCCAAAAATTGCATGGCAAGGAAGTTAGCTATAACAATATGCTTGACATTGACGCAGGCATTAACCTTATCCGCGAATTCGAGGATACAACAGTGGCAATATTAAAGCATAACAATGCTTGCGGTATTGCAACACGTTCAACTCTTATGCAGGCATGGAAGGACGCTTTGGCTTGTGATCCGGTTTCTGCATACGGAGGTATTATCGTAACAAACCGTCCTGTAGGACATGAAGTTGCATCCGAAATCAACAAGATTTTCTTTGAGGTTATTATTGCTCCTGACTTTACAAAGGAGGCTTTGGAAATCCTTGAGCAGAAGAAAAATCGTATTATCTTGGTTCAGAAGCACAACGAGGTTTCTAAGCACGTAATGCGTACCGCTCTTAATGGCGTCTTGGTTCAAGAACGCGATACTCGTATCGAAACTCTTGACGATTTGAGATATGTTACAGAAATGAAACCTACATCGGCACAAATTCAGGATTTGTTCTTTGCCAACAAGGTTGTTAAGAGCACCAAGTCGAATGCAATAGTTTTGGCAAAGAATGCACAGCTATTGGCAAGCGGTACTGGCCAGACATCACGTGTTGATGCGTTGAAGCAGGCAATTGAAAAGGCAAAGAGCTTTGGTTTCGACTTGAACGGTGCCGTTCTTGCTTCCGATGCGTTCTTCCCGTTTGCAGATTCAATCGAGATTGCCGACAAGGAAGGTATTTCTGCTGTAATTCAACCTGGTGGCTCAATACGCGACGAGGATACAATCAAGTATTGCAACGAGCACAATATTCCAATGGTATTCACCGGAATTCGCCATTTCAGACACTAGACCGGCTGAACTGGCGCTAACTGTAGTGAAAATATCGTCGTGAAAGAGCCGCACCCTGAGCTTCGGTTGCTGTGAAGGGTCGGTTTAAAAACACCTTTCCGTTATCGTGGCTTCGACTAACACACCGCCAGCGAGAAATTTGGAGATGATATTAAAAAATCTTCCCCTTTTCGTCATGCTGAACTTGTTTCAGCATCTGGAAAAGAGGAGGATTTTTTTTGATTGCTTTTATACGTTTTAACAAGTTGCGGATCTGCAGACATACACAAAACGCTTCGCTTGTTCGGTTCGCTATGCGTCAGCAATGACAGGACTGAGGAGGAAGTCCGTCAACAGATTCCGAACACATCAGGTTCTCGTCTTATTCCACCAAAATTCTTCTCCAAAATAGCCAAATGACGTAAATATTCGCTATCGGTAAACGATTTTGCATTGTTTGGACATCTTTTCACGCAGGCTCCGCACTTTATGCAGATTCCTTCCACATTCGAATAGTCTTCTTTCGAAATAGCACCCATCGGGCATAGCGAAGCACAAATTCCGCATTTTGTGCATTGGGTATTGTCGGTAACCGGTTTAACCTTGCGAATGTCGAATGGCTTGCCGTCTTCGTCCACGGCCTTGAAAAATCTGTAAGGACGATTGCCTGGAATGTTTAGTTGTTTTGGACTAAGGTCCTGAGCAACAGCTTTGCCAAAATCTTCGGCTTTCCGTATGTCGTCGTCATCTGGCCGTTTGGCACCAAGGAACTGCGAGAACGAATGTTCGCCAACAAATGCCGCCGCAGCAATATTCATGAACCCACATTCTGCCATCATGTCGTACAGTTCAACAAGAGCATCGTCGTAGTTGCGGTTTCCGTAAACCACAACCGGAACGCCCAACGCACCATTCCCGCGAATTGTTTCAAGCCAAGGCTTGATGAGGTTAGGCACGCGTCCGATATAAACAGGGACACCAAAAATCACTATGTCGTTGTCGCAAAAAGCAAGCGTTGATAGCCGCGATTCGGGTGTAGTAATATTATGTGTTACTAGAGGTGCGTTTAGCGATGCTGCCACCGACTTTGCAATTGCTTCAACAACTTTTGCTGTCGTTAACGTTGCACTGAAATATAGGGCATGTACTGTTTTCATAGTTCTCAATATTATATTGCAAATGTAAGTTATTCCAAAAGCTTATGCAACCATTCATTATCTCTTTTTAGAAGACATCTTTATCTTTGAAACTTTTTTCATACTTTTGTATTCAATTTAATTTGTGATTATGTCTGTACATAAGGAGATAAAACGAGTAACGACCCATATTCTTCAAGAAATGAAGAATCGTGGAGAGAAAATATCAATGTTGACAGCTTACGACTACAGTATGGCTAAAATCATTGATAATGCTGGAATTGAAATAATTTTGGTCGGAGATTCCGCATCGAACGTAATGGCAGGTTACGATTCGACGTTGCCAATTACTCTGGACGAGATGATTTACCATGCCGCCAGTGTAGTTCGTGGAGTAAAGCGAGCTTTGGTTGTGGTTGATATGCCTTTCGGCACTTATCAGAGTAATTCTAAGGAAGCATTGTCATCGGCGATACGCATTATGAAGGAAACTGGCGCGAGTGCGGTTAAACTTGAAGGTGGCGCCGAATCGGAGGAGTCGATTAAGCGAATTCTGTCTGCTGGTATTCCTGTAATGGGACATTTGGGGCTTACTCCACAAAGTATCCACAAATTTGGTACATATGCCGTTCGCGCAAAGGAAGACGAAGAGGCTTCGCGTCTTGTCGAAGATGCTTATTTGTTGCAGGAAGCAGGTTGCTTTGCTATCGTTCTCGAAAAAATTCCGGCTAGCTTAACTGCTCGTATTGTTTCGGAGATAAAGATCCCGATTATTGGTATTGGTGCTGGTGCTGCCGATGGTCAGGTGCTTGTTATGCATGATATGCTTGGAATTACTCAGGAATTTTCTCCTCGTTTTTTGCGTAGATATGCAAATCTAGACAATGTAATTACCGATGCAGTTACAAATTATATCTCTGATGTAAAGTCCGGAAATTTCCCTAACGACCAGGAGCAATACTAATCAATTGACAAGTAACAATTGACAACGTACAATTATGGATGTGCAGCATAACAATAACCGAACAGTCGATATTCTATACGAGGACAATCATATTATTGCTGTAAATAAGCAGGCTGGGCAGATTGTTCAAGGTGACAATACCGGCGATATGCCTTTGTCCGACATCTTAAAGTCATATATCAAGGAGCGCGACAACAAGCCTGGAAATGTTTTCCTCGGTGTGCCGCATCGTATCGACAGGCCAGTAAGCGGAGTGGTGCTTTTTGCAAAGACTAGCAAGGCCTTGACCCGTTTGAGCGAACTTTTCCGTACAAAGGATGCCCACAAGACTTATCTTGCAATCGTGTCGAACAAGCCGCCCAAGGATAGCGATACACTTGTAGACTTTATTTATCGAAACGTAAAGCAGAATAAATCTTATGTGGTTGAGGAGTCGCACGCAGATGCTAAGCGTTCAAGCCTTTCATATAAAGTCGTTGGCCATTCCGAACGTTACTATCTCCTTGAAATAGACTTGCATACAGGACGTCATCATCAGATTCGCTGTCAGTTGGCAAATATGGGCTGTCCAATTCGTGGCGACTTGAAATACGGCTATCCGCGTTCAAACAAGAATGGAGGAATAAACCTACACGCTGCAAAAATTACCTTTACACACCCCGTAAAAAAGGAGGAAATTGTTATTGAAGCACCATTTCCGGATGAAAATATTTGGAAAATATTCTAGTTTTTGATGGGCTGTTTGATGTGTTGGTAATTGTATATTGTTGGTATATAGGGTTTTATGTAAGTGTATACTTAAAAAATCTTGTCTAAAATAGGTAACCTAAAATAGGTAACCTAAAATAGGTTGGATTTCGCAGAAATATTTATCTTTGCGAAAAATAAGAGTTATGCAGAATCCATTCATTGCCAAGGGTTATATTTCGCCAAATTTCTTCTGTGATAGGGAGAAAGAAACCAAAGCATTATTGTCTAACATTGAGAATGGTCTTGATACGACGCTGATTTCTCCTCGTAAACTAGGAAAAACAGGGCTGATATATCACACTTTTTATAAGATTGAAGAAGATAAATTGCCATTGGATACCATATATGTGGACATTTTTGCGACATTATCTCTTAAGGATTTTATAAAGACGTTGGCCGAGGCGATACTTGCAAAATTTCCGGAGAAAACAAGTATAGGCAATAAATTTATGTCGTTGTTGAAGGCTTATCGTCCAGTTATTACATACGATCCTGTGAGTGGGCTTCCGCAGGTGGAGTTTAGTTTTGCCGTTCCGTCGGAAAAGGAATATACATTGAAGGGTTTGTTTACATTTCTGAACTCGCAGAAACGTCATGTTGTGTTGGCGTTTGATGAGTTTCAGCAGATTACCACCTATCCCGAAAAGAACGTTGAGGCCTTGTTGCGGACATATACACAGCAGATGCATAATATTAGCTTTATTTACTGTGGAAGTAAACAATCTATTATGACACAGATATTTACAAATGCGGCACGACCGTTTTATTCTAGCACCAGACAATTGTCGCTTGATAAAATAGATGTCGATAAATATTCTGCTTTTATTCGTGAAAAATTCGCTCCTACTGTTGTTGATGATGATGCCTTGGCATACATTCTTGAATGGACGCGGCTGCATACGTTTTACACGCAATCGCTATGCAACGAAATATTTAATATGAAGCCAAAGGTTGTATCTGTGTCGGTTGCCCGTAAAGCTAGTCGTGAAATTTTAGAAAAGGAAGCGTCCAATTTTTTGCAGATACGCAATTTGATAACCGATCAGCAGTGGCTATTGTTAATTGCAATAGCAAAAGAACAAGCTGTACAAAGTGTAACTTCGGCTAAGTTTCTTGCAAAGTATGGTTTGGGAAGTGCCACCAATGCACGAAGAAACTTGGAGGCTCTTACCGAAAAGGAATTGTTGCTTGAAACAATAGGTATTAACGACAGAAGTTATTCGGTGTATAATGTATTTTTGTCTCGTTGGCTGGAGGAAACCTATTGATTTGATTTCTTCAGAACTTTCAGCGAATAATTCATAACTTTGTAAAATATAAGACTTAAACATGGAAAGCCTTCTTCAAGCCGAAAACATTAGCAAGCGTTATGGCGACAAGTTGCTGTTCGAGAATATTAACATTAATATTTCCGAAGGGCAGAAAATTGCTCTAGTTGCAAAAAATGGTACAGGTAAGACATCGTTGCTTAACATTTTGGCAGGCACAGATTCTTCCGACAGTGGTAAGCTGAGTTTCCGCCGCGATGTGCGAATCGGTTATTTGCCGCAGGAAATTGATATCGACCCTAACAAAACGGTATTGGATGCGGTCTTCGTGCTTGAAAACGAGATAACTTCAACAATCCGCGACTATAATAATTGCCTGTTTTCGGAGACGCACGAGATTTTGCCCGGTTTACTCGACAAGATGGACGCCTTGAATGCATGGGACTACGAGTCGCGTATAAAGCAAATTCTTGGCAAACTGAACATTCATGATTTTGATAGAAAAATCGGCCAGCTGAGCGGCGGTCAGAAAAAACGTGTGGCTCTTGCCGGTTTACTTATATGTGAGCCGCAACTGCTAATTCTCGACGAGCCTACAAACCAGCTTGACCTTAATATTATCGAGTGGCTCGAAGATTATCTATCGGCGGCGAACATCACAATTTTCATGGTTACTCACGATCGCTATTTCCTTGATAATATTTGCGATACGATAATTGAAATAGACCGAGGCCAGACTTTTACATATAATGGTAACTATACATATTATGTAGAGAAGCGTGCAGAACGAATTGAAAATCTTCAGGCAAATATCGAACGTGCACAAAATCTTATGCGTACTGAGCAGGAGTGGATTCGCCGTATGCCTAAGGCTCGTTCACACAAGGCAAAGTATCGTATTGATGAGTTTGAAAACCTTAAGGCTCGTGCTACACAACGCATTGACAATCGGAAACTGGAACTTGATGTCGCAAATCAGCGCTTAGGAAAGAAAATCATTGATATTTACAATGTATCGAAGTCTTTCGACGATAAAAAGATTATTTGCGATTTCTCGTATAAGGTCGCAAAAGGAGAAAAAATCGGTATTGTAGGTCAAAATGGAGTGGGGAAGACCACATTCCTAAATCTTATTACCGGTAATTTGTCTCCGGATAGCGGACATATAGAAATTGGACAGACGGTAAAGTTTGCATATTACACTCAGGATGGCATTTCTTTCAATGAAGATGACAAGCCGATTGATATAGTACGCAAGATTTCAGATGACGTCAAGTTGCGCGATGGTAAAAGCTTTTCAGCGTCTGGACTGCTCAATTATTTTATGTTTACCGGAGATATGCAGCATACGTTGGTAAGAAAGTTGAGCGGAGGCGAAAAGCGTCGTCTATACCTTTGCACGGTACTTATCCGGCAGCCAAATGTCTTGATAATGGATGAACCCACAAACGATCTTGACATTATGACTTTACAGGTGCTTGAGGAATATCTTACGATGATTGACGCTTCGGTGATAATAGTTTCGCATGATAGGTTTTTCATGGATAAGATTGTCGACCATGTTTTTGTTTTCGAAGGCGATGGAAGGATTGTCGATTTTCCTGGCAATTATACGCAGTTCCGTGACTCGAAGGAATATGCAAGGTATCTGGAGAATACACAACCAGTAAAAACCACAAGGACCAAGGAAGATGTTGCCGTAAAGCCACAAGCCGTAAAGGGTGTCAAGAAGAAGTTGACATACAACGAGCAGCGAGAATATGAGATGCTTGAAAAAGAACTTGATGAATTGAATGCCAAACGTGCCAAGATGGAGGAGGATATGAATTCTGGCGTTTTGTCGCCGATGGAAATTGCATCAATGTCAACTGAGTATTCTGCCGTAATAGAGCAGATTGATGTCAAAGAAATGCGTTGGTTGGAGTTGGCGGAAAAGATGGAATAGTATATATGTTTATATTTGGTATGTAAAAAAAAAGACTGCCGACAGGCAGTCTTTTTTTGTTTAATCAATATCGATTAGTTCTTCTTTCCTAATGCGTTACCAATCTTGTTAGCTGCATCTTTACCCTTTTCAACGCCTTCCTTTGCGCTGTCAGCAGTCTTCTTTGCAATCTTAGCAGATGCATTAACCATTCTTTCGTTCAATTTTGAGAAGCGAGCAAGCTGAGCGTCATCAAGGTTTTCCTTAACGATCTTTGCCTTTACAACTTCAGCGTTCTGCTTAACTTCCTTTGCCTTGTCGATACCACCGTTTTCAGCCAATTCTTCATAGCTTACAACGAGTTTTTCATATTCGTCAAGGTATGCATTGAAATCAACAGCTTCAGTTTTAGTTTCAGTTGAAGCTACAGCAGCTTCTTCTGCTACAGGTTCTTCAACAGTTGCAGTTTCTTCAACAGCAGCTTCTTCTTCAATTGCTTCTTCCTTTGGTGCATCGTTGCAAGATACAGCCATGAGTGCTACGAAAAGAGCACTTGCCATAAATACGAATGTCTTTTTCATTGTGTGTAAAAATTAAAATTAAAACTTCCGCAAAGGTATTGCTTTTTTCAAAACGTGGACAAAAAAAATAAAATAAAAAAGGTCTCGATTTTTCGAGACCTTTTTTGTATTTCAAAATATGCAGATTATTCTGCTTCTGCCCATTGGTATTCCATTGGGAAACCAGCTTCTGTGATAGTAAGAGTTTGTCCCTTAATAGAGAAGGTCATTTCTTTTGACATTGACATTCCGTCGTTTTCAATACTTAATGTAAGTTTGTCGCCATCGATAGCGTAGTTCCATTCAGTTGTTCCGCCGAAAGTTTCGCTGTCGCTGAAATATACGCAAGTTCCATCTTCTTTGAAAGTGTACGATGTTGTGTTAATGTCTTTGTTAACCCACATTCCTTCTGTAAGAGCCTTTTCTTCAACAGGAGCTAGTGCTTCTTCAAGAGATGCTTCAAGTGCGTTTTCTTCTTCTGCAGTCATTTCAACAGCGTTTCCGCCACAAGAAACTGCCATAAGTGCTACAAATGCTACGCTTGCCAAAAATACTAATGTCTTTTTCATGATAATTTTATTTTTAAATGTTTATTATTTCCTTTTTGCCCATTCGTAAGTAGTTTCGGTATCCAAAAAACCACCCTTAAGTGTTAGTTTTTCACCATCGATAGAATATGCATACTTATCTATGTTAAGGAATTCTGCACCGTTATCGATTGCAATTGAGTCACCTTCAATTGTATAGGTGAAATCGAAACTAAAGTCATCACCCATGCTTGAAATGAATCTGCCTGTGCCGTCGGTGTTGAATTGATAAGAGGAAGTTACTTCGCCGAGGAAGTTGTAATCCCATTGTCCGTCAGTTAATGCCTTCGGACCATTGTTGCACGATGTCAACATAAAGATTGCGAGCATTGCGCTTGCCAAGATAGCTAATGTTTTTTTCATATTACTTTATTTAATAGTAAAACTATTGCAAATATATAAAATGATTTTTAAATTTCTAATGTTTTTTTTGAAGTTGAATAATGAGTTTCGTAATTAGCTTGTCTATAGTGTGAGTTCCTTGCAGAAACCAATACCATTATTATAATGTCCGGATATGTATATTTTTTTACTGCCGTGGCTGGTGAAAAGGATTTTAGCGTGATTTTTGTCACTTTCGAGTATAATTCCGTCGTCAGCCTTCCATTTCAAGTCCTTGATTTTTTTGCTGTTGCTGAGGAAAATTGATTTGTCGTTTTTGTCCTGTGTTATTTTTACGGGGTCGGTAATTATTTCTTCAATAAAGAATGCCGTTACAGAATCCTGAATAAAGTAGAAATAAGGCACGAGCTTGTTGTTGTCGTCGACATGCAAACTGTGGCCTCCTCCTGGATATGTAAACAATTTGCTCCTATTGCCTAGCGATTGTGCAGTCTTGTTTATAAATGATGAACCATACATCTTGTTGGTTACACGTTCGTTTAGTGGCAATGACAAGCGACTGTCGTCTTTCAGTGCCATCTTTATTGGATCGAGCATATCCTTGAAAGGGTAATCGTATCCGTAAGGGACAATTTTGTCTGCATCGCCATGAAATGATATGATTGAGGTCTTGGCATTTGCAATTATTCTGATGTCGTGGACAGCTCCCCACATGTTGGCGACGGCTTTTATGCTAAATTTCGCCTTGTGTTGTGGCGCTATGGATTCAATGTCGCCTAAGTCGCTCTTGAGAAGATTGCCCTTGGTCGATTCTGGTCTGTTTTGATTTCGCATAAATGCAAGATTCAGTGCTGTAATAGCTCCTGCACTAGTGCCGCCTGTGAAAATCCAATCGGTATTTATCCTGAATTTTTTTGCATTTGAAATCATATATCTCATTGCAGCATGTGCATCCTGCACAGCTCTGTATCCTGCACAGTCTATTTGGTTGGCGCTCGGCAGAAATCCCATCCTGTAGTTGATTGAGGCTACTACAAATCCCATTGCAGCAAAGTGATTGCTCCATTTTACATAAGCTTCCGATGCCTTGTCTCCGTTGAAAAAAGCTCCTCCGTGTATAAGCATCAGCAGTGGACGCAATTTGCTGGTGTCGTTTTTGGGTACATAAATGTCAAGCTTCAAGTCAATGTCGCGTGGCGAGACATTGTATTTGAGTAGTTCTCCAAGTTTGTCTATGTATTGCTTCGCAAATGTCTCATTGGTCTCGGGATTGTACGACCAAAAGCCTTTCGCTTTGCCGTATACTACATCCTTGGTTACATCAACCTTGTATTTCTCTTTTGTGAACTGGGCTTCATATTCTTTGAAGTCGGGTTGAATGTATTTGTATATGCAGAAATGTTGTTCGCTTTTACCTATTGAATAAACTCCGGAAATGCTGTCGCTGCAAATTGTATGAGGTGTGACTTTTATTGTTGAGTTTGCATCGCCGATAGTTAGTGTGCACTTTTTCCTGCCGACCTTTATTGAAAGGATTTCGGCGGCTGGAAAAGGATTGTCGGCGACTTTGTACCTTTTGCCGATAATGAGCTTTGGGCTTATGGAGTCAAATTTTATTATGTATGAGTCGGATGAAAAGTTACCGATGTAATAGCTTCCCGAGTCAATATCCTTGATGTTTATTTCGTCGCAGGCAATAAGAAGTGCGGAGATGGCAATTGCGAATATTATCGCTACTGTGCCCCTGTGGTTGTTGATTGTCATGGTTGTAAAATATTAAGCGACGCAAAGTTAATTTTTTTGTTGGTACAAGACATTATCAATGGCAGTTTGATAACTGGATTTTTTTTAATTTTGCAGGCTAAAATTTTGAATGTTGGAACAGATTGATAGAACTAAGGAGTTAGAAACCAAAGGTATTGGCGCTTTGTTGTGGGAATATGCCATGCCTGCTGTAGTCAGTCAGATAATTGCATCTGTATATAATATTGTCGATAGGGTTTTCCTTGGACAATATGTTGGTGGCCTTGCAATTGCAGGACTTGCAATTACAATGCCTATTATGAATGTAATTCATGCGTTTGGATCGTTGGTAGGTGCCGGTTCAAGTGCTCGCATGAGTATTGTCCTTGGTCGCAAAGATGTACGATGGGCGGAAAAGATTCTTGGAAATAGTGTTTTGTTGACATTTATCTTCGGCTTTTTCTTTGTCACTGCCGGATATGTTTTCATGAATCCGATTCTTCAGGCGTTTGGCGCTTCGGATGCTACTATTTCGTTTGCTCGCGAATATATGTATATAGTTTTGCCAGGTATGTTCCTGACGACGCTCACCTTTAATCTTACAGGTCTAATACGAGCTTCCGGCTATCCGAACAAATCAATGTGGATTCTTATTGGTGGCGCAGTGTTGAATATCGCGCTCGATGCGTTGTTTATTGTATTGTTCGGTTGGGGAATTGCAGGGGCAGCATGGGCAACCACCATTTCTATGGCCGTATCATCGTTCTTTTCTGTATGGCACTTCATGCCAAAACCACTTTTTGGAAAGCATGATGAAGAAGTTGAGATTCGTGAGATTGAACCAATTGCGGAGGCTCATCGCCCTCAGATAAATACCACAATTGAAAGTGTTGATGCTCCAGTTGCCTCGGTTCACAGGCCGCGCCGAAGAACTCAGGCGTTCATTCGTTTCAAACGTCATTGCTGGGAACCTAAATCTTATATATTTAGAAATATCTTGGCAATTGGCATAAGTCCATTTTCGATGAACTTGGCCGCATCCGGAGTCGCAGTAATAATAAATTACCAGCTAATAAAATATGGTGGCGATTTTGCCGTCGGAACGTATGGCATAATCAATTCTGTGGCTTGCATTGTTTTCTTGTTGCTGCTGGGAATTTGTCAGGGAATGCAACCGATTGCGGGATACAATTATGGTGCACAGCGCGCAGATAGGTTGAAGCAAATCTATTTGCTGACCTTGAAAGTCTGCGTGTCGGTTGGTGTTGTCGGTACATTGCTTTGCTGTTTCTTGCCATATCCAATAATTCGCTGCTTCACAAAAGAGACTGAGCTTATTGAAATGGGAATTCCTGCTATGCGATTTATGACAATCATGATGCCTTTGATTGGTTTCACGATAACAAATTCGCAGTTCTTCCAGTCGATTGACAAGCCATGGATTGCCATTGTGACAAGTTTGTCGCGACAGGTGATATTCTTGATACCAATGATGTTTGTAGTTCCGTTGGCTTTCATCAGTTGTGGTGGCGAAGGTCTTACTGGCGTTTGGTGTAGCTGTACGGTCAGCGATGTGCTAGGCGCTGTACTGGCTGCAATATTGCTGTATTCGCAGCGACGTATATTCAGTGGCGATTTTTCCGGAGAGAAGGAGCGTGGCCCGAAGAAGGAATATGGCCCTGAAAAATGTTGATAATCATCGGTTGAAAAAGTCTTGTTTTTATTCTTTATGACGTGGTTTTCTATGAGTGAAAAAGACTATATTTGCAACTTTAACAAGTTAAAACAAGAAAATTACAATAGGTTGAAAACTAGTGTTTTACAAATCGGGTTGTTGCTGATGATGGTCATTGCTCCTGCAATGGCGGTGATTGCGCAAGATGTGGAAAAGCAAAAGGTTGAGCATAAGTTTACAAAATTGAGCATTGAAACTCGTGCTGAATTTGAATATTTGAACCAGTATCAAGGTGATACAACTTTTCAGAATTATGGTTTCAATGGAAAGTATTTCAATTTGGCAGTAGGTGGCGAATTTGGAAAATTTTCATACTATTTCCGTCAGAGGGTAATAGCCAATAATGGATCGGTTCGCTTTTTCGACAATACCGATTTCTTGTATATGCAGTATAATCTAAATGATAGCTGGGGATTCCGTTTCGGTAAGGAGGCTCTTGCTATTGGCGGTTTCGAATACGATGCTCCTCCTATCGATGTGCTGTACTACACAAAGTATTGGGGATCCATTTATTGCTTCCAACTGGCTGCATCTGTTAGATATACCGACAAGGCAAAGAAAAATACCTTGGTGCTGCAGGTCGGAAACTCTCCGTATGTGTATTATACCGGTAGGGGTGACGAATGGCAGAAAGGCCTGCTTGCATATAGCCTTTTGTGGTATGGCGATTACGGGCATTTCCATTCAATATATTCGTTCAATATGTTCGAACGTGAGCACGGTAAATTTATGGGACAGCTAGCTCTCGGCAATAAACTTGATTTCGACAAGTGGGATATATATGTGGATTATTTTTGCAAAACCGTTGACACCAAGAAGATGTTTAATGATTTCACGTTGGTTTCCCGTTTGGATGTAAAATTGAAGGACGTGAAGATTTTTGCAAAAGGCGGTTACGAGCAGAACAAGGCCGAGGTGTATGACATGATTTCTTTTGCTCAGAAGGATATTCTGATGACTCCTGGACAATCGTATGCCTTTTATGGTCTTGGCGTTGAATATCGCCCTGCCAGCTACAAGAATATCAGGTTGCATGCTTTTGTCGCAAATGCCGTTACAGAGCAAGAATATGTATCAGGGCCTACTCATACAAAAACGGAGTCGTCGAACCTCAATGTCAATGTCGGTTTGACATGGGATATCAACTTCTTGAAATATTTGAAACCTCAGTATATAAAGGAAAATTAATATCAGATGAAAACACGAAAACCATTCAAGTATAAGAAAGTCTTGGAGACTAGCATTTTTCTAGTCGTTTTCTTTGCTTTCTTTGTCGGCTTGTCAATTCCAATGGGAGTTCAAAATATGTTTGGAACTTTCATGCAGACGGCTTATCATCTATTGCTCGAAACCGTATTGTACATTTGCGCGATTTGCGTAATGACAGGTGCTATCAGTAAGTTATTTGTTGAATTTGGTGTTGTTCGCTTGTTGGAAAAGCTTCTTCGTCCGTTGATGAAACCTATTTTCAATCTTCCTGGTGTTGCTTCCCTAGGTGCTGTAATGACATTCCTCAGCGATAATCCAGCTATAATTACATTGGCAAAGGATAGGTCTTTTGCCCGTTATTTCAAGAAGTATCAGTTGGTGTCGTTAACGAATTTTGGTACTGCTTTCGGAATGGGTCTAATTGTTATTTGTATCATGGTAAGCTATGGCTATGGTACTGGTGCCATGGTTGGACTTTTCGGAGCAATATGCGGATGCGTTATTTCAACCAGACTTATGCAATGGTTTACATTGCGTGCATATCCAGAACTTGATTCACCTGTGCTAACCGACGAAGAAATAAAAGCTTTGGATGCCGCAGAAAATAATGAACTTCCTGCACAGTCGGAAACGGAAGAGCTAGAGACAAAGAAAAGTGGCTTTTTGCGTGTCCTTGATGCAATTCTAGATGGAGGAAAAGATGGTGTTGCTATCGGTGTTGCTATTATTCCTGGCGTGTTGGTAATTTCTACGCTGGTGATGATGCTGACTTTTGGACCAGCAGACGCAGTTGCCGGTTATGCAGGAGTCGCATACGAAGGATACCCTGCTATTCCTTGGTTAGCAGGAAAGATAGATTTTGTTTTCGATTGGTTGTTTGGTTTCCAAGCTCCCGAACTTATTGCATTCCCAATAACAGCTCTTGGTGCTGTAGGTGCAGCTCTCGGTTTGGTACCCGGTTTTTTGCAGGCTGGAATTATTGATGCAAATGCAATCGCTGTTTTCACTGCTATGGGTATGTGTTGGAGCGGATTCCTTAGCACTCATACGGCAATGCTTGATTCCATGGGTTATCGTAAATTAATTTCAAAAGCTATACTTGCTCACACAATTGCGGGCCTTTGTGCCGGAATTATTGCGCACTGGACCATGGTGTTGATACAGTTGTTTTAGATTTATGTGTGGCAAACTGAAAAGGTCGTTCTGTTCGAACGGCCTTTTTTATTCTCCCCATTTCGCAAACTTCATGTACGAATATGAAACAATAAGCATTAGCAAGCTGTAGATTACTTCAGTACACCATATCCATTCAACCGAAAGGTGCCAAACACTGGAACTTAAATAAACATATA
This sequence comes from uncultured Bacteroidales bacterium, assembly GCA_937899245.1. GTDB lineage: Bacteria > Bacteroidota > Bacteroidia > Bacteroidales > ML635J-15 > Bact-19. The sequence goes on along the minus strand of CALDKB010000028.1, from coordinate 33,984 downwards.
CAACATAAACTACAAGTACTCCTGCCTCAAGAAGTAGGGCAGACAGCGTATGTCCGGTGCCAGATATGAATTCAAAATATATCATTGCCGGTGCCATTAGCAGCGTGGCAAAAAATATGACGTAAATCGTGGATGCCGACTTGTGAGCAAGTATTATGTCGTCGGTGTAAATGCGTGCGATGTATTCTGGCACACAAGCGCATATTATTATAAGCGGAATAATCAGTGTAAGGCTTAATTTTACGATTTGCTTCAGCGTGGCTGAAATTTCAGATTGCTTCCCGGCTCCAATAAGTCGACTCGTCAGGGTGTTGGAGGTCGCACTGAAGGCGAAAACTGGTACGGTAACAAGCATATATACACTTCGGACAATGCCCGAAATAGCTATCGGTTCTTCTCCTGTATGTTCAATCATGGCGAAGAATGTAAACCAGAGTCCAAACGACATCAAACGCTGTAGCATAGTTGGAAATGCAAGCTTTAGAATGTCTTTTATCAAATTGCTGTTTATCTTTGGAAATGAAAATAGGGCATAATCCCTGTATGGAATCTTGACAAATGTGTAGGTAATGAACAGTAGGAGTGCCGAGTATTCTGCACAAACAGATGATAGCCCTGCGCCGCAAATGCCCATTTGAGGGAAGCCAAAATTGCCAAAAATCAATGAATAGTCAAGGAAAATGTTCACAACAGCCATTAGTATTGTCGTGTATGTGATTATTTTCGTATTCGACAATCCTATGTATAGAGAACGGAACAGGTAGTTGAAGCATACGATAGCTATTCCATAGTGACGGTAATTGGAGAATTGCATGGCGGCTTCATAAACATTCGGCGAGTCAATAATAAATTCGAGAAGAACAACGGAGAAAAAATGCATTATAGCCCAAAGAGTCGCTCCCAATATAGCAGTGAAAACAAGCCCGTGTTCAAATACAACTCCTATATTCTTATAGTTTTGTTCGCCAAATCGTCTTGCGATAATTATCTGTACGCCTATGGCAAATCCTTGTGCCAGGGCAGTGAATACCAAGTAGTAAATTCCTGCAAGCATGACGGCTCCAAGTTCAATGTTCCCAAGGTGACCGATGAATACAGTATTTACAAATACCATGATGGTTTGTGCCAGATTTCCAAATATAATAGGGTAGGATATTTGCCAGATTTCCTTGTTTGAGATTGAAAGTTGTTTCTTGCTTGCTAGGATGTTCATTTGCCCTCTTGTTTGATAATCTTTGTCTTGTGCATGGCTGTGCCGGAAATCGTGCTGATTACGTACATTCCGTCGGGCAGCTCGTGGATGTCTATTGTGTTTTCGCCTGCATGCAAATTCCCTGCTGATACTTGCTTCCCGCAAATGTCGGTAATTGTGTATATCATTGTACCTGTGCCGAATGCTGTGTCAATGTGTATTAGACCGTTTGTCGGGTTTGGGTATACGGATATTCTGTGGCTAATGTTTGGCAGATTGTTGAGTATTGTTGTGTTTGCTACAACCTGTTCAGATTCGTTGTGCCTACAAATGCTTGAAATAGAATATGTTTCGCCAAAGATGTTGCAAATGTAGCTTGTGTCTGTGGCGTTGGCGATTAGTGCGCCGTCGCAATATATGTTGTAGCTTGATGCGTTTGGTGATGCCGACCATATAAGTGAATCTCGTCCTGAATATCTGTAGCATTCTACATTTGCAGGGGCGTCGCATTCGTATACTACAGATATGCATATTGTCGTGTCGGCGCCAACTAACTGGTTGCATGCTGATTGAATTCCATAGCAATGCTCTCCTTCTGAAATATTTGATATTAAGAAGGTGCCGTCTGAAATATTCGAGGCGATAATGCTTCCGTTGTCAAGTATGTCGACTTCGTTTGTGCTATATGTTTTGTTACCGGATATCTTGATGTCGTCGAGGCATAGAAAATATCTGTTGTATGAAATGTTGCGTATTGCAATATGTTTGGCGGAATCGGGAATCGTATATGATTTGAATGTCCAGTTGTCTGGATTGGATGACCCTTTTATTGTGCACGAATCTATGCGTTCGGTATAATAGTCAGAGGAGTAGTAAACTTCCATTGTTTCCCAGTAGCTGGGCTTGTGGCTTCCGCGTACATAGAATGAAAGTTCAAAGTCTCCGTTGAAGTTTAATTCTGGACTTATTAGCCAATCGTTAGTTGTGTCAATCGTGCTACGGAAACTTGCGAGGAATTGATTTCCCGAATGAGGCCTTATTAAATTGTCAAAATAGCAAGTGTCCGAGTATGTTTTGGATGGATTCATAACAATGAAAGCCATTTTCTCACGGTTGTTTGCAAATGTATAGCCGGTAATTCCAATTGTTTGTGCAACATCACCGTCGGCAAATTGCCATCCTGCATTTCCTGTTGAGTTTATTTCGAAGGACGGATGTTCGTCTGTATTGTCGAAGTCGTCAAAAATCGTATAATTTTTATTTGTCGTTTCACTCCACGAAACTCTGCAGGTGTCATTTGTGTATTCAACATATATTTCGTCTGGAGGATAGCAGTCTTGTCCCTTCAATGCGATTTCAAGTTCACTATCAAATATGCTGTCGTTGTATTCGATTTGCGTGGTAATGTGGAAAATGTGCCCGTATGGTGTTTCGTTTGCTGATGCAATCTCAAGGTCTTGTGTTTCAGTCGTTTCGTGGTCCTGGATTCTTTCAATGAATATGGAATCGTTTAAGATGGATAGAAACTCGTCTTCGCAGGATATTTTTATCGAAACACTGTCGGCTGTAATGTTTCCGCAGTTCTGCAAATTCAATGAGATTTTTGTGCTTTCTCCGAAATTTATAGATTCTGGACTGTAACTGTCAACGACAACATATGGTTCTTCGTTTGAAATTACAGGAATGCTGTCATAGATTGTTGTTTTGTTAAATGCAGTTACGACTAAAAGGGCTTTGCCTTTTTCCAGATTATGACCCAGAGAGATTCTTCCTCGCGAATTGGTGAATCCCTTGTAGTAGTTGCCGTTTTGCGATATGCAAACAAGTGCGTTTTTTACAGCGTTACCGTTTGATGTTATGGTAGTTATATAATTTTCGCCTGTAGTAATGATGTTTTTAGATGAGGTGATTTTTTCGGGGGTTGTTGTCCTTAGCTGTAGCGATGCGTCGCCAAAACTAATCCAAGATTTTACAGTTTCGATGTCGCTTGCCTGTGCCGATTCGCAAAGCATAAGATAGAATGCGTTAAGTACGACAGATCCCCAGTGTGTCCGTTGTTCATTGTTGTTTAGTCCGTTTGAAGTTGAATCAGTATCATAGTCGTATCCGCCGCACAAAATGTCGTAGAAATAGTCTTGTCCTCGCATTGGCGGGCGCCACGGCTGACTTATGCTTGACATAAGAGTTGCGACAGCTCCGCCGTGAGGAGCTTTCATCCATTTCTCGGCAAAGCAGTCTTCGCTTTCGTGAAAGGCTCCGTTTAGGCAGGCGACTGAAACAACAAATGGAAGTTTGTCTCCATTGCTTGCCGATGTTACGCTACTTCCCCCGTAGCTTCCCGTAAGCCAGTAGGAGCCGCTGCCGTGACCGCAATATGCAATTGAAGATGCGCCGACATTGATGCTTGTGGCTAGCGCGTTTGACGACACGTTGGTTCCATTGTTATAATGTTCCGAATGTACGTCGTATGTGAAGTTGGCGAGGCGATTATTGTAAATTTTTTCTACATGCTCATAATCAAGTTCCTCGTCGTCGCCAGGACCTTCGCCCGAGCCTATTCCTATGAATTTTTCTCTCCAGTCGCGGTTGTTGTTTGGCATTTTTTCGTAAAGAATGCACTTCTGTAATTGTAGTGAGAGTTCTTCTTCGTTGGAGCACGATATGCGGCTAATGGCAATGTCCGGATAATTGTCGCTGCCGGCAACGCAGCCCATGGCCGGGTCGGCGGGACTGCTGCCGTCTTCCATGACTTCTGATTGAACATCGTTCCAGTCGCCAATAAGCTGAACGAACAGCAGATTCGGATTGTGGCTGTATGCTTCTCGTATTTTCGTTGTAACATTTTCTGCCGAATCGCATATCTCAACCGAAACATTATAGCCCATTTCTCGCTTCCATCTTATGAATGGTTGTATTGCGGAGTCGTACTTTTCCGGAGTAATGACCAAAATGTCACCGTAGTCATAATTCTGAAGGGGGGTAATGTCGCGTTTGGTGTTTCGCGTATCAATCTTTAGGCTTATTTTGTCATAAATTCTAAGTGTCTGTTGTGTGTGATTGTATTGAAATGGGAATATCCTTATGTTGCATTTCTTCTCGTTGCGAAACTGGAAAGTCTCAAAAATGGTTATTTCCTTTGGGTAGAACTCGTTATTGTTTGCTTCTGATGAGATAAAATATGGTATTGAGTCTTGCTTCTGGTTCCTGTATATTGTACCTCGTGATGGAATTAGCGGGTGATCAAGATGTATTTCATGAAAATCCGTACTGGTAATTTCTATGTTTGCATCTTCTTCGTTCAGGTTGATTGTGGTGCTGGCGAATGGTAGTTCTGCCCAGCCTTTGTTTTCAAAAGGTGTCGTGCTGCCAATTTTTATTCGGCTGAATGTCCCGTCGGACGTTAATATTTCTCCAATGCTGTAGCTGTTAAGTGTAATTTCTACGTTAATTGTCTCTTTTTCATAAGTATACGAAATCTTATAGTCTTGCGAATATGCTGCAAGAATACAAAGCATGACGATAATACTGGAGCACAATCTTCTCAACCTCAATACAATTGATGAAATATTTGGCAAAGTTAAGAATTATATGTGTAACACTATATTGTGTAAACAAAAAAAGGCAGACTTATTAAGTCTGCCTTTGTGTTATGCCATAAAAACTATTTTTCAACAATAAGTTTATGTAAGTCTGTAGCTATCAGTTTTTTGAACTTTTCTTTGCTGCCCTTTGGCACATATATGTGCTTGATTGTTTCGCATCCATAGAATGCGTTTGCATCTATATCTACTACAGAGTTGGGAAGAGTCACGCTTTCCAATGTGTCGCACCAGTATACAAATTCCTTTTTTATAGTGGTCACCGAATTAGGAATTGTAATTGATTTGATATGGGCACAACCAGAAAAAGTTTCTTCCTCTATGGTCGTAATGGAGTTTGGAAGTGTTATCGAAGTTAATTTGCTACAGAACCTGAAGGCGCTTTTGCCGATCTTTGTTACCGAATTTGGAATTGTAATGCTTTTTAGACCATTGGCCTGTTCAAATGCGTTGTCGCTAATTGTTGTTACCGAGTTTGCAATTGTCAGCGATGTTAGCGTTTCGTTTTCGAAAAATGCTCTTGATGCAATTGTGGTTATACCGTTCGGAATGCTGTATTTTGCATTGTAACCCTTTGGCAAATAAATGAAAAGGTGTTCGTTGAACAAAGGTTCTGTTATACCTGTACCTATGAATGAACTTCCGTATGCAATTTCAATGTTATTTGGAATTTCCATGTAGGAGAGCATTGAACATCCAGAGAAAGCTTCGTCTCCAATTTCTTTTACAGAGTTGGAAAGGGTTGCATATCTTAGTTCCGTGCAGTCTTTAAATCCGTATGCCGGGACAACTTTGACGTTTTCACCAAAGTTAACCGATGTGAAGTTGAGGCAACCTTCAAAAACAGGGAAATCTTTGTCGGATATTTGGCAGTCGATAGCATCAAAGTTTACAACAGCCAGCTTTTTACATCTTGTAAAAGCATTTTTACCGATAATTTTTACCGATTGAGGAATGGTAATCTTTTCAAGTTGGCAGCCAAAGAAGGCGGAATCTTCGATATTTGTCACAGAGTTCGGTATTTCTATTGAGGTTATTTGTGAGTTTAGAAAAGCTGTTCGGCCAATAGTCTTTACTCCATCAGGAATGCTTGAATTTTTGCATCCGAATATCAATGTGTTGTCCGCTTCTCTGATTATTGCGTTGCAATTATATTTGCTGTTGTAGAATTTGTTTCCCTGCTCGATTGTTATGCTTGATAGGTTGTCGCAGTGAGCAAATGAGCTTGTATATATTGTTGAAACCGAACTGGGAATTGTAATTTCCGACATGTCATTGCAGTTGCTGAATGCGTATTCAAGGATTGTGGTGGTGCCGTTGTTTATCTTATATTCCTTTTGGTTCGCCGGGCAATAAACAAGAGTGTTGCCAGTATATATTGGTGCAGTAATGGCGGTTTCGGCAAATGCGTTTTCTCCGCAATGCATAATTTCTCCACCAATCTTTAAGGTTTTTAGAGCCTTGCATCCGTAGAATGCTTCTGGTCCAATCACACTTACGGTTTTTGGTATGATCACAGAGGCAAGTATTTCATGTTCCTTGAATGCAGATTGGTTGATTTTTGTTACAGTAAAGTCCACGTTGCGATAGTGTACGGTTGCTGGAATCTCCAATTTCTTTGAATTGTCTTCGTCCTTTCTTATTCCGTTTACAGTAACTGTGTATGGGTCTTCTTTTGATGTAATTGTAAACATAAGATACTGACCAGTCGGGCATTTCGCAGAAAAGTTAGGATCGTTTGGCCCGTGTGCTTCTGCCTGTGCGCTAGCTTTATAGCAGAAAGCTGAAATCAAAATAAGAAGAAATAATGTTCTTTTCATAACTGTCTGTATTAAAATAAACTTAATTGTGTGTCTGTTAGTTTGTACGATAGGCGATGGTATTTTGTGACACCATGTTCCATTATTGCTTTCCGATGGTCCTTTGTCGGGTATCCTTTGTTCTTTTCCCAGTGATATTCAGGGAATTCCTTGGCAATTTTATACATAAATTCGTCTCTGTATGTTTTGGCAAGGATTGATGCGGCAGCAATAGACATGTACGTTGCGTCTCCTTTTATTATGCATTTGTGAGGTATTCCTTCGTAAGGGATGAATTTGTTTCCATCAATGAGCAGCAATTGCGGGCAAGTGTGCAATCCGGCTACGGCTTTGTGCATTGAAAGTATTGAGGCCTTTAAAATGTTAACTTGGTCTATTTCATTGTTGTCCATCGAAGCGATGCAAAAAGCAATAGCATCATTTTCTATTTCTTGTCGAAGAATGTCCCTTTTCTTTTCCGATAGCTGCTTCGAGTCGTTAAGGATTTCGTTTTTATAGTCGGGCGGAAGTATTACGGCGGCAGCATAAACAGGACCTGCTAGACATCCGCGGCCAGCTTCATCGCAACCAGCTTCAATAGTGTTTGTCATGTAGAATGGCTTAAGCATAGGTCTATTTGTTTATTGCTTTCTCAATACATTCCCATAGTTTTTCTGCTGAAAGTTGCCATGAGAATTTCTGCCTTTGCAGTCTTCCTTTTTCGATAAGGCTGTTGCGTAATTCGTCGTTCGAACAAATTTTATTCATGTGTTCCGCTACTATTTCGTAGTCGGTAGGCGAACAAAGCAATGCGGCTTCACCGACAACTTCTGGTAGAGATGTGGTATTTCCTGAAATAATGGCTGTCTCTGCGTACATCGCTTCTAACAATGGAATGCCAAAGCCTTCAAAATGAGGAATGTATGTTAGACATTCAGAAGCAGCAACAACCTTGCTTAATTCGCTTGTTTCTAGGCGTCCGGTAAAAAGTACATCTTCCTTGTGGTCCATTTCCGAGTACACCTTTTCTATTGATGATGTTTTATGCAGGACACCGCCAACAATAACTAGATTTATATCCTTGTCGTATCTGTCCTTGAATATTTCGAATGCTTTAAGCAAACCATCTACATTCTTGCGTGGACTAAGTGCACCAACGAACACAATATACCTTTTGCCGTTTGCGTATTTTTTTCGCATGCTAATTTTTTCTGCTTCGCCAATTGGCGCATAGTTTTCGTTTGCTCCATTATAGCATACAGATATCTTTTCTGCATCAATCTTGTAGGTTTTGCAGATATCTTGTTTCGAGTATTCCGAAACGGTGCCGATATGCATTGCCTTGCGTGCAAATTTTGGAAAATATTTGTTGTAGTACCAGCTAATAAGTCTAGGTAATTGCTCTGGATTGTGCGAAAAATTTATGTCGTGGATTACATCAATTTGGGGGATGTCGGTGCTAAGCGATATGTATCCATCGGTGGAAATGAAAACATCGGCACCGATTTTCTTGAGAAGTCTTGGTATTCTGTATTCAAACCAAATAATCCATAGGAAAGGATGCCTAGTCGGTGGATTTAATACAATTGGAGTAACGTTGTCTGCGAAAATGAAATCAGCATCATATTTTCTATCGAAGATAAAGAAGAACTCATGCTCAGGGTGCTGAGCCGTTATGCGTTTTAATGTTTCGTATGTAAACCAACCGATTCCTTCAAGTTTGCCTTTTAGGAGTAGTCGTGTATTGACAGCAATTTTCATTCTATAGCAGTCCTATTTCTTTGATTCTCTCGAGGTCTTTTGGTGTGTCGATGCTTATGCTTTCGTGTTCTGTAAATGCTACTTTGATTTTGTATCCGTTTTCAAGCCATCTTAGTTGCTCCAGACTTTCGGCAAGTTCAAGTGGCGTCTGTTCCAGTTTAGTGATTTCTAGAAGCACATCTTTTCTGTATCCATATAGTCCAATATGCTTGTAGTATAGGTGCTTCGAAATCCAGTTTGTTTCCTTATGACCACGTAGGTATGGGATAGGGGAGCGGCTAAAGTATATTGCTTCGTTTGAAGTAGTAAGAACAACTTTGGGCTTGTTTGGGTTAAAAAGATCTTCCTTATTGTTTATCGGTTTTACAAGTGTCGCGATTTCTGTACGTTTCTTGTTGAAACATTTTTTCAATTCCTTAAGTTGCTCGGTCTGTATAAAAGGTTCGTCACCTTGAATGTTTATAACGACATCATATTCCTTGCCTTCAACCTCTTCTATTTTCTGTATTGCTTCAGCACATCTGTCGGTGCCGCTTTTGTGCTTCTTTGATGTCATTACGTACTTGCCGCCAAAAGACTTTATTTCGTTTGCAATGCGTTCGTCGTCTGTCGCAACATAAACTGTATCAAAGACTTTTGAAGCTTGGATGTATACGTTATGTATCATAGTTTTGCCATTGATGTTTATCAATGGTTTTCCAGGGAATCTCGTTGAAGCATACCTTGCCGGAATTATCGCTGCAATATTCATTGTCTTTATTTTTATACTTTGCAAAATTAAGGATTTATACCATTATCTGTAGATAAAGTTATTAGTATTTTTCCAATGCTTGTGTTTAAAGTAAAAAAAAACGGCTTCAAAAAGAAGCCGTTTCCTTTATCTTGATTGATAATTATTCAATTACAATCTTTTCTACATTAACCTTGTCGTTGGAAACAATTCTAATGAAATATGTTCCTGCAGCAAGATTCATATCGAAATCAATGTGGTTGCCATTGATTGTGTTTTCTTCAACCATACGTCCGTTTACATCAAAAATCATGTAGGCGTTAGCATTCATGTCGCCAAGATCGATGCTGAATTTGCCGTTGCTTGGGTTCGGGAAGATAGCTACGTTTGCAGCAGCTTCGTCTTCAACAGCAGCAGGACCAAATGTTACATCAATAGTATGGTTTGCTTTGATATTTGTGAATGTATATGCAATTTCATCGTTTTGTCCTGAACCAGAAAGTGTCAAAACTCCATCGATAACAAATTCTGTTACTGTATAGCCTGCACTTGGTGTCATTTGTATTGTTAAAGTTGAGCCATTCATAACAGGGAAAGCACCTAAGTGATTAACAGTACCTCCTGTACCAATTACGTTAGTTGTAATTGTAAACGGATATCTCATTGCTTCGTAATGCATTTCCCATCCTCTTGCTTGATCTTCTGCATCGGAAATGAACTGAATATAAATAGGTGTACCTATATATTTAATTGTATCAGTAGGTTCGTTGCCATCATAAAATGTATATAGCAATTGTCCGTTTGCATCTTCGCCTGCATAAATCTTAAGTTCGTCACCTGCTCCTAATTCAAAGTAGTTGAAATAGTAAAGTAATGTGTCGGTTTCATAGTCTTTAATCTTTACAACCCAGTCGCAGCTAGTGTTTTCCTTGTAGAAGTTTGCATAGCTACCATCGTTGATATTCCAATATTCTTCTTCGTAAACATTTGTCTGGTTCTGCATGCAGAAAGGAGCTACTGTGTTATCAGGAACAGCGAGGTTGAATACAGCGCCCTGACCATACATGAAGTTGTTTTCGTCACCAGTTGCAGTTGCGGAAGTCAACAGGTTGTCGATTGCAAACCAACCATCGTGGTAACCGCCCCAACCCCAATTCATATGGAATTTAGTAGAACCATCAGAGTCGATTCTGTAGCCGTCGCAAACCCAAGCGTGACCAGCTTCTGAACTATGTCCGCTATAAATAATAGGTCTGTGCATATCCAGTTCTTCAATAAGCATTCTGCACCAGATAGTGTCGTTGCCATAGTAGTGTTCGAAGCTTTCTGCTGAGGTAGCGCCGTTGTCTCTCTGCTTGTAGTTAACGCCATTTCTGTAGCCGAAGTTGTATCTTAAAGCATCAACTGTATATTCGGTCTGAGTTCCTGAAGCATCGTAGCCGTAATCCATATTGATTGAAACGCCAACATGGAACATGAGGGTTGCAACTGCTTCTTTCTCCTCTGCTGTGGAGTTGAATCTAAATTCGTTTGGCATCAAGTCCCATTGGTAAGTTGTTTCTGCAAGGTTGATGGTATCCCAGCTTCCCCAGAAGTATGTCAATTTGCCAGTTCCGCTCTGTGGGTAGTTCCAGTATTTCATAACCTGAGCCATTGCTGTTGCAACACAACCGGTATATGTGTGACCATAATCTCCCTGAGAGTGTTCCGGGCATAACATATTGTATGGATAATCTTGATTCCATTTGGTATGGATAAGCTGTTCTACACCTCTAACATTTGATCTAGTAACAGTTTGATCCCATGCTGCAATGTTTGCATCTGTCAAAGGCTGGTCTTTTGCTTCGATGATGTCAAGCTGCTGCATGTATTGTCTAATCCAATTCTGGGAAGACAATGAACCTTCTGAGAAAATAAATTCACCTTCGTCTGAATAGCCAAGAACAGGAATACCTCTTCTGTCAGCACAAACGATTGCAAAACCTCCATTTTCGAAATTGAAAACGTGGAAGCAATCCTTTCCTGTAGATTCGGACTTCAACAATTCATATGAACTAACACTAAAATTAGCTCGGCTAGGATACTGAGCTTTAATGTAAGACAATCCATAATTCATTGCCTCTTTTGCGCTAACCGTGGTAGACGTATTCTGTGCAAACATGAATTGTGTAGCTAACAATAAGGCTATCACTAAACTAAATCTTTTCATAAAAAACCTTTTTTACTCATTAATTTATTTTGGCAAAATTATAACTTTTTTTTAATACATGAAATTTATGAGTCCTTTTTTTGCCTTTTTTTTAATGATGTTATCAACAAGGTTTGTTTAAAATGGAACTCTTGTGTATAACGCTTTGTGTATTGCGAATTTACTTTTGTTCTTTGCGTCTTCGTTCAAGCTCTTGCTTGTATGCAAACATCTCGTCCCTGAATTTTGCGGCTTCAAGGAAATCGAGTTTCGCAGATGCTGCTTCCATTTGTTTTTCAGAGTTCCTGATTGCTTTTTCTAAAGCTACATCGCTCATGTATGGAACGATTGGATCTGCGGCAAGCATTGCCTGTATGTCTTCAGCTTGCTCGTAGATTTCTTTCTTTGTGTTGAGCATGTTCGGGGAATTGCTCTTTACGATTTGCCTTGGAGTTATGTTGTGCTCCTGATTGTACTTCATCTGCTTTTCGCGGCGGTAGTTGGTTTGGTCAATTGTTCTTTTCATCGAACCGGTGATCTTGTCGGCATACATAATCACCTTGCCGTTGATATTTCTTGCTGCTCTTCCGGCTGTTTGTGTGAGCGACCTGTCGGAACGGAGAAAGCCCTCTTTGTCGGCATCGATTATAGCGACAAGGGAAACTTCGGGTAAGTCAAGTCCTTCGCGGAGAAGGTTGACACCAATCAGCACGTCGAAAAGGCCTTCCCTGAGGTCTGATAATATTCGTACTCGTTCCAGGGTTTCGACATCCGAATGTATGTATTCGCAGCGAATGCCGTATTTGTGGAAGTATTTTGCAAGTTCTTCGGCCATACGTTTGGTCAGTGTTGTTACCAGTACCCTTTCGTCGTTCTTTGCTCGTATGTTGATTTCGTTCATTAGGTCGTCAACCTGATTTTCGGTAGGTCTGACTTCTATTATAGGATCAAGCAACCCTGTTGGCCTTATGATTTGTTCCACCACGACGCCTTCGCTTTTCTGCAGTTCGTAGTCGGCTGGAGTTGCGCTTACATATATGACGCGGTCAACCATCGACTCGAATTCCGGAAGTGTTAGTGGTCGGTTGTCCAATGCTGCTGGCAACCTGAAACCATAGTTTACAAGGTTGGTTTTTCTTGATCTGTCGCCACCAATCATTGCCCCAATCTGTGGAATGGTAACATGACTTTCGTCGATAACTGTAATAAAGTCCTTCGGAAAGAAGTCTATAAGGCAGAATGGTCTTCCTCCTGGTTTCCGCCCGTCGAAATAACGAGAGTAGTTTTCTATCCCGCTGCAATATCCAAGTTCCTTTATCATTTCCATATCATAGGTAACCCGTTCCTCGAGACGTTTTGCTTCGAGCGTTTTGCCTTCCTTGCGGAAATATTCGGTTTGTAGTACAAGGTCGTCTTGAATTTGTCTTATGGCAGAGATGGTTTTCTCCTTAGTCGTGACGAATATGTTTGCCGGGTAGATGCATGCAGTTTCCAGAGGTTCGATTTTTTCGCCCGAATATGGATCGAAAGAATATATGTCTTCGACTTCGTCGTCCCAGAATGCAATTCTGATGGCAAGGTCGTGGTGGGCAAGGAAAACGTCAACGATATCGCCTTTAACTCTGAAGGAACTGCGCTTGAATTCCACTTCGCTCCTAAAATACAGCGAATCAACAAGTTTTCGCAGTAAATTGTCACGACCAATATTATCGCCTCTAGAAATTTTTATCGTATTGGCATGAAAGTCATCTGGATTTCCGATGCCGTAGATGCATGATACAGAGCATACGACAATTACATCTTTTCGTCCCGACAGCAGTGCGCTTGTGGCGCTGAGTCGCATTTTTTCTATCTCGTCATTTATCGACAAGTCTTTTTCTATATATGTATCGGTCGTTGGCAGGTATGCTTCTGGCTGGTAATAGTCGTAATACGATACGAAATATTCCACGGCGTTGTTTGGGAAAAATGCCTTGAATTCTGAATATAGCTGTGCAGCAAGGGTCTTGTTGTGGCTTAACACAAGGGCAGGGCAACCGGCATTCTTGATTACATTGGCAATTGTGAAAGTCTTTCCGCTACCTGTAACGCCAAGCAGCGTCTGGTGCTTCTGGTTTCGAAGAAGGCCGTTGGTCAGCTCCATTATTGCTTGTGGCTGATCGCCAGTGGGCTTATATTCAGATAGTAATTCGTATTCCATTCGCAGGTGCCTTTTTTGAGCTTGCAAAGTTACTGCTTTTCGGCGTAATGTCATAGCGGTCTCTTTTGTGATTTTTCAAATAAATAATTGGTGTATCGTTCTTTTTTATTTCTTTTGCGAAAAAATATTTTAAGCAATGAGATTCTTATTGTTAATTATAGGTATTGCTATTTCGCTTCAAGTGTTTTCGCAACAAAGACAGGAGACGGATAGTGATGGTTGGTTGCGTTGTGGAACTGATTCCGTATATTCATTACTAGTTGCTCATAATCCACAGGTGGCGCTTAATAGAGCAAAACTTAATGATTTTGTTAGGGAATATATAAAGAACAATCCCAAGCGAGAAGACGACGAGGTGTATGTTATCCCTGTAGTTTTCCATATCGTTCATGAGTATGGCGAGGAAAATGTTTCGTATGAGTATATTGAGGCGGTATTGGATCAGCTGAACAAGGATTATAGGAAGATGCGTTCGGATACGGCTGCAATAAAGGAGGAATTCAAGCCGATAGCCGCCGATACCAAGATAGAGTTTCGCTTGGCTCGTAAGGATCCGTACGGAAATTGCACAATGGGTGTTACTCGAACATGTTCGCCTACAACCAATGGCGGTGGAGAGCAAGCCAAGGAAGTCTCAGGTTCGTGGGACAATTCAAAGTATTTGAATATCTGGTCCGTCAAGTCTTTGTCTGGAAATGCTGCAGGATGGTCTTATTATCCTGGTACGGCACCAGATGAGTGGGACGGTGTTATTTTGCTGTGGGATTACCTTGACGTAGCCTTGACGCATGAAATAGGTCATTTCTTGAATTTGGCGCATCCGTGGGGAAGTACAAACGATCCGGGGCTGCCAGAAAATTGCGATATTGATGACGGAATCGATGATACGCCAAATACAATCGGACATACATCTTGCAACATAAATGCGGTAACTTGTGGAAGTCTCGATAACGTTCAGAACTTTATGGAGTATAGTTACTGTTACAAAATGTTTACAAATGGTCAGGCCGCAGCTATGCGTGCAACTTTGAATTCTGACGTGTCGTATAGAAATAATTTGTGGACAGAGGAAAATAGGATTGCAACCGGTACAAACGACGGCTATGTTTTTGAAGAATGTTCGCCAATAGCAGATTTCAATCAGAATAAAACTATGATTTGTGCGGGAGCTACGGTTTCATACAATGACTATACATATAATACAACCGCCATAGATTATCGTATGTGGAGTTTTGACGGCGGAACACCTTCATCGACAGGAGAGGAGAATCCTACAATTCTCTATGACGAGTCAGGTTTGTATGATGCCGAATTATATGTTGAAAATTCTGTAGATGGTAATACTTATGTTAAGGAAGATGCTGTCAGGGTTTACGATAAGGCCGATGGGTATTCAATTCCATATACTGAGCATTTTGAGACATCGACCTTCCCGTTGTGCGACGATAACGACGGTAATGACTTTTATGTTGAGAATTATGTGGCCGATGCATCGGAAGGAGACGATAACTGGTGGAATCCGGGAGTGGAAAGCTGGACACAGAACGAAAATGGATATTCTGGCAAGTCTTTAAGAATCAGAAATTCACGAGTTTCTAATCAGAAAAATAAAATTTATTTGCCTAACATTCACATAGATCATGATAGCGTTCCTTTGGAGATTTCTTTCAAAGTTGCGGCAGCCAAGAAGAGCGAGGATCCATACTCTGATGAATTGTATTTCTATTATTCGAATTCATGTGGCGACACATTGAGGTTGGGACACGCATTATCAGGTTCTGGTCTTATCTCTGCAGTTGTAGATCGTCCGAAAAATTATGTTCCGTCTTATGATGAGTGGAAGGACCATACATTTACCGTTCCGGCAAGTAAAGTAAAAGGCGAGAATTTCAGATTGATAATTCAGAGCAACAATAAGTATGGAAATACGATTTATATTGACGACCTGTCGTATTCATATAAGACAACTGCGGTTGAGGATGCTATGGAACAGAACATGTCGGTATATCCAAATCCTTTCCAGAACGATTTGTTTGTTGATTTGCCTGGTGATGGCGAGCATGAAGTCGATATTTTCGATATTATGGGAAGAAACCTCTATTCTGGTTATGAATATGGGTCTCATGTTAATTTGGGATCTGTTTTCGGCAATATGCCTGATGGAGTTTATTTCTTGAAGGTATTTGGCGAATCTGGATGCAAGACAGTTAAGGTTGTAAAGGAGAACTAAGATGAAAAAGTTTCTGGCAGTATTGTTTGCCATCGGCTTTTGCGTTATGCTTGCTTCGTGTGAACGTACTTGTGTTTGCCGGACATATACTAACGGGCAGTTGGTAAATGAAACAACAGAGACTTTGTCTGGAGAACAGACTAGCTGTTCTGTTTTTGAGTTTTCTGCAGAAACAGGAAATGTGATAAGCGAAGTAAAGTGTAATTAGAATTATAAAGAATAATTATGAAGAAAATAGCTATTGTTGTAGTTGTGGCTTTGGGCGCTATTGCCCTGGTGTCGTGCAATCAGCAATGCACATGCTCGAAGTGGGTTGATGGCAAGAATGTTGATAACAATCCTGTCGTATACGAGCAAGAGGACATTAATAAGCTAAATGCTAGAAATTGTGCCGAACTGGAGGATTATTATAGCGCATTGGGACTTGGTTATGATGAAGAAACACAGACTGGTATCCGATGCGAATAGAAAATTTAAAATACCTTTAACAAATAAACTGTGACATTGGCAATTTTTTGTTATCTTTGCATTCCTAAAAAAAATAACAGAATTTATTAATTTAAAATTTTATTGAAATGAAAAAATTATTAGTTGTTTTGGCTGCAGCAGGTTTGTTGTTCGCAATGGCATCTTGCAGCGAATGTAAATGCAAGACTTATTTGAACGGAGAATTTATCGAAAATTCAGAAGTAGTTTTTGATAAGGATGATCTTAAGGCTGCAGGTGTTGATAAGTGCTCTGATTTAAGTTCAAGCGCTACACTTTTGGGTAACACAACTGAAATAAAGTGCAGATAATATCTGCTTAAAGCAAAAAATAAAAAGATCTCGCATCGCGAGACCTTTTTATTTTTGTGCAGATAGTAAAAAAAATCCCCATTCCGTTTTAGTTCTGGATTAGGAATGGGGATGTATGTGTAAAATAATATTTTACTTATTTCAATTTTGCGAGAGCTTCCTTAAGTCTCTTAGCTGCTTCAATAAGTCTGTCTTCGCTTGTAGCATATGAAAGGCGCAAGCATTCAGGAGCACCGAAAGAAATGCCACCAACGGTTGCAACGTGTGCCTTTTCGAGCAAGTACATGGCAAGGTCGTCGGAAGTGTTTATCTTAACACCGTCTGCTTCTTTACCGAAGAATGAAGAAACTTCTGCGAAGATATAGAAAGCACCTTGCGGTGTGTTAAGTTTTAGTCCTGGGATTTCCTTCAATAGACCGAGAACGAGATCGCGGCGAGTCTTGAAGATTTTAGTCATCTTTTTGCATTCTTCGTCGCCAGCGATAAGTGCAGCTTCAGCTGCCTTTTGTGCGATAGAGCATGCACCTGAAGTAAACTGGCCCTGCAATTTTGTAACTGCCTTTGCAATCCATACTGGAGCAGCGATGAAACCGATTCTCCAACCAGTCATCGCGTAACCTTTTGAAACACCGTTAACTACAACACAACGTCTCTTGATGTCTTCGAATTGTGCAATGCTTTCATGTTCGCCAACAAAGTTGATGTGCTCGTATATTTCATCTGAAATAACAATGACATCCGGATATTTTGCAAGAACGTCGGCAATCGCCTTAAGTTCTGATTTGCTGTAAAGGCTACCTGTAGGGTTTGACGGAGAACTGAAGATGATAGCTCTTGTCTTTGGCGACAATGCTTTTTCAAGTTGTGCTGCGGTCATCTTGAAGTCGGAGTCAATGTTGCACTTTATAACAACAGGCTCGCCGTCGCAGAAGCGTACCATTTCAATGTAGCTAACCCAATATGGAGCAGGAATAATAACTTCTTCGCCAGGATTAACTAAAGAAAGCATTACATTCATAATGGAGTGCTTTGCACCTGTTGAAACCACAATGTTTGCAGGTTCGAAATCAAGGTGATTTTCACGTTTGAACTTTGCGCAAACGGCTTTCTTTAACGATTCGTAGCCAGGAACTGGCGGATAGTGAGAAAAGTTGTCGTCAATTGCCTTCTTGGCAGATTCCTTAATGTATTCAGGAGTGTTGAAATCAGGTTCTCCAATACTTAAATTAACAACATCGATACCTTGAGCCTGCAATTCACGGCTTTTTGCAGTCATGGCTAATGTTGCCGATACTGCCATTTTTTCCAATCTATTTGATACTCTTTCCATTGTATTTGAAATTAAAAAAGTTGACTGCGAAGTTAATTCTTTAAATTATATTTACTAATATTGCACAACATAAAAATGAGTGTTATATAAGATGATTTGGCAAACGATAATAATAGTTACAATTCCGACCGTATTGGTCGCAGCTACAGCGATTATTGTATTGAGATTGATGTTGAAGAAGGATATAGAAACCAAGAAGATACAGGTTGTCCTTCAGAATCAGAAGACCATAACGCCGCTTAGGTTGCAGGCTTACGAGAGGGTAATTCTTTTCCTTGAAAGGATTTCTCCAAACAGTGTAATCATTAGGCTTCAGACACCGAATATGACTGTAATGGAGTTGCATAGGCAGATGCTTATCGCAATCAGAGCGGAGTTTGAGCATAATCTGTCGCAGCAGCTCTACGTTTCGGTTGAAGCGTGGGAGGCAACGCGTAATGCAAAGGAAAAGACAATCCAGATGTTGAATTTGTGTCTGCAGGGGTTGGATCCGATGGACAACGCAATGGTATTCAGCCAGGCGGTTTTTGAAAAGCTTATTGAACTTGAAAAAGCTCCTACACAGGAGGCAATAGACTTGTTGAAGCAGGAAGTGAGCGAACTATTCTAGTTAGTCGCAGCTGACGCTGATAGGCAGGTTTATGTATCCTGTCCATTTCTCTCTTTTCGGGTATGGCATGTTCATAATGTTGGTGTATGAGGCCAGCATTTTCTTATCGTTGTCTAGAATTTCAAAATTTAAACTTATTGGAGCGGGTCTTAAATACCCTTTAGGAATTCGAAAGCATATTGTTCTGTCAGTATAATTGCCTGGATTTAAAGTTGCTTGTGCTGATGTGATGATATTGCCGGTTATGTCGCATAGAGTCATCATCAGGACTGTTTCTTTATCGGAGGAATAGGATGCTTTTGTGGCAATGGTAATGTCTTCGTCAAAAATTTTCTGGTAGTCGTTGCTTGGCGTTTCGATATGAATTTCAGAAATGTCGAAATTAGTGCCTGGCTCGTGAATTTCCTTGAAAAGACGAGCAATCTCAGCACTTACAACAAGAGGATCGTTGGTGGTGTTTGCGCAGGCAAGTGCATTCTCGAGCGAATCGGAAACTTTAATTTTCCCGTTGCTGAATAATATGAACTTGTCGCTTATTTTAGAAAAAATTGTGGGCGAATGTGTTACGATAAGAATTGTGGCATTCTGGCTCTTAAGGCGAGTAATTTCCCTTACAACCTTGTTGCGGAATTCAGCATCACCAACGCTGGTGACTTCGTCAAACAGGTATATGTCGGCATCGATGTTTACGATTATCGAAAAAGCAAGTCTCATGTACATTCCAGAAGAATAGTACTTTACAGGAGTGTTAATGAAGTCGGGGAAGCCGAAGAGTTCTACTATTTTGTTTGATTTCTTTTCGATTTCTGATTTCGTAAGTCCGTACATTGCGCCTGATAGGAAAATGTTGTCGTATCCTGACAGTTCTGGTTGAAATCCTATTCCAATTTCGAGTATTGATGCGACTTTGCCGTCAATTTCAATTTCACCGGAAGAGGGAGGGGTAACTTCTGCAATCATCTTTAGGAGAGTGCTTTTGCCTGAGCCATTCTGGCCAGATATGCACACAACTTCACCCTTGTTTATGTCGATGCTTATGTTGTCGACAGCAAGAAACGTTTCGCCTTCGCAAGGTTTTCTGTAGAATTTTTTCCTTGTGATGTTCTTTCTGTATGATTTCGAGATATTGCGTATTGATATTGCTGTTCCTGTATTTGTCATAGCATGTCGGAGATTCTTTTTTCGTACTTCTTGTAGATGAAGAAAATAACCAATCCCAATATTAGTATAAGACCAAGACCTGTTAGATATCTTATGTCGGGCATAGCAGTGCCGAGAAGAGACCATCGAGAGTATTCTATAATCCCTGCAATCGGGTTGATGAACATTATCCATTTAAATCCGTCTGGAATAATTGTTTCCGGATAGAATACCGGAGTGATGAAAATCAAGAAATTAGTCAGTTGTACTGCAATTCTTGCCATATCCATCGAGAACAGCGACAAAAAGCTAATCCAAAGACCTATGGTCGTTATAGTAAATATAAGAACAATCAATATCAATGGATATAGTGTCCAGCTTATGGAAAAGTCTTGTTGGAAGCAAATGAATGCCAATACGAAAATCGCAAATCCAATTGTCAGGTCGACAAGGGCAACGATGACTTTAGAAAAAACAATGTTGATTCGTGGAAAATATAGTTTTGCGATTAAATTTTGGTTTGCGACAAGGCAATTGCTGCAATATCCGGTGATGTCGGAGAAAAAATGCCATACGAAAATTCCAGGAAGGACAAAAAGAGGATAGGGGATGTCGCCTGTGTCGATTCCGATGGCGATTCCGAATACAATCCAGTAAACGAAAAGTCCAATTATTGTCTGAATAATATTAAGGAAAATGCCTGAAACATTTAGGGCCGACAGGTTTTTAATTTCGCCTTTGGCAAGAGCGATTGTAAGGTGTCTGTATTTCCAGATTGACCTGAGGTATTCGCAGACGCTTATTTTGCCGTTTGGAGAAATTATTCTTGACATTTCATGTTATTCTTGAGTGTTTCCCCTGAAAAGTCTGGTTGCAAATTCCTTGACGTCGGCAACAGGAATAATCCTAGCTGAGTCGTTTTTTACTTCGGCCTTCTGCGAAGCAGAGATAAAAATATTTGAAAAACCGAGTCTGGCGGCTTCTGCTACACGTTTTTCGATGAATGAAACTGGTTTTATTTGTCCGGAGAGACCGACTTCGCCAATGAAACACATGTTATCGGGGATAGCTTTGTCGAGGTATGATGAAATAACTGCGGCGATGACCGAAATATCGACGGCGGTATCGTTAATCTTTAATCCGCCGGCAATATTGATGAATACGTCTTTTGCATTTAATTTTAGACCGAGGCGTTTTTCGATGACGGCGAGCAGCATCATGAATCTCCGGTTGTCGAATCCGGTAGAAGATCTTTGTGGCGTTCCGTAGATTGAGTTTCCTACAAGTGCTTGTATTTCAATCATCAAGGAGCGCGAGCCTTCGTTTACAGTGCCGAAGGCAATTCCGCTAAGAGCGCTGTTGTCGCCTGAGAGAAGAATTTTTCCCGGGTCAACAACTTCTTTTAGTCCATGATTCATCATTTCGAAGACGCCAATTTCATACGTTGAACCGAAACGGTTTTTCTTTGGTCTGAGTAGGCGGTAGAAATGATTGTTGTCGCCTTCAAACTGCAGTACGACATCAACGATATGCTCCAGCGACATTGGCCCGGCTATGTCTCCTTCTTTGTTTATGTGACCAATAATTATTATTGGTACGTTAGATGTTTTTGCGTATTCCTGCAGTTTTTGTGCGCAAAGTCGTATCTGTGATACGGTTCCAGGTGATGATGTGAGGTCGGTGGATGTTGTTGTCTGGATAGAGTCAATAACGACTATCTCTGGGTTGCAGTCTTTGATAGTTGCAATTATTTTGTCTATATTTATTTCTGTGTAAATCAGGCAGCTGCTGTTATTTATTCCGATTCGTTCTGCACGAAGTTTTATTTGTGTTTCGCTTTCCTCGCCCGATACATATAGGACTTTTTTCTGCAGGTTTAGTGCCGATTGCAGTATAAGTGTTGACTTTCCAATGCCGGGTTCGCCACCAAGTAAAACCAAGGAGCCAGGAACAAGACCACCGCCGAGCACTCTGTTGAATTCGGCATATGGCATGCTGATTCTGTCGAGTTCATGTTGTTTTATTTCCAGAATTGGGACAGGATTTCCTGCTGCAGCATCGGAATATGTTTTTGCTGTTTTGTCCTCCTTGATTTCGACTTCTTCGATAAAAGAGTTCCAATGGTCGCAGTTTGGACATTTGCCGATCCATTTAGGTGAAACAAAACCGCAATTCTGGCATACGAATATTGTCTTGTTTTTGGCCATACGTGTTTATTTATACGCATAACGACTGCGGAAAGCAGTCGTTATGTGATTATTTTTAATATTATGGATTAATTTTTTCTTTTTAACTCGAGGCGATAATAAGCACCATCTTCTTTGTCGTCTTCGAGTTTAATTCTAGTGGTAATGATTATGTCTTCTTTAATTTTGTCTACTCTATAGATACCGTTGAGGTGAGTATATCCATAAAACTCTTTGCTGTCTCTTATCACAAGTCTTTGCTTGCCGCTCTGTTTGATAACTTCGTATGTGCAGCTGTCGATTAGCATTCCCTTTTCAGAATTAATGATTCTGGTTGCATTTGAGCCGTCGAAAGTTATAGACATGGTTCCTTCCGGTTTTGTGTCAAATGTCATGATATTCCATGTGCCAATAATTTCGTCGTCAAGTTTTTTGCAACCTGTCATAACCGATAATGACAAGCAGATACCCAATACAAGCAATAGTGCTATTTTGTTTTTCATCATAATGAGTTTAACAATAAATTGTCGCAAATTTAATACAAAATATTTAATTATAATCTATTAATTATATTAGTTGATGAAAAGTTTTCAACTAATGGTATTGTCGTAACCAATCCACCGTATGATGAGACGAACGATGCTCCGACAATAGTTTCAAAAGTATAGTCTCCGCCTTTGACAAGGACGTCAGGATGAACTATGTGAATAAGTTTTTCTGGAGTGTCTTCATCAAAGATTACAACGGCATCTACGAATTTTAATGCGGATAGGAGCACGGCTCTCTCGTTTTGCTTGTTAATTGGTCTGCATGGACCTTTCAGGCGTTTGACGGAACTGTCTGAATTAAGACCGATTATCAGCTTGTTTCCGAGATCCTTGGCTTTCGAAAGGTAGCATACGTGACCATAATGCAAAACATCGAAGCATCCGTTTGTGAAAACAATAGTTTGCTTTTCGTTTTTCCATAAAGAAATAAGATTCTCAATTTCATCGAAATTGAAAATCTTAGATTTGATAGATTCTAATTCGGTCATTAAATTAGATAATCTTGTTTGTCTTTGTGTTGGGGAAGACGAATGACGGCTTGAATTTCTTAGCTTCTTCGAAATCCATTGACGCGTACGATATGATAATTACGATGTCACCGACTTCAGCCTTGCGTGCTGCAGGTCCGTTTAGACAAATTACACCAGAGCCTCTTTCGCCCTTGATAACATAAGTTTCAAGTCGTTCGCCATTGTTTATGTTTACCACTTGTACTTTTTCATTCTCAATAATGTTGGCTGCCTCCATGAGGTCTTCATCTATAGTTATGCTTCCAACATACTGAAGATTTGCTTCTGTAACAGTTACTTTGTGTATTTTCGATTTTACTACTTCAATGTTCATTTCAGATACCGTCAAAAGTCGGTGCAAAGTTAAGCAAATGTTATTTAATAATGCAATTAATATTGTCAATTAATCTTATTTTTCCGCACCAAACTGCAATGCATAGGCGAGTTTCTGTTTTCTTGTCAAATTTGTCAAGTTGTTCCAAGGTTTCAGAATTACAGAAAGCTGCATATTCCATCTTCATAAAGTCTATTGCGTCGATTTTGGTACGAAGGGTTTCTATGACTTTTGCAGGAGTGTCGTTTTCGAAAACTTCGGAGCAAACAGCAGAAATAGTCTTGTATATTTGCGGAGCAACAGCAAGTTGTTCTGTCGAAAGCAACTTGTTGCGTGAACTTTTAGCAAGACCGCTGTTCTCCCTAACGATAGGGCAAGGAACGATAGTCAGCGGCAGATTCTTCTGTTTAACCATCAATTTGATAATAGCTACCTGCTGGAAATCCTTCTCGCCAAAGTAAGCGAAATCTGGTCTTACAAGGTCGAAAAGACGGTAAACAACATCAACAACACCTTGGAAATGCCCTGGACGGAATTCGCCTTCGTACATTCTGTCGAGTCCGTTGAAGTTAATTTTGCAACCTTCATAGCCGTTGTATATGTCGTCGGCTGTTGGCAGATATATGACGTCGCATTTTACTCTTTCGAGCAGCGCAATGTCGGCATCCGTTGTTATCGGATAGTTCTTAAAGTCGTTAGGGTCGTTGAATTGTCGTGGGTTGACGAATACAGAAACAACAGTAATGTCGTTTTCGGAGACTGATTTGCTAATGAGCGAAGCATGTCCTTCGTGTAGCGCACCCATTGTAGGAACAAATCCTAAACGTTTGTTTAATAATGAATTATCGTTTCTAAAAGCTTTTAATTCTTCAACTGTTCTAACTATTTTCATGACAACAAGAATTTTGTTGCGAAATTATAATTAACATTTTAGATAGCAAGGGAAAAAGAATGCAGAATTACGAAAATGCTTTAATGTCCTAAAAATATAATGTCGGGTGTTTTTCTGCGCGTCAAGTAAAGCGGATTGTTTCGCCATTCCTATGTCATGTTTGCTGCCGAATTCGGTCATCAAGAGTAGGGCGGGTTTATCGGTAATGTGTTTCGTATTATTGTGAAATGTGTAAAAAAAATGGCTACCGAATTGGTAGCCATTTTTTTGTTTATTTTACGTTGAAATCGTTTTGCAGGTTTTCCTGACGTGAGGTCGGCTGCTGCTTTCCTTCACTCATTCGTTTGACGCCATCGAAAATGTAGCTTCGTAGCTCTGAAACGGAAATGTTCTTGTCTTTGTTCTGGTCGGCCTTGTTCTTGCTGAAAGCATCCATCAGGCAGTAGGTGAAGATACCATGGTCGAGAGCTTCGTTTTCAAGTGCATAACCACCACCAGATGCTGCAGAAATTACAACAGTACCAGTTCCTTTCTTTAGGTCGCTGAAAAGCAGACGCATAAGTTCAAACGAGTTGCCAAGACTATTTCTTGTTTTCTTACGTTTTGATATTGTTGCTGCGCCACGGGTTTCGTCGCCTTCTGCCTTTTCGGCGATATCAACGCCGTCCTGTTTGTCGACTTCGCCGGAGTGGCAGGCATCCATTAGCAACAGTTTGTTACGTGCAGGAATGCCGTCAAGCAGGTTTTCTATTTCTTCGTATTTCAATCCGTTTACTGATGGATCGAAGAAGTCGATGTCCTGAGTAGCAAAATACCAGTTCAACTCGTCGTCAAGAAGTCCGTGTCCAGCAATATGAACGTAAACATAGTCGTCTACATTTGTGTTCTTAAGTTTTTCCTTGAGGGCGATGAAGTTTGCCTTAGTACAGTTTTCGTTGTATAGTGAGTCTACGACAACCTTGTCGAAATTATCGGCATGTTCTGCGAAGGTCTTGATAAAGCCGCGACCATCGTTGATTGTGTAGCGAAGGTTGTATTCAGATTGCGCATAGTTTGCTACGGCTAATGAAATAAGGTATAGGGTAGGTTTCTGTTTGCTGGAGTTTTCGTAGAAAATTTCAATTTCCTCCTTCAGCGATTCCATACCTTTTTCATTAACGCACGAGAACTGTATTGTATTCTTGCCTGATGATAGCGGAACTTCAATGTTGGCGATAGTCTGTCGAGCGTATCTGTCGTTCAGGTCCATGCCGTTTGTGCCGAAATAAGGAACATCGTTTACATATACGTTAAGTCGGTTAAGGTTGTAGTTGGCATCCGACATATTCAGCTTGATATCGACGGAAGGTCTTGTGGTAGTTACCTTGATTTCGTCGAGGTTACCAATCTTGATTTCCGGAAGTTCCATTTCGCCGTCGAGCATATTCTCTGTAAAACCAAGTTTCTGTATACGTTTCAGGTATGCAAGGCGATACATTTCGATGATTTCCTTGTCGAAAATATCGAGAGAGCGCAGCACATAGTCTGGACGGTTGTATTTGAGGTCGAACTGTTCGGCTGGATAAACCTTTCCGTTGTGATAGTAACCGAGACCTGTAATTGCATCTCCGGTAGCCATGTAATAGTATTCGGGTGTTACATATATTAATTTGCCGCCATCGACAACATAGATGCTAAGCATTTTCTTGCCGCTGCTATAGTCGAAGATGTTCAGCGATGCATCTTTTGATGATACGATTACAAATTGCTGGCTTTTTAGGATGATAAAATCGTTGACAAAGCCGTATTGTCCCTTGTATGTCGTAGTGTTACCATTCTTGTCTACTCTTTCGAGTTCGTAGCCCTTACATTTATAAACATCACCGGTTGTCGGATCTATCTTGATGATGTAGTAGTCCTGCATTGTAGGTTCGTCCTTTTTCCTTACAACCAATGTGTTGGTAAGTTCCATGTTTTCGGTCAGCTCGTTCATGCTGCTATTGCTGCCGGCAGCGAATCCGGTGAGAGTTGGCTTATGCTTGAAAATATTTCTATCGGCATCTATCCCGTAGAAATTGCCCAGACTGTCGAAAAGAACTTGCTTGTAAATGTTGGTGTTGTTTGGAACAGCCATTCCAGGAGCGATGCCTTTTTTAGCGATTCGTTCATCCTTTCCACCAAGAATGTTCAATGCTGAAATGTTGGCGTATTTCATCAGAGGATCGGCGAGCCCCCATTTGCCTGCGGAGAATGCTATGTATTTTCCGTCGGGACTTACAGCAACCGAGTAAACGTTTTCATCGTAAATATTGTCTTTTGCATCATTGCCTTTCATTGCCTGTTCCTGGATAGCTTTGATGTCGAAAACTTGCTTAACTTTTCCGTTGCTGCTTTGAGCTTTGAATTTTTGCAGTACTTTCTGGTTTTCGAAGTCGATAACGCTAGCCGAATTGTCGGAGCCGGCGGTAACAGCAATGTTGTTATTAGCAGACATCTGGATGTCGTTAATTTGTCCGTCGTGGGCATTAACGGTTTCGCATGAAAGTTTGTCTTGGTTGAATGTTATGCGGTATGCATATCCAAGTTCGTCGCCGAATACGAAAGATTTGCTGTCGTGGCTGGCCGATATGGCGGAGATGTTGAAACTTCTCGGGATAAAGCGTTTTTCCATCTTGTAGTTTGACAAGCGCCAGATGCTGACGGAACGGTCGGCGGAAGCAATTGCCACCATGTCGCCTTGTTTCGAGAACGTAATGTCGTTGATTGGAAGACTATGAATGTTTTCGTAGTCCTGAAGCACCATGTTTTCGTTGCAGAAATAAAGTCCACCACGTTCATCGCCGGCGATAATGTGCTTATGATCTTCCGATTCGGTAACATAAGTGAATTTGGTGTATGCATTGCGGTTAAACAAAGTGCTGCCGTTTATTTTTTTCAGAGCGGAATTTTTAATCTTGTAGTTCTTGTTCATTTTCTTTGGAGCTACGCCATGAGGGGCAGCGGATGTTTCCAAAGTATTAGGGTCGAAGCAAATAGCAAACTGGATGTTGCTAGCGTACAATTTGCCGTCATCTTCGAATTTTAGTCCTGATACAGGAGTTGTTCCTGGAAACTTTGTCCTGTAGAAAACCTTACCGGCGATGATGTCGTAGATTATTATTTCGTTATTGTCGTCGGCGCTTGCGATGTATCGTCCCGTATTGTCCCATTCAACGAACATTATGGATCCTGAGTGTCCGGTTTGGATTACAGGAACAACCTCCTGGGCGTTTATGCTTGTAAATGCACAAAGACATAGTAATATGCTGGTATATAATATCTTCCTCATAATCATTATTTTTTATATTGTTGTAATATCTTAGCTTCGCTAATCTTGTTTGTCTTGATTAAGTATGTAATTCCTCCGCCAAATTCAATGGCAATCGACTTTGTCTTTCCAATAGACTGAGCATCGGGAATGATTGCAAATAATGAAATCATGAAAGAATTGTTGAAGTAGAAGTCAAGACCAATTCGTGGGTCGATGTTAAGGCCTTTGTTGGCAAGGATTTGAGCGGATGCGTTACGGCTTAAGTCAAGGAAGTTTTCGCCACTAGTTACCTTGGCATCATATTTAATAAGTTGCGCTTGATCATTATCGACAAGTTCGGTATTGTTGATAAGCAAATATTTAATACCGGCACCAATGCAGAATGACATGTGCAGACGTCCAAGATAGAAGTGAGGTCTGTATGCTACAAACACCATTGGCGAGTAAGTAGTTGACTTTAGGGAAATTTGATCTTTCAATACTGTTGTTCCGTAGCTGCCATTGAGGTCATATTGGGCGGAAAGAAAAAGCTTGCTGTCCCTATATTCGAATCCTGGTGCGAAAGTGAAGCGATGGCGTTTTACGCCAATGTCGAAGGGTATTGTTAGTGAGCCACCATGAACTTTCGAATTTGTAATGTTGTTTGCAGAATTAAGTTCTCCATTGTAGCAAAATTTAATTGGCTCCGTTGATTTGTATGCGCTGCCAGTGAAGACTTCAACGCCAAATCCATTTACAAGTTGTTGCGAAAAGGTTACTGCCGGAAGGATAATTAGCAGTATTCCAATAAGTTTTCTCATGTGTTATCAATTATAATTTTTTACAAAAATAATATATTTTAGGCAGATAGGTCAGAATATCTCAACTTTTTTTATTACGTTGGAATATGTTTCGGTAAAGTGTTCGAGAGTTTCGTTTCCGTTGATGTTAATTTGCTTTGTTCGCGAAACCATCTTGATGCCGCGCAGAGACTTCTTTTTGCCGTCGATGAGTGTTATGAAAACTTCCGTTTTGCCTTTTTCCTTGCTAAGCATTTCAAAAAAATCCTTTCTGAACTGCTCGTCAGTCTCATTTATGTCAATATATAGGTTAATGTATTTTGTGTCAATGTTTTGAAGCATCTGGATGTTGCGGTATGCGGAATGTAGTATTGTTTTTTCCTTTTCCACTTCAACGCCGGTTACTTCGTTTTTTTCCTTGATTTTGTATTTGCGTTCCTCCACGAGGGCGTCCATGATTATTGAATATCCGACTTTCAGTTTTCCGTTGTTTTCTTCGTAGTCCTTGCCGAATAGCGAGAATTTGTGTTCGCCCTTATAATCTATTATGGTGTATTCGCCGAAAACGGTGCCCTTTTTTGTTGGTCGTTCGGCAAATTTAGTTATGTATCCGACGATTCGCATTTTAGCTACGCAGTTTTCTGTCGAAAGAATCTTTGAAGCTTCGTCGAGCGGTGTGATATTGGAATGCTCAATGAAAAACTTGTAGTTGTCGAGCGGATGTGCCGAAAGGTAAATGCCCAAGACAGAATATTCGTCTTTCAGTTTCTTTGGCATGTAAATCTGCTTGTCCATTCTAGGTGGCAGTTTCGGCAATGCAATCTCAATATTTGTGCTGTCGCCAAACAGTGACATTGTCTGCTCATTTGAACGTTGTTGTATCATGCGTCCGAATTTTATTAGCAAGTCGAGAGTAGATTCGCCCTTTTCGGTTACTTCGCATACAATCTGGTCACGAGACGATTGGTTTGGGTTCTCCGGGTTGTCGAAGCTGTCGAAGCATCCGCCAAATGCCATTGCTTCAATGGTTTTCTTGTTCACGGATTGCAAGTTTACACGCTTTACGAAATCGAAAATATCGGTGTAAGGTCCGTTTTTCTCACGCTCGTTGATAATTGACATGACAGCACCTTCGCCGACGCCTTTCATGCCGCCAAGTCCGAAACGAATATCTCCCGTATGCGTAACTGTGAAGTTGAGGTCGCTTTCGTTGACATCAGGTGGCAATACCTTGATGTTCATTGACTTGCATTCGCTCATAAACTTTGTTACTTCGGTAATATCGTCCTTGTTGAGGGTTAGTATTGCGGCCATGTATTCGGCAGGGTAGTGGGCTTTAAGGTATGCGGTTTGGTATGAAACCCAGGCGTAGCATGCCGCATGGGACTTGTTGAATGCGTACGACGCGAACTTTTTCCATTCCTCCCAGATGTGGTCGAGAATTTCCTTGACTTTGTCCTCGGGCATGTTTTCGAGTTTGCTTTGCTTGGCAATACCCTGTTTCATGAATTTGCCGTAAAGTTCTTCCATCTTTGCCAGCTGCTTCTTACCCATGGCTTTTCGCAATGTGTCGGATTCGCCGCGGGTGAAGTCAGCAATTTCGCGCGACAGAAGCATGACTTGTTCCTGATAAACGGTAATTCCGTATGTGTCCTGCAGGTATTTGCTCATGCACGGCAAATCGTAGGCAATTTTTTCTCGGCCTTGCTTACGGGCGATGAACGACGGGATGTTGTCCATAGGTCCCGGCCTGTACAGGGCGTTCATTGCGATAAGGTCACCGATGACTGTCGGTTGCAATTCGCGGAGATATTTCTGCATGCCGGCAGATTCAAACTGGAAGATTCCTACGGTTTTACCTTCGCTGTACAGTTTGTATGTCAACGGGTCGTTGATTGGTATCTTGTTGATGTCTAGGTCGATGCCTTTCGATTTCTTGATGTTGGCAATTGCTTCCTTCATGATGGAAAGAGTGATCAATCCGAGGAAGTCCATTTTGATAAGTCCGACACTCTCGATAACGTGACCGTCGTATTGGGTAACAGGCAGACGTCTGTTTGAGTCTTTGTCCTCGATAGTGCTAATGGGCGCGAATTTAGTAAGGTCGTCGGCGCCAATGATAAATCCGCAGGCGTGTATTCCGACTTGCCGTATTGTTCCTTCCAGTTCTTCGGCATATTCAATCATTGTTGCGGCGTTTCTGTCATCGCCTTCAAGTATCTTCTTAATTTCGGGAACGTATTTGATGCAGTTCTTCAGGTTTACTTTTGGCGTCTTGCCCTTTTCGTCCTTAAGTGTTTCGTCGAACTTGTCCGGGATAAGGGCCTTTATGTCGTTTACTTGTTGCAACGGAATTTCCTGAACTCTGCCGACGTCGGCAATTGCCGACTTGGTAGCCATAGTGCCGTAAGTGATGATATGAGCGACTTTTTCCTCGCCGTATTTCTGCGTAACCCAGTCGAGCACCTTGCCACGTCCGGCATCGTCGAAGTCGACGTCGATATCGGGGAGAGAGATACGGTCGGGATTCAAGAAACGTTCGAACAGAAGGTCATATTTCAGCGGGTCAAGGTCGGTAATGTGAAGGCAATATGCCACCACCGAACCGGCAGCAGAGCCACGTCCCGGGCCAACCCATACGCCGAGTTCCTCGCGAGCTCCACGAATGTAGTCCTGCACTATTAGGAAGTAGCCGGGGAACCCCATTGTCTTCATTATGTGAAGTTCAAACTTTATACGTTCAATCTGTTCGTCTGTAAGATTTTCGCCGTAACGCCAATGAGCTCCTTCCCACGCAAGTTTTGAAAGGTAGTCGGCTTCGAGTTTGATTCTGTAAAGCTTGTTATATCCGCCAAGTTTCTTTATTTTCTTTTCTGCCTCCTCCTGCGAAAGGACAACTTCACCGTTTTCGTTGCGGGTGAATTCGTTGAATAGGTCTTTTTCAGTAAATTTCTTGCGGTATTCCTCTTCGGTGCCAAAATCTTCAGGGATTGGGAACATTGGCATTATAGGTCCGGAGTCGATGTCGTATACGCTGACCTTGTCGGCGATTTCCATAGTGTTTTCGAGTGCTTCTGGCAGGTCGCCGAAAATAGCTTCCATTTCCTCGGGCGACTTCAGCCATTCCTGCTTGGTGTATGCCATTCCGCGGTTAGGGTCGTTGAGCATGGTCTGGGTGCTGAGGCATATCAGTCGCTCGTGTGCTTCGCCGTGAGCCTCCTCTACAAAATGCACGTCGTTAGTGGCGATAATCTTGATGTCGTACTTTCGTGCGAGTTCGATAAGGACCTTGTTGACTTCCTGCTGTTTTTCGAAAGTGTCGCGGGCGCCACCGGGCTTGTCGGTTTTGTGTCGTTGTAGTTCTATGTAGTAGTCGTCGCCGAAAAGGTTCTTGAACCATTTTACAGATTCCTCGGCCTTGTCGAGTTTGCCGGCCATGATAAGCTGTGGAACTTCACCGCCTAGGCACGCCGAACAGCATATAATTCCTTCGTGGTATTGTTCTAGTATGTTTTTGTCGATTCGCGGAGTGCTGTAGTAGCCTTTGCTGAAGGCGATGGACGACAGTTTGCACAAGCTTTGGTATCCTGTTTTGTCCTTGGCGAGCAATATTAGATGGTAGCCGCTATTGTCAACAATCTTCATTTTTCCGGTTTCGGCGGATGCTTCCTTGTAGTCCTTGTCCTTGTCGTATAGCGTACGGCGGGCGCAATATGCTTCCATACCGATTATCGGCTTGAAAAAAGTGGCTTTCAGTTCCTCTATCTTTTTCCGTGCGGCATTCTTTTCGTCGTCGGTAGCATCTTCCTTTGACAGTATGGCTTCCTGTTCGTTGATTTTGTCTTTTGTTTTTCCGTTGATGCTTTTGGCTGTATCCATCAGGTCCTTGATGCCGTACATGTTACCATGGTCGGTGAGGGCAAGTGCATACATGCCATTTTTCATGGCCTTGTTGATGAGGTCTGGAACTTTCGACATTCCGTCGAGTACGGAATAGTGTGAGTGAACGTGTAAGTGTGTGAATCTAACCATTTTGTAAAAATCAAATATCGATTGCTAATTTACTAAGTTTGTAGTGATGTTTTTAGTTGTTGACTTAGTTTTTTTTAAAAAGAAATTAACAATGTTGACGCAGAAGCAGTTCGACTGGCTGACGCCGTTTACGAGCTATGCTCGTGATGTCGGGCTGCACCTCGGCAATTCAAAAGAATTTGATTGTCCTCGGTTTGCACCGACATTGAAGATTTGACGCTTCGCTGTTTGAAGTCGTTTGTATTGCCGACCTTGGAAAGGTCGAATGTCTATAGTTTCAATTAGTTGAGTCGTTTGTATTGCCGACCTTGGAAAGGTCGAATGTCTATAGTTTCAATTAGTTGAGTCGTTCGTATTGCCGACCTTGGAAAGGTCGAATATCTATAGCCAAATGTTTGGCGTTTTTTCTCGACCTCGGAGGGGTCGTATAATGTGTCTGCCTATTTTTTTTGTGCAAAATAATAATTGTAAGTTACTGATAATTAGTGGTTTGTGTTGTGTTTGGGTTTGTAATATATTGATTTACAGGTTGTTATATACCTTTTGTTTATACCATCCTTATACCAACCTTATACCATGCTTATCCTTGCATTACCCATCATAGAACCATTTCTCGCTCGGCGTAGGCTCCAGCCTACGACATTGCAACTCCAAGGCTCCTGCCTTGAATAAATGTTCTTTGCTATTTTCAAGTTCCCGCTACGATTTTCTACGACCTTGCCGACAGGTTCCGCGCCAATGTGAGCCGTTTTGCAGCTTACAAGGCCGACTATGTAAAGGTCACGGTAAACAACATTTTAAACGATAGTTCAATACCGCTTAAACAGCGTCAGGAGATGGCCGATGCAGCGGTTGCAGGTTTCGACCGCTATTCCGAGGCGGAATGCAACACCGCCACATCGCGTTGTCGTACCGCCAAGCAGTGGAAGGAGTTCAACGATCCGCAGCGGCTGAGGTTGTTCCCGAATTTGCGCTGGCTACCTTCGCGCTCGATAGTAATAAGGGCTACGCACGAGAAGTTCTACGACAAGGTATGGCCGAAAGGCGATGACTTTTGGAACACAAATATGCCAGGACAGGAATGGAACTGCAAATGCGACCTTGAGGAAACAGACGACCCGGTTACCGACAACAGCGATGTGAAGACCGTACCAGTTCCGAAGGGTCTGGAGGGTAATCCGTCAGTCACCGGTGAGATTTTTACGGATAAGGCAAGTTATATAAGCAAGGCAAGAAAGGATGCCGTAAAGGAAACCGTATCGAAGTGTTATTACAAGGACATTAGCAGCGATATGCAGATAAGCGTAATGGCAGACCGTATGGAACTGACGGATAATATCCATACTGGAAGGATATTGGCCAAGACCGAAAGCGTGACAATTAGACCACACTTTGAACAGGAACCAGGTCATCCGATAAAGAACCCAGAGTATGTAATAAATGGAGAAATTGCGGACGCGAAGAGAGTGGAACAATATACGGGTATAAATTATGGATTTACATCTGCAATAAAACAGGGAGCACAATCTGTTGTAATAGATTTTGATAAACACTTTACAAATGGGAAACCTCTTAATGTAGAGAAGATTGTAGGTCGAATATTGTGGAGAAAAAAGGATTTTGAGAGCAAAAAGATAAAAGAATGTTTCTTGGTTTATCAAGGACAGAGTGTAAAAATAACACTAAAGCAAATGAACAAAGATACATTGAAAGATATTATAAAACGGCTAAACCCTCCACAAGGGAGGGCTTAGGTGGAGGCTTGATTAATTCATCGCGCCGTTGCAAAATTAGTAATAAATATTGAAACACAAATAAAAAAGTAAAAAATATGACTTA
>CALDKB010000027.1 GCA_937899245.1 uncultured Bacteroidales bacterium | reverse complement strand
CGCCGAACATTTCGTAGTCTGTGTAGCTGTAGTCTGTAGGTTCGAGCGTGCTGCCGGATCCTGCGATACGTGCTATCTCAACAAAGTTCTGAGCATCGGCCGAACGTTCCAGTACGAAGTAGTCGTTGTCGCGTTCGGTTGCTGTTGTCCACGATACGATGGCGTCGACGCCGTCGCATTCCGCAGTGAATGAGGTAAGTTCGATTGGCAGCAAGGTTTCGGGACTTTGCGACCCGAAGGTTATGATGCCGTTGCCTGCTCGTGTTGTTCGTGGTATGGTGATGCCGCTCAGGCTTATCTCGGCATGGTCGTTGCTGACTGTTGCCGTGCCGCCGGCATTCTTCCAGCAGCCATTGTAGATGGCGAGCTTGATGTTGGCGGAATTGTAGTCGCCTGTTTCTGGATTGAAGTGAACATCGCCGTTGCCGGTAGAGGTGAGCGTTGCTCCGGCAAGATCCGACGTGGTATTGGTTATGTCCCAGTATTCGTAGTTGCTTACGTGGTGGAAGCGGACTTCTCCATCTTCTGCGCACATGTCGTTCTGGTTCCACCAGCGGGGGAAGCCGCCTTCCTGCGTGAAACCGCCGGCTGATGCCGAATTATGGAAGCGAACTTTCGTCGTGCCTGTTGCGGTTGCCGATACGGTTCCTAAAACACCGTTGTTTCCTGTAGGGAAGACAAAGCCGGCAAGGCCGCCTGCCTTGGTCACTTCGCCGTCAACGTGGCTGGAGACGCTTGCGCCTGTGGATGATGACGATGCGCCAAATGACATGTCGCCGATCACGACACCCTTCACGAATGTGGCCGTGCCGTTTACCGTAATGCCGTTTGCTGCAAATATCTTATTCGATTCCGTCTGCTCGAATGTTACATTGTCCAAGGCTAATGCATTGCTAACGGTCTGGTCGGCTGATCCATTGAAGACAACCGTTCCTGATGTTGCGGTCAGCATACCGTCATTATATAGGTCGCCAGCTATATTCAATGTATTTCCGTTTAGGTTCAAATTTTTATCGGCACCGATAGTAATGTTCTTTGCCGATGAATTTGCTGAAAGTATTAAATCATTGTTGACACAGCTTCCGTATGTAACAATAAATACATTGTTGCTGGAAGTTGGAGCTGAAGATGCCACAGAGTATGCAGAAGCGCTCTTCTTCAGCCAGTTTCCTGTTGCGTTCCAGTCTGTTCCTATATTTCCAGACCAAACAAAGTCATTTTCTGCAATGCCAGAAGGATTTGGTGAATTTACAGCAACTACAAAGTTCTCTTGTGCCGCCGTACATCCGTTTACATTGTCGGTTACGGTAACACTATAGCCTGTTTCCGTCATTGGTGTAACTGTGATACTATTAGTCTCTCCTGAATTTGACCACAAATAACTGTAATTAGCATTGCTTGTAGTTGACAATGTTGTAGAAACCCCAGCACAAACAGAAGCTATTCCTGAAATTTCGACCGTCGGTGCGGTTACATCCTTTGTGAGGGTGACGCTCGCCGTACCCGTACAGCCGTTGGATGGTGTGGTTACAGTTACTGTGTATGTGCCGGCCTCTGTCAATGCACTGCCATAGGATGCTGTTGTTGCATCGTTGCTCCATGCATAGTTGCCGCCGCCTGCAGCCGTAAGCGAGATGCTGGCGTTCGTACAGTCTATCTGCGTTACATCAGGGCTCTTGGTGATGACTGCCGTCGGTGCGGTGGTATTGCTAGTAATTACATATCCATCCGATGCTGCAGAACAACCATTTTCGGTAACAGTTACAATATATGTACCTGCCTGCGAAACATCGTTAGTGCCACTTGTAGCACCGTCAGACCAACTATATTCTGCAGTTTCGCCGACACCGCCCACAGCAAGTGTTATGCTTGTACGCGAACATGTAAGTTCGGTATAATCATTTGCCTGTATGATGATTGGAGTTGGAGCCTCGCCCACTGTTATCTCTTTCCATATAGGAATAGACAGACCACAGCAGTTGCTCTTGATGAGAAGTTTTATATAATAGGTACCACCAGAAAGCCCCAGGGCGTCAGTATCTACAAGATAATCCTTATCAGTGGCATTTCCTTGATATACTCTTGCATTCGAATCGTACTGAGTTTCACCATCGCTTGAAACAAGATACCACAAGAGAACATCGCCATTTACAAGTTCGGTACCACCATAGGTATATGTTTCCTCACTGCCGCAAATAGTTTCTGCACCAGAGATAGAGCCCAGTGTACGCTCGTGCGTAATCATTATATACGGATTGTATTGTGTAGATTCAGTAAGCGCCTTGTTCTGCAAACCAAGCGGGAATGCCATAACAGCATTGTTACCTGTTGATGTTGAAGAGTTTGGTGTCTTATCCATTACATACATACCACTATCAAATGTGCCGTTATTCTTTGTAACATTTATCTGCGAATTGGTACATCCCTGACGAGAATAGTTTCCGTAATCTATTGATGCTATGTAGTTTGATGGAGCCGTACCATATCCGGTAGTAATACCCTGCGACAATCCAGCTGCACCAACGATGGCGATTTTGTAGGAAACGCCTGCAGCACCTTGTCCACCTGCGCCGCCAGAGCCGCCACGACCTCCAGAGCCACCATGACCGCCACTTCCTCCATAAACAGTTCCGTCACATGTATAAGAACACTTGCTTCCAGCAGTACCAACACTACCTGCATATCCAGCACCACCTGTACCACCAGCGCCACCTGTGCCACCCGTACCTCGAGTCCCTGAAACTATATATGTATTTGTTGGTTCTATTAATGTAGTGTTGTATAGGTACAATCCAAACGATGACCCGCCGCCATAACCGCCAGTACCACCAGCACCGCCTTCGCCACCGCCGCCACCATAGCCGCCTGTACCACCGCTAGATGTCGTTTTTTCTGTTAAACCCGCTGCCCACGCTTGGGAACAAGCTGCAGTTCCTCCCGCACCGCCTTTTCCACCACCTCCGCCACCGCCAGCATCAGTACCATCAGAAGCTTTTTTGGGAATAAAATACATTGAATAATCGGTATTAGAGATGGAGGCATTAGCTCCTGCAATACCATTTACACCAGCCGAACCTGCTGTTCCAGCTCCGCCAGCCCCACCTGCTTGTGTATCGCACCAACCAATACTACTCGTATTATAACTGGTTCCAGCAACACCACCACGACCTCCGCTTCCATAGGTTCCGCTCGTCGTAGCAGCATTTCCTCCAGTAGTACTTGTACCACCCGTTCCACCTTTCCTACTTCCAGTACCAACACCAGAATAACTAGTCGCAGAACTACCTGCACTTCCAGCTGTTCCTGTTCTTCCTGCACTTGCACTTCCTGGTGCCAAGTTACACCTTATAAGTTCGTAACTACTGCAATTGCTTAAGTGTACTGCGTAGGTAGAAATACCATAATTTGAAGCGGTAACGATAGTTGTAGATTCATAGTTACCTATAGTATATACTTCGATGTCATCAATACAACATGCATAATAACTGCCAGTAGTCACTTGCCATTTGAACGCTACATAAGCATTGGCAGGAACTGAACTTATATTCACCACTTCCTGATGCAATGTAGTTGACGGCGTTATGGTTATTATTGAGTTGAAATTACCACAAGCCTGTGCTGTTTGTGCACTTACATAACCAACTTGCAATGTTCCATAACCAGTAGTTGAAGACTCTTGACTATAATAAAAACTTAGCACCGAATTTCCACTTGTATTTACAGGCATTACAGCGTAGGCAATATTGTTCGCATTTGTGCCAGATTCCAAATTAAGAGACTGGCTACCACTATGATAATAGTTATACGAAGGACCACTGCAAACGTGCGGTGCAACAATATAATTTCCTGTATTTGTAGTATAGGAATACCATCCTGTCGGCATACTACCAGCAGTAGAATAAGCTGTACCTGTTGTACTCTCAAAATCTTCCGAATAGCTTGGCGTTCCTGTTATAGTGCTACTAGTTGCCGAACCCGATGCCAATGTCGAAGTTGTAACATCCGCCGTCGTTACCTTTACATCCTGCAGCTTGAAGTTGCTCTTGCTGCTACCTTCAATTGCCACAATACGCGGAGCTGTAGCTGTTCCTTCGACATTGCTTGCTGTCCTGTTTATTATTGTTTCCGCCGTTCCCTTTGTCCACACTCCGCTAGTGGTATTTGCAGTCCACTGTCCGTCAATTATTACATTGCTTATGAGGTTCAATGGAGCGTCAATATTGTATGTGCCGCTTGCCACACGGATGATTGCGGGGTTAGTTGAAGTGCCGCCTGTTGCAAGGGTAAGAGCCTTTGCAAGAGTAGCAACAGGAGCGGTTGAAGAGCCATTGTTGCTATCGCTACCGGTTGTGGATACATATATTAACTTCGTTCCACAATCGGAAGCCGAACCGCCGGAAGTTTCGTTTACCGTAATTGGAATATCAACAGAGGCTGTACAGGTTGTTCCGCTTATGCTAGCTGTAACGTGATAAGTAAGTCCTGTATTGGCAGTACCTGTTATAGTCGCAGAACTTCCCGAAGTACCGTAGTTGCTTGACCACGAATACGATGTAAATCCAGAGAGCGGAATAGAAACGCTTGCTCCGGGTGCATACGAAGACGAAACCGTGTATGAAATTACATTAGGATGTACGGTTGCAGTAACGGGTTCACGCGGAGAACTTTCACATTCACTTGTCGTGTTGTATGTGGTCACATATCCTGTCGTTGTTGAAGATATTCCCGTATAAGTCCACGAATTACCTTGGTTCAGCATCGTACCACCATTTGGAGCATTATACCAACGGCAGATGTTGCCGTTTGTACCTGGGGTAGCCGAAAGAGCCACATCACCTGCACCACAATGATAGTTTGAAGTAACAGTTGGCGCACCCATAGTCGGGCAATTGATTGTAAGCGTATATGATGCGCTACCTTCGCAGTAATCGTTGCCAGCTACGCACGATGCAGTTATTGTAACCGTTCCTTTCTTGAGTATTGTAACCGTGCCGTCACCATTTTCTTCGACAGAAGCAATTGTTGGATCACTGGATGTGTATGTTATAGGTCTGCTGTGAGGATTTTGCAAAGTATTATTTATGTAGCTATTGCTGTTTTGTCCGTATGTAACGCTAGCCGAAGTTGTCGTATATGAAAGGTTTGGTTCGTTGCAGGTGAAACACTGTATTGAGATATTAGCAGCAGAACTAGCAGAAGCGACTTCCATTGTAGGAATGGTTGCCGTAATCATCGCCTGACCGTTACCAGACCGTGAACCATTGCTCGAAGATGTATTAGTTAATGTCGATTTTATATAACCGGAACCGCCACCGTGCCCATGAACATATTCTTCGGCATAAGTATCCTGAGCATCCTGTTTGTTTCCTCCGCCATACCAGCCGCCACCGCCGCCGGCAGGTCCGTATTTATAATTAGTTTTACCAGTATAAGAAGCACCTAGTCCAAATGAACCACCATTGCCAGCTGTGGTTTGATTGGCCGTATAGGTATATGTCCCTCCTGTATATCCAGATGATGTAGAACCACCACCTGCATATCCTGAAAAGCCGCGGTAAGTACTGCCATCGTAACAATAAACGCCACCACTACCTCCACCGGCTACAATAAGCACATTGCCGGTTTGTGAAGACAAAGAACTTAGCACACCTGAAACTGACGCTATATGCGTAGCTCCACCGCCCCCCTGCGGCAACGACCAGGAACTGGACCAATAATGAACAACAGAACTACCGCCACCATTGTAACCACCATTTATGATTGCACCACCAGTTGTTGGTGTAGTTGTATTTGCCGTAGGCTGTTGTCCAACTACCACATACAAGGTGCTGCCAGCGGTTGGAGAATTCAATGTACCCTTAGAATAACCGCCCTTACCACCAGAATAGGTGGAACTATATGAACCGCCCTGTGCACCCCATACTTCCAACTGCAAGGATGTGGCGCCATCTGGGACGGTATATGTCTGCACGCCGCCAGTATAGTTAAATGTTTGTGCTTGAGTTGTAGTTCCAGCCACCCTTTTTTCCAATCGGCAATATACCGGGGTACCACTGCTTGCAGGATAAGAGAGTGTATTATTATTCGTACCTGACACACCACTGGTAATTTCTGTAGTACATGCAGAATTAGAGTACCAATAGAAAGCATATCCTGAAGGCACAGAACCAGAGACGGAGGCAACAAGAGTTGCATTTTCGGTATCACACCGAGGCAAAGGACTTGTATTCTGTGTAATGGTGGGAGTTGGAACAACAACAGAAATTGAGTATGTTGTTGTGGCGGTGCAATAATCGCCATTTGCCGCAACCGTAGCCTCTATTGTTGCATCTCCTATGCCCACACCAGTTATCTCACCAGTTGAAGCATTGACTGTTGCAATACCAGTATTCAACGACCTATAAGTAACGGTTCCGCTACCAACCGATGGGGCTGCCGCACAGGTAACTGTAGAACCTAATGCTACAGAAGACGGTGCTGTTGTGAAGGTGAGGGTGCGGGAGGTACAGCCAGCAACACAGGAAATTGTAGCGGCAAAACCTGCATAATTATTACTTTGATCTGAATGCCACCAAACGGTTAATGCACCTTCTTGATTGGTTGCTTCGTAATGGGTTGGACTAGGAAGCGATTGCCCTGCGTAATTTAAAAGTTGTTCTGCAGAAGTTGAAGTACCGTCATAAACACGAAAATAGTCATAACTGGCTTCAGAAGCAAAACTTGTGAGGTCTATTGTAACATTATTGCCCGAAGTAGCAGGGTAAAATGTGTAAATATAATCTTCATAAATGTTATAATTCCCGCTTGAGCCACCGGAATCGTATAATGTGCCAGAACATGTTGTC
This sequence comes from uncultured Bacteroidales bacterium, assembly GCA_937899245.1. Lineage (GTDB taxonomy): Bacteria > Bacteroidota > Bacteroidia > Bacteroidales > ML635J-15 > Bact-19. The sequence continues at coordinate 2,311 of CALDKB010000027.1, read as the reverse complement.
ACCGAAGTACCACCGATGTTCAGTTTTATGTTGGGGAGAAAAGTGCTTAGCGTGCCAGTTGTGGAAGATGTTATGGTAGGAACCGTCCCACTATCGGTACGATAATACATTGTCCTGTAATCGCTTGACGTAGTATAACGCCAAGTAGAAGAAGAAGTACCAGGATATTCATCTTGATTGTTATCGAAGAAGCACACCACCAAGTTGCCTCCAGTATAGGAGAACGTCGAGCTGAGCGTGATTGTTACCCACGCTCCAGAAGTAGAACCAGTGGTGATAGTATATGAACCCATACTTGTCATATTACTAGTCGTAATCCAATCGGTAGTACTACTAAAAGAACTTTTTGTAGTATTGCCCAAGTAGAGGGTAAATGACTTTGAGGTGACAGAAGTCGTGTGGTTGAATTGAAATGAGATTGTCTTGATGGTTGCACTTTTTCCTTCAAGTCCGATTTCATCTGCGGTATAAATCATTTGCGTCACAAATGATTTATAGTACAAATTGATTGGTGCCTCATACGAACCACTTGTTCCAGTGCCTATAATACCGGCTTGGTCGGCGTAATATGTTTGTGCGAAAGCCTTGCCGCCAAAAAGCAAGCAAAAGACAATTAACAATGCTGTTACAATGGACAATGGATAATTGACAATGGATAATGGACAATGGACAATTGGCTTTGCCGAGCTAAATGTTGGCTTCTCGATTTCAGAGAAATTTCGATTTGTAAAATTATTCATGTATGCGATGTTTTTCATGATAAGCGAATTTAATGTTTAATGTTCAAAGTTTATTAACATACTGCCATTTTAGCAGAATACTTCTCTATATATTCTTTTAGGCGTAATGCCTGCTGCTTTGTTATCATAGTAAATGCCACATTGTTTCTTATTGCGCCAATGCCTTTTTCATCAATCAGGCGGCCTATCGACACATTCAAAAACACAGAAGGCATAGAATTTACACCAGTCATATCTACAGTCACTTTTTCTGATGCCGTGTACAGGATTTGTGTAGTTCAGTTTTTATAGAAATTATTATAAGGGACATTATAATCAGCACTCGTTCCCGTTCCAATTGTTACCGTTGTTTGTCCCCATGCCCCAACATTCATAATGCATAGTGCAATAAAAATCAAAAATGATTTAAAGATTTTAGGATTATTTCCTGTCATATTTTTTGTATAAATATTATTCATAACTACTTATTTTCTTTATTGTTTTTGCCGCGTTTGATGGTGTGTTTTATCTTAACGACAGCAAGATTTAGTTCTATTATATTGTTTGAATGATTCGCATTTGATGTTGTTTGAATGCTATGTGTTTGAAGTTGTTCAACTGCTACGCGTTCCAAGTGGTTCGAAGCTGTTTGGCGCTGCGCTGTTCTAATCGAAAGCATATACAAGCCACGCTTGCTGAAGGCAAAAACATTCGTGCCGTTAATAATTTGTTTCATTATACTTTCGTTCATCATATACATTCTAATACAATAAATGCGCAAAAGCATTATGTCTTATCATTTACTTGGCATATACATAAATATAAACCATAATCATAATGCCTTACAAACACTGGTCTCACCGCTTGTTGAACACAACACTATGAGACTTTGAAAATCAATTTGCTAAAATATTAAAAGTTTTTGCTTAATCGAAAATATTACAACAAATTCACAATTTAAGTTATAAATATTATATTTATAACAAATACTAATCGATATTTAATTATTATTTTTATATAATTTACATATAAATATTATCTGCAAAAGATAAAAAAAATAGCAAGATACATATCGCCTATTTATTACAAACATTTTAGCTATACATATTCTTTTATTGTCATTACTCGCAGTCATTATGAACTTCGTTTCCGCAAGGCAATTTGAAAGTTCCTAAAACCGAAGGGCGAGCAAAACAAACGAAAGACTTTTGCTCTGCTAAGGTGCTGGAATGCTGGCGAATTATAACTTCCGAAAACAAAGTTCACGAAGCTTGCGAGTAATGACCGAAAAAGCAAGCCACGTTGCGCAAATGCATTTTATATTTCTTACCAACGTTTTTTTGCGGGCACCAATAATCAAAAATTCATCCCTTTTCCAGATGCTGAACCAAGTTCAGCATGACGAAACGGGTTGGATTTTTTTGTTTTTCAAAGTAAAGACTTGAGTATACTGCGATGTAGGCTGTGCTTCGACAGGCTCAGCATGCAGAGACTACGACAAGCGGGATGCTGAACCAAGTTACAGCATGACGAAAAAGGGTTGGATTTTTTTACTAGACCTATCCAAACAAAAAAAAGCGCTTCCGAGAGGG
>CALDKB010000026.1 GCA_937899245.1 uncultured Bacteroidales bacterium | reverse complement strand
GAACATAGAGTTACGATCGATTTCTTCGTATAACAAGTTAGACTTCTTCAAGTTGATCTTGTTCATTTCGGCAACACCACCGATAGTGTTCTTAACCCACTTCAAAGTTTCGTGCATTACGAAAATAGGAAGTACTGGAGGAGTGTTGAACATAGAGATGTTCTTTCTTTCAGCGTCAGAACCATCAGTTGCATGTGTGCGGTAGTCAACCATTGTTGGCAATGGGTTCATATACTGACGATCAGTAATCTTACCGAGGATGTCTCTGCGAACGATTGCGAAAGTTACACCAGCAGGACCTACGTTCTTCTGTGCGCCACCGTAGATAAGTCCGTACTTCTTGATGTCAACTGGACGGCTCATGATATCAGAGCTCATATCAGCAACAAGCATTACGTTGTTGATTTCGCTAGCGTCGAAGTCCTTGCGAATTTCAGTACCGTAAATAGTGTTGTTAGTTGTGATGTGGAAGTAGTCAGCGTCAGCTGGAACTGCCCAACCCTTAGGAATATAGCTGTAAGTCTTGTCTTCTGAAGAAGCAACGATTTCAACCTTACCGAAGTTCTTAGCTTCCTTAGCTGCCTTCTTTGCCCAAACACCAGTCTGCAAGTAAGCTGCCTTCTTGTTCAAAAGGTTTGCAGGAACAGTCATGAACTGTGTGCTAGCGCCACCACCGAGGAACAATATTTCATATTCAGCAGGAATGTTAAGAAGTTCTCTCCAAAGCTGGCGAGTTTCTTCCATTGTACGTTCCCAACCCGGAGTACGGTGAGAAATTTCCATAAGACCGATACCGGTGTTATCAAAATCACGGATTGCGTTGATTGTTGATTCAACTGCTTCCTTTGGCAATACGCATGGACCTGCGTTAAAGTTATAAGCCTTCATTTTATTGTTTAATTAAATTGTTTATAATTAGTTTCTTTTTTAGGATTCGCAAATTTAGCAAATATTTTGTTCGCAATATTTTTTATTAAATGATTTACAACATATTTTTAAGGCGGACGGGCTTACGGATTGACGGGCTTGCTGACCAACAGATTACATAAACATACAATAATATACCGGCATGTAAACGACCTTGCCCTTATACTTGCAAACAGAACATCTATCCTATTTGTATTGTTTCATATGCAAGATGATTTCATGGCAAGCGCAGATTTAACATACTATCAATTACACACTTAAATATTACAATTTGTCATTTATTCCAACTATTCGACAACGGGCAAAAAAAAATGGCGGAACAAAATCCGCCATTATCCTAACTAATTTTTCTCTAATTATTCTGCAGGCATGTTTAATCCATGGCAATTCTTGTATTTCTTACCACTTCCACAAGGACATGGATCATTACGGCCAACTTTCTTCTCAACGCGAACCGGTTCGTTCTTTGGTCTGACGGCACTAGGATCGTTGTATTGTGGCTTATTTTCTCCAATTGCCTCACGACCAGTCTTCATTCTGCTGGTGTCCAAACGCTGGCGTGGCTGACGGGCTTCCTGAACCTGATCTGGCTCCTGCATCGGGATATATGCCTTCATCAAGATTGAAATAATAGACTTGTTGGTCTTGTCTAGCATTTCCTTGAAGATATTGTATGATTCCAACTTGTAAATCAACAACGGGTCTTTCTGCTCGTATGATGCAGCACGAACAGACTGACGCAAGTCGTCCATTTCACGCAAATGCTCCTTCCACGATTCGTCAATATTCTTCAAAACAACAGTCTTGTCGTAAGCATGGACAATCTCCTCGCCCTTTGTCTGATATGCCTTTTCCAAGTTTACAACAACATTATACTGCTTCTTGCCATCGGTAATCGGAACAATGATATTCTTGTACATCGAGCCCTTCTGCTCAAATACGTACTTGATTGTAGGATATGCCTGTTCGGCAATCGTTTGTGCCTTACGCTTATGTGTTTCACGCAAAGTTTCATACAAATAATCAACCAGCTCATTACGAGACATTTCCTCGTATTTTGACTCTTCAAGATCAATGTCAATTGCCAATGCCTTGAACACCTCAAACTTAAATTCGTCAAAAGTAACAGCTCCGTATGTATCGTCAACTACCGATATGCACACATCGTTCATCATATTAGCGATATCAGCGCCCAAACGTTCTCCGTCAAGGGCATTACGACGCTTCTTGTAAATAACGGTACGCTGAGCATTCATTACGTCATCATACTCAAGCAAGTGTTTTCTGATACCGAAGTTATTTTCCTCAACCTTCTTCTGTGCACGTTCAATTGACTTCGAAATCATTGAATGCTGAATGGCCTCACCTTCCACATGTCCCATCTTGTCCATTACTGCCGCAATCCTATCCGAACCGAAAAGTCGCATCAGGTTATCTTCAAGTGATACGAAGAACTGTGAAGAACCCGGGTCTCCCTGACGTCCCGCACGACCTCTCAACTGGCGGTCAACACGACGAGACTCATGACGTTCTGTACCAATAATTGCAAGACCTCCGGCTTCGCGAACTTCCTTTGACAATTTAATATCGGTACCACGACCTGCCATGTTGGTTGCAATGGTAACACAGCTCGACTGACCTGCTTCTGCAACGATATCCGCTTCGCGCTTGTGCAACTTTGCATTCAAGACATTGTGCTTGATGCCCTTTCGGGTCAAAATCTTGCTAAGCAATTCAGAAACTTCAACCGAAGTCGTACCTACAAGGACTGGACGTCCAACAGAAATCAGACGTTCAATTTCATCGATAACTGCTGCATATTTTTCCTTTGTGGTCTTATAGATAAGATCTTCGTAGTCGTTACGTGCAATCGGCCTGTTTGTCGGGATTGTTACAACATCCAACTTGTAAATATCCCAAAATTCACCTGCTTCAGTCTCTGCAGTACCGGTCATACCCGAAAGCTTGTGGTACATTCTGAAGTAATTCTGCAAAGTGATTGTTGCATAAGTCTGTGTTGCGGCCTCAACCTTTACGTTTTCCTTAGATTCTACTGCCTGGTGCAATCCGTCTGACCAACGACGACCTTCCATGATACGGCCTGTCTGCTCATCAACAATCTTTACCTTGTTGTCGATAATTACATAGTCAACGTCCTTTTCGAACATTGTATATGCCTTCAACAACTGATTTATCGTATGAATACGTTCGGACTTAATCGAATAGTCACGAATAATATCATCTTTCTTCTGAAGTTTCTCGGCAGACGGCAAATTTTCCTTATCTAGCTCAGCCAAAGCAACACCGATATCCGGCATTACAAAGAACTGAGGATCTGAAGTTGAAGTCGCCAACAAATCAAAGCCCTTATCTGTAAGATCTACCGAATTAAGTTTCTCATCGATAACGAAATACAAGTCATCTGTAGCCAAATGCATGAACTTGTTGTTATCCTGCATATAATAATTTTCAGTCTTCTGCAACAAGGCCTTCATACCTTGTTCCGACAAAAACTTAATCAACGCCTTGTTCTTTGGCAACGCCTTGAATGCCTGCAAAAGTTTGAAACCGCCATCCTTCTGGTTATTGTCAGCAATAAGCTTCTTTGCCTCGTTGAAAATAGAATTGAACAAATCCTTTTGCGCCGCTACCAGCTGCTGAACCTGAGGTTTCAAATCGTCAAACAACTGATCGTCGCCCTTTGGTGTAGGTCCAGAAATAATCAATGGTGTACGAGCGTCATCAATCAATACGGAGTCAACCTCGTCGACAATTGCATAGTTATGCTTTCTCTGAACCAAGTCTGATGGAGAAAGTGCCATATTATCACGCAAATAGTCAAAGCCAAACTCATTGTTCGTTCCGAAAGTAATATCAGAAGCATATGCCTTACGACGTGCCTCACTATTCGGCTCGTGCTTGTCGATACAATCAACCGACAAACCATGGAACATATACAATGGTCCCATCCACTCGGAGTCACGTTTTGCCAAATAATCGTTAACAGTTACAACATGAACGCCACGACCTGTCAATGCATTGAGGAATACAGGAAGCGTTGCAACAAGAGTCTTACCTTCACCGGTAGCCATTTCAGCAATCTTACCCTGATGCAAAACGATACCACCAATAAGCTGAACATCGTAATGAACCATATCCCATGTTACCATATTTCCACCGGCAGTCCATGAGTTGTGCCAGATTGCCTTTTCGCCTTCAACATCAACGAAATCGTTTGTTGCAGCCAAATTTCTATCAAAATCAGTAGCTGTTACCTCAACAGTCTCATGTTCCTTGAAACGACGTGCTGTTTCCTTCAAGATAGCAAATGCCTGTGGCAAAATTGTCAACAAATGCTCTTCGATCTTAGCGTCTATCTTTTCCTCAATCTTATCGATTTCGTTGAACAGTTCTTCTCTTTCCCAGATATCCAGGCCTTGTGCCTTTTCCTTTAATTCTGCTATTTTCTTCTCTTCTCCGCTTATATGTTCGCGAATACCCTGCTTCAACGCATCGGTACGAGCCCTAAGTTCATCGTTGGACAATGCTAGAAATTCATTTTCAAGCGCTAGCACTTCGTTCAATATCGGTGTAAGGGCCTTCAAGTCGCGTTCCGACTTGGTTCCGAACATCTTTGACAAAAAGCTTATAAAACCCATAATTTAATCTTAAAATATTTAATTTGCAAAGTTACCATTTTTTATTAATTACATTGATTTTTTTTGTTGTTTTGCTGAACGGTAAAATCAACGATGCCGTCTTTATAACAAACTGACAATAACTATGTTCGGAAGAAAGATATTTTTTTTGCTTGCTGCATTTGTCCTTTTGGTATCATCATGCACCAACAATAACGGAAAAGAATACATAAAGTACAGTGGTCCGATACAAGGCACTCTATTCAACATTACATACGAAAGCGACAGCATATATAACGAGGCAATCGACAGTTTGCTAAACACATTCAACAAATCGCTTTCAAACTACGATCCCAACTCGCTAATATCACGACTCAACAGAAACGAAACTGACTCGTTAGACGCATTATGCGAAGAGTTTTTCTCTGTTTCCAAGGAAGTGTGGGCTAATACCGATGGTTATTTCGACGTAACTGTCGCTCCCATCGTAAACGCATGGGGATTCGGCTGGATTAAACATGAAGAGCAACACGTTCCTGATAGCATTGTAATTGACAGTCTTCTACAATATGTCGGCACCGACAAAATCGACATCATCAACGGAAAACTTAGCAAACAACATCCCGAATCTATGATAATTACAAACGCCATTGCACAGGGCATGTCGGTAGATTATGTTTCCGACTTTTTCAAAAGCAAGGGAATAACCAACTATCTTGTTGAAATTGGTGGCGAAATATACTGCTCGGGAAAGAACGCAAAAGGCAACGAATGGAAGATAGGCGTCGACAAGCCAATAGAAGGAAGTGGCTACGGCTACCGCGAAAGCCAAATTGTAATTCATCTATCCGACATGGCCGTAAACACATCTGGAAACTACCGTAAATTCATAGAGGAGGGCGAACACAAATACGGACATTCAATCAACCCAAAGACTGGCCACTCTGCCATAAACGAAATGCTAAGTGCAACTGTCATTTACCCAGATTGCATACGCGCCGACGCATATGCTACTGCATTTATGGCCATGGGCCACGAAAAAGCAATGAAGATAGTTGAAAGTATAGATGGAATGGAAGCTTATTTCATTATCCACGAAAACGGAGAAACAAAAACTGTAGAATCTAGTGGGTTCAAAAAGTTTATAGAAGAATAAATCTTCTATTTTTGTCCATCAACTACTTTTTAATAGATTGGAATATAATCACATCCTTGTAGCCATCTGCCGAACGCTTCCACTGTTTTAATTCGCCACAGCGAACAAATCCACATTTCTCAAACAAGGCAATACTGACTTTATTTTCGACATCAACCATACACCATAGCTGATTTGCAAGCAAAGTTTCAAAGACATAGTCCCTCACAAGCATTACAACCTCGGTTGCAAGCCCCTTGTTAGCATATTCCGGTGAAATTATTATCCCAATTCCGCAGCGGTTGTGCAATGGATGATATTCGAACAAATCCACAACACCCATCACCTTCTGCGAATGCTTGTCGCAAATCATCAGACGAAGTTCCTTTGTGGTAAAAATATCGTACGAATAATTTTCTATGTATTGCTTCAATTCCCAACGGGAATAAGGAGATTTTGTCTCACTGCAATACCAAAAATCCGAATTGTTTTCTATAGAATACAGGAATTCCAGATCTTCCGGCTCCATCTTGCGGAGTAATATGCGTTCACTTTCTAATTGCATCCGAGATTACGCCACAATTTTAAGACAATCATTGCATCCTGTGCCACACGATAATCCTTAGCATACATAATGTTAAGTCTGCTTGCCACATCGTCCTTTACATTCTTGCCTACATGAATCATATCGACAGAGAAAACACCTTTCTTTATCTTTGGAAGCAAACTTACATCAATGCCTTCTGAACGATATGACACAAATGTCTTACGACCAAACAAAATCGAGAGCAGATTTCCGTACGATTTACATTTTCCATGCATAAACCATATCAACACAGGTGAGAAAAGAATAAAAAACAACGACACAAAGAAATCAAACATACGCTTCGACCTCCTATTTTCCGGCTTGTCAATAGCATTTATGTCTATGTTGTATAACTCTCCTGTTGTATTTATAGAATTGCTTCCTATTACAGAAAATCCGTCAGGACTAGCAATCTTGTAGTCAAGTTTCGAACTTGAAAGATTCAACATTGTACCGATAATCTGTTGGGCCTGAATATCCTTTGCGCAGAAAATCAATTCATCAATCTTGTTTATTGCAACAATCTCGTCAAGTTGACAGATATCGCCAGCAAAAAATTCATCGGAAACGGCGGTAGGACTAACATAAGCAGCAATGTCAATCTTGGTATGAGCCGAAGTCAACTGGCCTACAAGCATCTGGCATTCGTCTTTTGCCCCTACTATCGCAACTCGCTTGCGGTTAGGCAAATTGACCTTGAAAACAGACAATTTCGTATAATTCAACAATAGTCTGAAAATTGGGACTATAAAGAATGTCCATACAGAACCAAGCAAAATCAAGGCACGCGAAAACCTCAAATGAGTCGGCAAAAGTGCATACACGGCAAGGATAATGATTGAGCCAAGCACAATTCCTTTCAAGATATTCTTTATTCTTACCGGCTTATCGTACCCTCCACAAAGCAGCAACGACAAAAGCCAAACACAAATATATGCGACCATCGCCCATGCAAACACATCCTGAGGATAACTGCTGCCCTCGCCAAACAGATGCGTTTCCCACAACGGAGTAATCCACAAGAATCCAGATAAAATCAACAGGGCATCAATAATCGGAGTTATTGCATTTCGAACGAATCTGCTCATTATCGCCATGGCTGCACGCAGATAAATTGCCATGTTGATGAAGAAAATCATGCTTCTGGCACCTTCCGAAAAATGCTTTCTCGCAAAGATTTTCATCGCATTGTAGAACACGACGACATAATTAACACTGCCCTTCTTGGTACTTTCGCCTTTATAGTGAATAATAGTCGTTCCTGGAAAATAATAATTCTTATATCCGCCAAGCGTAATACGATACGAAAGGTCTATATCCTCGCCGTACATGAAGAACGTTTCATCAAGAAGTCCAACTTTCTGTAAAGTTTCGGAACGCAAAAGCATGAATGCTCCAGACAGTACATCTACTTCATGAATTTCATCCTTGTCAAGATATGTAAGATGGTACTTTCCAAACTTTTCGGACTTCGGAAACAATTTCGACAAGCCAAAAATCTTGTAAAACGCCACACTTGGCGTAGGAAGTCCTCGTTTAGATTCCGGCAAGAAACGACCTTTTCCATCAATCATCTTAACACCAAGCCCACCGGCATCAGGATGTTCGTCCATAAAGTCGCACACCGACTTAAGAGTATATTCCTCTATTACAGTATCCGGATTTAGCAAAAGGACATATTGACCTGCAGACTGGCGAATTGCCTGATTGTTAGCATACGAAAATCCATAATTCTTTTTGTTTTCGATAAGCTTTACCCATGGGAATTTCTCGCGCAACATCGTACACGAACCATCGACGGAATTATTGTCAACAACAAACACTTCTGTCTCACAATGTTCTGAAGCTGCCGCAACAGAATTCAAGCACTGTTCAAGAAAATGCTTTACGTTATAATTGACAATTACTATCGATAGTTTCATACGGGCACAAAGATAAGAAAATTGTTTGATGTTGTTTGATGTTGTTTGAGATAGTTTGAGATTCAAACGGCGCCATACACTGGGATATCGTAGCGTCAACTTCTTGGATGATGCATCAAGATTTCCTCCAGCAATGTCTGCTTGTTGATATGTGTATAGATTTCAGTTGTAGTAATAGACTCATGGCCAAGCATTTCCTGTACTACACGAAGGTCTGCTCCGCGCTCAACAAGATGAGTTGCGAACGAATGGCGGAACGTATGCGGAGAAACAGTCTTCTGAATATCGGCAGCCTCGCACAACTGCTTTACAATGGTGAAAATCATTGCACGTGTAAGTTTCTTGCCATTTCGGTTCAGGAAAAGAATGTCGCCACTACCCTTCTGCGGCTCAATATGATTTCGAAACTGCTTCATATAATTGTCAACCTCCTGCATGGCCTTGTGGCCTATAGGGACAAGCCGCTGCTTGTCGCCCTTGCCGACAACACGAATAAACTCCTCGTTGAAAAACAAATCAGACAACTTGAGACTTACCAATTCCGACACACGCAAACCGCAGCCGTACAGCACTTCGATAATCGCCCGATTTCTATGGCCAAGTTCCTGACTTACATCGACAGCACGGATAATTGCTTCAATTTCCTCCACAGAAAGCACAGTCGGCAAATGTCTTGCAAGCTTTGGCGTTTCAATAAGCTCTGTAGGATCGTCATCAATCTTATCTTCCACAAGCAAAAACTTATACAACGACTTAATTGCCGAAATAGCATGCGATTGCGACGTTGCCGCCAAATCCTGCTTTGCAATACTGCGTATGTATTCGCGAAGCATATCGGCATTTGCCTCCTCAAAACTTCCCGAATAGCCAATTTCATCGAAATATGCATCAAGTTTCTGCAATTCGTGCATATACGACGAATGCGTATTCTCCGAAAGAGAACGCTCGAGCTTGATGTAAAACTCGTATTCCTTTAATATTTCAGCACGAGACGACATAATTTGTTGTTTCTATGGCATACGCCGTTTTACGCTACGGTGACTGAAGCCGTTTCTAATTGTTTCTCGTTTCACCGTTTTACGTAATGTTTTATATGGCTCTGCTAACACGGAAAATCAGAAACTCAGAAACTATTAGAGACTTAGAAACTATTTTTTTACTTTTGCAAAAATAAATAAAGTCAATGAAACTTTTAATAATAAATGGACCTAATTTAGGCAACATCGGCAAACGTGAACCGGAAATCTACGGACACGAAGACTTTTCTTCATTTCTCGAAACGTTAAAAGCAGATTTCCCGAATGTTAACCTATCCTATTTCCAGTCGCACCACGAAGGGGAAATTGTTGCCAAATTACACGAAGCCAACGAGCTGGAATTTGACGGCATAATACTAAATGCTGGAGCATATTCGCACACATCCTATGCAATTCGCGATGCTGTAGCAGCCATATCGGTTCCCGTTGTAATGGTTCACATTTCGAATGTATATGCACGCGAGAATTTCCGCCACGAAAATGTGATAGCAGCAAATTGCAAAGGTGTAATTACCGGATTTGGACTGAAATCGTACAAACTGGCTGTGGAAAGCCTGTTGTAAGCTATTATACTCAGCTATTTTCAAGCTCCCGCTTGAAAATATGTCCCATGAAGCTCATGCTTCGCACACTTTTCCGCTAACAGACCACAAAAAAGGCCGCCGAAATATCGGCAGCCAAATAGTACATTGTTAAATATCAATTGTTAATTGAAATTTAGTGACCCCTAGGCGAATCGAACGCCTATCGTAGGAACCGGAATCCCAAATTTTATCCATTAAACTA
>CALDKB010000025.1 GCA_937899245.1 uncultured Bacteroidales bacterium | reverse complement strand
CCATCTTCGGCGATGGCTTCCTCAGTGCCACAGTAATCGACCTTACAGGTCGCATCGTCCTCCATTCCACCTCGATGCAGCTCGACCTTTCCGCCCTTCGCCCTGGCGAATACATCGTAAAGGTCTCAAGAATAACCGGCGAATACGAAGAACTGAAATTGGTGAAAGAATAGTCCCGCCTAAGATTGCTAATTTTGTTAAGGACATAAATAAAGGACGGACACAAGCCGTCCTTTTTTTGTTATATGCGATATTTTATTCCACAGTTACTCTTATACCGTTGCTATGGCTCGTATATTCTGGTGCATACATACTCTGGATTGTCGTTATCCCGTTCGAGAATGTGCCTTTCTGTGTGGCAAGAACTTCGTATTCGAAGACGTATGTTCCCTTTGGCAGGTAATCGATGAAGAAGTTCATTGATGCATCCTTAATTGCCTGGTAGTATCCCAATGCGTGCTTGAACCTATACCCGGAAAGTTTTTCTGTCGGCTCGAAAGCTGCGGCACGCATATCCTTCAGATGTATGTATTCCATGTTGCGGTCGACTTCGATTTCGATGCGGACGGTAACCTTGTCGCCAACATGAAGTTTTGCGTTCTTTTGCGATATCGGGACAATTACCTCCTTGCCCTTTTCGACTCTGTTTACGAATAGCGACTTGCGGATTTTCAAAGGTGTATCTTCAAAACCTTTAATATTGTCAATATCCTCGAAATATTGCCAGTAAACTCCACCCCAAGCAACAGTACTGTCGGCCTTTTGAACGGATACATCGCTCCAAGTGCCTGAAATTTCATTTTTCTTCCATGTCTGCTTGAAGTATCCTGTGCCGTCTTCGGTCTTTTCTTTGGCAAGGTCAATTTGCTTATTGCCAATCGAAATCTTTGGATAGTCTGTTTCTGTGAGTATGGTGGTTCCATCGAGAAGAAGGGCATAAACAGCTTCGGCCGTTGCCTTGGTTGTTTTCCAGTTGCTGGTCTGTTTTTGTTTCAAAAGCCATACCTTCATTTCGTTAACGTCGGACTTTTCGCCCATTTCTTCGAAAAGTTCTATCAGTAGCGACTGAGTCTCTACTCCATTGTTGTACCAATAGTATCCGCGTTCAAGATTCCAGTACATGCCGAGTTCCTCGCTGTGCTGGGCATATTCCTTGAGTGATGCAACAATGTCCTTTGCTGTCTTGGTGTGCCCGCTGCGGTTCATGGCAAGAGCAAGCATTCCGCGCATATAGAAACTGGATTTTGTCCATTCCTTCTCGGCAAGTTTCATGTATATGTCGAAGACGTTTTGCGTGGTTTTGTTCATCGGCTTTTCTTTAATGAAGAACGAACGGACATAGAGGTAGTGGATTTGTGTGTAGCCAAGATAAATGTTCTTGTCTTTCTTTTGCTGTTCGTAAAGTCTAACGATTTCTGAGTCGATAAAACCTATGGCTTTCCTAATCATCTTTTCCATCGAATCGTCGGGGAATTTGATTCCAAGACGCTTAAGGTGTCCGTAGTTGCCGACAATATGCTGTGTTACATAAAGGTTTTCTGGCATTCCGTCGAACCAAGGCCAGCCGCCATTGCTCTTCTGCATCTTAGCAAGTTTTTTTGTGGCCATTGCCGTTTCGCTTTCTATTCGGGCAAGGTCGAACAGGTTGCCTATATTCTGCTTGCTTTCGGCTTCGCTTTCGGCATCGAGCAACCATGGAGAATTCTCTATGACAACCGATTTCAGTTCCTCGTTACGCTGCAGGTTGGAGGCAAGTGCCTTGGCGTCGGTAGCTTTCCACCTTTCGAACATTTCCTTGATCTTCTTGTCGGAATTAGCAACATGCGATGCCAGAAGGTTGGAATAAATACGAGAGAATGTCTGTTCTGCACATTCGTATGGGTATTCCATCATGTATGGAAGAGCGAGTACGGCGTACCATGCTGGATTCGGAGTGAATTCGAGAGTATATGAGTAGTTTTCAAGCGTGTTGGACTTGTTTTGCTTCATGGCATCGAACGAGAACCTTGTTGTTCCGGCACGGCGTACAGGCAGAGGCATTGTCTCTGTAACCATCATGCGGTTGGAGAGTATAGGCAAAACTTTCTCCTCGCCGTCGGAGTGTCCGTCGCCAATTGCAACAACTCGTATCGAAACAGCACCGATTGACATTGGAACAGAAAGTTTCCAGTCGACCGAAACATTCTTGCCTGCGTCAGCTGTGAAATTCAGAGTGTTGTTCGTCAGGAACAAGCTTGTGATGTTCTTAGAATTCTCGGCGTTGGTGATTTCTATTCTTGCCTTGCCATTGATTGTATTTTCGGTGAGGTTTGCAATCTTTGCAGAGAAGTACATTTCGTCTCCTTCGCGTAAGAAACGAGGCCAGTTCGGCGTAATTGAAACTTTTTTCTGAGTAACCATTGTCTTCTCGAAATCACCAATTTGCATGTCCTTGGTGTGTGCGATACCAAGTATGTTCCAACGTGTGAGACTTTCGGGCATAGTGAACTTGACGAAAATGTTTCCTTCCTTGTCGGTGGTAAGATCCGGACAGAAAAATGCAGTCTCGTTGAAGTTTGTGCGGACTTCTGCATTTGCGAAAGCTTCGGCTTCTTCTGTCGGTCCGGGAACAGACTCTTCCTCAAAGTCCATATCCATGTTTACGGCACCAGCAGCCATTTGAATGTCATTCAATTCTAATGATTCATCCTGAACTGCGGCACCGGTTCTTTCTACAGCGCTGAAGCAAACCTCCTTATATCTTCTGTCGTAGCTAGTATAATATACATTCAAGCAGTCGAAGAAATAAGGATTCGGGTATGGTGTTAGTACATAGCTGTTTTTAGGATTAATATATTTTATCCAACTGTCGGCACAGAATCCGAAGCCATTTGCCGAGAAATTGTCCTTTAGGTTATAGCTTGAATAAGGCCACATTCTTAACGAGTGAGATACGTAGGAATCGAGCGACGCGTCGTAAATGGTTGTGAGAAGTTCGGCGTCGGCAGCCTTTCCTGATTTGTCGGTAATCTTTAATTGCCACGATTCTTCTGCTCCCGGTGTCGTCTTGTCGCGGAACGTAATGAAATCGACATCAAGTTTCTTGTTTTCGCGTGGAACATAGATTGTTTGCTTGTAATTATAGCATTTGCCATTGCGAACGAAAATTGCTGTTATGCCTATATCTCCATAGCAATCCTCCGTAACAGGTATTGAGATTGTCTTAATTTCGTTGCTAAGAGATAATGATTTGATATCCAGTGGCTTGTTGGCGATCTGAATTGTATATAAAACAGTTACGTTGTTGAACGAAGAGCCAACTCTAAAATCTATCTTGTCGCCAATTTTGGCAGTAGTTTCCGAAACTTCGAACAAGTCGGTCTTGACAAACGGCATCTTTTTGCTTGATTTGTCGCCGATTTGAAAATATTTCTCATCGGAGATTTCGTTTCCATCCTTGTCCTTCGACTTTAATGTCAGCTTGTACGAGCCGGTAGCAAATTTCTTTCCGAACGATATCCATGTTGTGTCTGCGGTATTTATCGTTCCTTTGAATACGGTAGCAGTAACTTTGCGTTTCTGGAGCGAATTCTCGCCGTCGTATTCAAGATTTGGGCAAAGGTTCTGCCATTCTTCGTAAGTATACATCTTGCGGTCGGCAGTTTGCCTCATAGGTGCGGTTTCTTTTGCCGGTTCTTCGAGTTTTTCGATTGTTACACTAATGGTTGCGTTTATCTTGTCGCCCGAAATATTGTTGGCGTAAGCGTTCATTCCGTTGAAATCGGCAAAGTCAACCAATGATTTAACATCGCTTGACAGCCACATCGATTGGTGCGAAATCATAAACGAGCTGCTTGCTGTGTGTGATTCTCCGTTTATGTCGGCAACTACGGCATCAATATCGTATATGTTTATTTGGTTGAAGCATTCCTTTGCCACAAAGCTAAGCGAGAAATTTCCATCGTCATCTGTCTTTACGCTGCCGTCGGCGAGGTGTTTCTCCTCCTTGTTGCCGCTCCACCACCAATAGTACGAATATGACGAGCATCTTACGTTGAAGTTTACATTGGCATCGCTGACAGGAACTCCCGAATAGCTTTTTGCATTGCCGGTAATTGTGATTGTGTCGCCAAATTTTACCTCTTCGGTAATTTTGTCCATTGTAATTTCGAATGTCGGACGCTTGTATTCTTCAACTTTAAATGTTGTACTTTTGGAAACGTTATTTGTCCTAATTTCAATGTGAAAATTACCCGGAAGCACATTTTCCTGAATCTTTATCGAGTCGTTAATGCTTCCGAACTGGTTGGTAACAAGTTGTTTACGGTAGAATTCCTTGTAGTTGGCGTCCTTGGCGGTAACCGTTACGGTGTCGTTCGGCATAACGTGAAATAAGTTGTCGTTTCCTTCAAAAACGATGCCCTTGAAGTAAACAGTCTGTCCCGGACGGTATATAGCTCTGTCGGTAAATAATTTGCTTTGGACATTGTGGTGGCTTTCATAGTATGAACCGTAGCCGTAAATGTTGATGCCGAAGAAAATCTCATCGTCGCCCTTGCTGATAAGTGCGCCAAGGTCGGAATAATATCTGTTATTATCCAATTTTGTGAGTTCAAAAATACCGTCGCTTGAGGTTTCTGCCGAGCTTAAGGTTACAATCTTGCCATTTTGCCTGTAAGTAATTTTTACCTTTGCGCTTTCAACTGGCTTTCCCGAATTTCGGTCGACAACCATATATTTTCTTTCGTTAATTTTCAGCAATGATAGCCGCGAAACTTTAAGTTCAGAATATTTAAGGCCGTTCTGGCTGCTGTCGGCGACATCGGCAAAGATAAGGTAGAATCCGGGATTCAAGCCTTTTTCAACATAATAGGTGCTGTGTTCTGAATTGTCGCCAGCTTCTGGAAGTGATAAGGCTTTTTCCGAAATAGGTTTTTGCTGGTATAATTTTTCAAGTTCTTTGCTGTTGGCATAAAATCCGTGTTCTGCCGATGCCCTGTCCGATACTTTTACAATCTTGATGTTTGTTGTGCTGGTGTTCTCGTATTTTATGAGGATAGGGAAGTTTTCGCCCGGGTAGGCAATTTCATCGGTACTAATGCATATTGATGGGAATATCAGTTGATTGTATCTGTTTTTGCATCGGCTGATGAATTTGCTTTCAGGGAATTTGCTGATGGTTTTTTTGAGAAGATTTATGGCTTCTGTTTTCCCTTCGCTCGATTTGACTGAAAGTTGCCCGGCAATTTTGTCGTTAATGAAAATGACAGCTTCGTTTTCGGCATGCTTGTCGCTGATTTCGGTAAGGAGTTCCATTATGCAATCATCCTTTCCGCTCTGATGTGTGTCGAGAAATGAAATTCTTTCGAAATCGCTGAATACAAATGTATTGATGTTGGACTTGTTTTCCTTCATCATCTGCTGGAAGAAGTATAGGGCTGCCATTTCCGGCTGTTCGTCAGAGTTTTCAATTTCTATAGAGAGAAAATTGTCGGCATTGCAGAAAAACTTGTTGTCGAGGTTGGTGCGAGTGTAGCTTTCCAGTTTCGAAAGTTGCTTTACAATAGAGTATTCAAGTTTGTCGTATAATGTCGGGAAGAAAAATGAAACCGATTTGTCGTCCTCGAAAAAATCTTCGAAATTGCTTGCGTCAATGTCCTTGAGATTGTTGTTGAGCGCAAGTTTGTAGTTCTTGATTATCAGTTTATAAAATTCATTGCGGTCGTAAAATTCAAGTCTTGATGCTTGTTCGGTAGCAGAGTCGCTGATATCAGATCGTGAATCGATGTTCCACTTGTTGCGCTGATAGTAGTTCTGGTACATTGCGCCAATAAGGAAATAGTTGACGTATTTGTTTGTGCCCGAAAGTGTTTCAGCATGTTTTTCAAGAAAATCAATGGCTTGCAGGTTGCCGTCTTCAGAGGCTTGTACAAGGAGTTTCGCCTTGTATGTGATTGCCTTCATCTGTTCGTGGTCGTTTTTTTCTGCTGTTGCCAGCTGGTATATTTCTTCAACTATTTTCAAGGCAGACTTAGGCAGATCCTTCTGTTCGGCTTCGTCAACTTCCTTCCATAAAGCTTTGAATCTTTCATCGTTTATGTTTTGGACAAAAGCAAATAGGGAGATTGACATTAACACGATAATGGCTATTATTTTTTTCATTTCGATTTTTTTTGCATTTATATGTCGCAAATATATGTATTTATTCAAATGCATTTTGGTTCAAAATGTTATAAAAATGTTAGTTAACACAAAACAACATTCCAAACCGTATCAAGTAATTTGAAACTTGGAATGCATTTGAAATCTTCAAACCCACTAATTTTCAAATTATCAAATCTTTCGTATCTTTGCCACATAATTTCAAAACATTATTTATGAGCGACATAGACAACAAGATTATCTTCTCGATGGTCAATGTGAGCAAGAAGATTCCGCCACAGCGACAGATCCTAAAGGATATTTACCTTTCTTTCTTCTACGGTGCAAAAATTGGCATTATCGGTCTTAATGGTTCCGGTAAGTCAACATTGCTGAAGATTATTGCCGGTCTCGACAAGTCTTTCGAAGGCGAAGTGGTTTTTTCACCTGGTTATAGCGTAGGATATCTGCCACAGGAGCCGGAACTTGACAACAGCAAGACCGTAATGGAAGTTGTCGAGGAAGGAGTTCACGATATAGTTGCCATGCTGAAGGAGTACGAGGAGATAAACGACAAGTTTGGTCTTCCCGAATACTACGAGGATCCCGACAAGATGGACAAGCTGATGAACCGTCAGGCCGAACTTCAGGACAGGATTGACGCAACCGATGCCTGGAACATCGACTCCAAGCTCGAACGTGCTATGGACGCTTTGCGTTGTCCCGATGGCGACGAGTCTGTTGCTCATCTTTCTGGTGGCGAACGCCGTCGTGTCGCATTGTGCCGTCTGCTTCTTACCGAGCCTGACATTTTGCTTCTGGATGAGCCAACCAACCACCTAGATGCAGAGTCTATCCATTGGCTCGAACAACATTTGCAGCAGTACAAGGGAACTGTTATCTGTGTAACTCACGACCGTTACTTCCTCGACAATGTTGCCGGCTGGATTCTGGAACTCGACCGTGGCGAAGGTATTCCGTGGAAGGGCAACTATTCTTCGTGGTTGGAGCAGAAGACTGCACGGTTGGCTATGGAGGAAAAGGTTGCTTCGAAGCGTCGCAAGACATTGGAGCGCGAGCTCGAGTGGGTGCGTATGTCGCCTAAGGCACGTGGAACAAAGTCGAAGGCACGTCTGTCGGCTTACGACAAGATGCTTAACGAGGATGTAAAGCAGAAGGAAGAAAAACTCGAAATCTTTATCCCGAATGGTCCACGTTTGGGCGACAAGGTTTTGATTGCAAACAATATATCTAAAGGTTTTGGCGATAAGCTGTTGTTTGAAAACTTGAGTTTCTCGCTTCCTCCGGCGGGTATTGTAGGTATTGTAGGACCTAATGGTGCAGGAAAGACAACGCTTTTCCGTCTTATGATGGGACTTGTTCAACCCGACAGCGGCAGCTTTGAGATTGGCGAAACCGTAAAGATAGGTTATGTTGACCAGGCACACGAGGCAATAGATCCGGAAAAGACAGTCTTTGAAGTTATATCGGGCGGTGCTGAATATGTTCAGTTGGGTGGAAAGCTAGTGAATGCTCGTGCTTACGTAGGCCGATTCAATTTCAGCGGTGCCGATCAGGAAAAGAAGTGTGGTGTGCTTTCGGGTGGTGAAAGAAACCGTCTGCATTTGGCTCTTACATTGAAGTCGGAAGCCAACGTACTTTTGCTTGATGAGCCAACCAATGATATCGATGTCAACACTTTGCGTGCTCTGGAAGATGGTCTCGAAGATTTTGCCGGCTGTGCAGTTGTAATCACCCATGACCGTTGGTTCCTCGACCGTATTGCAACACATATTTTGGCTTTTGAAGGCGATTCACAGGTTGTTTTCTTTGAAGGTTCGTACTCAGAATACGAGGAGAACAAGCGCAAGCGTTGCGGTGATATAGATCCACACAGAATTAAGTACAGAAAATTGATGGAATAGGGATTTTCCCTATTTCACCATCTTGGTATCCTTTCTGTCGATGAGGCCGAGCAGCCATTTGTATGCTGCATTGGCACCAAGTGCAATTATTACAGCAGCCACAAGGAACAATAGCATCATCAGTATTGTAAATCCCGCATTGCCATGATTCTTTGCAATGGCGACAAACTGCCATCTAAACTCTCCGTGCGTAGCGAATAGAACCATGGAGATATTTCCAAAGAAGATAAGAAAGTTCTTGCATGGAAATTTTTCGTGGCACCATTCAGTTATTTTTATGTGGCAACAAATTAAGATGTATGTTATGCTGATGAATGTCAACGGGAAGAATATCTTGTAGAAATTACCAAGGCAGAATAAAACTATTGCGGTGTAAAAGAATATCGGATTGACTTTTTTGCCGCTGTTGCAGGCAAAAAGTACACCAAGAGAAAATTCTGGAAGATGTCCTGGGAAATTCTGCATCATGAAGAAGTTCTTCGGTAGGAATGTTGTGTACAGCGAAGCATATACTATAGCATATGATACTATGCAGATTATTATGAATGCCTTGATATTGAATCGTTTGATAAGCTTGTACACAAGAGGGAACAGCAAGTACAGCTGGATAATAAGACCAAAAAACCACCAAGGCCCACAAACACTTTCGCCTTCGCCTGGCACCAGGGTATGGATAAGCAAGAACTTATATCCAAAGCTCTTCATTTCTTCGGCCGACACGAAGCGGTAGCTCATTATTATTGTGCTGAAGAAGTAGAATATGAAGGCAATAGCAACAAGCGGATATAGTTTTTTCAATCTGTCGAGTACGAATGGACCATATTTTTTTGCCTTGCCAGCAAATGACATTGCAAGTCCAAATCCACTGATAAAGATGAACATTTGCACGCCGAAATGGCCTAGATAGCTCATTATTATATTGAAAAATTCGCTAGGACTATCGGCAAAGGCAGAAAAGAATGTTTTGATATTTGAGCCGATAAATCCAAACTCATTCTCCTGACAATCCAAAGGTTCTATCCAGTGAAGGAAGTTATGCATAAGAATGCAAAGTATGGCAATGCCCTTAATTATTGAAGTGTCGTCTTTGGTAAGTTGCCTGATGTTCATTCTCAAGTATTTTTTGATGATGCAAAGATATTATAAATTGTCTTACCAAGAATATTGCTAAATTTGGCACAAAAAGTTTTATGAAAAGCATGTGGCGTTTATTTACAAATATATCTGTTCTATTTTCATTGGTTTGTCTGGTGTCTAGTTGCGACGATGTAGTTCCAGCGGTGAATGATGGTAATGTTACTCGTTACGAAGATTTTGTTTACGTTGAGAATGACAAGTTCCATATTGAAGATGCTGATTATTTTCCTGTAATGTTGAATTATGTAGTTGATTACAGAAGCATAGATGGAAAATTTGTTGTGTCACCTGCAAAGTATTATGAGAAAACCGATGGATATGAAGCAAATACAATAGAGGATGTGAGAAAACAATTGTCGTCGCATTTTCAGCTGATAAGGGATATGGGCTTTAATTCTATTCGTGTGTGCCTTGACAGGTTTTATCCGGATGATAGTCGCCGTTACTATTACTATACAGCCGATGGCGACAAGTTTTCCATTGAAGAAAATGCCGAAATGATAATAGATGGCTTCGAGACGCTGGTGTCGGTTGCAAGAGATAATGGTTTGCGACTTATGTTGTTGCTGAAGCCGTGTATAGACAACGAACAGCTTGAAAAGTTTAACATAAGTATTTTGAAGAGATTTTCAGGTGAGTCGACTGTATTTGCGTATGATTTCATGAACGAGCCCTTATATTTTGACCGCAATATGGATGGAAGCGACCATCCTCGTACCAAAGATGATGCCTATCGCGTAGTTACATCGTGGAAAGGCCTTATGCGCGAGTATGCGCCACATCAGTTGATGACTATCGGATTTTCGGTGCCGTTGGAGGTGCTTGAGTGGGATCCAGCAATGCTTCCTGTTGACTTTGTACAAGTTCATTCGTACCATCCGTTATATTTCAAGAACGAAGTGTGGTGGTACAGCCATTATGTAGGCAAGCCATGGATGATAGGCGAGACCGCACTGCCGGCCGATAATGACTCGATAAGCTACGAGGAGCAACGTTTGTATATGGTCGAGACCTACAAGTACACCGTCGACTGTGGTGGTGCAGGGTATGGCTGGTGGGAGTTCCAGGAAATGCCAAACAATCATTTCGAGGCACAATATGGTGGCTTGATGACGCATGATGGCTATACCCTAAATTCGAATAACGATACAATAGTCGGAACGCTTAAGCCGGCAGTGGCTGAGATAAAGGGATTGTCGGAATATGAGGGAGAGGAGCCAAAGCGAGCTGTAAACTATTACAATATGATAGGTTACAATAATCTTGTCATAAAAGGTAGGGTTGTTGATGAGGACACAAAAGAACCTGTCGAAGGAGCAATCATTAGAGGTTGGAATAAGTGGTGGTCGATAGGAACAAATACATATTCGGATAAAAATGGTAATTTTACCTTGTACACCAATGATTTCTTTGTCCATTTTGAGATTTCGGCACCATGTATGACAAAGGTTAAGTTCGACAAGGAAATGGAGTATTTTCCAATTGACAAGACAAAATTGTGGAGTCTAGAGTCGCTTCCAATGCAAGATCTTGAATATCATAAGGTAGCATATCATGTTTTTCTGAATAAACCAGAAGACAGAAAATTAGCCCATGATTCGAATGATGGTTTTTCTGTATTTGATTATGATGCCGCAAAATTTGACAAGGCAAAATTCTATGCAGAAATGGGCGATGTATATCTAAGCAAACTGGATTTTGTAAAATAAGCTACTCTATGATGGGTTGTAAATAGAGACGTTTATGTTGTCGTACATGATGTCGCCCTTGTCCTTGTTCCAGAGGTATATTTTCATCGTGTAGCCCTTGCAATCCTCTTTGATAGAAATGTTTTCCCTGTCGTTGAAAAGCATCCAGTCGTCTTTCATCACGTCTTTCTCGTGCAATAAGGATCGTGTCTTGTAAACAATTGACTTGCCATCCTTTTCGATTGAAATGACGAAAATTGGCATTGGCTTTTCTTTGTTAAGGTTCTTGAAGTTGAACTTGATGGAGACATTCAAGCTGCTGTAGTTATCGTCAAGCACAAACGACTTGCATATAGAACCATATTCTTTTTTACAGTCCATATGTACAACCTTGTTTCCATTGTCGTCGACAGTGGTTTCGTCGAGTTTGTTGCTTTTTTCAAGGTTACTTGCAAAACTATAGATAAGTTTGTCGTTGCTAGCATTGATAGGTTTAAGGCAGTTGTAATAAACTGCGTACTTGCTTATTTCCTTTTCGGCATCCAGTTTCTCGTGCATCATTTGCAACAGGTCGTCGTTTTCAAGAGGCGTCACGGTCAGGTTATCACACACCTTGAATAATCTGTCGTATGTAATGAAAAGCGAGTCGTAAATGTATTCAACAATGTCCCTGCTGTTTAGAATGAAAGGCATACGCTTGTTGCATATAAAATCCTGTGCGGTGTCGAGAGATGTTCCCAGCCACTGGCATTCCTTGTCAATTGTATATGACTCGAAATTAGAAGAAAGATAAGCGTTAAGCGTAGGTGCGATGTCGAGGTGAGAAACGACAGCTTTCATCTTTCGTGGAGTATTTATCAGATTGGAATGGATAATTAGTGGAATATGGTATTTTTGAAGCTGGTTGGCACTGCCAAGGGGACACATCCTATGGTCGCCGCAGATAACGAATATGGTATTGTCGTAGGCGTTCATTTTCTTGTATTCGGAAACTAGATTCCTAATGCAGTCGTCGGTATATAGGAAGCAGGCAAAAATGTTTTCGTTGCCCTCCATATTGTTAAGTTCCTGTTTGGTCAATGCCTTGTTTTCGCTTATGAGTTTTCGTACTTCCTTTTCGTACTTTTCCTGGTTAGGACACATGAACGGTTCGTGGGTGGTAAGAGTGAGGTATATGTCGGTGAAAGGCCGAGGATTGTCCTCGTGCTTATGCTTAATTGCACTGTTGAACATATCACCATCGTCGAGTCCCCAGCGGTTGCCGTTTTTCATGGCGTTGTATTGCTCGGCATTTGTAGTGTCGAGTTCGGCCTTCATAATATACGAGGCGTTGTTGGTTTCCATGAAATCGTTCTGTCCGTCGAAACTGCTGCTACCTCCGTAGAAAAATGATATCGAATATCCGTTTTTCGACATGTCCTGAAGGATGGAATTATGGTATGGAATGGGGTAGTACCTGTTTGCAAATCCGTGAGTTCCGTATGGCGCAGAAGCAAAAACACTTGGTAATACTTCAAAAGTTCGTTCGGCTGTGGCAAGGCAATTTTCCCAGAACAATCCGGTTTTTGCAAGACTGTCGATGAACGGAGTGAACGATATGTCGGGATTGTCAACGCCTGTAAGTTTTCTGCCATAACCTTCAATGATTATGAAAACAAAATTAGGCAGCTGTCCGTCTGCTGGTTTATCCATGAAGTTGCCAATTACATCCTTGTCACAGAAGTAATGGTTGTATGGATATTCGTAGCTGGTGTAAGTGTTGTGTGGAAAATGCGACTGGTATATCTTCGAGGCCTCCTTTATGTTGTCGGTATCGATGCTATATGACAAGTTTGCGTCAAAATCTGAAATTTTGATGTATGAATAACTTATCTGGTTTGTGGCATAGCAGAAGTCGGTATGGCTCTTATATAGGTTTTCGGACACAACAAAATCCTTGTAGTTTACGCATATTGCGGTTAACAATGCTATTGCACTGATAGCGATTGAAGCAATGTTGTTGAATTTAACCTTTCTCCACAATATGCATATTACAGCAGAAACCACAATTATAGATACAATGAATATAATTGGCGTTGCCGTTACGTTAACTGACGAAAATATGATGTCGTTGATTTCCTCTTCGCTGTACATGTAAATAATGTGGTCGAGAGGTTTCGACATATTGCAGAAGTATTCTATTAGCAAAGCCGAAACGACAGTGTACAGCATAGCCACTGCTATGTAGATGCCTTTAGTTATTTTTGGTATGAACCTATAGAGTACTATGAATGGGATTATCGCCCAGGTAATGATATGGCATAATAGGGCAAGATCGTAAATAATACCCGATGAAATGAATTTAATGATATTTGGATCGGCGTTAAGTCGTATCCAAAATTCAAGGAAAGAAAAAAGTCTAACAACGCACATGAGTGCCAATAGCATAATGCTTAGCGAGGCAAAACTTCGTATTCCTTCGCCGGCATTCATCTTTTCCAATATCTTTTTTACTTTTTCTCTCATCGGATTATTCTTTTATCGGTTTGTCATAGTCAACAAGTACAACCTTTACGTTGTTGTTGCTGCATAGTTTTCGTGTTTGTTCGGCGTTTGTATCGTTGTATTTGGCAGGGGTCTGCCACAAGTGAATATTCTGTTCGGGGAAAGTGTTAATAATAAGTTCCGACATTTCGGCACTATTGCTTATTGCGTCGGGACCGAGGTAGTCGATTTGTTCTTTCATCTGGTTGCACCATGTTGCCGTGTCGATATTGGCGAGACTGTTGGTCCATAGTATTACTCGTATGCCTTTTTTCTTTAGCGTTCGTAGAGCTATGTAGTTAGGACTCTCAACAAATGTTTTATCCTGAATTTTGAATTTATTTTCAATATCGTTAATTTCCCTTGATATATCCTCTGCATTATTCTTGTTAAGGTTCTTGAGGTCTATCCAGTAGCACTTGTTCTCGGGAGATGGTATTGCTGCAAGCCAGTCGTTCAGTGTTATTCCCTTGGCTGTATCTTCTGCATTGTGTCCCACAAAAAAGGTTTTGCTACTTTCCGAGTAGGTGACATCAACCTCCAGTCCGTCGAATTCCTGACTTTTTGCTTTTGCAGTTTCAATATCGTTTGCTCTATGTGCCCAGACTTTTGATTCCGGGTAGATAAATTCGCTTTCAGAGCAACTAGAGACAATGATAAGCAATGATAATAGGACAAACAGTATCTTTTTCATGTGTTGAAATATAGAAAGCCAAAGTTATTGATTACTATTTAAAGGGACAAAAAAAAAGAACCTCGAAAAAGGTTCTTTTTTTTTGTGTGAGAATTTCTATTAAAAGAATTTTGCTCTTCTATCGTCAATCTTAGAAACCTTCTTAACAGCATTGTTAGTGCGGTAATCAGCATTTCTCATGTATTCCTGCATCTTAGTAAGCTTTTCGGTTTCGAAATCTTGCTTTTCAGGAGCTTTGTTTGCGTTTGTAACCTTGATTACAAATACACCGTTGTTGCCGTCGATTGGAGCAGAAACTTCGTTAACCTTAGTGTTAGTAGCAACTGCATTAACCTTTGGTTCGATAAGACCCATACCTGCGAGAGCAAAGTCTGAGAATCTAATGTTAGTCAAGGTGTCGCACTTAGCACCATATTTCTGAGCAATAGCATCGATAGACATACCCTTCATTTCGTCCATCATCTTAGCTGCCTTGAGTTCCTTTCTAACTTCAGGTTCGATAGCTTCCTTCATATCTTCAAATGGAGTGAAACCTTTTTCTCTAACTCTAGCAAGTTTTACAACGATGAATCTATCTCTAGCAGAACTTTCGAAAACGCTAGAAATGTCGCCTTCTTTTCTGTCTTCGTTGAATGCCCAGCGAACGATTTCTCTACCATTGTCGATGCCAGGGATGATATTGTCGCTCATATCGTTAATTCTATTAGCAACTCTCTTGTTCAAGCCGTCCTTTTCAACGTTCTTGTCGAAGTCTTCAGCTGTAACGCTGCTAGCATAGAACTTGTTTGATGCCTGGTATGCTGCTTCGTAAGTGTTGTCAGAGAATTTGATTTCCTGGTCGAGGACAGCAAGTTTAATCTTTCTAACTGGAGCAGTCTGAGAGTTAATCTTAATGATGTGAACACCATAAGGAGATTCAACAACTTCGATAGCGCCGGTCTTGTTAGAGAAGCAAGCGTCGTTGAAAGATTCAACCATCATGCCTTCAGTGAAATCACCGAGAACACCGCCATTGTCCTTTGAACCTGGATCCTGTGAGTATTCCTTTGCCATGTTTGCGAACAAAGTAGAGTCAACTTTCTTGCTGCTCTTCAAAATGTTAGCCAAGCTATCAGCTTTTGCCTTACACATTTCGAGAGTAACACTGTCGTTAGGCATAATCAAAATGTGAGAAGCATTTACTGAATCAGGTCTTGTGGCAGTTTCGAGGATCTTGCCGGCGATGAAGAAGTTGCCCTGCATCTTGATATCAGAAGTAGTGCCCTTTTCTGAATTGAAGAAAGCTTCGTCGAAACCGATAGCTTCAACTTCCTTCTGGGTCATGAAGGCATTGTCCTTGTATTGGCGTCTGTCTTCCGGTCTGCTGTTGCTGCTGTTAAGCTGGGCGAAAGCGAGGCTGTTGTCTTCCTTGCTGTTCATTTCCTTAACAAGTTCTTCGGTGTTGTTCTTGATTTCAGCAATATCGCTGTCGGAAGGAATAACATCGAAAACAACATATTCGAGGTCTCTGTTGTTCTGTTCTTCTACGAATCTGTTCTGGTGCTTGTCGTAGTATGCTTTCAAGTCGTTGTCAGAAACGGTAATGTCTTCGTCCTTAATAGAAGTGTAGTCTCTGAAAGCGTAGATGAAGTCAACACTGTTGTTCTGGTCTTCGTAGTACATTTTAGCAAGAGCTGTTGGTGTGTAGAAGCCCTTAGAAACCATGTTGGCATATTTCGAGCTAATCTGTTCCTGCATAATTGCTTGTTTCCAATAGTCGGCGATAACCTTGTACTCTGGGTTTTCGTCTGCATTTTCGAAGAACTGCTTAGGTGCCTTAGTGTCATATTCGCCCTGTTCGTTCATCTGCAAGCCGAAGTTTTGTACTATGATGTTGTGTGCGTGTTTTGGACCGTAAAGAAGGTCTTCAAGTTCTTCATCGCTGATGTTCAAGCCGACTTCTTCGTAAATGTCATTCCATACATAAGTATTCATGATGTCGTTCCATGCACTTTCCTTAAGACTTCTGTCGATATCTGAAGTAATGTTTCTGCCCTGCTGTGCAACTTCGTAGAATGTGCGGTGGTTGTTGTAGTTTGCCGACCATTCATTGTAATCTACTTTTGAACCATTTATCTTTGCGATAACTGAATCATCGCCTCTGCCGATACGGCCTGAGCTAAGGAAGTCGCCCAATAGAAACGCCAATAATGCTAAACCGACGATAACGATTACTAAAACGCCACATTTTTCTCTAATGTTCTGTAATACTGCCATTACCTTAAATGTTTAAAATTTAGTCTATAATAAAAAATATTTTTTTGGGGTGCAAATATAGCAAATAATTATTATTCTCCGCAATTAAAAATAAAATAATTAAAATACCTTTGCGAGAAATTTAGTTCCATGTACAATTTAATAGTTGATGCCGGTAATTCCTCGATAAAACTTTTCCTGTTTCAAAATGGTGAGATGGTTAAGTTTGCAAAAGTCAGAGACATATCTCTGTTGAAGCTTTCGTTGGATAATCTGGCAGACTCCGGCAGCATCGACAAGGGCATAGTTTCGTCGGTAAGTTATGGTTGCGAACAGATTGTCGGTATGCTTAATCCAAGTTTTCCAATGTTGAAACTGGATTCCTCTTTGCGTCTTCCCATAATAAATAAGTATAGGACGCCAGAGTCGCTGGGCAGCGACAGGATCGCGGCTGTTGTCGGCGCTGTAAGTCGCTATCCGGGCAGAAATATCCTGGTGATAGATTCGGGAACGGCGATTACCTACGACATCGTTACCGACAAGGCGGAATATCTCGGCGGAAATATTTCTGTCGGATTAAAGTCAAGATTTCGTGCTTTGAACAATTTTACAGGAAAACTTCCGTTATTACAGGTGGAAAAGTCTGCCGAAGGTCTCTATGGGACTACAACAGCCGAAGCTATGACATTGGGTGTTCAGAATGGAATTGTCCACGAAGTTGAAGGTTCGATAAGGGATTTCAGCGACAGATTCGAGAACCTGCTTGTCGTTTTTACAGGAGGCGATAGCTTTTTCTTTGAAAATAGAATAAGTTTTAATAGTTTTGCAGAGCCAAATTTGGTGGCTATAGGATTGAATGAAATTTTGGAATATAATGCTTAGATTTTTGACGATATTAGTGCTGGCCTCAATGTTTTCTGCTGCTGCATACGCACAGGGAACAGTCGGGTCTCCATATTCCCGCTACGGTGTAGGTGACGTAAATACATCTACGCAAGCACGCGTTTCGTCAATGGGTGGTGTCGGCTATGCTACTCCATATATGAATGATGTGAACTATAAGAGTCCAGCATCTCTCGGCGATATCGACACCTTGACTTTCATTTTCAATTTTGGTTTGGATGCCGGCTTGCGCCGATATGGAATCAACAATCCGCCGACTTCAAAGGTAAAACTTGACGCAGAACTTTCGCAGATTGTAGTCGGATTCTCTTTTGCAAAGTGGTGGAAGACCGCTATTGGCGTAATGCCTTATAGTAATGTCGGATATTCCATTTATTCGTTTGACGATTCTTTTGGAATAGACAAAAACTATGTTTTTGCCGGCGACGGTGGAATCAACAGGATAATGTGGGAGAATGCCTTTAAGCCCACTAAGAATCTTAGCATAGGTGTCGGTGTTTCGTATTTGTTTGGAAAGATATACCATTCCAATGCAATTACTTTTACCGACGATTCGACAGGTGTTTATGTAAATGGCTTCAACCAGCGCACCTACAAGGTTTCGGACGTAACATTCGACGTCGGCTTGAAATATAATTTCTCGATTGGCGACGACAATCTTGCTGTTGGCTTGTATTATGCATACAACAGAGACCTTAATACAAAATTGTCGACTATAGTGTATAATACACTTGCGACGGCATCAACAACAGTTGTCGACACGGTATATCAACAAGAAAATGTAAAGGGCACTATCGGCTTGCCTCATACAATAGGAGCTGGGTTGTGCTATACATATAATGACAAGCTTTCGGTTGCTGCCGACTTTACAATGCAGAACTGGAAGGACAGCAAATTTTTTGGCGAATGCGATTCGCTAAGCAATAGTTTTGGTGTTGCGTTAGGTGCCGAATACACTCCAAACAGAATGTCTCCTAAAAATTTGGGAGAATCATCCTCGTACCGTATCGGCTTGTATTTCAACAATTCATATATAAATATGAATCATAGCCAGCTCTCAATTCCCGACTTTGGAATAACTTTTGGTACGGGACTTGCACCTAGACATGCAAAGACGGTCTTCAATATAACCTTGCAGATAGGTCAGCGGGGCTCTATGAAGAACAATATGGTGAAAGAAAATTATTTTATATTAGGTGTCAATCTAAATTTGGTTGACAGGTGGTTTGTAAAAAGAAAAATTGATTAAATCGTAAGGATATGAAAACGAAAAGTTTATTATTAGCGGTTTTTGGCCTGATGTTTTCGGCCGGAATGTATGCACAGGATTGTAGTGTTAATTTGTCGACGTATACTGAATTCTACAATCAGAAGAATTATAAGGATGCATATCCAGAATGGAAAATTTGTTTTGACAATTGTCCTAGTATGTCCAAGAATATATACATTCAGGGTCCTGCAATCCTAGAAAGTATCATTGCTTCACGCGAAGGTGCTTCACGCGAGGCTGCAATTGATACATTGTTGTTGATTTTCGACAAGCGTATCGAGTATTTTGGCAACGGACAGGAAGGAAAATTCCTTGGATCAAAGGCTCAGTACATGTATAAATATCGTCTTGAAAATCTCGAGGACGTATATAATACTTTTTCTAGAGCGTATGAGCTTACCGGAAAGTCAACCGACTATAATGTTATGAAATTGTATATGCATACTGCAATAAAAATGTATGAAGCAGAAAAAATTTCAAAGGAAGTTGTAGTTGACATTTACTCATCAGTTTCGGATGCGCTTGCTGAACAGATGGAAAATGAAGTTAAGGAAGATAAAAAAACAAAGATTGAAGGTGCCGCATCAATGGTAGAAGAGCTGTTTGTAAACTGTACAGCAGCAGATTGCAAGTCGATAATAGAAGTTTTCGAACCAAAGTTTGAGGCAGAACCGACAAATATTGAATTGGCAAAGAAAATAGTAAACTTGCTGAAAAAAGGTAATAGCGACGAATGCAAATTGTCGGACTTGTATATGAAGGCAGCAGTAGCTGTTTACGAAAACGAGAAGAGCTCTTCTGCAGCACATGCAATAGGCCAGGCATATTTCAAGAGAGGAGAATCCAGCAAGGCAGAACAGTACTACAACGAGGCAATATCGCTTGAGGAAAATAACGACAAGAAAGCAGATATGTACTATGAACTTGGCTTGTTGTATTTCACTGGAATGAACAGCTACGCTAAGGCTCGTCAGGCAGCACGTCAGGCATTGGCGGTTGATCCTAACTACGGAAAGGCGTACATCCTGATTGGTAGGGTATATGCAGCAGGTGGTAAGGATTGCGGTAAAGATGCCTTTGAAGATAAATGGGTATACTGGGTAGTAGTAGACCAGTTCCAGAAGGCAAAGAGTGTAGATCCTTCAGTTGCCGACGAGGCAAATAAGCTGATATCGACATTCTCGGCATATTTCCCAAAAGAATCTGATGCATTCTGGGCAGATATGAAGGCCGGCCAGACGGTAACCGTCGGTTGCTGGATAAACGAAACCACTACAGCAAGGTTCATCAAGTAGTGAAACGCTGTAGAGAAATAATCCTAAAGGCAAATATCGTGCTTGCAATTGCTGCAAGTGCGATATTTGTTTCTTGTAAAAATGACATCGACAGGGTGAATTTTCTTACATCTAGGAATAATTTGCCCACATTTTCTGTCTATGGCTTCGAGTCGGTTTATAGCGATTCGGGAAGGGTGATGGTTGAGTTGAAAGCAAAGGACCTGGCAAGGTATGAGGGCCAGAAGTTGAAGTACGACGAATACAGATACGGATTTAATGTTCGCTTCTTTAACGACGACGGTTCTGTTTCCGCTACACTTAAATGTTCGTATGCCCGTTTCCTTATCGACAAGGAGCTTTGGGAGATTAAGTCGGACGTCGAAGTTAACAATTTGAATAACGGAGAAATAATAAATACAGAACTTTTGTACTGGGACATGACAAAGGAACTGGTTTATTCCGATAAATTTGTAAAGATAACAAGGGAAAGCGAAATACTTACAGGTGAAGGTTTTGAGTCGAATCAAGACTTTTCGGAATGGAAGATTTTGAAACCAAGTGGAGTAATAAGCATAAAGGATGAATAGAAAAAAAATCTTTAATATTGTTGTTGAGTGTTTGTGGGTGGCGATGTCCTTATTCTGCCTCTCAGTCGGTATATATTATCAAGTGAAGTTTGACAGCGTGCCGAACTTGTGGATTTTTTATGCTATGGCAGTAATAAGTGCCGGTATGTTTGTCTTGCGTTTCATGCAGCGACGCAATGAGGAAAAGAGAGCACAACGGAGGGAGGTCGATTTCCGCAAGGATATTGAAAAATAAATATTGCAATGGCAAATTGGTTGATAATCATACTGACTTTGGCTTTTTCTGCATTTTTTTCAGGAATGGAGATTGCTTTTGTTACGTCCAACAAGCTGAAGCTTGAGATTGCCACCAAGAAGGACAATTTTAACTCTAAGGTTCTTGCCTTGATAACCAAGAATTCGTCGCAGTACATTTCTACAATGCTAGTTGGCAACAATCTGGTAAATGTCGTTTACAGTATTTTTATGGCCAAGGTATTGGCAGTTCCGTTGGCACCTATTGGCAACGATTTTGTGATTTTGTTGCTCCAAACTATCATAGCAACCGTCATAGTTCTTATTTTGGCCGAATTTCTGCCAAAGACATTGTTCCGTATCCTTAGCGATTCGGCGCTTAAGACATTTGCCGTGCCGGTTGCCT
This sequence comes from uncultured Bacteroidales bacterium, assembly GCA_937899245.1. Taxonomy (GTDB): domain Bacteria; phylum Bacteroidota; class Bacteroidia; order Bacteroidales; family ML635J-15; genus Bact-19. The sequence continues at coordinate 86,573 of CALDKB010000025.1, read as the reverse complement.
TCTTCTATTTTCTGTTTTATCCGATAGTTGTTTTTGCTGTATGGTTGGCACGTGTCATAACGAGGTTGTTCGGTGTGAATTTTGCCGAACATCATGACGAAACAATGTTCAGCAGGGTCGACATAGAAGATATCATCGATCGGACGGATAATTCATCGTCGTCGCAGGAACTAAAGATATTCCATAATGCAATGGACTTTTCGTCTATTAAGCTTCGCGAGTGCATTGTCCCTCGCAATAAGATTCTTGCAGTGCAGATAAACGAGCCGATAGAAAAGGTGAAGGATCTTTTTGTTGAGTCTGGACATTCCAACCTCCTAGTCTACAAGGATAATGTCGATGACATTATTGGTTATGTGAATATTAAGGACATCTTTAAGAATCCGCAGAAACTAAAGAATATCATGCGTCAGATTTTGGTCGTTCCCGAGACAATGTCGGCCAAGAAATTGTTCGACCGCTTGATAAACAACAACAAAAGTCTTGCAGTTGTCGTTGATGAATTTGGCAGTACCTGTGGCATGGTGACAGTTGAGGATATTCTCGAGGAAATATTCGGCGAGTTTGAGGATGAGCACGATTCTCCAGAATTGACTGTTGTTGTCAATAGGGATGGCAACTATATAATGTCTGGTTTGCTTGATGTCGAGACTTTTAACGAGGAGTACGGCTATTCATTAACCGAATCGGACGAATACGAGACAATAGCCGGTTATATAATGTACTTTTCCGGCAATTTCCCTAAGACAGGCGAAATTGTGACAATTGTCGATAATGATGTGTCGTATCGTTTCAAAATTCTTGAAATAAAAGGGACTAAGGTCGTAAAGGTGATGCTTTATGCAGAATAGGACTAAGCTCTGGTACATAATAATAGCCGTAGTTTCTTTTGCCGTCTTTATTGTAACTTCTGTTGTGGAATATGGTTATCATCATGCAGATGAGCTGTATCAGATAATTGAATTTGCAGGAATAAAGACAGACTCGTTCACGCCTTATGTGGCATGGGAGTATGAGGCGCAGATAAGACCAATGCTTCAGCCGTCAATTTGTCTGGCATTATTGAAGATGTTCGGCGTAATGTCGATAACAGATCCTTTTGTACAGGCTTTGTTAATGCGGTTGTTCACAGTCATGCTTTCATTCTTTGCCATAATTCTGTTTGCAAGGAATACAATTGAGCAGTTTTCGACGCAGAAACGACGCGTTGCTTATTTTGCTGTTTCGCTGCTGCTATGGTTTGTGCCGTATGTTGCCTGCAGGTTCATGTCGGAAACGTATGGCGGGATTTTTTTGCTGCTGGCATTGGCGATATATTTTTCCTATAAAGATAAAGCTATTCCAAAGGTGCTGTTAGGCGTGTGCCTGGCATTGTCATTTGTTTTCAGATTCCAGATGGCTCTTTCGATATTTGGCTTTTTGTTATGGACAATATTTATCGACATGAAAGCATGGCGTTTTTATGTGTTGCCGATAGTTTCGTTTGTGGCTACATATCTTGTGCTTGGCATAGGCGTTGACAGCTGGTACTACGGCGAATTTGTATTTGCACCATATAATTATCTGTTCACGAACATTGATGTAAGCGCCGATATGTTTGGGTCGGAACCATGGTGGTTCTACCTGTATAATATAGTGTCGGCACCTTCGCTTGTAATAGGAATTCCACTTGCATTGTCGGTTGTATATTTGCTAGTGCGCAAGCCACAAAATCCATATTTGTGGTGTGTTATTCCTTTTGTTTTGGTACATTCTGTAATATCGCACAAGGAGGCAAGGTTTCTGTTCCCGATGGTATTTTTAGCACCGGCATTGCTTATGTCGGTTGTTGAGACAATTGAGACAAGGTTGTCGAAGTCTCGCCTTAAAAAAATTATTTGCTGGTGTGTTGCTGTGCCGATGTTTATCGCAAACTGTGCGGGGTTGGCTGTTGTTACGACAATGTCGGCAGGGCAGCAGAAGCTATATCTTGCCAAATATATAAACAGCAACCATAAGGACGAAAAGGTCAATATAATATATGGCTGGTATTCAAATCCCTATGGGCCATTTGGCGGCATAAGTGGTTTTTATCGTAACGAAAATGCTATTATGCAGCGCTATGACAATATTTACGATGTAAAGGTGTTGCTTGACAAGGACGCAACAAACTTTCTTTCGTGTCGCAAGCATGATATCCGCAATATGGTATGTGTAGGGGAATTTGCCAATTCGGATCCGTTTGAAGTGTTGGAAAAACTTGGGTTTAAATATGAATCGCAGTCGGTTCCTGGGTTTACGGAATGGATATGGGAGCATTGCATTGGTTATGATACCGATGACATATTGTATGTGTTCAAGTATGTAGGTAGAGGCTTCGTTTCGGAATCGAAAGATTATCAGGGAGCAAAGATCTTCTATACCGATTGCGAAGAAGATGCGCAATGGAACCAGAAGCAGACATTGTCCGATTCAGAAGCTTATTCTGGCAAGTTTTCATCGCTTGTATATAATGGCAGTCCATATAGTTTGACATTGGAAAAAAGTGCAGAGGAAGTCGCATCGTTTAAAAATATGTCTGTTTTCATGCGGATATATCAGTCAGACACATTGGCAAATGCGTGCATATCGTTTGAAATGCTTAGGTCGGAAGCAGAAAAGAATACAATTACTTCGCATATAGACGATAATACGGAATGTGAGTGGCGGAATATTACTGCAAATTTCGACTTGCCGGAAGACTTTCGGGACTATGCCGGATTTAAGGTATATCTATACAATCCTACCGAGACAAAGATTTATTGCGACGATATTGTTGTCGTGTTTAATTAGTATTGAGCAAAAAAAAGGTCGCCTCAAAAGAAACGACCTTAGTTTTTCCCTATTGAATAATTATTTTTTCCCTTTCATCAGGTCAATAAATGGGTTGAAGTAGTTTTCTCCCTTTTCGGTAACGCCATCGAGACCCTTTCCTCCGTTCTTTGGACGCTTGATGTTAGCGAAGATACCCTTTTCCAAAGCAGAGAACAGACCTTCGTTAACCATTTGTTCGAGAAGGTTGGTTGCATTGTCGAGAACTTCTGCAGCACGCTTTCTAATAATACCGTTTTCCTTGAATTCAACTTCGTCGCCAAGGTTCTTCATGTTGTTGAAGATGTATTTTGCGTTTTCAATTGACAAGTAACGGTCGCTCATGAATGGAGTGTGGATTGCTTCTGTTGGCATACCAAGAAGTTGCAGACCCTGACTAGTCCAAATACCGATCATATTGAAAAGAGCATCCTGGATGTGTCCGCGGAATATATTGCCAGTCATGAACTTTGTAGGAGGCATGTACTTGAGCGGAGCTTTCGGGAATATTTCTCTCAACATCTGAGCCTGAGCAAGTTCGTACAAGAATCCGTTTTCAAGTTTAGGATCCATTTCGAAAGCATGTCCGAGACCCATTTGTTCTTCTGGCAATCCGGCCAGCAAAGCAAGTTGCTCGTTGATAAGGTCGGAAGCGAGAACTGTATGAGCTTCTTCGTAAGCATCGGCTGTTGTCAAGTAGTTGTCTTCGCCGGTATTGATTATAACGCCAGCGAAGCCGTTAATAATTCTTGAGAAGTATTGGTCGATAAGAGTACGCTGCATATTGATGTCGCGGAACAATATTCCGTAAAGAGCATCATTAAGCATAACGTCGAGACCTTCGAGAGCGCCCATAGCTGCGATTTCCGGCATGCAGAGACCAGAGCAGTAGTTGCATAGACGGATGTATCGACCAACTTCCTCGCCAACTTCGTCGAGAGCCTTACGCATGATGCGGAAGTTTTCCTGAGTGGCAAATGTTCCGCCGAACCCTTCTGTAGTAGCACCGTAAGGAACGTAATCAAGAAGGCTCTGTCCGGTAGTACGGATAACAGCGATTATGTCGGCACCCTGACGAGCACCAGCCTGAGCTTGGATAACATCTTCGTAAATGTTTCCAGTAGCTACAATGATATAAAGGTAAGGCTTGCTGCCTTCTCCAATAGTATTGATGTAGTTTTCGCGGCGGAGACGATTGTTTCTAATTCTTTCAATAACGGCATTTATTGTTGGTTCCAAAGCCTTCTTGATTTCTGCAATAGGATGAACAGGAAGTTTTGTTATTTCAAGTTTGCCTGCAGATACTTGTTCGGCAATTTCCTGTGCAGACATTTTTGTTTCTGCCATTGCATTACCGATATAGAACATAACGCCTTGGTTAAGAACGCCTTTTGACTTTAAGTCTTCGACGATTACGTTAGGTAGAGGAACATCGTTGTTGTTGATGCCGTCAATACCTAGAAGGCGGCATAATGTTCTTTCAACTGCGACTGTAGTGTAGTTTCCTACGAAATCCTGTACTTGGTTGGCAATTTCCTTTGCTTTACCCCTTGCGTATTCGACTTTGTTAAAGTCAAGTCCTATCTTGCTGCTTTTCATTGTGTTAAATAAAATTTATTAATGTGCATTTATTTTTTGCAAAGATAACGAAAAAAATGAAAGCTGAAAAATAGTATTATGAATTATTGGTTTACAACTTCATAAAGTCCATTGATAAACTCTTTGCAGAATCCCAAATTATAGCGGTTGTGAGTCTTTTCGTAAAAGTCGTCGTATTGCTCGAAAGGAACTAGTATGAATTTCTTCATGTCGTAGTTCAAATGATTGACAATTAAATGGTTGTTGATGTCGTTGAATTCTATGCCATTGTCGCTTAGTTTTACGGTAAACTGCGAAAGAAGACCAACTTGATATGCGTTGTCGAAAGTTTCCTGCCCTTTTGGTGTGCGTGCGATATCATCATCCTGTGAGGCAAAGTTCCCGAGCGAATAGTAGACTAGAGTTTTGTGCTTGTCGCCAATAATTTCGACAGGCTGTACGCAATGCGAGTGACTTCCATAAATGATGTCGACGCCTTGCTTGTTGAGAAAATCCGCCATTTCCTTTTGCTCCCGGTTTGGCGCAAAAGAAAATTCAGTACCCCAGTGCATCATGACAACAAGTACATCTACATTTTGACGCAAGGCGGAAGTCTCATCGGAAATTATTTTCTTGTATTCGTCGGTAACTTTTCGTGTTTCGGGTTCGCGATATAGTCCTACAAGATTCCGGTATTGCCTTGGAATGATTTGGTTAGTGCTTAACGTGTAAGCCAAAAAACCGAATCTGATTCCGTTCTTTTCAATAATGCGGAACTTGCTTCTATCTTCATTGTTCCTATATGTTCCGACAGTTATAATATTTGTGCTGTCGAAAAAGTCGAGTGTGGAGTTTATGCCGTCGATACCGCGGTCGAAAGTGTGATTGTTGGCTGTCGATAGTACTTGAAAGTCGATTTCTGAAACCAATTTGCCGATGTATGACGGAGCGCAGAAGTTATAGTTGTCGCCGCTGATTTTCATATTGTCGTTTCCGATAACGACTTCCATATTGCCGATGGAAATGTCGTCGTCGAGGAAGTATTTTTTTACTAGCGAAAAGTAAGAATCTTTGTCGTAACCGTTTTCTACGGCAGAAAAGAACGGTGCTTCAAACAAAAGATCACCGACAAATGTTAGCTTCGCTTCTCGAGAATAAGCTGTGTCGGCTGTTTGTGCTGAGATGTTGAAGTCTTGCTGTTCGTTTGTTTGGGCCGAGCATCCGGCAGAAGCAAGAGCAATGGCAAGAGTGATAGTAAGAATAGCCTTCAAATCCCAATGCTCCTTTTTTATCTTTTGCCTGCTATCCGGTTCAGTCCGTCGATGGCGGGGTCGTAGTTGGTGTGTAGATTCAAAGCCTTTTTATAATCCATTTCGGCAAGTTTGAACTGCTTGTCCGATGCATAAGCGTCGGCGCGTTTTGTGTATGTCTCGTATGCGGTAGTGTCGCACTTTATTGCTTTTGAATAATAGTCGGCGGCAGTTTTGTATCGGTTGTCCTCGAGACTTATATCCTTGTACATGTCGCCGAGGTCGGAATAAGCCATGAAAGTCCAGTAGCTGGCAGAGTCCATCTGGGCGGCATCGATATATGTGTCCTTGGCTTCTTCGTAGTGTCCGAAGTTCTTAAGCGACCATCCGTTCCAATATCTTATTTCCTGATTATCGGGGAATTTTGTGACGGCTGTCTTGAAGTATTCTAGTGCCATCGAGTCTCCCATTTCGGTGAGAGTAACGCCAATGAGATTGTGTGCTTCCCAGTTTTCGGTGTCGAATTCCACAGTCTTCTTAAATGCAGCCAGAGCATCTTTTCTCCATTTGTTAGTGTTAGATGTGTCCGATTCTGTTTCAGAGGCCTTGCGAAGTATTATGCCTTTAACAAAATAGGAGTCTCCGTTTTGCAAGTTGTTGATTTCCAAGAATTGTATTTCTTGCATTGCTTCCTGGAACATGCCTACATATAGGAATATCTTTGCGAGGTCGATATGTGCCTGAGGGTAGGACGGATATCTGTTAATGCATTTGTTAAGTATGTTTTTAGCAGTTTCAGAGCCATTGCCTTTGAGCATATATAGGCTTGCCAGCTTAGTGTAATAAGTTGGTTTTGTGGAATCAACTTTCATTGCGATTTCAATGTCGTTGATGGCTTCGTTGAGGTTCCCGTTGATGAACTGCAAGTTTGAGCGCTGAATGAACAGTTCTGCATTATGCGGGTTTTCCCTGATTTGGTCCGACAGCATCTGTATGCTGTCGTCCAAAGTCATAGGTTCGGTGGGTTGACCATCTTTATTGTTTGGATTGTCCTTGCATGAACATACCGAAAGCAGAAGGCCAAGTGCCAATATCAAAACGATGTGTTGTTTCATTATTTAGCTGCGATTTTCTCGCGGATTTTGTTTTCGATTTCTTCGCGAAGTTCTGGATTGTCATCGAGCAGTTGCTTTACAGTGTCGCGACCCTGACCTAGTTTAGATTCGCTGTAGCTGAACCAAGATCCACTCTTCTTGATAATTTCAAGTTCAACGGCCATGTCGATGATTTCGCCGACTTTTGAAATTCCTTCACCATATAGAATGTCGAATTCAGCCTGTTTGAATGGCGGAGCAACCTTATTTTTTACAACTTTAACCTTTGTTCTGTTACCGATTACAGCATCACCATCCTTCAATTGTCCGGTTCTTCTGATGTCGATGCGGATAGAAGCGTAAAATTTCAAGGCGTTACCACCAGTTGTTGTTTCAGGATTTCCGAACATTACACCTATTTTTTCACGTAGCTGGTTTATGAAAATGCAGCAAGTCTGGGTTTTGTTGATTGTAGCTGTTAGTTTTCTCAATGCCTGAGACATAAGTCTGGCCTGAAGGCCCATTTTCGAGTCACCCATTTCGCCTTCGATTTCGGCCTTTGGCGTAAGAGCAGCCACAGAGTCGATAACGATTATGTCGATAGCACCCGAGCGGATGAGGTTGTCGGCGATTTCGAGAGCCTGTTCGCCGCAGTCCGGCTGTGAAATTATTAGGTTGTCGATGTCAACGCCAAGTTTTTCGGCATAGAAGCGGTCGAATGCGTGTTCGGCGTCGATAATAGCTGCGATGCCGCCATTTTTCTGAGCTTCAGCAATTGCGTGTATTGCCAGGGTGGTCTTACCTGATGATTCAGGACCATATATTTCGATGACTCTACCGCGAGGATATCCTCCAACGCCAAGTGCAGCATCAAGAGCTATTGAACCTGACTTAATTACAGGAACATTTTCGACTGCTTGTGCGCCAAGCATCATTATAGAGCCCTTGCCATAGTCTTTCTCAATTTTTCCCATTGCTAGCTGAACGGCTTTCAGCTTTTCTTTTCTGATTTCTTCTGGTGTTTCTGCCATTTCTGTAAAAATTTTAATTATTCGATTGATTTTAATATTTGTTCACTGTGATTTTTTGTGTCAACTTTAGTAAACACTTCGTCGATGATGCCATTTTCGTTAATTACGAAAGTCGTTCTGATGATTCCGTAATATTCGCGGCCGGCCATCTTTTTCTTGTCCCAAACTCCGAAAGCATTAACGATTATTTTTTCTGTGTCGCTGATTAGGTCGAAAGGCAAGTTGTTCTTTTCGATGAACTTCTGATGACTTGCGGAGCTGTCGCAGCTAACGCCTATTATTGTATAGCCTTTTTTCTGCCAGAAGTTATGGTTGTCACGAAGGTTGCAAGCTTCGGCCGTGCAACCGGGAGTGCTGTCTTTGGGATAGAAATACAATATATACTTCTTGCCAGCTAAAGACTTGTTGCTAATTTCGTTTCCATTTTGGCTAGTTCCATGAAATTCAGGAGCAGAGTCGCCTTTCTTTAAAGTTACCATTGTCTTTCGTTTTAAAAGTACAAAGTTAATACAATTTACGATTATTTTGTTATGCTTTGAATGGTTTTTGTGTTTTCTGTTAATTATTGAAAACTAGTGTGTTATGATGCGGAATCGCTTTTGGGGTAACAAATCACATCGTTAGCTAGAATTTCTGTCACGTAGCGTTTTACCTTATCCTTGTCTTCGTAGCTGTGACTTGTGAGTTTGCCGCTGATTAGGATTTTGTTGCCCTTTTTGCACGAAGCCTCAATTTTTTCGGCTAGTTTGTTCCATGCTACGATGACGTGCCATTCGGTAGTGTTCTTCGTCTGTCCGTTTTCGTTGCGAAATTCGTTTACTGCTAATGAAAATCTTGCAAATTTTCCATTGCTTGTCTCTCTTACTGTTGGATCACTTCCCAAGCGTCCAATCAATTGTACATGATTTTTAAAGTCCATAATTATAATTGTTTAAAATTGTTTGATTTGTTTTATGCTACTTTTTCTTCCTGCATACGTGTTGGCTCCACATGCTCGGCGTATATTTCATAGTTGTATCTTTTGTTTCCGAACTGGTCGGTGTAGCGGTCTGTAAGCCAGTAGCCGGATATTTCTATTTCATCTCCGATACAAAGGTGATTGCTTAGGATCATATCTGCTGCGTCGCCAATAAGATTAACAGTGTGCCAAAGCGTGTGTTGCGTGTAATGTCCGTTGTTGATGCATGTTGCTGTTGTCGCCAGCAGGAAGCGGACAAGTTTCTTGCCGTTAATTTCGTTTGCAATTTCTGGTTGCGATCCTACGCGTCCTGTTTTTTCAATGTGCTTGCCAAATTTCATGTCGTAAATTTTTCAGTTGAACAATTTTTCGGTTCCGTTGTGGAAATCCGCTGCAAAAGTCGGGCGTTTCAAAAAGGTGAGTCGGTTTTTAAGCGTTTGCTTTCGTTTAATAGTCGTTTCTTGTCGTTTATATGCGGATAATGTGTTGAAAATTAGTAAGGTGTAAAATGTGCTTTACGTAAAAAACGACTATAGAAAAAGGCCGTTAAGATTATGTTTATAAAAAAAACTTGTTGAGTGAAGAATATATATTATATTAGCCTTTTGAAGAAACTGAAAGGCAGATTGCAAATGAGCAAGATTTTTGATAAGGTGTTGTTCGCTGTAATGTCAACGGCAGTGCATATTGTTTATCACCCCAAAGTATACTACAAGCAAAAGCCGAAACGCAAGAAATGTTTTGAGCAGCCTACAATTGTGGTATGTAATCACATTAGTCATGTTGACGGAACCGTTATCAGTACCATTTTCCGCAAGGAGAAGTTGCACCATCTGGCGGCAAAGGACAGGTTTGAGAACAACAAGGGTATGGCGTGGTACCTTCGTCATTCCGGATGTATTCCTATCGACAGGCAGAACCTTGATACGTCATGGGTTTACCAGTCGGTGGACTTGTTGCGCAACAAGCAAGAAAGCATTTGTATTTATCCTGAAGGCAGGCATGGGAAAAACAAGGAGATTCTTCCTTTTCATTCCGGAGTAACAACTATTGCGGCCGTTTCTGGAGCTCAGATAGTCATGGTTTATAACGACGGTCCATACGATTTTATCCATCGAACCAAGATAATTGTTAGCGAGCCGTTCCATCTTGATCCGCCGACAAACGGAATGACAGCCGACTACATAAAGGAACAAACAGATAAGCTTCACGACAGGATGCTCAAATTGCAGAAGGATATTTTCGAAATATTAGGAAACAAAAAACAATAAGATATGAATATGGATAATTATTTCTACAACATGATTCCGAAGGAAGAACTAGAAAAACTTCCTTATTTGCCAACGTTAGTTGACTTGCTTGAAAAGACAAAACGTGACTATGCCGACCGGCCAGCAGTATCGGATATGGTCAATACATACACCTACGCAGAGTTCTACGAACGCATAGGAAAGCGCCGCGCCTTGATAAACAGCCTTAATTTGCCAAAGGGTTCCAATATAGCCGTTTTCGACCGCAATACCGTTGATGCAATGGAACTTTTCTTTGCAATTACAACAGCAGGATACACAGTTATGATGCTTCCGGCACAATTGCCAGAGCCAGCAATTATTGGTTCTACGATGAAATTCAACATCAAGGCAATGTTTGTACGCGACGAATTCAAGCCGTTGACAGCAAAATTGCAGATTCCTGTACTTCCGGCAAGCGAAATGGGCGAAACTTTTGCTCCATGTGCCGATGTCAAGAAGGATGACGTTGCATGTATCTATTTTACTGGAGGAACGACTGGTGCGCCTAAGGGCGTTGTTTTGTCGCACGGTGCAATGATGCGTGGTTCTTTCAGCGGTATTTTTATGCCCGACAGCGTTTTGCGTCCGCATCGTTATATTGCTATGCTTCCGATGTCGCATATCTTTGGTATCGTAAGGGGATTCTTGTCGTGCATATATACAGGAGCTCTCATCTACAGCTGCGAAGATATCAAGGCGATGATAGGCAAGATTCCGCAGATAAAGCCGACTTGTCTGGTTGTTGTTCCAGGCATGGCCGAAATTCTGCTAGGTCTTGTTAAAATGTACGGTGTTGGATTCCTTGGCGGTGAACTGCATACATTGATTTGCGGTGCTGCTAATGTTCCTCCGAAGTTAATAGCATTGTTCCAGCAGTTTGGCATCAGTTTGCTTGGCGGTTATGGCCTTACCGAGAGTGCAAACCTCGTTTCGGGAAATGCAAATGTAGTTGAAAAGCCTGAATCAGTCGGAAAGCCATATCCTGGTCAGGAATTGAAGCTTGTTAACGGCGAACTTTGGGTTAAGGGCGAAAATATCATGCAAGGATACTACAACGACCCGCAGGCAACAGCGGAAGTTATGGAAGGCGGTTGGCTAAAGACCGGCGACCTTGCTCGCTTCGACGAGGATGGATTCCTTTACATTACAGGACGTATAAAGAACATCATCCTTTTAAAGAACGGTGAAAATGTTTCTCCGGAAGAAATAGAGGAACATTTTTACATGGATGGCCGCGTAAGAGACTGCCTAGTCAAGGAAGTAGAAATGAACGGCGAAATGGTTATCGGAATCGAGATTCTTCCTCGTATGGATTCTTTCGAAAATCCAGATCCGGCAAATGTACATGCCGAATTGCAGAAGCTGGTCGATGAGGTTAACGCCAAGATGCCAAGCTTTATGCATATCTCAACAATGAAGGTTCGCACCGAAGACTTCAAGCGTACAGGAGCAATGAAGGTTGATAGAAAAAATAACTAAAAGAATATGGATACTTTAGAAAGATTGAAACAGGTTTTCAAGGGAGTAAAACCAAATGTAGATACCGATAATATTACAGCTGACACTTTGCTGATGCAGGATTTGGGCGTTGATTCGCTTTCTATGATTCTGCTCGCATTGGCAATCGAGAAGGAATTTAATTTCCGTTTCGATACTGTCAATCCTTTCAAGACTGTTGGCGAGGTTGTGGCTTATATAGAGAGCAAGACCAAGTAGGCGGTATACGATAAGCAAAAAAATCCCCTTTCCTTGTTTTCCGTTTAGTGCGGATGTCGGGAAAGGGGATTTTTATATTAGAATCTTGCCTATTTCATATAATCCATCATGTCCAAAGTGAGGATTTCATCCAGTTCGGACAGATGTGCCTTGTCGGTGCGGGTGAACGATGTTGCCGCAACGCCTACGCTGGCTTCCTTGACTTCACGAACCTCCAGAACGTCGTGGAATTTGGAGCAAAACTTTTCCCTGTTGAATTCTGAACTTTCGGCAGCCTTTGCCGGGCGTTCGAGAACCAAGAAACTGTAGGTGTCGTTTTCGCGGCCTTCCCACATTTCCTCCTTGCTGATGTGTATGTTTTCGAGGTATGCAACAACAGGGTGGATGCCGGTGATATGAGTCTGCAGTTCGTTGAGGCAGAAACCTGCAAAACGCAAAGGATTGATTTCGATAGGAATTGCCTTCTTGCCGTCGTAGCGGAATTCGATGTGCATCGGGAAGTTGCGCAGACCGATGACCTTGTTGGTGTTTATGAGGAAGTCGGTGAAAGTCTTTTCGTATTCGTCGTAAAGTGCTTTGCTCGAGCAGTATAGACGGTCGCTGGTGTCCGATTCCGATGCAAAGCGGTGATGGTATATGTTGAGGATTGCCGGCTTGCCTTCTTCATCGAAATATGCGTCTACAGCATATTCTTCGCCGTGAATGTATTCTTCGATGAGGAATTTTGCAGTACCAACAACAAATTCAGGAAATTGAGCGCTCGACTTTGCAAAATTTTTCTGGATGTCGGCCATTGCGTTTTTCCATTCGTCATCGTTGCGAACAACGTAAACTCCTACGCTCAAGAACCCAACCGATGGCTTTAGAACAAGCGGAAATTTCAATCCTTTGGTGTCCATCTTTACGAGTTCGCTGATCTCAACCTCCTTGAAGAAGAAATCTGGGTACATGTCGCTGCAGATACGGCGGAAGGTTGCCTTGTTTTTCAGAAGTTCTATCTTGTCGATAAGTTCCTTGTCGTCCTTGTCGGTAAGGTGCTCGACAATCCAGCCGAGTCCGTTTTCGGACATTGAGTACAAGCGGTGGCGCTTATGATATTCGGCCACAAATTCATCATCGTTGTAAAGGTTCAACTTGTAGCCATTAGCGACTATTTTTTCTGACATATAGTTGCGTAGAACTGGGATGTTCTTCTCGATGGCCGTTTGGATAAGCTTTTCCGATACGTATGGTTTTTCTAAAATTAGCATTTTGTAAGTGTTTTGAAATTTTGGTGCAAAGGTAACGAAATAGTTTGAAGTTGTTTAAAATAGTTCCTGTCGTTACGTTAGCCAGTACACAACTTTATACCAAGTTTATGGCAAGCATATACATAATTTATATAGATTTAAATCTGGAGATGGTCTTGGTTAAGTATATATTTGGAAGTTATATTTTGCTTGAAATAGTGCTATGTTTAATCAATGAGGCAAAAGCATAAATCAAAAATCATAAGCAGTGGGTCTAAAAATTCTTTATTTCTTCTTACCTTTGTTTCAAAATTTTCGGTTATGGAAGTTGTATTCTTGGGAACAGGAACATCGCAAGGAATACCTATTTTAGGTTGCAATTGTGATATTTGCAAGTCAATGGACATTAGGGACAAGCGTTTGCGTTCGTCGGTGCTGATACATGTTGGCGGAAAGAATCTGCTTATTGACTGCGGTCCAGATTTCCGTTACCAGATGATTCGCGAAGGAGCAAGCAATGTGGATGCAATACTCTTTACCCATGGTCATATCGACCATACCGGAGGTCTCGATGATATTCGTCCGCTCAACTACCTGACCAAAAAGCCGATGGAGATTTATGCCGAGCAACGCGTCATCGATGGTTTGCACAAGCAGTTCTTCTACATATTCGAGAATAGTGACTATCCTGGTGTGCCTAAGGTCAACATACATACGATTGATTCAGAATCCGATTTCTGCATTGGCGATACAAATATTACTCCAATACGCGTTTTTCATGGCAAATTGCCAATCTTAGGATATCGTATTGGTGGTTTTGCATATATTACTGATGCCAAGTTTGTCCCCGACGACGAATTGCCTAAACTTCAGAATCTTGATGTGCTGGTTGTAAATGCCTTGCAGTACGAACTTCATCAAGCACATTTCACGCTAGGCGAAGCTGTAGAGTTTGCCAGAAAAGTGGGGGCTAACAAGACATATTTCACACATATAGGGCATAGAATATCGAATTCGGTGGCATCGAAGAGCTTGCCCGAAGGGATGGAACTGGCATACGATGGATTGAAGGTGGAGGTGCAGAACCGCTGAACCGGCAGAACCGTAAATCGTTATCTTGCCATATTGTATCCTACGGCTGCACCGAGAAATCTGTAAATCTACTGGCTATGCCATAATCTTATGAATCTGTAAAGTATTTCGTCGCAAGTTCCGAATAGTTAGTGAGGTTCAAGGCAGGAGCCTTGTGGGTGCAGTGACGTAGGCAGAGCCTACGACAAGCTAAGTAGTTAGTTGCAAGTTTCGAATGCAAAAAAATCCCCTTCCCAGAAGTGGAAAGGGGAATATTTTGCTGAATGTCAAATAAATCGCGTGGTGATGTGTCGCTTACATTATTTCTTCAATCTCCTTCATTATCTTCTTTGCAACAACGTCTGCCTTTTCGAGTGTGCTGCTTTCGGAGTAGATGCGGATGATTGGCTCGGTGTTCGACTTGCGAAGGTGAACCCATTCCTTTGTTTCTGGGAATTCAATCTTTACGCCGTCGATGGTCGATACAGGGAAGTCGGCATATTTTTGAGCCATGGTCTTCAATATGTTGTCGACGTTAATCTTTTCGTTGAGCTGAATCTTGTTCTTCGAAATAGAATATTCGGGGAAAGTCTTGCGAAGTTCTGTAACTTTCATCTTCTTTTCGGCCATCAGCGATAGGAATAAAGCAATGCCAACGAGAGCATCGCGTCCGTAGTGAGCTTCAGGATAAATTACACCACCGTTGCCTTCGCCACCGATAACGGCATTTGTTTCCTTCATCTTTGTAACAACGTTAACTTCGCCAACAGCAGCCGCATTGTACGAGCAACCGTACTTTTCGGTAACGTCGCGCAAGGCACGTGTAGATGACATATTAGAAACGGTATTGCCCTTAGTCTTTGAAAGGATGTAGTCGGCAACAGAAACGAGTGTGTATTCCTCGCCGAACATCTGTCCGTCCTCGCAGATTATTGCAAGACGGTCGACGTCTGGATCAACAACGAAACCAACGTGAGCGTTCTGCTTTGGCATTTCGCCGGCAATCTGGGTGAGGTTTTCAGGAATTGGTTCCGGAGTGTGAGCAAAATGTCCGTTTGCCTCGCAGTTGAGTTCAACGATGTTGTTGACGCCAAGTTTCTTCAGTAGCTTTGGAAGCACGATTCCGCCTACGGAGTTTACGCAGTCGATTACAACCTTGAAGTTGGCTGCCTTAATAGCGCTGATGTTTACGGTCTTGAGGTTGAGCACCATGTCGATATGGCGGTCTTCGTAGTGTTCGATTTTGGTTTCCTTGCCAAGGTGGTCGATGTCGTTGTAGGTGAAATCTTCCGATTCGGCAATAGCAAGCACGTCCTTGCCTTCCTTGTCGGTTAGGAATTCGCCGTGGCTGTTGAGGAGTTTCAGGGCGTTCCACTGCTTAGGATTGTGCGAAGCTGTGATGATGATTCCGCCGGCTGCCTTTTCCATAATTACAGCAACTTCGGTAGTAGGTGTAGTTGCCATTCCTATATTGATAACTTCGAAACCAAGCGAAACCAAGGTAGAAACGACGATGTTTTCGACCATTTGTCCCGAAAGGCGAGCATCGCGTCCAACAACGATTTTGTTGTTGTTGAGGCCTTGCTTGCGGTTCCAGATTCCGTATGCCGAAGTGAATTTTACAATGTCGATAGGAGTGAGGTTCTCCGAAATTTGTCCGCCGATAGTGCCGCGGATGCCTGATATTGATTTAATAAGTGTCATTTCGTTAAATTTTAGTAATGCACAAATTTAGCGAAGAATATGCATGGTGTGACATAGGCGGGTGGTAACTTATTAACATTGAAAATTAACAAAATGAATGAAGAATTTGATGACAATAGTTTGAGGCGAGACAGAGCACTGAGCTTGTGTTGACTATAAAATAATGCCGAAAATCGCATAGAAATTAACATCGTTTTTGTAACTTATTGTAAAACAGTAAATAAAAATCTGCAAAATCGTTAAAAAAAATTTGTCAGTACGTAATTTATGTGTACTTTTGCAGTCCAAAAAATTTAAGAAACAAAATTTTAGAAATTAAAAAAGATAACAAAATGATTATTGTACCTGTAAAAGAAGGCGAAAACATCGATAGAGCCTTGAAGAAATTCAAAAGAAAATTCGAAAAGACCGGCGTAGTAAAGGAATTAAGAGCACGTCAGCAGTTTGACAAGCCATCCGTATTGAACCGTCAGCAGAAGCTCCACGCAATTTACGTACAGAAATTGCAGAGCATGCAGGAAAATAATTAAAAATATTTTCGTATTCATATTTTTATTTCTTAAATTTGCTATCGTTGTCGTATACGGTAGCAAATGGAAATAAAAAAGTTCGCGGAATATTTGAGGCTCGAACGAAGAAGTTCCGAGCACACAATAAAATCTTACGAAACTGACCTGGTTCAGTTTCGTGATTTTGTTTGTGGTAATTCAAACGAATCTCCGGATTTGAATTATTTCAACGACAAGGATATACGTCGCTGGATGATGGAGTTGAAGGAAGATGGTATATCTTCAAGAAGTATAAATCGCAAGTTGTCGAGCCTGAAAGCTTTTGCGGCATATATGAAAAAAATGGGCAAACTCGACAGAAATCCATTAGCAAAAATAGTAAGTCAGAAGAGCAGCAAACGTCTGCCAGAATTTGTTGCCGAAGCCGACATGAATCACATGACGGCAACGGATTTTTATCCAGAAGGATTTGCCGGGAAGCGCGACGAGTTCATGATTGAGTTGTTCTATGCCACAGGTATGCGATTGTCGGAACTAATAAACATTAAGCATCTGGACTTTATGGTTGCCGAACGCCAGGTAAAGATTTTCGGCAAAAGAAGTAAAGAAAGGCTATGCCCACTGAACGACTATATTATTAATAGGTATAACGAATATATCGAGTTGAAGAAGGAGCAGGGTTTTGACGTAAGCGCAAATGCGTGGCTGCTAGTAACCGACAAGGGAAACAAAATGTACGACAAGTTTGTTTACAGAAAAGTAGTACATTACCTCGAGCAGGTTACAAGCATCGACAAGAAAAGCCCGCATGTGCTGAGGCATACGTTTGCAACGCAGATGCTAAATCACGGAGCCGACCTTAATGCCATAAAGGAACTTTTGGGACATGCGAGCTTGTCGGCTACACAGGTATATACGCACAATACATTTGAGAAATTAAAAACAGTATATAAACAAGCTCATCCACGAGCATAAAGAAGAAAGGGAAAAATTATGAACGTAAAAGTACAGTCGGTTCGTTTTGATGCGGATCAAAAGTTGTTGGATTATGTTGAGAAGAAAGTAAGCAAATTGTCGCAGATGGCTGACAATATTTTGGGTGCGGAAGTGATTTTACGCCTCGATAATTCGGAAACAAAGGAAAATAAGATTGCAGAAATCAGTCTTGACGTACCAAAAATCACAGATCTTTTTGCAAAACGTCAGTGCGAAACATTCGAGGAAGCTGTTGATTTATCGGTAGATGCGTTAAAAAAGCAGTTGGTAAAAGCCAAAGACAAACAACGTGGTTAAAAAAATGTTGAAAAAATTTTGGTAGTAAAAAATAATCATGTATATTTGCAGTCCCTTTTGGAAATGTAAAATGACCGAGGGAAACGATCTTTAAGAGTGTTGATGATTATTTTTTTAGCCGAAGTAGCTCAGCTGGTAGAGCAGCTGATTTGTAATCAGCCGGTCGGCGGTTCGAATCCGTTCTTCGGCTCAATAAAATGGTTAGGGGAGATACCAAAGTGGCCAACTGGAGCAGACTGTAAATCTGTTGTCGTAAGACTTCGGAGGTTCGAATCCTTCTCTCCCCACTACAAGGACGTGTGGCGGGAATAGCTCAGTTGGTAGAGCATCAGCCTTCCAAGCTGAGGGTCGCGAGTTCGAGTCTCGTTTCCCGCTCTAATGGCCAATGTAGCTCAGGGGTAGAGCACTTCCTTGGTAAGGAAGAGGTCATGGGTTCAATTCCCATCATTGGCTCGATTTTTTGTATATATATAGTATAGTAAAAGGTAATAAGAAATAATTAATATTAATATCATTTAGTAAATATTTGAAGTCATGGCTAAAGAGAAATTTGAAAGAACCAAACCGCACGTTAATATCGGTACAATCGGTCACGTTGACCACGGTAAGACCACATTAACCTCTGCAATTACAAACTGCTTGGCAAAGAAGGGTTTGTCAGAAGTAAAGTCTTTTGACTCTATCGACAACGCTCCAGAAGAAAAGGAAAGAGGTATAACCATCAACACTGCACACGTTGAATACCAGACTGAAACTCGTCACTATGCACACGTTGACTGTCCAGGTCACGCCGACTACGTAAAGAACATGGTAACAGGTGCTGCTCAGATGGATGGTGCTATCTTGGTTGTAGCTGCTACTGATGGTCCTATGCCACAGACAAACGAACACGTTCTTTTGGCAAAGCAGGTTAACGTACCTAAGATGGTTGTTTTCCTTAACAAGTGTGATATGGTTGACGATCCAGAATTGTTGGATCTTGTTGAAATGGAAGTTCGTGATCTACTTTCTAAGTATGATTTCGACGGTGATAACACTCCAGTTATCCGTGGTTCTGCACTTGGTGCATTGAACGGAGAACCAGAATGGGAAGCTAAGGTATATGAACTTATGGATGCAGTTGATTCATGGATTCCATTACCACAGCGTGAAAATGAAAAGCCATTCTTGATGCCAGTTGAAGACGTATTCTCAATCACTGGTCGTGGTACTGTTGCTACAGGTCGTATTGAAACTGGTGTTATCCACACTGGTGACAAGGTTCAAATCGTAGGTTTGAGCGAAGAATTTAAGGACACAACAGTAACTGGTGTTGAAATGTTCCGTAAGATTTTGGACGAAGGTGAAGCTGGTGATAACGTAGGTTTGTTGCTTCGTGGTATCGATAAGGACGAAGTTAAGAGAGGTCAGGTTATTGCTGCTCCTGGTTCAATCCACCCACACACTCACTTCAAGGCTGAAGTATACGTTTTGACAAAGGAAGAAGGTGGTCGTCATACTCCATTCCAGAATCACTACCGTCCACAGTTCTTCTTGAGAACATTGGATATTACTGGTGAAATCGCTCTTCCAGAAGGAACTGAAATGGTAATGCCTGGTGATAACGTAACAATTGACGTTACTTTGATTTACCCGGTAGCATTGAATCAGGGTCTTCGTTTCGCAATCCGCGAAGGTGGTAGAACAGTTGGTGCTGGTCAGATTACAGAAATCATTGACTAATACTAATAACATTATAAGTGATAGGATAAATAATAATCCTATCACTTTTTTACGGGTGTAGCTCAGTTGGTAGAGCACTAGTCTCCAAAACTAGGTGTCGGGAGTTCGAGCCTCTCTACCCGTGCAAAAAAAATAAACGCTATAATGAAGAAGATAAAAGCATATTTCGCCAGCGTATATGAAGAGCTGGTAAAGAAAGTTACCTGGCCAAAATGGTCAGAACTTCAAAGTAGTGCAATAGTGGTAATGGTTGCTTCCTTAATATTTGCGGTAGTCATATTCGTTATGGACTTTTGCTTCAAAGGTCTTATGGAATGGGTTTACCGTCTATTTTATTAAACCAGTTTTTTTTCGTTTGGAGTTATGTCAGAAGTTACGAAGAAGTGGTATGTAGTACGTGCTCTCAGCGGTAAGGAGAAGAAGGTTAAAGAGTATCTGGAAAGTGAAATTCAACATCGAAACCTGACCGAGCAAGTTTCACAAGTACTAATTCCAACAGAAAAAGTTTATCAAGTTAGAAATGGAAAACCAGTTCACAAGGAAAGAAATTTCTTCCCTGGCTATATCCTGATTCATGCCGCACTCGATGGCGAGGTAGAGCATGTAATAAAGAATGTAACAGGTGTGATTGGCTTTCTTGGAACCAAAGATGGGCAGGCTGTGCCTTTAAGAAATGACGAGGCTGCAAGAATTTTGGGCAAGGTTGATGAGTTATCAGAGAATTCTGATGAAATCACAGTTCCATTTATTGTAGGCGAGGCAGTAAAAGTTACAGATGGACCTTTCAATGGTTTCAGTGGTGTTATTGAAGAAGTGTATGAGGAAAGGAAGAAACTAAAGGTTATGGTTGCCATTTTTGGCAGAAAGACACCATTAGAACTCCGCTTCATGCAAGTCGAAAAAGAGTAATCTTAAGTTAATAACAAAAAGTTATGGCAAAACAAATTGGCGGTTTTATTAAGCTGCAAATTAAAGGTGGTGCTGCAAATCCAGCTCCTCCGGTTGGTCCAGCTTTAGGTTCAAAGGGCTTGAACATCATGGAATTCTGCAAGCAGTTCAACGGCAGAACGCAGAAGCCAGAGTTGGCAGGCAAGGTATTGCCAGTCGTAATCACTTATTATAGTGACAAGTCATTTGACTTTGTAGTAAAGACTCCACCGGTTGCTGTACAGTTGATGGAAGTTGCAAAGGTAAAGAAGGGTTCTTCAGAACCTAACCGCACCAAGGTCGGCTCAATTACCTGGGATCAGGTAAAGACTATTGCAGAAGGCAAGATGGTCGACATGAATGCATTTACTGTTGACTCAGCAATGAGCATGGTAGCAGGAACAGCTAGAAGTATGGGTATCGCTGTAAAGGGTGATTCTCCAATTAAGAAATAATTAAAGTACTTTTTGAAATGACAAAAATTAGTAAGAAAAGAAAAGTTGCTTTGTCTAAAATAGAAAATGGCAAGAAGTACGATCTTCAGGAAGCTGCTAAGTTGGTAAAGGAAATAACTTACACTAAGTTCGACGCATCAGTAGATTTGGACGTTCGTCTAGGTGTAGATCCTCGTAAGGCCAATCAGATGGTAAGAGGTATCACCACATTGCCACACGGAACCGGAAAGCAGGTTCGCGTTTTGGTATTGTGTACACCAGAAAAGGAACAGGAAGCAAAGGATGCAGGAGCTGATTTTGTAGGTTTGGATGATTACATCGAGAAAATCCAAGGAGGATGGACAGATGTTGACATCATTATCACTATGCCAATGGTGATGGCAAAAATCGGTAAATTAGGTCGCGTATTAGGTCCAAGAGGCTTGATGCCAAACCCAAAAACTGGTACCGTCACAATGGAAATCGGCAAGGCAGTAGAGGATGTAAAGAAGGGTAAAATCGACTTCAAGGTTGATAAGTTCGGTATAATCCACGCAGGTATTGGTAAGGTTTCATTCGAAGCAAACAAGATCGTTGATAATGCAAACGAATTGCTTCAGACTATCCTTAAGTTGAAACCAACAGCAGCAAAGGGTACATACGTAAAGAGCGTTTACCTTTCTAGTACAATGAGTCCTGGAATAGAAATCGATACAAAAACAATTAATTAGTAACACACGAGTATGAAACGAGAAGACAAAAATGCTCTTATCGAGAGCCTGAAGTCTACAGTAGAACAGTACAATCACTTCTACGTAGCAGACATTTCAGGATTGAACGCTAAGCAGACATATTTGCTTAGAAAGAAATGCTTCGAGAAAGACATTGAACTGATTGTTGTTAAGAATACCTTTTTTAGAAAAGCATTAGAGCGTTTAGGTAGCGATTACGAAGAATTGTATCCGGTATTGGTTGAAAACTCTGCAATAATGTTCTGCAATACAGCAAATGTACCAGCAAAACTTATTAAGGAATTGAACCAGAAGAGCGATAAGCCTTTATTCAAGGGCGCATACGCAGAAGAATCTGTATACGTTGGACAATCGAACCTTGAGGCTCTTGCAAGTCTTAAGTCTAAGGAAGAACTTATTGGTGATGTTATATTATTGTTGCAGTCGCCGATGAAGACCGTATTGGGACAACTCGAATCAGGCAAAAATTTATTAGGAGGTTTAGTAAAAACCTTATCAGAGAGAGAATAAAAAATTAAAGTTAAAAAGTTAAAATTTTATAAAAATGGCAGATCTTAAACAATTGGCAGAAGAATTAGTTAATCTTACTGTTAAAGACGTAAACGAATTAGCAAACATCTTGAAGGAAGAATATGGTATTGAACCAGCAGCAGCAGCAGTAGCAGTAGCAGGACCAGCAGCAGGACCAGCAGCAGCAGCAGCTGAAGAAAAAACTGAATTTGATGTTATCTTGAAGGCAGCAGGTCCTAAGAAATTGGACGTTGTTAAGGTTGTTAAGACTTTGACAGGCCTCGGATTGAAGGAAGCTAAGGAATTAGTTGACGCAGCTCCAAAACCAGTAAAGGAAGCTATTGCAAAGGACGAAGCAGAATCTTTGAAGAAGCAGTTGGAAGAAGTTGGAGCAGAAGTTGAACTTAAATAAACGACTTTTGTTGTATAATTTATAGGTTTAGAACCCCCTCGGGGGTTTTAAACCTTTGTTGGTTTAGGTTCATTTTTAAAATTTTGCATCAATGGCTGTTAATACAAATCAAAGAATTAATTTTTCAACAACAAGAAATCAGCTGGAATATCCAGATTTCTTGGAAATCCAAATAAAATCGTTTAAAGAATTTGTTCAGCTAGATTCCACAGCAGAACAAAGAAAGTCGGAGGGCTTATATCAGGTTTTTGCAGAAAACTTCCCTATAACCGATACCAGAAACAATTTCGAACTCCAGTTCCTAGACTATACTCTTGATCCGCCAAGATACAGCATAGAACAATGTATAGACAGAGGTCTTACTTACTGCGTGCCATTAAAGGCAAAGTTGAGATTGACATGCAGCGACGAGGAACACGAGGATTTTGAAGATTCCGTACAAGATGTTTGGTTGGGCACAGTCCCTTATATGACTCCTAGCGGAACTTTCGTAATTAACGGCGCTGAACGTGTAGTTGTATCTCAGTTGCATAGGTCGCCTGGTGTTTTCTTTAGCCAGTCAATGCATACAAACGGTACTAAATTGTATTCAGCTAGAGTTATACCTTTTAAAGGTGCTTGGATAGAATTTGCTACCGATATCAATACAGTGATGTATGCGTATATCGACAGAAAAAAGAAATTGCCAGTTACTACTCTTTTAAGAGCAATCGGTTTCGAAAACGATAAGGATATTCTTGAAATCTTTGACTTGGCAGACGAAGTAAAGGTTTCGAAGACTGCTTTGAAAAAGGTTGTCGGAAGAAAGCTTGCCGCAAGAGTTTTGAAAACTTGGACCGAAGATTTCGTTGACGAAGATACCGCTGAAGTTGTATCTTTGGAAAGAAATGAAATTATTCTCGACAGAGAAACAGAACTGACAAATGAACATATTGATATGATTGTTGAGTCTGGCGTGAAGGCTATCCTTCTTCATAAGGAAAACCAGAAAATCTCAGACCATGCAATTATTTATAATACATTGCAGAAAGATACCTGCAATTCAGAAAAGGAAGCTGTTTATTACATCTACCGTCAGTTGAGAAACTCAGAACCACCTGACGAAGCAACCGCACGTGATGTTATAGATAAGTTGTTCTTCTCCGACAAGAGATACGATCTCGGTGATGTAGGTCGTTATAGAATTAACCAGAAGTTGGCTCTTGATGTTCCGGATACTACTAAAGTGTTGACAAAGGAAGATATCATTGCCATCATTAAATATTTGATCGAACTTATCAACTCCAAGGCAGACGTTGATGATATCGACCACTTGAGCAACCGTAGAGTAAGAACCGTAGGCGAACAGCTTGCAAACCAATTCAATGTCGGACTTGCTCGTATGGCTCGTACTATCAGGGAAAGAATGAATGTTCGCGACAACGAAGTTTTCCATCCAATGGATCTTATCAACTCTAAGATTTTGTCGTCTGTTATCAATTCTTTCTTCGGTACAAACCAGTTGTCCCAGTTCATGGACCAGATTAACCCATTGGCAGAAATGACTCACAAGAGAAGATTGTCTGCTTTAGGTCCTGGCGGTTTGTCGCGTGAAAGAGCCGGTTTCGAAGTCCGTGACGTTCACTATACTCACTATGGTCGTTTGTGTCCTATTGAAACTCCAGAAGGTCCAAATATCGGTTTGATTTCTTCTCTTTGTGTTTATGCAAAGATTAATGACCTTGGTTTTATTGAAACTCCATACAGACGCGTAACTGACAATGCTGTTGGTTTCGATGATATAGTTTACTTGAGCGCAGAACAGGAAACTGGAAAGATTGTTGCCCAGGCAAACGCAGAAGTTGACGACAAGGGTAATTTCCTTAGCAATAGGGTAAAGGCTAGAAAGGAAGGCGACTATGTCGTTGTTACTCCTGAGGAGGTTGAACTTATGGACGTTGCTCCAAACCAGATCTCTTCAATAGCAGCTTCTTTGATTCCATTCCTTGAACACGATGATGCTAACCGTGCATTGATGGGATCTAACATGATGCGTCAGGCAGTGCCGTTGCTTCGTCCGGAAGCTCCAATTGTTGGAACCGGTATCGAGCACATGGTTGCAAAGGACTCTAGAATCCTTTTGGTAGCAGAAGGTACTGGTGTCGTTGAATATGTTGATGCAGAAAAGATTATTATTAAGTATGACAGAACTGACGAAGAAAGATTCATAAGCTTTGTCGGCGATTCAGTAGAATATAAAATTCCGAAGTTTAGAAAGACCAACCAGAATACATGCGTTAACCTTCGTCCTGTTGTTACTAGGGGACAGCGTGTTGAAAAGGGCACAATTCTAACAGAAGGCTACGGCACTCAGGGTGGTGACCTCGCATTGGGTAGAAACCTTAAGGTAGCATTCATGCCTTGGAAGGGTTATAACTACGAGGATGCAATTGTTCTTAACGAAAGAGTAGTAAGAGAGGACTTTTTCACTTCAATCCACATTACCGATTACCAGCTTGAGGTTCGTGAAACTAAACGTGGTATGGAAGAACTTACTTCCGATATTCCAAATGTTAGCGAAACTGCAACTAAGGATCTTGATGAAAATGGTATTATTCGTGTAGGTGCTAGAGTAAAGCCGGGTGACATCATGATCGGTAAGATTACACCTAAGGGTGAAAGTGATCCTTCTCCAGAAGAAAAACTTTTGAGAGCTATCTTCGGTGATAAGGCCGGTGATGTTAAGGATGCTTCTTTGAAGGCTTCTCCGTCTACTAGCGGTGTTGTCATCGATAAGAAGCTGTTCTCTAGAAGTGTTAAGGACAGAAAGATTAAGAATCAGGACAAGCTCTTGGTCGAAGCTATCGAAGAACGCGAAAAGAAAGATTTGGACAAGTTGAAAGATGTCCTAATCGACAAATTGTTTGTTCTTGTAAACGGCAAGACTTCTCAGGGCGTAAAGGACAACTTGGACCAGGTTGTTATACAGAAAGGTGTAAAGTACACCCAGAAATTGTTGCAAGGTGTTGATTTTATCAATGTTAATCCAAACAAGTGGACAACAGATAAGTCACGCAACGATCAGATAGCAAAGATCTTGTTCAACTATATGGTTGAATACAAGAAGATTACCGGTGCATATAGAAGAGAAAAGCTTGATATAACAATCGGAGATGAACTTCCAGCAGGCATCATGCAGCTTGCTAAGGTATACCTTGCTAGCAAGCGTGTTATCAGAGTAGGTGATAAACTCGCAGGTCGTCACGGTAACAAGGGTATCCTCGCACGTATCGTACGCCAGGAAGATATGCCTTTCCTTGATGATGGTACTCCTGTTGATATCGTACTTAACCCATTGGGTGTGCCTTCTCGTATGAACCTCGGTCAGATTTACGAAACCGTTCTCGGTTGGGCTGGTAGAGTTTTGGGTTGCAAATTTGCAACACCTATCTTCGATGGTGCAAGTCTAGAACAGATATGTGAATATACCGAAAAGGCAGGCGTTCCTAAGTATGGTAAGACTTGGTTGTATGATGGCGGTACAGGTAGAATGTTTGACCAACCAGCAACCGTAGGTGTCATCTACATGCTTAAGTTAGGCCACATGGTTGAGGATAAGATGCATGCTCGTTCAATAGGTCCATACTCATTGATTACTCAGCAGCCACTTGGCGGTAAGGCTCAGTTTGGTGGTCAGCGTTTCGGTGAAATGGAAGTTTGGGCTCTCGAAGCTTTCGGTGCTGCAAATGTATTGCAGGAAATACTTACCGTTAAGTCTGATGATGTTGTCGGTAGGGCAAAGACATACGAAAGCATCGTTAAGGGCGAACAGATGCCGGTTCCTGGAATTCCAGAATCATTGAACGTGCTGTTGCACGAATTAAGAGGTTTGTGCTTGAAAATTAATCTTGAATAATTGATAAAATACTGGTAAAATGGCTTTTAGAAAAGACTCAAAAGTAAAAACTAATTTCTCCAAGATAACTGTAAGCTTGGCTTCCCCAGAAGAGATACAGGATTTGTCAAGTGGAGAAGTTACAAAACCTGAAACCATAAACTACAGAACTTACAAGCCAGAAAGAGACGGTTTGTTCTGCGAAAGAATATTCGGTCCTTGTAAGGATTACGAATGCCATTGCGGTAAATACAAGAGAATAAGATATAAAGGTATTGTTTGTGATAGGTGTGGTGTTGAAGTAACAGAAAAGAAAGTCCGCAGGGAAAGAATGGGTCATATTAAGCTCGAAGTTCCTGTTGCTCACATCTGGTATTTCAAGACTCTTCCAAATAAGATTGGTTACCTTTTAGGTTTGCCTTCAAAGAAGTTGGATTCTGTCATCTATTACGAAAGATATATTGTTATCCAGCCGGGTCCAAAGGCACAGGACGGTATTGCAGAATTGGATCTGTTGACTGAAGAGGAATATGTAGCAATCCTTGATACGCTACCTCGCGAGAATCAGATGCTCGAAGATACCGATCCTAACAAGTTCGTTGCTAAGATGGGTGCAGAAGCAATTCTAGACTTGCTAAGAAAAATCGACCTTGACAAGTTGTCTTATGACCTTCGTGATAAGGCTAGCAAGGAAACATCACAGCAGAGAAAAACCGAAGCCTTGAAGAGATTAAATGTCGTTGAGGCATTTAGAATGTCAAAGGACATCAATAAGCCGGAATGGATGATTGTTCAGGTTGTCCCTGTTATTCCTCCAGAGCTTCGTCCTTTGGTTCCGCTTGATGGTGGACGTTTTGCAACTTCCGACCTTAACGACTTGTACAGAAGAGTAATCATTAGAAACAATCGTTTGAGAAGACTATTGGAAATAAAGGCTCCAGAAGTTATTCTCCGTAACGAAAAGCGTATGCTTCAAGAAGCTGTCGACTCTTTGTTCGATAACTCTAGAAAGTCAAGTGCTGTAAAGACTGATGCTAACAGACCACTTAAATCTTTGAGCGATAGCTTGAAAGGTAAGCAAGGTCGTTTCCGTCAGAACTTACTTGGTAAACGTGTCGATTTCTCAGCCCGTTCGGTTATCGTTGTAGGTCCGGAACTTAGAATGCACGAGTGCGGTCTTCCTAAGGACATGGCAGCTGAACTTTACAAGCCGTTTATCATCAGAAAGTTGATGGAAAGAGGTATTGTAAAGACTGTTAAATCTGCAAAGAAGATAGTTGAACGTAAGGATCCTGTAGTATGGGATATCCTTGAAAACGTAATGAAGGGTCACCCAATTCTATTGAACCGTGCTCCTACATTGCATAGACTTGGTATTCAGGCATTCCAGCCGAAACTTATCGAAGGTAAGGCAATACAATTGCATCCATTGGTATGTACGGCATTCAACGCCGACTTCGATGGTGACCAGATGGCAGTTCACTTGCCTTTGGGCAACGCAGCAGTAATGGAAGCTCAGATATTGATGCTTGCTTCTCATAACATCCTTAATCCTGCAAATGGCGCTCCTATTACCGTTCCTTCTCAGGATATGGTACTTGGTCTTTACTATATCACAAAGGAAAGAACAGGCGAACAGGGCGAAGGACAGATATTCTATGGACCACAAGAAGTTATCATTGCTTACAATGAAGGTAAACTTGGTCTTCATGCTAAGATTAAGGTTAAACACCAGGATGGTATCGATGAAGATGGTAACCCAATCATAAGACTTATCGAAACAACAACCGGCCGTGTAATATTCAACCAGGTTGTACCAAAGGAATATGGATATATTAACCAGCTTCTTACTAAGAAATCTTTGAGAGATATTATCGGCAATATCATTAATAAGTGCGGAACTGCTACTACAGCTAAATTCCTTGATGACATAAAGAACATGGGATACTACAACGCATTTATTGGCGGTTTGTCTTTCAACCTCGACTATGTTATTGTACCTGAAGAAAAAGCACAGTTAATCCAGGATGGTTATGAGCAGGTTGATGAAATTATGTTCAATTTCAGCAACGGTTTCATTACTGATAAGGAACGTTACAATCAGGTAATCGATGTTTGGACAAACGTAAATGCTAAGTTGAGTATCGCGGTAATGAAGAAACTTTCTACAGATGACCAAGGTTTCAACTCTGTATATATGATGCTTGACTCTGGTGCCCGTGGTTCTAAGGAACAGATTAGCCAGTTGTGCGGTATGAGAGGTTTGATGGCAAAACCACAGAAAGCAGGTGCAGAAGGTGGTCAGATTATTGAAAACCCAATCTTGGCTAACTTCAAGGAAGGTTTGTCAATCCTCGAATACTTTATCTCTTCTCACGGTGCTCGTAAGGGTTTGGCCGATACCGCTTTGAAAACAGCAGATGCTGGTTATTTGACTCGTCGTCTTGTCGATGTAGCTCACGATGTAATTATTAACGAGGAAGACTGTGGAACTTTGAGAGGCCTTGAAGTTTCAGAATTGAGAAAAGACGATGGCGAACTTGTTGAGTCGTTGTATGATAGAATTCTAGGTAGAATCAGTGTTCACGATGTTTTCCATCCTCAGACAAACGAGATGATTGTTGCTTCCGGTGAAGAGATCACTGAAAGTATTGCAAAGGCAATTTCTGACTCTCCAATAGAAAAGGTTGAAATCAGATCGGTGCTCACTTGTGAATCTCGTAAGGGTGTATGTGCAAAATGTTATGGACGTAACTTAGCAACACACAGACTTGTACAGAAAGGTGAGGCTGTTGGTGTTATCGCAGCACAGTCAATCGGTGAACCTGGTACTCAGTTGACATTGAGAACTTTCCACTCCGGTGGTATCGCAGGTAACATTGCTAGCGAATCTACAATCACAGCTAAGTATGACGGTATTCTTGAAATAGATGAATTAAGAACCGTTTCTCACGAAGAGGAAGATGGTAATGTTGATATCGTTGTTACCCGTATGGCCGAATTGAAAATTTTGGACGCTAAGACCAAAATTGCTCTTGTAAACAAGCCATTACCGTATGGTTCTAGATTGTATTTCAAGAACGGCGACGTTGTTAAGAAGGGTGACAAGATTTGTGAATGGGACCAGTACAATATTGTAATCATCTGCGAACATTCTGGTAAATTGATATTCGAAGATGTTATCGAGGGTGTTAACTTCAAGCAGGAAATCGCTCCTCAGACAGGTTTCATTGAAAGAATTATCATTGAAACAAAGGATAAATCTAAGATTCCAGTAGCAAAAGTAATTGATAAGAACAAGGAAGTTCTTGCAACATACAACTTGCCAGTGGGCGCTCGTTTGATGAAGAACGAAAAGGATCAGATAAAGGCAGGTGATATTCTTATTAAGATGCCAAAGGTAGTAGGTAAGGGTGGTGATATCACCGGTGGTTTGCCACGTGTAACCGAACTCTTCGAAGCTCGTAACCCATCTAATCCTGCAATCGTTTCTGAAATCGATGGTGTTGTCGTATACGGCAAGATGAAACGTGGTAACAGAGAAATAGAAATCGTTCCAAAGGAAGGAAATTCTAAGAAGTATCTTGTTCCTATTTCAAAGCAAATCCTAGTTCAGGCAAACGATTATATCAAGGCTGGTACTCCACTTATCGATGGCGCTATAACTCCATCAGATATCTTGGCTATCATGGGTCCGACTAAGGTTCAGGAATACCTAGTTAACGAAATCCAGGACGTATATCGTCTTCAGGGTGTAAAAATTAATAACAAGCACTTTGAGGTAATTGTTCGCCAGATGATGAGAAAAGTTGTCGTTGAAGATCCTGGTGATACTCAGTTCCTTGAAAAACAAGTTGTCGACAAGTGGGAATTCAGACAGGAAAACGACAGTATCTTCGACAAGAAGGTCGTTGTTGATGCCGGCGATTCGACAAACTTTGCAGCAGGACAGATTGTTTCCTACAGAAGACTCCGCGATGAAAACTCAATGTTGAAGCGCAAGGATATGAAGCTTGTTGAGGCAAGACCAGCAATTCCAGCTACATCTAGTCAGGTTTTGCAGGGTATCACTAAGGCAGCTTTGCAGACTTCAAGCTTTATGTCGGCAGCATCATTCCAGGAAACAACAAAGGTTCTTAACGAAGCAGCTATTAGAGCTAAGGAAGATACCCTTGAAGGTATGAAGGAAAATGTTATTGTCGGTCACTTGATTCCGGCAGGTACAGGTTTACGCGACTTCCAGGCTTTGAGAGTCTGCAATCGTGAAGAGGTAGCTCCATATATTGATAACAATGAAGAATAAATGACATTTTACCATGGCAGAAAACAGTAACAATCAGTTAAATATCGAATTAGATGATAACGTTGCTCAGGGAACGTATGCGAACCTTGCTGTAATTTCACATTCTTCTTCTGAATTTATTGTCGACTTTGTAAGAGTTATGCCTGGAGTACCTAAGTCAAAGGTCCAGTCGAGAATAATTTTGACTCCGGAACATGCCAAGAGACTGCTTCGTGCTTTGCAGGATAATATCCAGAAGTACGAAGACAACTATGGCACGATTTCAACCCAGCAGTCGAAACTTCCAATGAATTTCGGCGGAAATACTGCTAAGGCATAGGGTTTAATCGCCTTTTGAACATAAAAAAGAGAATGAGTTTTTCATTCTCTTTTTTTTTATACCCAATGGAACTATCGTAAATGCATATGGGTGCTAATTGTTTGTGTGCTAGTGCGTTGTGAATTTTATTAACAAAAAGTTAGGTTTTTTAACAGCAGTTAAAAAAAAATAATTTATTTTGCAACCTTATATTTTGTAATTAATTATTAATGTAGGACTTAAAATAGGATTATAAAAAATTAAAAAAAATTTTAAATCCCAGGCAACGAAATCGACTTTCAAGTTGTCTATATAGTAGAGAAAGGAATTTAAAATTCTTAGTTAGAAAAAATTTTTAAAAGTTAGAATATGAATAAGAAGTTTGCTATCGCGCTGATTATCTTGATGATTTCAAGTTTCAGCTTTGCACAAACGGTGCAAATCGATCCGCGCTTGGAAAAGGCCTTCAGCCTTGAACACCTGAAGCGCATGCAGAAGGAAACTCCGCTAAGTTTGGAGCTTCTCAACTACGAACTTGACCATTCATGGTACATCGAAAGTCCGGAACTGGCACAAAAAATCGATGATTTCGAGTATTTGTACTACAGGGATCCGGAAACTGGTGAACGTGCCGACATGGTTCAGAACATTGAAATCGGTAAGGTAAACATTGCCGAATTCTACTATGAGAGACCATATGACCATAGGATTCTCTACCGAGTAGGAAAGACCAATACAATAATTGGTTTCTATTCGAACAAGGAAATCTCTGAGATGTTTAACGCAACGAAAGGATACAGCAATGAATAAGTTCAGATTATTTTTGCTCGCTATATTCAGCGTAGCATGTTCAACAGTATTCGCCCAGAACACAAACTGGCGAATAAGCGATTCGGGTGGAGCAACCGGCAATACCTTCCAGATTGATTGTACTCATGCAACATCGGAAGCTGCTACAACCACTTACATTTACGATAGTGGTCTTACCGGTAACTACAGTGCAAACGAAAGCTACACAAGAGAAATCGCATCAACAAACAGTGGTGCTATCAGCATTAAGTTTACTCAGTTCAACCTTGCTTCGGGAACATCATTGACAATTAGGGATGCTATTTCGCAGGCAGTACTTGTTTCAAACGCAACTGGTACTACACTTAACGGACGTACATTCTCGTCAACCCGTGGTGCCTTGCAGCTTGTCTGGTCATCAGGTTCTACAACTGGTGCTGGTTTCTGTGCTAAAATCTGGTGCGGTAGCATGTGTCAGGTCTTCACGACAACAATCACACCAAGCTTGTCAGCAACGACAGAGGGAACGGAGACCTACTACGACGTATGTGATGGTACAGCCGTCAACTTTACAGCCAGCAGCGTTTTCCCGCAGAACAACACCGACTACGCACAGTCGGAAGCCACCCTCTTCTACCGCTGGGGCGTAGTAGACGAAAACGAAGATACCGTATGGAACGCAAATGCGCCCGGCACCCAGGGAATGCAGAACTTCAGCCGCACCTTTACAGAACGCGGCGGCTACATCGTAGTATGCGAAGCATCCGACGACCGCAACTGCATGAACAGGAACGTCAACGCCAAGAAAGTCCGCGTATCCATCCCACCTACATGGGAGGACGTAACATTCGGCCCCGATACAATTTGCCCGGGAACCCAGGTTACATTCACCGGAGAACCAAGCGTAATACCTTGGTCGAAGCCAATTCCTGATAGAGTAGCAGGTTTAACCTTCCTTCCTGATGGTGACAGCACTTGCTATACTACAAGCTTGGTATTTGATATCTTTGCTGATGGTGCAGCAATCACTTCCATCAATGATATTGATCGTTTGTACCTGAATATGGAGCACTCTTATTTTGGTGACCTTAGTATCTTGCTTCAGTGCCCTAATGGAAACCAATGTTTGATTCATGGTTATGGCACTGGTTCTACAATGCCTTCTTTGAACTGGCATAATTCAGGTGGTGTTCATCTTGCAGGTTCAAGTGGCGGTAGCAGCTTCCACCTAGGTTTGGCACCAGACCCATCTTCATCAACATCTAACTGCTACTATACTTCAGGTGTGGGCTATTCTTATAATATCTATCCTAACGGAACAGTTCCTTTTGGATCGGGCAGCCCTACAACTTTAACAAGCTATACTGACCCATGTGGTACCACTGAAACAACAAGCGTAGTTCAGGAAAACCAGAACTATGGTCCATACGAAAACATGACTTCATTGATTGGTTGTCCTCTTAACGGTATCTGGACAATCTATGTCTGCGACCACTTGCGATATGATAACGGTTACATTTTCGAATGGGGTCTTTACTTCAACGATAACTTGTATCCACATGATTTGTGGACATTCACAAATACATACCAGACTTCTACATACAGCTGGAGTGGTGAAAACATTACCGATGGCCAGAATGGAAATACAACAGCACATGCAAACGTACAGAACTCTGATACTCAGAATGCAGCTTTGATACCTTATACATTCACAGCTACCGATGATTTCGGTTGTGCTTACGATACAACAGTAACAGTTTACGTCCTTAGCTCACGTGACCCATCTTGCTGTATTGAACCATCTCCAATTGTAAATGCATCCTCTACATCTCCATGTGGTAACAGCATTACACTTAGTGCAGGTTCATTTGCATTCCCAAGCAACACTGGACACTGGACTTACACTGGTCCTGGTACAGCAACTTTCTCAGCAGAAAATGCTCCACAGACCAACGTAACCGTTAACGTATATGGCGACTACACATTCACATGGCACGAATACTACCAGGGCAACACAAGTTGTACTGGTGAAGCAAGCGTAAACGTAAACTTCGCAATGCCAATGGATGCAACTCTCGACCCGATATCCAGCTGCTGCCGTTCCGGAGAAATGATACTTATCAACGCACAGGATTTCGGCACATTGAGCGTAAGCCCGAGCAGTGCGGCCCTCAATGTGGAAGCCCGCACCTTCACCCCGAGCCTAGCACCCCCCGGAACATACACAATAACAAACCGCATCGACGGAGAACGCTGCGCCTCACCGGCGACCAGCACCCAGTCGTTCACAATATATGACGAAGTGTCGGTAAGCAACCGTCAGGAAGTTTGCGGTTCAGGTGCAAACCCAGTTGTAACAGTTTCATTCAACGTAAATGGTGTTTCATCTGCAACTCCTCCAACATATCGCATTACAGGTTCATATACAGAATATGAAGATAACTCGGCAATGGCTACCGACGGTACAATCAGCGTAAGCAGCAGCACAGCTACTAGCTACAGCTTCCAAGGCCACAGTGCACTGGAATATGCACTTATAGTTGAAGACTTGCAGGGATGTAGCAGTGTGTCAGTTCCTGGCTACTATGCATGCGACTGTCCTAACTTCGCAGGAACATTTGCTTCTAACGCTCCAGTTATCTTGTGTACTGGCGATATCTACACAATAGCACATAACAACGATCAGGAAGTTGACGTTTCTGGAGGTGTATTCTCTTATATTATATGTAGCGATCCTACAGACGTACAGGGAACACATATTTGCACTCTTCAGGGTACAACAACAACTATCGGTCTTGGAACAATTACTGGTGGTAACTACAATACACAATACTATCTTGTTGCCGTAGCAGGTTACGGAGCAGGTCTTTCTGCATGGGGTAACGGCTGTCGTTCATTGTCACAGGCAGTTCCTTTAATGTGGAAACAGACTCCTACACCAACAGTTACAGGCGGAGAAACTTGTGGTCTTGTAATGACACTTAGCGGTTCTAACCTTCCTGCCGGAATGAGCGGCTACTGGACAGCAACAGGTCCAGAAGGCGTAGATAACTATTCTTACACTACAGTAAGCAACACTACAAACACTCAGCCGGATGCAACAGTACTTTCGAGCCACTATGGTATCGCAACTTATACATGGAACGTTGTAAATGCAGAATGTACAGGTCGTGCATCAGCATCTTATAACTTCCGTCAGGTTCCAACTCCAGAAGCTGGTCCTGATATGACAGTCTGCGGTGTTAACGCTCAAATTTCTGGCGCACATGCAACAATTCCAATGATCAATGGTTCTACATTGTCATGGTCGGGAGCAGGTGTTGTAATGACTCCAGCTTCAGGTAGCATTCAGCCAACAGCAAATGCTAACGGTAGCGGTACTTACACTATCACCCTTACAGAAAGAAACGGCGAATGTGTCGGAACTGATAATGTAAACATTACTTTCATTTCGGTACCTTCACCAGCAACTACAGCTAACGTTGATACAGTCTGCGGACATATTGCTGAACTTCAGGTTTACAACACCAACCCAGCAAATGAAGGCCGTTGGACTGCATACGATATGAACCATCGTATCATACCAGTTTCATCTTACCACGCATATGGTGACCCATCATTGCCAAGTAGCGACCGTTACCCCCACTGCTTCGTATCGGTTCCAATTCCAGATGATGTAACAGAAGTAGAATATGAATTTGTATGGTCAGAACCTATTAACGACCCACGTCTTCCTGACGGTGCAGATTGCTTCGGCGAAGCCTCCAAGCATATCGTATTCCGTAAGATGCCTAGCGTAAGCGTACATCAGTGTGGTTCAACAGGTGACCACATTTCTGTCTGCGGTAACGAAGTAGAACTTTGTGCAGAAACAGCAGCATCTCAGGGTTATACCGAATTTTCATGGATTACTAAGGACATCAATGGTCACTATGCTGATTCATTAAGTCCAGAAACAACATTCACTCTTGATTCAACAGTAACTATTACCCGCTTCCGTGATGTTCAGTTGTACTTCGTTGCAAAGAACCGCGACTGTATGGTAATCGATACTCTTAATGTAAGATTCTTGCAGAGGCCAGTAGCCGATGCCGGCCGCGACCATGTTGCATGCGGACGCGACTATGTCCTCAACGGAGCATGGAGCCTACTCCCTGACACAACCTACACACCAGTATGCCAGTGGACAACACTCACAAAGCCAGAAGGCGCCCTCAACCCAACATGGACCAACACGCCACACGACAGCATCACTGAGCCAGTACATGTAAACGACTACGGAGTATACACGTTCCAGCTGAGGGAAACCAATACAGCCGGAGAGGCAAGCAACTGCTACTCGCTCGACACCGTAACTGTAGAATTCATGGAGCAGCCAGTAGTAAATGCAGGACCCGACTTTGACGTCTGCGGTCTCGACTTCACAATGCATGCCGTATCGTCTCACATCGAAGGCGACAGCATCACCGGAAGCTGGATGTGCATGGATGGCGGTAACGCAACATTCGTTGACAGGACAGATCCGGAAGCACAGGGACACTTCTCGGCATACGGACCCGCAGTATTCCGCTGGGTAGAAACCAACCACCCGCACATCGAGGTTGAAGATGCAACAGAAACCTGTGCTGCATGGGATGAAGTAACGGTAACATTCTATGAAATACCATCAGCGGCAATCAACATGAATGCCGGCGACACAGTAACCTGCGGCCTTACCTTCGAATTCTTGCGCGCCGATGCAACAGGCAGCGACATTCAGGGCTTCTGGTACGAACAGAACCCGTCAACGCAGTTCGGTCCACAGAACTCAACTGTAAACTCAACAGTATCAGACGTTACCGTATCAAGCTACGGAGCACACGATTTCTACTGGATAGAATACAATGGACCAGAGAGATTCTGCCAGGATACAGCAGGCCCATGGACGGTTCAGTTCATGCAGCAGCCAACAGCAGAAATCCGCGACAGCGCAATGCTGTTCTGCTCAAACAACGGCCAGCTCCATGTAGACTTCAACGGAATCGGCGTAGGCCGCTGGTCATCATCTGTGGCATCAAACGTAGTATGGTTTGACGACAGGGACAATCCGAACACAGCAATCCACACCAACATCCTCAACTCGGACAACCCGAGCTATCCGTACTACACCCTGTACTGGGCAGTACAGAACACAGAATATTGTACAGCCGAGGATAGTATCCGCGTAGTATTCGCTCGCGTACCATCAGATTCCATCAAGGTCATCCCACCGAAGTGCTTCGGAGAAGCAGCAGTCCTTACAGCATATGAGGATTCGCTTAGCCGCTACGACTGGAGCTACGGAGTCGGAATAATCGATACAGTAATCAATAATGCCCAGAACGGAGAATACAGAACATACATCCACTGGGAAGACAAGGAAGCAACACATATCGTAGGCCTTACAACCACCAACTCATGGGGATGCCAGTCTAACATAGGCCAGGCTATCGTAGAGGAGCCGCAGCTTCCAGAGTATTCATACAACATCATCATGGATACATGCTCTCTTGGTAGAGGTGGTATTGAATTCCTTGACACAACAGGTTTCTTCGCATTCTTCTGGATCGATACAACCGTTGGCCCAACTATCACTAACCCGAATACAGGTTATGCAATTACCGACTTCCATGTATATAACATCCCGCAGGGTAGATATACATACCGTTCAGACTACCAGTCATTCAACCGTGAATACTTCACCCAGTATTATTCTTACTTCGGTGATGTTTACTGCCACGACTTCCCAGAAGTTGAGGTTGGTACAATCGGTATGATTGAAGCTGAATTTGCAGTTTCTGCAGACGTTATCCTAGCCGACCTAGTAGCACCGGAAGCAAATGTCATCTTCGTTAACTCAACTAACTACGACAATGTAGGCAAGCGTTGCGAATGGCACTTTGGTGATGGCGTTGTTGAAAAGAACTGCGATGAACTCGTTGAACACGTTTACACAGAGCCAGGTTGCTACGAACCATACCTTGTAGTAATGAACCGTGACCTTCCAGAATGCCGCGATACTGCTTTCCTTGATGAATGTGTATTCGTTGATAAGGAAAGTAAGCTTGAAATCCCGAACATCTTCTCACCAAACGGTGATGGTGTAAACGACTTCTTCCAGGTTAATGCACAAACTCTTAAGACTTTCCATGGTACTATCCTCAACCGTTACGGTCGTGTAGTATTCGAATGGACAGACTGGGAGAACGAAGATGCAGGTTGGGATGGTCGCTTGAACGGAACAACGAAGGCAACTCCAGGTGTATACTACTACATTATCGAAGCCGAGGGCTATGATAATCACATATACAAGGAGGAAGGAGCACTTCACCTAGTAAGATAAATTTTAATCTTCCACAAAAAATGGCTATAAGAAATTATAGCCATTTTTTTTTATCATTATATTTGAAGAAAAAAATTAAAATCCCAGGCAACGAAATCGACTTTCAAGTTGTCTATATAGTGTAATGAGCGAAAACGAAGAGCTAATAAGGAAGTGCCAGAAGAAGTCTCCAAGAGCTTTTGATGAACTTTATCGCAAGTTCTCACCGTTGGTCTATGGTATTTGTTTGAGATATACAAAGTGCGAAGACGACGCTCAGGACCTTCTCCAGGATTGTTTCATAAAGATTATGGACAAGATTGGAGAGTTCCGATTCGAAGGTTCTTTTAATGGCTGGTTGCACAAAATGACTGTTCATGAGGCATTGAATTACATTCGGCTTAATGATAAGACATTTGAGGATTATGGCGATGAGTATGATGCCAACATGATTGACTTCGATTCGGATGTTATTTCAAGTATGTCGGCTGAAGATCTACTGAAGCTTGTTAACGCACTTCCGGATGGCTATAGAGTTGTTTTTAACCTGTATGTGATAGAAGGTTACCAACATGTTGAAATAGCAAAGATGCTTAACATAACGGAAGCTACAAGTCGCTCGCAACTTAAGAAGGCAAGAGAATTTTTGATAGGTTTAATTAAAAAATAATGTTTTTGGCAATGAATGATTTTGACAAGATATTTAAACAGAAACTAGAAAACTACACCGAGACGCCACCACCAGAGGTTTTCGGCAAGATAAAGGATAATTATCCTAAACGCTCCATTGGAGAGTTTGTTTCTGCATATAAGTTCTATATAATGGCAGCAGTTGCTGTTGTTGGCATCGTTGCTGCTGTTGTAGCAGTTTCGTTACCTCAAAATGATGTTGAAAACGAAATAGCACAGACTGATAATACCACTCCAGATGTGTCTGAATCCAATATCTCAGATTCTGGCGAAGCTCTTTATACTAACCCTGATGAATTAAAGCAGGAGCAAACCCCGCAGACTAAAAGTTCTGAACTTATAGTCCAATCTAATAAGATTGATTTACTTAACTTAAATGACACAATAATTTGCGGCGACGAATTATCTGTTGATGGCTTGAATATTAATAACGCCTCAATTTCCAACGGGCTTAAATTGGTAAAGACATCATCTGGAGTAAAGGTATGTAGCCCCGAATATAAGTCAGGAATTTTGTTTGTTACCGATGGAAAACATGTGGTTGATAGTGCGCGCATAACTTTCGTTAAACCTGAGGAAGTTTTTGCAACAGCATCAAAAACATATTTATGCTATGGTGAGAAGATGCAGATAAATATGTCTGGTTCGGCATCGGAAATCAGTTGGAATGATGACAATTACTCGGTAAGCAAATTAGGTACAAACAATTATGAAATATCAGAATTAAATCCTGGCAGTCATAATATTGTTTTGAAGGTAGGACAGCATTCGTGTATGTCTCTTGTTGAGTTTAACGTGCAAGTGGCAGAAAAGCCAAATTATTCGATTAGTTCAGAAGCGAATTATTGTTCGCAGAACAATGGAAAGGTTGTTGTTGCTGCCAATAATATGCAAATGAACTACTGCAAGCTGAACTCGTCGATATCACGCAGCGGAATATTTACAGGTCTTGGTTCGGGGACGTATCCAATAGAAATTAATTATGCAAAATCGTGTGTTGCATACGATACTGTAAAGATTGCAGACAATGGCGGATTAAAGGTGTCGTTTGAGTCGAGGCCTTCAGCTTTTAACGATATGACCTACGATTTCCGAAATTCAACGCGTCTTGTTGATTCCGATAACACCCAGGATGTGGAATTTGAATGGTTGGTAAATGGAGTTGCCAAGTCGTCGGATTATAATTTTGAATACGAATTTCCAAATTCTGGAAACTATAGTATAGAGCTTATATGCAGGTCTGGAGAATGTGAAAGCAGAAAATCGGAGGTTGTTACCATTACGGCTACTAACTTTAAGATTCCAAATATCTTTACTCCTAATGGAGATGGGATAGGAGATGAATTTGAGGTTATGTACAATGGCAATTTGCGAAAGTATGAGATTTCAATTTATACGAAAGGCGGGCAGCTTGTTTATCAGTCCACAAGCATAGAGAATAGTTGGAACGGCAAGATAAATGGCAACAACGAGGCAGGCGAAGGTGTTTATTTCTATGTGGTTACTGCTACAGACGAGTCTGGCGAAAATATCACGCAGAAAGGAACTGTAAATTTGAAGAGACAATAATAATATAGGAGAGAAAATAAAAATCCCCGATGTCTTACGAGCACCGGGGATTGTTTTTTTTAGGAGATTGGGCTTACAAGCTCCAATATTTCATTTCCTTGATTTTTCCTCTGAAAACGCCCTTTACATCGATGATAATACCATCCTTTGAGGAAATGCTCTGGAAGTATTTTTCGTCTAGTTCCATGTACTGGTGGTGGTTAACGGCAACAACGATAGCATCGTATTTTCCTGTAGGTTCCTTAACCATATCAACTCCGTACTCCTTCTTAACTTCGTCGTGGTTGGCATAAGCGTCAATAACGTCGCAATTAACATGGAAGTTTTGCAA
The DNA here is from genome assembly GCA_937899245.1 of uncultured Bacteroidales bacterium. Lineage (GTDB taxonomy): Bacteria > Bacteroidota > Bacteroidia > Bacteroidales > ML635J-15 > Bact-19. The sequence continues at coordinate 46,068 of CALDKB010000025.1, read as the reverse complement.
TTCGTGGATTATGTCGATAACCTTAGAATTGCGGATGTCGGTAACATTCTCCTTGAATGTCATACCCATAATAAGAACCCTTGACTTTGTGATTTCTTTGTTGTCGTTGATAATCATCTTGACGATTTTGTCGGCGATATGGGCGCCCATGCTGTCGTTGAGAGCACGTCCGGAATTAATCATCTGAGCATGATATCCGAGTTGTTTTGCCTTGTGAAGAAGGTAATATGGGTCAACTCCGATGCAGTGACCACCTACAAGACCTGGTGAGAATTTAAGGAAGTTCCATTTTGTTCCTGCAGCTTCGAGTACTTCGTAAGTGTTGATGCCCATGATGTCAAAAATTATTGACAATTCGTTCATAAGGGCGATGTTGATGTCGCGCTGAGTGTTTTCGATGATCTTTGCGGCTTCGGCAACCTTAATTGCACTTGCTCTGTGAACACCGGCCTTGATAATTATTTCGTAAACCTTTGCTATGTTTTCAGCGGCTTCAGGATCGCAGCCAGAAGTAATCTTTTTGATTTGAGTCAATGTGTGAGCCTTGTCGCCAGGATTGATTCTTTCTGGAGAGAAACCTACCTTGAAATCGGTTCCGAACTTAAGTCCCGACATTTTTTCAAGAATCGGAACGCAGTCTTCTTCGGTGCAACCAGGATAAACCGTTGATTCGTAAACTACATAGTCGCCTTTCTTCAATGCCTTACCAACAGATTCGGACGCCTTAATTACCGGGGTAAGGTCTGGCAACTTGTGCTCGTCGATTGGTGTAGGAACGGCAACGATGAAGAAGTTGCATTGCTTAAGGTCTTCAGCCTTATATGTGAAAGTTATGTTGCAACCGTCGAAAGCTTCCTTTGAGAGTTCGTTGCTGGGGTCGATATGGTTGTTCATCATTGCGACTCTTTCGGGCTTTACGTCAAAGCCAACAACATTGATGTGCTTTGAGAATTCCAATGCAATCGGTAATCCGACATAGCCAAGTCCAATTACTGACAATTTTGCCTGCTTGTTAATTAATGCTTCGTAAATATTCATGGTCAAAATTTAAAAGTTATTTTAATTTTTTCAAGAAAGGATGTTCGCAATCCTTCATTGTTTTAACTATTTCTGCGTTTCTAATGTAATGTGCCATATCAATGCTTGGTTTTGCCTGTTCAAGGCCAAAACCTTTGCCTTCGAGTATATTCTGGTAGCTTACCGTGTGCAAGTCGGTGAATCCGCCAGTAAATTCAAGTTCATCGCCAGCAATCTGTATCGAGCGGTATGTCAATTGTCCTTTTTGTTTTATTTCGTCAGGTAGATATTCGCTATCGACGCTAAGGAACCAGCGCACGCGTGCGCGTTCAAGTTCAAGGTATCCGGCTACCACATGGTTGTCGTTGTGATGGACGATTATTTTCTTTTCCTTTCCGAAGATATATTGTAGCATGTCGAAGAAATGGATACCGATATTTGTGGCCAGACCACCAGACTTTGCCAAGTCGCCCTTCCACGAGTAATGAAACCATTTTCCACGAGATGTGATGTATGTGAGGTCAACATCGTAGATTTTGTTTGGGTCGCCAGCGTCAATCTTTTTTTTCAGGTTGAATATTGCCGGATGATGGCGAAGTTGAAGTATGTTGTAAATTTTATGTCCAGTTTCTCTTTCGAGTTCGGCAAGAGCCTCAATATTCCAAGGATTCAGGACCAATGGTTTTTCGCAAATAGCATCGGCTCCGTTGATAAGAGCCATGCGAATGTGAGCGTCGTGGAGGTAGTTTGGAGTGCAGATGCTGAAGAAATTGATTTTTTCGTTGGCAAAATGCTGTGTCTTGTACACATGACGTTCGAATCTTTCCGGTTCGGTAAAGAAGTCTGCTTTAGGGAAATAAGAATCGATTATACCGACGCTGTCGTTTTTGTCGAGAGCTACAAGGAGGTTGTTCCCTGTTTCCTTAATTGCTTTAAGGTGACGAGGGGCAATGTATCCGCCAACACCGATTATCGCGAAGTTTTTCATTATTCTATTCTCGTTACCTTATTGTTTTCCAATTTGTATTTCTGACCGCTTTCGGGACAATTGGCGAAACCTTTGTCGTTAAACTTAAGTTTGCATCCGAATTGGCTAACCCAGCCCGATTGCCGTGCAGGATTGCCTATAACAAGTGCATATTCAGGAATATCCTTTGTGACAACAGCTCCGGCACCTATCAGAGCATAGCTTCCTATGTTGTGTCCGCAGACTATAGTTGCGTTTGCACCTATGCTGGCGCCTTTGCCGACAATTGTCTTTAGGTAGCAGTCCTTTCGGCTTACTGCGCTACGTGGATTGATGACATTTGTAAATACCATCGACGGACCAAGAAAGACATCATCTTCGCAAATTACACCGGTATAAATGGAAACATTGTTTTGTACCTTCACGTTCTTGCCTAAAATGACATTTGGTGAAACAACGACATTTTGCCCGATATTACAGTTTTCACCAATGGTGCAGTTTGACATTATATGTGAAAAATGCCAAATTTTTGTGCCTTTACCAATGGTACAATCATCATCAATGATAGCTGTTTCGTGTGCAAAAAAATCTTTCATACAAAAAGTACAAATATAGATTTTTTTTTGTTTCAAATCAGATTTTTGAAAAAATATGTGTTTTTATATTGCTATACTGATTGTAGTCTTCGGATTTTTCCTTTATCTTCGCAAGAATCAAGAAGTTGTAAAATGGTTTTACCATTTTCTGGATGAATGAAACCCGCTGCGATTTCAGCCATCGGATGCAGCACGAACAGCCGGTTGCAAATATGAGGATGAGGAACAATCAGCCTGTCGGAGCGGATAATTTCATCGTTGAAGAAAAGAACATCGATGTCCATGGTGCGTCCTTCGTATCCGTTGCCTGAACGTGTGCGTTTTAGATTTGCTTCCACCTCGAATGCGATGTCGAGAACGGCTTCGGCAGAAAGGTCGGTTTCAAATTCGGCGACAATGTTGGTAAAATATTTAGCATGCGTGAATCCCCATGGTTCCGAAAGATAAACTGACGAAATGTGCTTTGGCGCAGATATTTTTTGCGAAAGCAGTTCTATTGCCTGCCGCAGGTTGCCTATTCTGTCGCCGAGGTTGCCGCCGATGCCAAGGAAAACACGATTCATTCCGTACAATTGCTGCATATCTTAATTGCTTTTCGATTGGTAAATATTTTGGTTAGAAAGCAAGTGAATTTTTCGGAGCATCGTATTTCCGATAGAGAACGATTCTTAATATTGCCAAGTTCGTGTTCTGCATCCTTGTCGAAACAGCATGGCACAACACGTCCGTCATGGCAGATAACAGTGCCAAAAACAGCTCGCTTGCAATTTTTTTTCAACGAATGCTTTATGCTAAACTCACCATCTTGATCAATATTGTAGCGCGAATATTTTTTGTTTTCTGGTAGAAATTCAACTTGTGACTTGTTGTAGATTTGAGCAGTCTTTAGGGTAATCTTGTCTACGTGATATTTTTTCTTAAGGCTTTGTAATGCTTTTATTTCGTGTTCGTTGTAAGAAAAAACGAGGAATTGCAGTTCGGTGTATGGACGTTTGGATCTAGGCATTTGCGAAAGCTTTTCAAGCCCATCGAATACCTTTTGCACATCTCCGCCAACGCGGTATTTAGTATAAGTTTCGTTTGAAAGCCCGTCGAGAGAAACAACAATATGGTCGGGTAGTGATGTGCTGATGATTTCAAAGTTTTCGGCAAGCAGCTGTCCGTTTGTGGAGAACATGGTGTAAATTTTGTTTTGTCGCGCGTAAGAAATCATTTCTCCGAGTTCCTTGAAAAGTAGAGGTTCGCCTTGAAAATGAAGAATTAACGTGGTGAGTGTTTTTGCATTTTCATCGATAAACTTCTTGAATGTCGGCATGTCGGCGAATCCGCGCGTACGTTTGAGCAGACCTTTTCCCGAAGGGCACATTTCGCACGAAAGATTGCAGATGTTTGTTGGCTCGTACGAAGCAAAATATGGAGGAGGAACATGAGTGCTTATTTTGCCGCGCTTGCATTTTGCATAGTACAATTGCAGTCGGCAAAGATTCAATATCTTTGCCGGAGAAATATATCGTATGGCTTTGAACTGCAGCACTGTTAAAAATTATTGCGCAAATGTAGCGATATCAATTGAGAATTGAGAATAAAGAGTTGAGAATTATGATGGTGCGGATTCAAATTGCACTAATAGGATTGCCGTCTTTCCGTTTTGCTGTGTCGTGGTGCTTTGCATATTATTAGGCAGAAATTGTGTTGGCGTTATGAAATAGAAGTATTTCATTTTCGTAAAGTTCCGGCAAAACAAATAAATAAATTATCTTCGTATTCTAAAATTTGAATTCTAATGATAACAGAAACGACTAATATAGAAGCACTTGCGATTCATTTGATTGGTAGCAAGGCGGAAGATGAAGGCTATTCGCTGGCGAATTCGCTAATGGACATTGACGATGAGATGAGAGATATGCTTAGGGATTATTTCCTGTCGTCGTTTAAGGCTGGCGAGTTGTTCAATTTTTACCACGACAGCGAATTGTCGTACAACGAGGTTTATGATTATGTTGCAAAGATTTTTGATGATAATACGCAACTGTACGAGCAGTCGGTAAATTTGACAAAGCATCTTTACGAGAAAAGCAATCATCCCAATATTAAGTCTGGAGAGTTTTATGTTGTGTATTTTCGTGATTGTCAGATAGATGGTGAAATAGTTGATGCAGTAGGCCTTTTTAAGTCGGAAAATAAGGATACGTTCCTGAAGGTGACACGCGATGGAGGAAACTTTAATCTTGAAAGCGAACGAGGCATAAATCCGAAGAAGATGGACAAGGGCTGTCTAATTTACAACTATGAACGCGAAAATGGTTTTGTGTTGCAGACAATTGATAATACAAACCGAGTCGACGCACAATACTGGACCGATGAGTTTTTGCATATTCGTCAGCGTCAGGACAAGTATTTCAACACTCATAATGTGATGTCGATGTATAAGAACTTTGTTACCAAGGAATTGCCGCAGCAGTTTGAGGTTTCGAGGGCAGACCAGGCCGATTTGTTGAATCGATCGGTGAAGTTTTTCAAGGAAAACGAAAGTTTCGAGATGCAGAATTTTGAGGATTCTGTAATTCGCCAGCCGGAAGTTATCCAGCAATTCCAGCAGTTCAAGGATACATTTTCTCGAGAAAATGACTTTGAGATTCCAGAAAGTTTTGATATCTCCGATTCGGCAGTGAAGAAGCAAAGCCGTGCATTCAAGAGTGTTATTAAGTTGGACAAGAATTTTCACATTTACGTTCACGGTAACCGCGAGCTGATAGAGCAGGGCGAAGACGAAAAGGGAAAATACTACAAAGTTTATTATAAAGAAGAAGAGTAAAAATCGCTGGCTGACCTGCTAACCCGCTGACCTGCTAACCGACTGCCCGTAACTCCGTTCTCCTCGTTAGAAATACGCTCTAAGCTGAACACTTGCAGTATGTATTGTTGCTGTTGATTCGCTTTTGCGTCCGGTGTATGAGATGTTTATCTGCAAGCCGTTGGAAAGTTGCCGCTGGAAATTAAGTCCCCAAGTGAAGTTGATGCCTGGTTGCAATCCCTGTAGCATTTCGTAGTCGATGGCAGAATTGCCGCCATATACATATTTGTAGTAAATGAAGTTGAATGTTGCGTTCAGCGAACCTTTATTTACCGAATTCAGCCTGTATTCGAGCCCGACATCGTTGCTGGTAAGCTTTTCTATGCCAGACGTATTGTCCTTTACTTCAAAATTATAGGTTAGAGAAATGCGGTTGTTTGTATTTGGCTGCACGTTGAACTGAAAGTTGTCCTTTATGCTTTTGATTTCATAATTTTTCGTTGCGAAGAATTGCGATTCATAAGATTTTTTACCGAAAATTGCTGTGTTCTGCATTCCGACCTTGGCTGAGATGTTGTATCGAACAAGAACGTTCTGAGTGAAATTTGTTCTTGAATCGAAACCGGTAGTCAGCAAACTTTTGCTTTTGACAGACTGTACGATGTAGTCGATTCCGAATTTTGGCTTACCCTTGTTGAACGAAAAATTGTTACGGATAGATGAATTTAGGCTAACAAGTTCGTCGAGGCTAATGTTGTTTGCAAACGGATTGGCGAATTCGGCAATTTTCGAAGATGTGTTTTTCTGTGAGATGCCGTATGCGAACTGGTCGGAAAAACGGCTCATGAATTTGCGGAATCCCTTTTTCGATTTCCATTTAACTGCAGGGTTAATGTTCAGGCTTTGGTTGAACTGGTTGGAGTATACTTTGATATATTCGGTTGAAGGCATTAGCACGCGGATGAAATTAGCTTGGTCGGCAAAAAAGGCGACTTCAAATTCATCAAGTTCCTGCACGCCGTTGCCGTTGTAGTCTGTCCAAGTGTAGACGCCTTGTCCGGGCGCAACTTCGATGTATGAATATTCGGTTTTGTTTTCAAGACCTGAGCCGATTTCATATAGTGTTGAAGAAGAAATCACACCTTTCCACACCTTGAAGTTGTATTCGAGTTTTCCGGTAAGGTTGTCTTCGGGTTCTGAAGTGTATAGCAAAGTGTCGCATACTTGAAGCAACCTGTAGTTGACTGTAGCCTTGAACCTGTGGTTATTTTTACCTCCGACTTCGGATGTTAGCGAGAAATCGTGCGCCTTAGTAGCATTTTTCAATGAGTTGAGGCTAGGTTTCTTGTCGTTGCGGAATTTATATGTGATGGCGAATTTCTGTCGAGCGGAATCTGAAGTTCCGGCAAAACCTTCGTATTGGTTGTACGAGTATGAGTTGACCAGCAAAGATCCCTCGCTGTTTTTCCAGATGTTGTTTTCGCCCGATTCGCGAGCGCCAATTTCGATTTTGCCAAATTTTTTAGATACGTTCAAGTTGTGGCGGAAGAACCGAGTGTCGTTTATTGTGTCGTTGCTGTTTAGCAATGATGCGTTGCCCGAAATTTTCCATGTCCCGAGGTTGTATGATGACGACAAGTCGTTTTTCCAGCCGGAGTATTCGGCGCCACGGTTGATGTATGAAGTTGTGTAGAGCGAATTTCCGTGCTTTCTGTTTATGAATCTGATGTTTCCACCGATAACATTTTCACAGTGCGAGTCGGCATAGTATGAGTCAAGGTTCCAGTCGCGAGTGAATTCTGTTTCGCGGAAATATTCCACCGCTTCGAAATTTTGACTCAGAAATTCATAGTTGATGTCAAAACTTAGAGTGTTTTTGTTGGTTTTTACAATGAATTGTTCCAGTGTCGATTTTATTGCAGAGCCGAAGTCATCGCCAGAGTCGAGTTTTGAGAATGTGTTCAGGTCGTTGTTCGACAGGGCAATTTCGAGCGAAGCAGTAGTTTTGTCGCCGAATTTTGATTTTGCGCCCAAAGTTGCCATTTGCTTTTTCTGCGGAGCAACAATTTTGGTGTAAGGAATGTAATTTCCCTGAGGGACGCCATTTACCGGAGCCACCCATTCGTATACGCGTCCGTTTGCTGCCGACACGCCACGTACATAATTGCCCTGATTGTCGCCTACAAGCGAGAACGATACACGATAAAGGGCTTCGTTTTCGTTGGTGCTGTATACAAAGACAGAGTCGTATGCAATGCCATTGACGACAGTGTCGACAAGTTTGTAGCGTATTTCGTCGATGTTGAAGCCGAGACTGTCGTAGCCGGGAATTATTGCAAGCGAAAGGTTGTCGCCAATGCTGTTCATCAACCGCTTGTCGTCGTTGTCGAGATCAATGTTAATTGGTTGGTTCTTTGCGTCGCTTTCGTTATAAATGTTCAGCCATATTTCCGTATTCCCGATTCGTGCAGTATTGGCGGAAGTAACGAGAAAGCGAGTGTAGTTCTGGTCGGTATATTCAAACTCAACAGTTATTCGCTTGTCCTTGTTTATCGGCTGGTTGGCTGTAAATGTGATTTCTCCAAGATTATAGTCAATCACGTAGTCGCGGTCGCTTCCGCGAGTCATTAGCATTCCGTCGATGTAAACTTTTTCGGTTCCTGCCAGCACAATGACGTATGCCTCGTTGTTTGCTCCAGTAAGTCGGTATGGACCTTGATTCCCTTCGATGCCCGATATTTGCATCTTATGGTATTTCCCTTTTGCAACAGCAGCACCAATAGAGGCGTCGACAGAAGATATTGAGTCATATTTTTTTATGGGCCAGTTGCCAGAAAGCAGTAATCCCTGCGATTTCTTGTTGTAGTTAAGGAAATACCCTTCAGGCTTGTTTTGCTCGAAGTCTCCTGCTGTCATTGAGAAACGAGAATTATAAACCTTGATGAAAACTTTGTCGAACTCCTGCAGCTGCTGCGAGTTTCCATCCGGCTGAATAGGGATGTTGTTGTCGCTGATTACTGCGGAAATGAAAAGGTTGTCGCCGATTTTTCCATCAAGTTGCAGGTCGAGGTTGGAGTTCATGATTATATTCTGGCTGTTGCCGAAACTAACGCCTCGCGAGATGCTTCCCTTGCGTGAAAGTTCGGTTTGAGTGAAGAAATTCTCGTAGTTGTCCTTAGTGAATACAAAGTCGTATCCTAAAGGTTCGTTTCCATGTTCGGAGAGCATATATTTGCTACGGTCGAATTTTTGTGATGGCTTTGAGAAATTTATTGGGAAGCTCCTGAACTCTATGCTAGTGCCTTCTGGCGGCTTTTCGTCGAAGACGATTGTTGAGGTTTCGAAGTCGAAATGATATTTCGCTTCAACGGGATTTCCGCTGGCGTCCATCAGCTTGATTGACGATTGTACCACACTCATTGAATCGAGCACAATGCTGTCTGCTTGCACCGACATTTTTTTCAGGTTTACCAGCGACTGGGCAGGCAATACCGAAGCAATAAGTAGGAAGACTAATATGAAGACTATGTGCTTGTTCAATTGTTACAATTTCGTGCAAATTGTTAAACGAGAAAAATGCAAATTTATTAAAATTAGGTGAAGTTTTATGAATATGATTTCTTTCTGTTCATAGGTGATTTTGGAAAAGAAGAGTGTTGTGTGCCTAATTTTTCCGACAATGATGTTATCTGTTGCATCTCGACCGGTGGAGTGTGGACGGCAACAAAATCGTTCTTCATTTTTCATTTTTGTGTAATTTTGTAATCTAAAAAAATGCGACGATGAAAATTATTTGCATAGGAATGAACTATAAGGCTCACATCGAGGAGCTGAAACTTCCGTATCCCGAAAAGCCAATATTTTTCCTGAAACCAGACTCAGCGATTCTAAAAAGTAACAAGGATTTCTATATTCCAGACTGGACAAGCGACTTGCACTATGAGCTAGAAGTCGTTTATCGTATTAATCGCCTTGGGAAATATATTCAGAAGCGATTTGCACACCGCTACTACGATGCGGTTGGTCTTGGCTTGGACCTGACAGCACGCGACTTGCAGAACGAATGCCGTAAGGGTGGACTCCCATGGGAAATCTGCAAGGCATTCGACGGTTCGGCCGTAATTTCGGAGTTTGTGCCAATAGAAAATATTCCCGACACCAACAATATTGATTTCCGTCTGCAGAAAAACGATATGGAGGTTCAGCATGGCAACACATCCGATATGCTTTTCTCAATTGATGATATTATCGAGCACGTTTCAAAATATATGACGCTTAAGATAGGAGACTTGATTTATACCGGCACACCGCTGGGCGTCGGGAAACTTGAAATAGGAGATACCCTCAAGGCGTATATGGGCGATGAGGAAATGATAAACATGAAGGTGAAATAAAAAAAGCGTTGGCAGATGGTCCAACGCTTTTTTTTATAAGGCTTATAAAGCCTGCTTTTAGATAACGAGTCGATTTATTCCTTTGAAAATTTGCAATTAACCTGATAATCCATTGCTATAGGTTTTCCGGCTTTTGTGGCGGGAGTCCAGCCTTTCATCTTGCCAACTATCTTTGCTGCTTCTGCGTCAAGGATTGGATCAAGGCTCTTTATCACCTTGACATTTGCAACCGAGCCATCTTCATTAACGGTAAATTGAACAGTAACAACACCTTCTTTGCCATTTTTCATTGCTGCAATTGGATAGTATAGATTTTTGTGAATGTATGTGTTGATACCATTGTAGCCGCCAGGGAACATTGCGCACTTGTCGATGTCCTGTTCCAATGTTGATTTCACTTCCTGCATGTTGTTCTTCGATTGCCCGAAACTAACAGCTGCGATAAGCAGGCAGACAATTGCTGTCAAATACTTCTTCATAATTGTAATGTTTTAAAGTTTTATTCAAATTTTTTATCTGTTTCAGTTGTTGTCTGGTACTTGTCAAGACGTTTAGTCTTCCATCTGAAACCAACGGTTGCCATTGCAAACAAATCTTTTCTCCAAGACCCCGTGTCGTATGAATGGAATCCGAATTCTGGTTTAATGTAAAGCAGAAATCTCGGGTGTCCCACTTCGAAGCATATTCCGACAGAAGCGAAGAGTGGGGTTTTTGTGGCGGCATCACCTTTTGCTTCGGAGTCGGTCTTGTATTCACATTTTCCAACGTCAAAAGATCCGAGTTTAAATCCAGCTGTAAAGTTAATAGGGCTTCGCTTGAACAATGTCCATTCGTAAGTGATGTATACTTTGTTCAGGTTGGTGTTTGATTTTCCTAAGGTTCCTATTACGGTGCCAAGATTTCTCAAGTTTAACATAAGTGTTTTGTCGCCGCCAATTCCGAGTCGATGGTGCTTGAACTGAATCATTACCTCGAATTCTGCATTCAAAATGCCACCTGTGCTAATGATGTCGGACGAAACTGTAGCGCCTGCACTTATGCCGCCGCCAATAATAAAATGGTCGAGAGTAAAGTCTGACTTCTTTGCTGTGGATGTCGTTTGTTCGGCACTTATGTTTTCGACAGTCTGGTTAGAACTGTATGTTGCTGTTTCGTTCGACTTTTCTTCGGTCGAACCGTTAGGTTCGCTGTTTGTCTTTGTTGTTTCTGTTGAAGATGTGGTTTGCTTTGGCTTCGCAACATTTTTTGATGGACTTTTGGTAACTGTTTCCTGAGCAAAAACTAATACTGAAGAAAACAGAATAATCATCATAATTGACAATCTCTTTTTCATGTCTATAATCTATAATAGGACTCCTATGTTAATATTATTTCACACTAGTGCTTCCCTCAATGCACGGAGTCAATAGCACATCTCCAAGCACAAATGTTATATTACATATCGCAAAAATATAAATTTAATACGACATTGCAATTTTTTTTGTATAAACCTTATGCCAATGGGAAAAGACCATTGACATATTGGAATGTATGTCTGTTAAACATTATATTATTCGCTAAGTATTTTAATTGTTTTTCCAACGTTAATCAGGTGGTCGGCAACACGTTCTGCATTTGATGAAAGCGACAGATATTCTGCTCCGACGCTAGGAGTGCATATTCCAAGAGCCATCCTTGCAATGTGGCATGTCTCCATGTATTTGGTGTAATCATCGATTTTCTCTTCAATTTCTTCGGCATCGTTGAATGCAGCATGGTCGATGTTGCAGTATGCCTTCATAATTTTTGAGTACAGATCGTTAATTAAAGTGCGCACATTTGTTATTTCACTTATTGCCTGCGTTGAGAATTTCTCATTTGTTTCCTTTAGCATTCCTGCGTACTCGACGATATTTTCTGCATAATCTCCAATTCGTTCGATGTCTCTTACACTTCGGAATGTAGTTGTAAGGTAATTGTGGTCCAATTCGCTGAGCTGACGCTTTTTAGAGAGTTTTACTACAAAGTCTATTATTGCGGAGTTAAGGAAGTTCAGGTGTTTTTCGGTTTTATCAAATTGCTCTTTTTCGGAAAAATCCATAGTTGTAATTATGTCGAGCGAACGGTTGAAATTGTCTATTGCCATTTCGGCCATATTTACAATTTCGCGTTTAGTCTGCTGGACTGCGATAGGCGGAGTGCTAAGCAGGTTTTCATCAAGATAAAACAGGTGAGGTTCATCGTCTGACGAGGAAACATTGTCGGGGATAAGCTTGCATACAAGTCTTACAAGCCAGAATGTCAGCGGCAGAATAATAATTACAGTTGCAATATTGAATATAGTATGGAACATTGCCAGCTGCGTTTGCGGGACATTGGGGAACAGACAGTTGAACATGTCGCCGTATGTGACACCAGTTATCAGTTCTATGATGACGCCGATAAGCATAAAGATGACAACACCGAAAATGTTGAAAAACAAGTGGATTAAGGCAGTCCTTTTTGCGTTCTTGCCACTTGTTATGCCGGCAATGATTGCAACGACGCATGAACCAATGTTTGAACCCATCGTGATGAAAATTCCCTGATCTAGAGAAATAAGCCCAGTTACAACCATTGCAAGTGCGATAGATGTCATTACCGAAGAACTTTGTATTATAGCAGTAAATATTGCTCCTATTATGACAAGTAGAATTGGGTTGCTGATTTGAGCAAGGAAGCTCTTTATATAATCCATTTCGGCAAAATCCGACATGGAGCTGCTCATTAGGCTTAATCCAACGAATAACATTCCGAAACCAGTAATTATGCCGCCTATGCGTTTCCAGAAATCTTTTTTCGTAAACAGCATCATAAATGCTCCAATTCCTGCAAATGCAGAGAATATTATTGTCGTCGACAACGTGTTTTCGCCAAACATGCCTAGAGCAACAATCTGTGCTGTAATTGTAGTTCCAATGTTTGCCCCATAAATTATTGTGGCGGCTTGTGTTAACGATACGATTCCAGCATTTACGAAACCAATTACCATAACCGTAGTTGCACCAGAACTTTGTATTGCGGCAGTTCCTAATGCACCAATGCCTACTCCAAGCAATTTGCTTTTCGATGCCTTGGCAAATAAATTTTTCAGTTTGCTTGAACTTGCTGATTCAAGGTTAGAACTCATCATTTGGCAAGCAATTAGGAAAATTCCAATGCCAGCGAGCAATGTTAGAATTGCGGAAAAAATAGCAGTTGTTGTCATAAAAAAAGTGTCGAGCAATATCTCGTTTTACAAAAAAAATTTTTTGCAAAATACGCACTTTTTTTTGTTATTGATTAATGGTATAATTATGTTGTTGAGCATTTTTTAAGAGCAATGCCCGAATCAAAAGCAAAAATGGATATCAGTATTTTTTGTTCAAAAAAAGGCGAATTTTCATTCGCCTTTTCTGCTATTCAAAAACTTTCATGAATTCGTTTGGAATATTACTTTCGAAGTGCATTTTTTCGTGTGTTCGAGGATGCGTGAACCCAAGAATCCATGCATGCAGTCCGATGCGGTTGAAAAGGTTTTCTTTAGAGCCGTATTTCTTGTCGCCGATGATTGGTTGTCCCATGTCGCTCATGTGAACTCTGATTTGGTTTTTACGTCCGGTTTCGAGGTTGATTTCAATCATCGAGTATCTACCTTTGTTCTTTAATGTCTTGTAGTGAGTGACAGCAAGTTGTCCGTTTTCGCGGTCTTTTGTCGAATAAACAACGAAAGCCTTGTTTTGTGCGAGATACGATTCGTAAACGCCTTCGCCGATAGGTTTGTCGCCGGAAGTAACAGCAATGTATCTGCGGTCGTAGATGTTGGTTTTCCAGTCTTCCTGCAGCAAGTTCTGAACATCTTCGCTCTTAGCAAACATCATAAGACCTGATGTTTCGCGGTCGAGGCGATGAACGATGAATATTCGGTTGTTCGGGTCTTGTGCCTTAATGTGTGCGCTTAGGATGCTATATGCGGTTTCGTTGCTTTTGGCAGTTGCCACCGAAAGCATTCCTGTAGGCTTGTTGATGACGATAATGTCGCTGTCTTCGTAAACTATTGTTATTCCCTTCAGGTCGCGGCCGCTAGCAATGCGTTTCCAGTGTATGTCAATCTTGTCGCCAGGAATAAGTTTTTGATTGTAAAGTGTTACCACAGCACCGTTAAGTTCTACTGTTTTGTTGCGCAGCCACGACTTAACCTTGTTGTGGCTGCGGTCAGGAAACTTTTTCATTAAAAAGCTTATGAGTTCGTCGGATTCAGTGACTTCGATATGCGAAATTTTTGGCTTTTCGGTGCGCTTGTAATTCTTGCGTGCTCTGTATGGCATAGTTGTATGATTTTTGTGGGTGCAAATTTAGATAAAATTGCATTATTGACTATTCTGCTAATAAGGAATATCAATTGTTGTAATTAACTTTTATTGATGTCTTGGCGGCCTCCCAGTATTTGTCGCCATCGAGGAGTATTGCGCAAGCCGTGTTTATGTCGAGGCAATAGCTGGCAATCTGGTATTTTAGCACCTTCTTAATGTAGCCCTTCGATTTCTCAAGGTCTGATTGGGAGTACTCAATGCCATTGCTCTTAACTTCTTTCATGAATTTGTCGAACATGTTGTCCTTTTCGATAAATGCATTCAGCTTGCTGGCAGTGTTGATGTTCATTGCGGCAAATGCCTTTCTGTTGTTGTCGTAATATTCTATGCTGAAAGTGCTTATCAGGTTGTCTTCGCTAAGTTTTCTCAGCAGGTCTGTATAGTATGATGTGTCGTGCTCTATTGTTATGTCTGGCATTATTCCGTCGCCCTCGTACATTTTGCGTTTTTCCTTCAGAGTATAAAACACTTTTGTGCTGTCGACACTCTGTTTGTTCTTGCCGAAATTCATGTAGTAGTTTTCGAGGTACGAAACATATCCGTTGTCATAGCTCCGTTGTATGCAACGTCCTGAAGGCAGGTAGTACCTTGAGATTGTGAGCCGCACCGAAGATCCGTCTGCCAATGTGAACATTCTTTGTACCAGACCTTTGCCGAAAGTTACATTTCCGATTACAGTTCCAAGGTCGTAGTCTTGTATTACTCCGGCTGTAATTTCCGAAGCCGAAGCCGAATTTTCGTTTACCAGTACGGCAACAGGATATTTTGAGCATATTCCGTTGCGTCCCGACGAATATACCTCTTCGCGGCGAGTGTTTGCTCCTTCGGTGTAGACGAGCAGTCTTCTATCTGTAAAGAAATAGTCGAGTATTCCCTGTGCGACATGCATAAATCCACCAGAATTGTCGCGAAGATCAATTACTATCGATTTGAATCCTTTCTTCTCGAGCTCTTCAATTGCTTCGTCAAACTGGTCGATTGTGTTGTTGCTGAATGAAGTTATCTTAATGTATCCTATTTCGTCGATCTTGTCGTAGTATACGCTTTCCACTTCTACAGGCGAGCGCCTAATAGAAAAGTCCATTTGTTGGCCATCGCGGAGGATTTTAATTTTTACCTTTTTGCCTTCTTCGCCTAGGATACGACCTCTTACGCTATCGTTGCTTATGCCTATGCCGCACATCTGCTTTCCGTCGACTTCCAAAATCCTGTCGCCAGCCATAAGCCCGGCTTTCTCGGATGCTCCGCCGGGAATGATGTTGGTAACCATAACAGAGTCGTGGAGCACGTAGAACCTGATTCCTATGCCGACAAAATTACCATTAAGCTCTGTTTCCGATTCTGTAGTTTCCTCGGCGGTCATATACGACGAGTGAGGGTCGAGGTTGTGCAGGAAGTCGGCCAGCAGAATGTCCTCAAGGCTATCCGTGTCGAACTGGTCTACATAGTATGCGCCAATGAGATTCAATATGTCTTGTGTCTTGTTGCCTGTATCCAAAGAGGAAATGTTCTTGTCGTTATTTGTAAATGTGTGCGACAACAATATGCCTGCAACAATCGAAAGAGCGATGACAACAGGAAGAATTATTGCAAACTTTGAATTTTTATAATTGATCATCGTTAAAAATTTCAACCTTAATATTAGCGCGTCTAAGCAGTTCTATTCCTTCGGACTTGCGGTATTCTTCTCCATATACCACTCGGACGATTCCCGACTGGATTATCAGTTTTGCGCATTCTATGCATGGAGCGGTGGTGATATACAGGGTAGCTCCTTCGCTGCTGTTGCCCGACTTGGCAACTTTGGTGATAGCATTAGCTTCGGCGTGCAGAACGTATGCCTTTGTTGTGTTATTATCGTCCTCGCACTGGTTTTCGAAGCCCGATGGAGTTCCGTTGAATCCGTCGGAGATTATCATTCTGTTCTTTACGAGCAATGCACCAACCTGGCGGCGCTTGCAGTAGGAGTTCTTGGCCCATACGGCTGCCATTTCTAGGTAGTGTCTGTCGAATTGATGTTGTCTGTTGTCTTTTTGGTTGTCCATTGGCTGTTTATTTAGTTAAAAAGGACTATTGTCGTCGTTAGGATTGTTTTTCTGGAAGTCAGGCAGAGGGGAGTTGGTGGCATTTGTGTCTCCAATGAAGCTGTTGTCGTTCTGTAGGAATGAGTTGTCGTTAGAAAATGACTGCTGGTTCATTTTCGACCCCATAGTCTGGTATTCCGAAGAAGGGAATTCTTCTATTGCCTTGTCCATATCCGCGAATTTTGCCAATTCCTTTATGAACTTTAGTTTAACGTCCTGAACGGCACCATTACGGTGTTTTGCAACGATAATGTTTGCCAGCCCTTTTGTCGAAATGCCATCTTCTTCCAAAATACCGTAGTATTCGGGACGGTGAATGAATGCAACGATGTCTGCATCCTGTTCTATGGCTCCGGATTCACGTAGATCTGAAAGTTGTGGGCGCTTGTCGTTGCTTCGAGTTTCAACCGAACGGTTTAACTGCGAAAGCGCAATGATTGGTACGTTTAAATCCTTGGCAATAGCCTTCAGTGATCTTGAGATTGTGCTTACTTCCTGTTCGCGGCTTCCCTTGTTGTCGCTACCCGATGTCATAAGTTGCAGATAGTCGATGATAATAACGTCGAGTTTGCTTTCGCTTCTTGCCAAGCGTCGGCATTTTGCACGAAGTTCGAAGATGGATATGGCAGGTGTGTCGTCGATAAATAATGGTGCAGTTTCAAGGTTGTTAACTTTTGCCTCGAATAACTTCCAGTCGCTAGCATCAAGAGCGCCGTTTCTGAGTTTTTCGCTTGGGATTTCGGTTTCGGCAGCAATAAGACGATTAACAAGTTGCAAGGAAGACATTTCCAGCGAGAAGAATGCCACCGATTTTCTATGTTTAATAGCCATGTTGCGGGCCATAGAAAGCACAAAAGCGGTTTTGCCCATAGAAGGACGAGCCGCAATAATGATAAGGTCCGACGGTTGCCATCCGCTCGTAAGTGTATCAAGGTCAATAAAACCAGAAGGAACGCCTCTGATTTCGCCTTTGTTTTTGGCGGCTTTTTGAATTACGTATTTGGCATCGTCGAGTACGTCGCCAATCTTTACAAGATCCTTTTTCGTTGTGCCTTCCGAAACCTTGAAAATCTCGCCTTCAGCGAATGTGATAAGTTCTTCGACATCACGAGTTTCGTCATATGATGCCTTTTGTATTTCTGTCGACGACCGTATTAGTTCTCGCTGAATGTACTTTTGCTGTATGATGCGTGCGTGATATTCGAGGTGCGCTGCACTGCCGATAAGTTCGGTAAGCTCGATGAGGTATGGTAGACCGCCAACGTCTTCAAGTTCATTTTTCGTTTTCAGTTCTTCTGCAACAGTGATGGTGTCTATTGGTTTCTGTGCATTAGCAAGATCCTTCATTGTTGCATATATCGTCTGGTGCGCAGGGATATAGAAACTATCCGCTTTAATGATGTTAGAGATGTCGTGAATTGCATTCGACTGGATTAGCAATGCACCAAGGACGGCCTTTTCGAGTTCGGGCGACTGTGGCGGAATTTTGCCAAGTAGTGAGTTCAGTTCCTCCAGCACGTCTGTTTTTTTCGTTTTTTTCGTTTTTTCTTTTGATTCTTGTGCCATGATGTTTTCCTTTTTACAGTTGGCAAAATTACAATTTTCTTCAACGTGATTTTTTTGTTTTATTAACCAAAAGAAAAAAAGCCCCATATGTTGTCAACATTTTATTTCGTTATTTGTTGTTCTTCTTCTGGTTATGATGTTAAAAAACTAAAGTTTGGATGCCTGTTTTGCGATATGAGAAACAAAAAGGCAATAGTTGCTTAGTAATAGCAAATAAAGTTCTATTTTTACACCAAATTTTAAATTATGATTGAAGTCCAGAACATATCCAAGTCGTATGGTTCGCTGCAGGTGCTAAAAGGCATTAACTTGCAGGTCGAAAAGTCTGAGATTGTGTCGATTTTAGGGGCAAGTGGTGCCGGAAAGACAACTTTGTTGCAGATTATAGGCACGTTGCTGAAACCAAATTCGGGCAAGGTGCTAATTGATGGTGTCGATACATTTTCGCTTGGCGAGCGGAAACTTGCTGAATTTCGCAATACTCATATTGGATTTGTGTTCCAATTCCACCAGTTGCTTCCGGAATTTACAGCGCTCGAGAATGTTTGCATTCCGGCATTCATTGGCGGAAAGGGCAAGAAGGAGTCTCAGCAGCGCGCAATCGAACTGCTCGAAGCATTGAATGTTGCCGAGCGTCGCGACCATAAGCCGTCGGAACTTTCGGGAGGCGAGAAACAACGAGTCGCCATTGCCCGTGCTTTAATCAACAACCCTTCGGTGGTGCTTGCCGACGAGCCTTCGGGAAACCTCGACTCGCAGAATGCACGCGACCTGTACAAAATTATCTTCGATTTGCGCAAGGACTTCAAGCAGACATTTGTAATTGTGACTCATAACGAAGAACATGCACGTATGACCGACCGCATGTTCACTATTTCTGATGGGGAGATACGCTGATGAGATTTTTCTACGACAATACCATTTCGGGCGATTTCCACACCTTGAGCGAGGAGGAGTCGAACCATTGTGCACGCGTGTTGCGGCTTAAGGTCGGCGACGAGATTTTTATTGCCGACGGACAGGGGACACTTTTCCGCACGCAGATTGAAAACGTTGACCACAAGCATACTTCGGTGCGTGTGGTCGAGACCATTGCCGAATACAACAAATTGCCTTACCGACTTCATGTAGCCATTGCACCGACCAAGAATATGGACCGTGTGGAGTGGTTCCTTGAAAAGGCAACCGAAATAGGAATCTCCGAAATTACACCTATAATTTGTAAGAATTCGGAGCGCAAGGTCATAAAGACCGACCGTATGAACCGTATTGTGGAGGCCGCCATGAAGCAGTCGTACAAGGCATATCATCCGCAGATTAACGAGGCCGTAAAATTTACAGATTTCGTAAAGTCCGACAATTCAGAGCAAAAGTTTGTCGCCCATTGCGAAGACGATGGCAAACGAATTTATCTTGCCGATGTCGTAAAGCCACAAACCTCGGTAACAGTTCTCATTGGCCCGGAAGGCGATTTTTCGCACGATGAAATAGAAATGGCATTGCAGCACTATGTTCCCGTAACCTTGGGTCAAAGTCGTCTGCGTACAGAAACAGCGGCTTTGGTGGCCTGCGATATAGTGTCGATTGTGAACCAGATGGCTAAGTAACAAAAACCAATTATCTTTGTAACCAAAATCGTAAATAAAAAATCAAATATATGTTTTCAGGAATAGTAGAAGAAACCGCAAAGCTCGTTAGAATAGAAAGGGAACAGAGCAACATTCATTTTTATTTCACTTGTTCGTTTGGCGATCAGCTTCGCATCGACCAGAGCGTATCACACAATGGTGTTTGTCTTACTGTAGTCGAAATCGACAAGGCAACCAAAACCTACAAGGTTACCGCAATGAAGGAAACACTCGACAAGTCGAATCTCGGTCTGCTGAACATCGGTGATGAGGTGAACATTGAACGCAGCATGTCGATGGACAAGCTTCTCGACGGCCACATGGTTCAGGGCCACGTTGACCAAACTGCAAAATGCATCGATGTAACAGAAAATGGCGGAAGCTGGTATTTCACTTTCGAGTACGACAAGTCGAAGGGCAATATCACAGTCGAGAAAGGTTCTGTTTCTGTTAATGGCGTAAGCCTTACAGTAGTAAACTCGAAATCAAATACTTTCTCTGTTTCTATAATACCTTACACATACGAGGTTACGAATTTCCATTGCTTCAAGGTCGGCACAATTGTAAACCTTGAGTTCGATATCATCGGAAAGTACATACAGAAGATTATGTCCGGCTATCTCGAAAACTTTGGCAAGTAGGATAGGTAGGCATATCGCACCCTGAGCGTTAGCCGAAGGGTCGGTTACCTAATGAAATCCCGTCATCGAGGCTTCGACCCACGCTCAGCCAGGGATAAACGTTAATGCTGATATTTGTTACTTGAAGTGTCTGTTTTGACAAAATACATAAATAGCGTAAGAGCGCTGCAATTCTTGCAGTTGTTCCGTTTCGTCGTGCTCCTGATGGTCGGCATCGTATTGTCAAAGACTAACATCGGTATCGGCCAGATTGGAACATACGAGACCTTCCTGCTTATTTCGGGCGCAGTGTGCTTTTTCTGGATTGGAGGCATGCTACAGGCGATGCTTTCGCAAAAGAAGGAATCGGTGGAGGCAAAAAGTCCAGTGTATTTCAACATATTCCTTATTATTTCGATACTAGGAGTTGTTGCTGCCACTTGTGTCTTCCTGCTTCAAGGCGAAATAGCAAGGTTCGTGGGGTTTAGCGGCGGACATATCCCATACTTGAAACTTTTGGTTGCATATATTGTGCTTTCGTGTCCGGTAAATCTTGTAGAGTACATCTATCTTATAGAAGACAAGCCGAAAGCGATGCTTGCTTATGCGTTGATTATGTTTCCGTTGCAGTTGCTTGCGACAATTCTTCCTATTGTTTTCACTGACGATTTGGGCTATGGTATATATGGACTTGTTTTGGCAAATTTTCTGAAATTTATTTGGCTATGTGTCGTCGTGCTGAAATATTCTGCAATTCGTGTATCATTTGGTTTTGCCAAGGACTTTATTAAGTTGTCGGCGCCTTTGATTTTAAGTGTTTTGCTTGTAAAGGGTATCCAGTATGCCGACAGTTTTCTGGTTTCTTATAAGTACGATGAGAGTTCTTATGCCCAGTTCCGTTATGGTGCAAAGGAGTTTCCATTGATATTGCTTGCTCTTACGGCTTTTGCCGAAGCAATGACTTCGCGTTTTGCAAACGATAGCGATTTGGAGGGCTCATTGTTGTATGTTAGGACAGAAAACAAGCGCCTGATGAATTTTCTTGTCCCGATTGCTATAGTAAGTATTGCCGTTAGCAAGTTCTTTTATCCATTGCTGTTCAACGAGGATTTTGAGGAGTGCGCCATTGTGTTCAATATATTTTGCCTAACGTCAATGTTCCGTTTCATTATTCCAAATAGCATTCTGGTGGGAAAAAGGCACAACAATCCAATTCTGCTGGCTTCGTTGGTAAACTTGATTGTTAATGTAGTGCTAGGTTTGCTGCTGATGAATTTAATGGGAATATTAGGTGTCGCTATTGCATTCCTGTTTGGAACTCTTATTGAAAAACTGATACTTGTCGCTGTAGTACGGAAGCTGTATGGAATACGTCTCGGCGACTATCTAGACATTAGGACTTTCTTATTTTATATGGTGCTAATGCTCGTATGCGTTGTCGTTAGCTTCTTTGTTTAACTTGGCTTGCTAACCGGCAAAAAAAAGAGACGCATCCCTGCGTCTCCTGAAGTATGTGTTAGTTTATCGTTATTTTACAATTTCTTCGGCAAATTTTGGGAAATCTACACCATTGAAATTGCCACTGCTCATCATCAGGTAGTTTGTGTTGTGGCAATCGGTTGAACGAAGATAGTCCTGCAGTTTGTCGGTGTCGGTATAAACTGTTACGTTGCCGCCGAAACATTCCTTTACATATTCCTCCGGGATATCAGGTAGCTGCTTGTGTTTAAGCACATCGCGATTGTAGTAAACGATTGCAGTGTCGGCTTTTTCCATTGCTCCATTGTACTGTGGGATGAAATTCTTCTGCAAGCTGCTGAAAGTGTGAAGCTCGATGCATGCGATAAGTTTGCGGGTCGGGTATTTTTGCTTTAATGCGCTAACGGTTGCTTTCAGTTTGCTTGGAGCATGTGCAAAGTCGATGTAGAACGACGAGTCGTTGGTTTCCTTTACTAACTGAAGTCGTTTTGCCGCACCTTCGAAAGTTTCCATTGCCGGCCAGAAAATATCATCCTTAACTCCAAGTTTCTGGCAAACCTTATATGCCGCATTGATATTCTGGAAATTGTGGTCGCCGAAAACATTTAGAACGTATTTCTTTACGTCGCGAACTATGCAGTATTTGCCGTCTTCCTCTACAACGTCAACCTTTCCGTACGATTCTGACTTGATGTCATGATTTGCCCGACTTATTTTTTTCAAATTCTCATCGCCTTCAAACCAGAACAAATTGCCGCCATATTGGATTGATTTTACGAATATTTCAAACTGTTCAACATATTTTGGAAAAGTAGGGAAAACGTTTATGTGATCCCATGCAATTCCTGTTAGAACAGCAATATGCGGTTTGTACCAGTGGAACTTTGGCGTCAAGTCGATAGGTGATGACAAATATTCGTCGCCTTCGAAAATGGCTACGCGGTTCTTGTCCTCGAGGTTTACCATTGTGTCGAAGCCCTTGATGTTGGCACCAACCATATAGTCGAATCCAAGGTTTGCTTTTCGTAGCACATGCATAATCATTGATGTTATTGTGGTTTTGCCGTGGCTTCCGCCAACTACAACGCGCATCTTGTCCTTTGTCTGCTCGTAGAGATATTCAGGATAGGAACATATCTTGAGTCCCAGTTCCTGTGCGCGGACAAGTTCCGGATTATCCTTGCGGGCGTGCATTCCTAGGATTACAATGTCGATATCGTTCGTTATGTTTTCTGGATGCCAGCCAAAGTCTTTTGGCAGAAGTCCGTAAGCTTCAAGTCGTGAACGTGATGGTTCAAAAATCTCATCGTCAGAACCGCTAACATCGTACCCCTTTTTCTTAAGCGCCATTGCAAGGTTGTGCATAGCAGCGCCACCAATTGCTATGAAATGTATTCTCATCTTTTGTGTTTTTAAATTTTATGCGAGTATAACAATTTTGTACTCCCATAATGTTCGCCATCTGTGGATATTATTAAACTGAGGATGTGAATAACAAATGCTTGCATAGCTTCTGGTAATTCCTAAATATTTGGTTTGGTATTATCGTGTAAATCAATGTGTTAAAACTGTGTACTTGCGTCGGTATGAAACACGGAAACTTTCCTTATCTTTGCCAAAAAAATATATCATGGAAACTTACGTTGAGGAAAAAGTAAATTTGGCAGTTTCATATTTCAGGGCTGGATATAATTGTGCGCAGTCGGTTTTTATGGCTTTTGCCGAAGATTTTGGATTCGATAACGAGCAGGCGGCAAAAGTTTCGGCTTCCTTTGGCGGAGGTATAGGTCGTATGCGTGAAGTTTGTGGAACTGTTTGCGGGATGGCAATGTGTGCCGGTTTCATTTCTCCATCCGACGATCCTTCCGACCATAATGCTCGTACCCGTAACTATGCTCTTGTTCAGGAGTTTGCCGAAAAGTTTCGCTCCGAAAATGGCGATATCGTCTGTCGTCGTTTGCTTGGTTTGCCTGATGCTACAAAAGAATCGCCGGAGCCATCACAACGTACTCCTGAATTCTACAAAAAACGTCCATGTGTGGAATATGTCGCATGCGCCGCAAGAATAGTCGCAGAGAAAATATCAGAAAAAAACTGATTATGTTGATATCGGCACGATAGTTTTTCTTGTTAATTTCTTTTTCTGTTTTTTTGTTTGGATAGTTGCTATATGTTGAATATCAATAATTTATAAAGCTTGTGCGTTTGTGCGCGATTATCAGTCTTACTCTTGTTAACAAAATTGTATTTAGGCTTTAAAAAGCTTTATTTATCAAGCATTCGAGCTTGTTGATATTTTCCGTTAAAAAAGTTTTGTTTCTTGTTATTGCGTTGATCATCAATAGCTTATTGATGGTTGCCGTTCTGCAAAAAGTGGGTGTTGATAACATCAAAAGTATCAAATATTGATAAGTTGTAATTTAGCAATCCCAAAAATTGTTGAAATGGAACAGAAAAATACGTATAAAATGGAAGACGCACAACCGTTCGCCGAGAAATATTTTGATGGTGACCAGTTGGCTGCACGCGTTTGGCTGACCAAGTATGCTCTAAAGGATTCGGATGGCAATCTGTATGAAAGAATTCCGGACGACATGCATCATCGCCTTGCTTCTGAAATTGCTCGTATAGAGAATAAATATGCTAATCCTGTTGACGAAAAAGTTTTTTTCGACTTGTTCAAGGATTTCAAGTATATAGTTCCGCAAGGTGGTCCAATGTCGGGAATTGGCAACGACATGCAGATTGTATCGTTGTCAAATTGTTTTGTTATAGGTAACGAAGGCAATACCGATTCATACGGTGGCATCATGAAGATTGACCAGGAACAAGTGCAGTTGATGAAACGCCGTGGCGGAGTAGGCCACGACTTGTCGCACTTGCGCCCTGCAGGTTCTCCAGTAAAGAATTCTGCACTCACTTCTACTGGTATTGTGCCATTTATGGAACGATATTCAAATACAACACGCGAGGTGGCTCAGGACGGACGTCGCGGAGCCTTGATGCTAAGCGTGTCAATCAAGCATCCAGATAGCGAGGATTTTATTGATGCTAAACTTATTGCCGGTAAGGTTACTGCTGCTAATGTGTCGGTTAAAATAACCGATGATTTCATGCAGGCGCTTATCGACCACAAGGATTTCATTCAGCAGTATCCTATCGATTCCGATAATCCTACTTGCATAAAGGCTACCGATCCTGAACGTATATGGAAGAAAATAGTACATAACGCATGGGCTTCGGCTGAACCTGGAATCCTGTTCTGGGACACTATTATTCGCGAGTCGGTTCCCGACTGCTATGCAGACCTCGGCTACCGTACTGTTTCTACCAATCCTTGCGGAGAAATTCCTCTTTGTCCATACGATTCTTGTCGTCTGCTGGCTATCAACCTATATTCTTATGTTGACAATCCTTTCACTCCAAAGGCAAAGTTCAATTTCGACAAGTTCAAGAAGCACGTTCATTATGCACAGCGCATTATGGATGATATAATCGACCTTGAACTCGAAAAGATAGACTCGATTTTAGCAAAGATAAACGCCGACCCTGAAAACGAGGAGATAAAGATGGTGGAAAGACGTTTGTGGGAAAACATTCGTCGCAAGGCCGAGGAAGGTCGTCGTATGGGTATCGGAATTACCGCCGAGGGCGATATGCTTGCTGCTTTAAATATGAGATACAGTTCTGACGAGGCAAACAATATGGCTGTTGAAGTTCAGAAGACTTTGGCTGTTGAGGCATATCGAGCTTCCGTTATGCTGGCTAAGGAACGTGGCGCTTTCAAAATCTTTGATGCAAACCGCGAGAAGAATAATCCGTTCATCAATAGAATTATGTCTGTTGATCCTGAGCTCGTTGCCGAAATGCAGAAATACGGTCGCCGTAACATTGCATTGCTGACAATAGCTCCTACAGGCACGACAAGCATAATGACCCAGACTACTTCAGGTATCGAGCCGGTATTTAAGGTTTACTACAAGCGTAGAAGAAAGATTAATCCTAACGATCCTAACTCGCGCGTTGATTACGTTGATCCGGATACAGGCGAAAAGTTCGAGGAATATATCGTTTATCACCATAAGTTTGTAGAATGGCTTAAAGTTAACGGATATAATCTCGATGAGGTGATGAAATTGTCGGAGGCAGAAGTTGAAAAGATTATCGCCAAGTCGCCATACGACAAGGCAACCGCCAACGATATCGACTACATAAACAAGGTTCGCATGCAAGGCGCAATCCAAAAGTGGGTTGACCATAGCATTTCTGTTACAATCAACTTGCCAAACAATATTTCGGCAGACGTTGTCGCAGACTGTTATTTCGAAGCATGGAAGTGTGGCTGCAAGGGTGTAACAGTTTATCGCGACGGTTCCAGAAGCGGAGTCCTCGTTGATGCCAAGACTGGTGACAACAAAAAGAAGCCTAAGGGCGATTCTACCATTATCCACGAGCGTCCAAAGGTCTTGGAAGCCGACATAGTTAGATTCAGCAACCAGAAGGAGAATTGGATTGCATTCATTGGCCTTGCTAATGGTAGACCATACGAAATTTTTACCGGACGTGTCGAGGATGACGTTTTGAATATTCCTAAGTCCATAGAGCACGGTGCGATAGTAAAGATAGATCATGAAGATGGTTCTGCGCATTACGATTTTCAGTACAAGAACAAATATGGATATGTAACCACATTCGAGGGTCTGTCGCACATTTTCGATTCTGAGTACTGGAACTATGCAAAGTTAATCTCTGGCGTTTTGCGTCACGGAATGGATATCGAGAAAGTGGTAAAGCTTGTGTCCTCGTTGCAGTTGAGCGACAATATCAATACATGGAAGGCCGGTGTTGCACGTGCTTTAAAACGTTACATTCCTAATGGAACATCCGTTGACAATGCCCAGGAATGTCCGGGATGCGGCCAGAAGGGTACGCTCGTATATCAGGACGGCTGTGTTAAATGCACCAGCTGCGGATATTCAAAATGTGGATAGGATACTAAAATAAAGTCTGTCCCTATATATAATTTTACAGCCGTCGTTCTTTCGACGGCTGTTTTTTTATTTGTGCTTTTGGTCAATAATGAATTGCCAGATGAGGAATATTGCAACAGCGACATCTACTATATTCCACATTGTTCGTCCTAGCGGCAGTTTCAAAAAAGGTTGGAATAGCAAGGCGAGAACAAGGCAAGTGATAAAAAGAGCCTTGTTTCCCCTGATTCTCTTATCGGCAAAAGCAAATACAACAAACAGCACCATTGCCGCGAACCTAACGAATATATAGTATCCGTAAGGCATAGGAGCCAAGCAGGCAATCAACAATGCGGCGAGAATTAATTTTAGGTATTTCATGTTATAAAAAAAGCCCCCGAAATTGGAGGCTATTTCAATTGATAAAGTAATTCTTAGTGAGCGATGACAATCTTTATTGTCTTTTCAATTTTTCCGTCCTTAACGGCGCGACATACATAGTAACCGTTCTTCCAAGTGCTGCAGTTAACCGAAACACGGTTGCTGTCGTTAGAAATGCGTTTTACCATCTGTCCGAGAACGTTGTAGATTTCAATGCTGCAGTTTTTGCCGAATCCGTTTTCAATGGTGAAGCTTTCGTCTGCTGGACTAGGATAAACGTTCAATACATTTGAAGAAACATTTGCGATTCCAGTTGTTACAGGATGCAATTTGAAAGATACTGCAGACTGCTCATCACCTGTAGGATATACAAATACCGTATAGTCAACAAAATGGTTTATAGCTTTAAATGCCAAGTGAATTTCCTGCTGAGCATCTGGTGCTAATTGGAATTTTGGACAGCCGCCGTTAAGTCCGCATGAAGTAGAGCAGAAACTCCAGTCTGCATCAGCATCACCAGCCGATTCGCTTTCGCTGTCGTAATATACGGCACCATTATAATAGTCACCATCTTGTACTCTCAAATATGCCTTGATATTTGAAATGGTTTCTGAAGATGTGTTCTTTACATAAAAAGAAAGTTCTCCGTTGGGAGCAATATTTATTGTTGTATTAGCAATATTATCACCGCCTTGGTTTGTAATAGCTAACTGAGCAAACATCTGTGATAAGCAAGCAGTTAGGATAGTGATTAGTATAAATACACGTTTCATGACATTAAAATTTTTCGCAAAAATAAAAAAAAATTGTATGCCATGCAATATAATTTTACAAAAGTGTTACCTTTGTTTTTTGTAACAGCTAAAGAAATGCTTATGAAAAGGTTATTATTGGTTATGTTTGCTCTTTTGATTGGAGCATGCATGTTCGCACAGGAAGTGCCACAGGTTCAGGTTAAGGATTTGAATGGCAAAGTGGTTAACACACAAGACATTATCCAGAATGATGGAAAGCCTGTCATGGTTTGTTTCTTTGCTACATGGTGTAAGCCGTGCATAAAGGAATTGACTGCATTTAACGAGGCCTATGAAGATTGGGCCGATGAAACTGGAGTTAAGGTTATTGCGATTTCAATTGACGATGCGCGTAGCACCAACTCTGTAGGTCCTTTCGTAAATGCTCGTGGGTGGGAATTCGACGTATATCTTGACACAAACGGCGATTTCAAGCGTGCCATGAACGTTAACAATGTGCCTCATTCATTCTTGCTAGATGGCAAGGGCAATGTTGCTTGGCAGCACACTTCTTACCTTGAAGGTGACGAAACCGTAACTTTCGAGAACATCAAGAAGGTTGCCGCAGGCGAAGAAATCAAAGAATAGAAAATTATTTAATGGGAAAAGTTGTATCTGCATGTATGTCATGCAGATGCAATTTTTTTAAAAACAATTCAAATAGATGAGAAAGACTTTATGCCTTTTTTTGTTTTCGTTTGCTATTGCTTCGCTTTTTGCACAAAACGATGGCAAGACCGAGAACAAATTCAATGTGTCTGGTAATTTCCAGAGCGATTTGCAATATTATTTCGAGGATGAAAAGATTGGTGCTACGGCTGTTGATGAACGATTGCTGTCCAACTCGTATGCAAACTTTATGATCTCGTATGGAAAATTCTCTGCTGGTGTACGTTTCGAGGGTTACTACAACACTCTTCTGGGATTTTCTAATGCTGGAGGTAAAAATGATGGTTTCGGTGTGCCTTTCTATTGGGCAAACTTTACAAACGATAACCTCGAAGTTTCTGTTGGTCATTTCTACGAACAGTTCGGTAATGGTCTTACCTTGCGTTCTTACGAGGAAAAATCACTTGGCATCGACAATGCCATTCTCGGTGCACGTGTAAAATACACTATAGTGCCCGGTGTAAATATTAAGGGCGTTATTGGTAAGCAGCGCTACTACTGGGAATTGTCCGACGGTATCATCCGTGGCGTTGACGGCGAAATCCAATTCAACGACATGATAAAGTCGCTTAACGATGCAAAATTCCGTTTCGGAATTGGTGGTAGCTTCGTAAGCAAGTACCAGAAGGAAGATAATCCAATATATAATTTGCCTAACAATGTTGCTACAGGCGCAGGACGAATAAACTTGGCTTATGCCGGCTTCAGCTTGGTGTCTGAATATGCATATAAGATAAACGATCCATCTGCCGACAATAATTTCATATATCGTCCGGGACAGGCATTCCTTATCAACGCAACATATTCGCAGAAAGGTCTTGGCGTAATACTTTCGACAAAATGGGTTGACAATATGTCGCTTCGGTCCGACAGAAACGCCACTCTTTCTGATGTTACAATAAGCTATTTGCCCGAAATTACCCGCAATTACACATACGTATTGCAAGCGTTCTATCCGTATGCTAGCCAGCCAATGGGCGAATGGGGCGCAAAGGCGGAAGTCTTCTATAAGTTCAAGAAGGGAACTGCTCTTGGCGGAAAGTACGGTACAACCGTAACGCTTAACTATTCGCGCGTGCATAACATTAAGAAAACAGCTATTGACGATTCTACTCCAATCGGAACCACAGGAACTTACGGCTACAACACATCGCTTTTCGCAGTCGGAAACGAACTGTATTATCAGGATATAAATGTTGAGATTTCTAAAAAATGGTCGAAGAAATGGTATACCAACATTGCCTACATGAACTTGTTCTACAACTACAATGTACTTATGGGAACGGCTGGACACGACAATGTAAAAGCAAATATCGGTGTTGTGGAGGCAACCTACAAGATTACTGACAAGTACGCATTGAAAGCTGAAGTTCAGGCAATGTTCACAAAGCAGGATAAGGGCAACTGGTTGCTAGGTCAACTTGAGTTTACAATGCCGAAATGGTTCTTCACTGTTTTCGACAACTGGAACTACGGCAATCCCGATGTAGATGCTAGGGTTCACTATTTCAATGTCGGATTCGGTTATGTGAAAGGTGGAAATAGAATTCAATTAACTTACGGCAAGCAGCGCGAAGGTGTTATGTGCGTAGGTGGTGTTTGCCGCCACGTTCCGGCTTCAAACGGTTTCGCATTATCAATTTCAAGTACATTCTAAAATAGACGATTATGAAAAAAATAAGCATACTGACAATTTTAGCTTTTGTTTTCGGCATCTTTCTCGCATCGTGTGATGTTATAGAAGAGGGACAATACATGAAGGAAATACCACCGGCACTTGCACCAGGCGAGGGTGATACTGCTTCGGCACCACTTCAGCGAAAAGTCCTAATTATTGATTTTACTGGTCACAAATGCGGAAATTGTCCTAAAGGACATAAGATGATAACAAATTTGGAAAGTACGTATCATGATGCAGTTGTCCCTGTAGCAATACATTGTACTTCCTTTGCAACGCCACAGCCAGATTCTCCATTTGCAACAGACTTTAGGACAGAAGAAGGAAACTATCTGCTCACATATATGGATTTGGAGGGATTGCCTGCTGGTCTGGTAAATACATTAGATCCAATGGCTATAAGCAGTACTCCGACTGAGTGGGCTGGACAATTCGCAAGATACAATACAACCGAACCCGAAATGTCAATCGAACTGACCCCTTCGGTAGGCATCGGCACAATGACGGCAAATGTTAAGTTGACCGCAGCAACAAAAATCACACGCAAGTTAAGTTTGGGCGTATATGTTGTAGAAGATAACATCATTAGCGGTCAGGTTGATTACGACGCTAATCCGTCGGAAATCGAAAACTATGTCCACAATCATGTTTTCCGCATGAGTTTCAACGGAGCACTTGGTGAAAGTGTTAAGAACGACGATTCGCAGTTGGCTGCCGGCAATACAATTGAAAAAAACTATTCTAAGGCAACAAAGCAGGAATGGAATATCGACAATTGCAAGGTCGTTGCATTTGTTTACGACAGCGAAACCAAGGAGGTTCTTCAGGCCGAAATGGTTTCTGCAAAGTAATAACTTACAGATAAAAGGGGGGAAGATGGTTTCTCTGTATCCTAAATTGTTTTTGGGCAAGAGGAAAAATCATCTTCCTTTTGTTTTGTCCCTTCTCCTGTTCTTGTCAATTAGTTTTCGGGTATTCTCCCAATCGTTTACGGGAGGGGCGAAATTGGGTTTCAACATTTCGCAGGTCGATGGCGACCAGCGTGGCGGCTACAGTGCGATTTTCCCTACAGGTTGCCTATATGCACAGACAAATTTCGGTGAAAACGACCGAGCTTCTTTAGCTTTGGGCGTTTCATATATTCGGAAGGGAAGCAAGCAGGTAACAAAGAACGAATATGGCGACATTACCAGTATTTACGCCATCCGTCTCGACTATGTGGAAATGCCGCTAACTTTTGCCTGGCAACTGGAGAAATTCAAGATCCCTCGCATTGTAGACTACACATTCAAGAACAAACTTTGCGTCGAACTCGGTGTTTCGTATGCATATCTTATCAAGGCGCAAATTAACGAAGGTCAAGGTTTTATGGAGCCCGCACGGGCATTTTTCAAGTACGATTGCGGATTTCATCTCGGCCTGTCGTATTATGTCGGCGAGCATTTTTTCATCAATTACCGTTTCGCCTATACGTTTTTCTTCCTTCCAATACGCAAGCACCCTGGCGGACAGACGTACCGTCTAAATCGCGGCGTTTACAACAATGTGATGGCTCTAACTGTTGGGTGGAAGTTCTGATATTGGTTGAAATAGATTCTTGTTACCTCGATACTTGTCGTGCCATGCTAAGCAGCTTGTACTGAGCGGCACCGAAGTAAGCAGAAGCACAGCATACATCGCAGTACACACAAGGCTTTGCCTTGAGAAACAAAAAATCCATCCCTTTTCGTCATGCTGCAACTTGGTTCCGCATCTGGAAAAGGGGTGGATTTTTGATTTATCTTTTCCGCTCAAGCCGCGGTGGACAACGAAATAGTTTCTATGTTTTCGCTCCCAGAGACGCGCCAGTGAGACGCACCCCTGCTCGTCGTAGGCTCTGTCATGCTGAGCCTGTCGAGTACAGCCTGCGCCGCAGTATAACCAAGGCTTTGCCTTGAAAAACAAACAATTAAACACTATGCTTGCGGGAAATCACCTCTAGCAATGCAAGGATTGACATATCATCACTCTCGCGGGGCGTTTACATGTGCCGAATTGTAAACGGCGACAACATCATTGCAAGGGACAGGATTGTAAAGGAATAGAGTTTCTTCTCAAGATATCGGAAACGACAGGTGCGGAAACGTGCCTGCCGTTTTTTTATTGTCATTGTCTGCAATAACCTGTTAAAAAATCCGTTATAAGAGAGCAATTTTTTGACTAAAAAATTAATAAAAAAATATAGTAAATTTATTTATCTTTGCGCACATGATAAAATGGCGAATCATATATTGTCTATTGATAGGGCTAACGGCTTTATTTTCAGTGTCTTGTAGTGAATATTCAAAGATAATGAAGAGTGCCGACAGCGACCTGAAATATCGCAAGGTTTTCGAGTATTACGAAGCCAAGGACTATTATAGGGCTTTGGGACTTATCGAAGACATCAAGGCGGTGTACAAGGGAACCGACAAATACGAAACGCTTTGCTTCTATAACGCTTATTGCAATTACCAGCAGAAGGAATACTCGCTGGCGGCATATCTTTTCAAGGAATACGCTCATATATATCCGAGCAACGAAAGGACAGAGGAAGCGGAATACATGTCGGCATATTGCTATTATCTCGTGTCTCCTAGTGTGTCGTTGGAGCAGACATCAACAGCTCTGGCAATCAGAGAGCTTGAGAATTTCATGGAGAAGTATCCGGATACAAAGTATGGCGAACAGGTTGAAGAGCATCTGAAGGATCTTAACCTTAAGCTTGAGACAAAGGCATACAACAATGCAATGCTGTACTATAAGATAAGCGACTACAAGGCCGCTCTTGTGGCTCTCAAGAATGTGCTCTACGATTATCCGACGACAATGTACAGGGAGGAGATAATGTTCACCATGGTGAAGGCGTCGTATGTGCTTGCGACTAAGAGCGTTGAAAGCAAAAAGTTGGAACGCTACAAGAATACTATGCAGGCATATTATGCTTTTGTGGACAAATATCCTAATTCAAAGAAACTTAAAGAGGCTGAAAAATATTTTACAAATTCACATAATTATATAGAAAGTAAAAATGGATTACAAAAAGACTAAGGCTCCGACAACATGCGTAACTCGCGACGTTGTTGAAATGGCAGACAAGACAGGAAATGTTTACGAATCAGTTGTAATTTGTTCAAAGATGGCTGACCAGGTAAATGCAGACATTAGAAAAGAACTATACAAGAAACTGGAAGAGTTTGCCACTTATAACGATAATCTTGAAGAAATTCATGAAAATCGCGAGCAGATAGAAGTGTCAAAGTACTACGAGAAATTGCCGAAGCCGACGAATATCGCTATCGAGGAATTCATGGCCGACAACGTATATTATACTGCACAGGAAATCGTAAAGAAAGCCGAAGAAGAGGCAGAAATAGAACCGGCTCCTGTTGAGGAACCGCAGGAATAATTGTTTATGCTTAGCGGAAAGCACATATTACTTGGCGTTACAGGAAGTATTGCCGCCTATAAGTCGGCAAATATTATCCGTTTGCTAGTGTCGCAAGGTGCCGAAGTAAAGGTTGTGATGACTCCGCTGGCAAAACAGTTTATTACGTCGTTGACTCTGGCGACACTTGCCAAGAATCCTATATATGTCGATTTCTTCAACCCTGAAAATGGAGAGTGGAACTCGCACGTAAGTCTTGGCATGTGGGCAGATGCCTATCTTATTGCTCCGGCAAGCGCAAATACAATAGGTAAAATGGCCAACGGCATTGCCGACAATTTGTTGCTGACATCGTATCTTTCGGCAAAATGCCCTGTCTTCGTAGCTCCGGCAATGGATCTCGATATGTATGCCCACTCCGCTGTGCAACGTAATATTGAGACTTTAAAACTTGCTGGCGTCCATTTCATAGATGCAGAAAGCGGAGAACTTGCTAGCGGGCTTGTTGGAAAAGGTCGTCTGGCCGCACCAGAAAAAATTGTCGAGGAACTTGATTTTTTTTTCAGTAGGCAGAATTCGCTTGCAGGGAAAAAAATCATGATTACTGCTGGTCCAACCTATGAAAAAATTGATGCAGTAAGATTTATTGGAAACTATTCTTCCGGAAAAATGGGTTATGCCATTGCCGAGGAATGTGCCCAGCGTGGTGCCGAAGTTATCCTTGTGTCGGGACCCGTGTCTATCAAGGCTCACAATCCTAAGATCAAGGTGTTGAGGGTTAATTCTGCCAACGAGATGTACGAAGCATGCGTGACCGAATATCCTAAATGTGATGCAGGAATTCTTTCTGCCGCAGTGGCTGACTTTACCCCACAGACAGTTTCTGAAACAAAGATTAAGCGCAAGGATAACAACCTTGAGATTGTTCTGCGTCCAACAAACGATATTGCTGCAAGTCTTGGAAAGATGAAGGGTAGCAGGGCGCTTGTAGGTTTTGCACTCGAGAAGGAAAACGAACTTGAGAATGCCATGGGCAAGCTCGAACGTAAAAATTTCGACTTCATAGTGCTAAACTCAATGAACGACAAGGGGGCTGGTTTCAATTACGACACAAACAAGATTACTATCATTAAGCGTAGCAAGGAAGTTGTCAACTACGAACTTAAGCCAAAGTTTATGGTTGCAAAGGATATTGTAGACGAATTAGAAAATTGTATAAAGGATTGATTATGAGAAAGATATTGTCCATTATCGTTGCAATGTTCTTGTTCTCGGCATGTTTTGCCCAGGAATTCGACTGCCAGATACAGATTTCGCATTCGCAGTTGCAGGGGACTAACTACGAGAAAATTTTCCAGAGCATGCGTAACGACTTGTACGAGTTTGTGAATAATACCAAGTGGAGCAACAATATCTTTTCCAAGAACGAGCGTATCGAGTGCAATATTTCAATAACAGTTGAAAAGGAAGTCGCTTCCGACGAGTATTCCGGAAAGATTCAGGTAACTTCATCGCGTCCGGTTTATGGCACGTCTTATTCGTCTCCTATTTTTAATTATCTCGATGAAAAATTCCAGTTCAAGTATGTTGAAATGGAACCTATTGAATTTAATCCCAATACATTTACAAGCAATTTGTCGTCGGTTATAGCGTATTACTGCTACATCATGCTAGGCCTCGATTACGATAGCTTTGGTTCGCAGGCTGGTACACAATACTATCAGCTGGCCGAAAAGATTGTGCAGAATGCGCAGACCGCGGTTGAGCCCGGATGGAAGCAGTACGAAAGCACCAAAAACCGCTATTGGCTGACAGAAAATCTGCTTAACGACCAGTATTCCGGTTTCCGTGATTTCATGTACATTTACCATCGCATGGGAATGGACAGGTTGGCCGACAAGCCTAGTGATGCACGTGCGTCGGTAGAGGAGGCTCTTGAGGATTTGCGTTCTATGCATCGTCGCCGCCCTGGCTCTTTCCTTATGTCAATTGTCAGTACGGTTAAATGCGATGAAATAATAAATATCTTCTCCGACGGTTTCTCTGACGAGAAGGCACGTGTGGCAAACCTAATGAAGGAAATCGACGTCGCCAATTCAAGCAAATACGATAAGATAACTCGTTCTGAATAATGATTAGGAGTCTTTCAATAAGGAATTATATCATAATTGAAAAACTCGACATTGAATTCAATTCGGGTTTTTCGGTTATTACGGGGGAGACAGGTGCCGGAAAATCAATAATAATAGGTGCTATTTCCTTGCTTTTAGGCAAGCGCGCAGAAACAGATGTCCTATTTTCAAGAGATAAAAAATGCGTAATTGAGGCCTATTTCGATCTAAAATCACTTAAGCTGAAGGGAATTTTTGAAGCCAACGATGTCGATTATTCCGACGAGACTATTGTTCGCCGAGAGATTCTGCCCGAGGGTAAATCACGTGCTTTTATCAACGATATGCCGGTAAACCTTACAGTACTGAAGGCGCTTACTGAAAATTTTCTCGACTTGCATTCGCAGCACGAAAACCTTTCGCTTACAACTTTGCCATATCGTCTCGAAATAATAGATTCCGCAGCATCTGCATATGGACTTTTTGAAACATACCAGCAGAAATTTGCTGAATATCAGTCTGCAAGACAACTCTTGAGCAGAAAAAAGTCGGATTTGGCAAAGGCGCAAAAGGAGCTCGACTATTACCGTTTTCAGGTTCAGGAAATAGAAAATGCCAAACTTGTCGGTGATGACGAACTTGAAGAATTGGAAAACAAGGCTTCGATGCTTGAAAATGCCGAAGACATTAAGGGTTATCTGTTTGATACAACCAATCTGTTTGACGGTGGCGAATATACCGTCAATGAAATGCTGAAGCAGATGCGTACCAATCTTGCAAAGGCATCGAAGAATTTCAAGCCGGCAGAGGGACTTGAACAGCGGCTTGATTCTGCAATGATTGAACTTTCGGATATTAACGATACAATATCAAGGCATCTTCTGGAAGTAGAGGTAAACCCGCAGCAGTTGCAAGTGACAAACGAACGCATAGACTTGCTTATCGGTCTGATGACCAAGCATCGCGTGGCAAACATTGCAGAATTAAAGCAAAAATATCAGGAATACAAGGGCTTTGTTGACAATACGGATTCACTTGAGGATGAAATTGCGGATCTTGAAAAGCAATTTGCCAAGTGCGAGAAGGTGGTGGTTGCAGAAGCCCAAAAGCTTAGTGCAAAACGTTCATCTTCGTTCGCAGCTACGCAGAAATATATAAATTCAATGCTCGTTGACTTGGGAATGCCGCATGCTGTATTTGAGATAAGCAACGAAGTTACGGAAATTACACCAACAGGAATCGACAACATTTCGTTCCTTTTCAGTGCCAACAAGGCAATTCCTGTGCAACCGATAGAGAAAGTTGCTTCGGGAGGCGAATTGTCGCGTTTGATGTTGTCGTTGAAATCGCTAATGGCCGATTCCATGCATATTCCAACGATTCTGTTCGATGAGATTGATACTGGTGTGTCCGGTGAGATAGCGGCCAAAATGGGCAAGATAATGTGCAAGATCGCCAAGAATGTTCAGGTGTTGAGCATAACACATCTGCCTCAAGTTGCGGCAATGGGAGCCGAGCATTTCAAGGTTTACAAGCAGACAGATGACGAGCGCACAATTTCAAGCATAAAGAAACTAACGCCAGAAGAACGTATTACAGAAATTGCAGCCATGATGAGCGGAGAAAAGCTCACAAATGAGGCTCTGGAAAATGCAAAGGTGTTGCTAGGCGAATAATAAGAAAAATCCATTTACAAAGTTTTTTAGAAGATGTCTTATTAAAAAATAAATAGAGGCAAACATGAAGTCTGCCTCTATTTTTAATGTTGTTCTTTTTAAATTATTCTTTGATTGCAGATTCGTAAAGGTTGTATGCCTTCACAACTTCGTTGTAGTTCGAATGGTCAACACCTTGTTCAAGTTTGCTTGTATATACAGTCTTAGGTATTATTATAAGTCTGTAGTATCTTACAAATGAAGGTTTAGACCAAATATAGCCCTCGCCGGCATCAGCAGAAAGAACTAGTATTCCACTGTCTGTGAATGCAAAATCATATAATTCACTGTCGTTGTGTGCTGGTAATGGCATCCATACATCTTCTCCTGAAGCATTTCCAATCTTAACGTACATGAGAACAGCGTTGTCGGTGCTAATTAAGTATTTGTACTTGTCGGTTGAAACAGCTACACATCTTTTTCCTTCTGCATTTTCAAATGTTGCCTTTAGGTCGTATGTTAAACATTGTACGACTTCCTTGTGGCAACTGGTTGTAAATGCTGCTAGAATTAAAATGGAAATGATAATAAAATTTTTTTTCATTTTTATTTTTGCCGAGTTATATCCCATTCGGCCCGTCGGTTAAAAATCGTTAATAATCGTCGACAAATATAGCATAATAACTAAAACGTCATTTGAGCTTGCGCTTAAATGACGTAATTATGACATGTAATTGCCGTAATTTGTAATTTGCAATTACTTGTTATATGATTTTTGCAATCCTCATGTCAAATTCTGCCTTTTTGTTGTCTGACACAAAAAACGATTTGTTTACACCGTTGAGGAATATTTCGTTTCCCAGAATCTTATGAATCTGGTCGAGATTTATTATTTGATTTTTGTTTATCAGCATGAAGTTTCCTGCAAGTTGTTCGAGAATTGAATCAAAAGTGCCATATACCGAATCGGTTTTTGCAGTTTCGGAATAGTGTATGACTTTGATTCTGGAGTCGCCGCCATCGGGCATCTCGAATACTTGCGAAGCAATATATAATACAGATGATGCCTTAATTTTCAAGTTGCTGATGTTAAGTAGCTGTTTAGATTGGTCCTCTTTTCCGTTTACAACAATTTGCATTCCTTTCGACATTGACATTTGCTGTTCCAGCATGCTAAGACGAGTCTCTATAGCTGCAAATCTTTCTGCGATGTAGTCTTCTTCGTCAAAATCTTCTATAGGTTCGTTTTGTTTCCTGTTATTGATGAGTCTCTTGATGTTTGGAATTGTTGCGACAATCAATGCAATTGAAAGCGTCAGGAACATTAGGATTATTGAAAAACCGAATAGTGCGTCGAACATAATTTTTTATTTTAAAATTAGGCATATTTTGCTAAATGCAAATGGCAAAAAACAAGATTTTTGTTACAAGATTTTGCAATATAATTGCAAAATCTTGTAATGTGCGTTTTGCGATTGTTTATTTCGGCTGATGTTCCTTTCTCAATAGGTCATTCAGTTCCTTTACCGGATTGAAAGTAATCAGTGGCACTTCGACGAAAACAGTCATCCAGTTGGCCATTGAGCCGTTCCATAGTCCAGGATGCTCAAGAACTTTTATCGGCTTGCCGTTGTAGGTCTTTTCTGAAATAAAGCATGTCGTCGGGTCAACGAATTTGTTTAGGTCAAGCTTGTTGCCTTGTGCGTCTTTTGTATAGCAAACCAAATCAACCGGATTGAAGTGTGTTGCTCCATTGAAATGTTCCTTCTGCTTTTCGTCGGAAAGATTTATCTGGGCCTTTTCGACAATCTGCAACGATACATTTCCATCTTTAATAATGAAAAATGGACCGCCACCTGGTTCTCCAGTATTCTTTACCATTCCGCATACGCGAATCGGGCGATTCATGAAAGCAAGCAGATCGTCGGCAAAAGTATCTGACTGGCGATTGAATTCCGAGTTGAAAGTTTTTGTTAGATAATCGGCAATGCGATTGAGGTTTTCTGCTGACTTGTCGGCAAGAAGACTTTGAGTTAAAGTCTTTACGTTCTCGACGATTTCAATCAACAGTCCGCCCAAAAGTTTCTTGAATGGCAATGTTTCTGTCATAAAGTCCTGATGTACAATATTGTCGATGTTCTTTATGAAAATAATGTCGGCTTCGATATTGTTCAGGTTTTGCAATAGAGAACCATGACCGCCGGGACGTGTGAATAGCTCTCCTTTTTCGTCGGTTACCAATGTCCCATCAGCATAAACGGCAACGGTATTTGTCGATTTTTCCTGAAACGAGAACTTCACATTGATATTTAGGTTGTTTTTTTTCTGGATGTCTTCAAGCAACGATTTGAACAGTTCGTAATGTTCTTCCGAAACGGTGAATTCGAGTTTTGCTGGTTTGTTAGAGTTATTCAGTGCAACAGCTTCAAAGATCTGTTCTTCAAATGCTGTACGCGAAAATCCATTGTACTGGTGAAATTCTATAAGGCCTTTTGGTAACCCGGCATAGTTGAGAGGTTCGTGCAGGATTTTGTCAGTAATGTCCTCAAGATTTTCAGCATTACGGATGCTATCTTTCAGAACGTTGAAAAAAGCAAATCTAGGCAAAGAATCTATTGTTGCCTTAACCGAATAATTGCCGCCGTCGTGAAGATTCTTTAGGTTCGGCTCGTTGCAGAAAGCAATAAGGCGCTTGAACATTCTGGTTGCAGCACCGGATGCAGGAACGAATTTTTCAACCTGATAGTTTCCGCTTTTCTCGTTGTACAGGTTAATATAGAATTGCTGGTCTGCAATAATTGTAATGCCCTTTTCAGCTGTTGCTGGTGCAACGATATCTACAAAGTTGCCATTGCCTTGTAGCATGCTTTTCTGGCGTGAAATTTCGGTGTCGGTTAACATATTCATGGATTTTAGATGATTTTTATGAATTTAGATCTTATTGTTTCGATGTCGGCAGACAGTGATTGGGATGCAGGTCCGGCTGTCTCGATATTTTTCATGTCGTTTTTTAGTCCGTGTATTATGTCATTGTCCGACAGATGCGACAGCAGTTCGTTTATCTGCAGCAAAATCTTGAAATGATTTTCCAAACTCTCAATATTTTTTTCGTTGTTTTCGATGTTTTGTGCAAGTCCAAGATGTGTGGTCTCAATCCAAAATCCGCTGATAAAAAGCGCGGAAATGCCATATTTTTCATTTTCAGCCGGCACTATTGTACTGGTGTTTAGCAAACTGTCGATAGTTGCGAAAATAACTTGTTCGTTATTCAGGTTTTCCTCTATTACAGGCACATATTTAGAAAGGACATCCTCGCCGACAGCCAGTTTTCCGGCTATAGTTTGTGTTGCGTCAAAAATATCTGTACATACTTGTACCTTTTCGAAATATCTTGCGTAACCAAGGTCGGCAACGAACATTCCCATGGCAAACGATGTTTCCTTGGAGTTTTGGTATAGTTCGGCAGTGCGATAGTCAAGGAGTAGGTTTTGGTTGAAGCTTACGTTATTCAGATGTATATTTCTGCATATTTCCGAATATTTTGGAATATTGTTCAGCAGGCTGTCAATTTCTTTTTTGCCGGCAGTGCTCTCAAGGTTTGAAAAGTCGTCGGACACTTGCTTGTATTGTATCGCATCGCTGCATGAAAAGAATATTGCAACAAGCGCAAAACATAGGCAATATGTCGGTAGGCTACGCATTTAGTTCATGATATCTATCGAGCATTTCTTGCAGCGAATCAGTCCAGTATGGAATGTCAATGCCGAATGTTGAGGATATTTTATTTGTGTTAAGCACACTGTATGTAGGGCGAGTTGCCTTAGTCGGATATTCGCAGGTAAGCAGCGGTTTTACTTTTGCTTTTATTCTGGTAAGCCTGAAAATATGCATTGTGAAATCGTACCACGAGCATACGCCACGGTTTGTGAAATGGTAAGTACCCCCGTGCCATTCGTTGCTGCCAATGTAAATGTTCGAGATAGTCAGTAAAGCTTTTGCCAGGTCGCCGGCGTATGTTGGCGAACCAACCTGATCGAACACTACGCCTTTGATTTTTCCTTCATTGCCTAGGCGAATCATAGTTTTGACGTAATTGTTGCCATATTCGCTGTAAAGCCATGCTGTGCGGACAATTACTGCATCGCAGTTTTCGGCTGTGATATTTTTTTCGCCATCTAGCTTAGTGCGTCCGTAAACCGATACAGGATTTGTCGGCATATCCTCGCTGTATGGAGTGTTGGCCCTGCCATCGAACACGTAGTCGGTTGATACGTGAATAAGTTTGAAGCCGAATTTGTTCGAGCATTTTGCAAGATTCTGTGGCGCTATTGCATTCGCCTTGGTTGCATTTTCTATGTCTTCTTCGGCCTTTTCTACAGCTGTGTATGCCGCACAGTTAATGATGATATCGTATTTGTTTTTGATGAAGAAGTCGTTTACAGCTTCAAAATTCGATATGTCAAGTTTGTCAATGTCTACATATTCAAATTCGGCATTGGCAACCATGTTGTGATTGTCGCGTATCTTGTTTCCTAGCTGTCCGTTGCAGCCAATAACTAAAATTTTTTTCATACTTAGAAATTAAAATCTGCGTGCTTGAAGTCGGGATGTTTAACGTCTTTTTCTGATAGGTTCATCTTTTCTTGTGGCACTTTCCAGTCGATATTGAAAGTAGGGTCGTTGTATATTATTCCGCCTTCGCTTTCCTTGTTGTAGAGGTTGTCGCATAGATAATTGAAAACTGCGTATTCCGACAGAACCGAAAATCCATGTGCAAAACCGCGTGGGATAAAAAATTGGCGTTTGTTTTCGCTTGATAGCACAACGGAAAAATGCTGTCCGAAAGTGGGGGAGTTGCGGCGTAAGTCGACGGCAACATCGAGGACTTCACCAGCTACGCAACGAACAAGTTTAGCCTGCGAGTATGGCGCCTTCTGGTAGTGCAGTCCGCGAACAACTCCGTAGGTGGAGCTTGATTCGTTTTGTTGTACGGGTGTGAAATCTATGCCTGCCTTTTGGAAGACGTCCTGATTCCATGCTTCGAAAAAGTAGCCACGATTGTCGCCGAATAATGTTGGCTCAATAACCTTGAGGTCTTTTATTGGTGTGTCAACTATTTTCATTTCAATACAAAATTACTTGCTACTATTTTTCGTTAACTATCTTGAGTAGGTATTTGCCGTAGTTGCTTTTTGAAAGTTTTTCGGCCAGAACAGCAAGCTGGTCCTTGGTGATGAACCCTTTTCTATATGCGATTTCCTCTATGCAAGATGCTTTAAGTCCTTGACGATGTTCAATTGTTTCGATAAAGTTTGATGCTTGCAGTAAGCTGTCTGGAGTTCCTGTGTCGAGCCATGCGAAGCCACGTCCGAGAAGTTTTATCTGTAGGCGGTCTTCCTTAAGGTAGAGGTTGTTAAGGTCGGTAATTTCCAATTCTCCGCGTTTTGAAGGCTTCAGGCTTTTTGCCTTTTCAACTACGTCGTTCGAATAGAAGTAAAGTCCGGTTACAGCGTAGTTTGATTTTGGGTGTTCTGGTTTTTCCTCGATAGAAATTACTTTTCCTTCCTCGTTGAATTCTGCCACGCCGTACCTTTCCGGATCATTTACATAGTAGCCGAAAATAACAGCGCCGTCTTCGACTTTAGTTGCATCTACTAGTTGCTGTCCAAAACTCTGTCCGTAGAAGATGTTGTCGCCTAGAACGAGGCAAACTTTATCGTTGCCGATGAATTCTTCGCCGAGAATGAATGCTTGTGCAAGTCCGTCTGGTGATGGCTGTATTTTATAGCTTATTTTCATTCCAAGTTGCGACCCATCGCCGAAAAGTTTTTCAT
The DNA here is from genome assembly GCA_937899245.1 of uncultured Bacteroidales bacterium. GTDB lineage: Bacteria > Bacteroidota > Bacteroidia > Bacteroidales > ML635J-15 > Bact-19. Next base: position 3,055 of record CALDKB010000025.1, on the reverse strand, counting down.
AAAGGCCTATGTCTTGTGGTGTCGAAATTATAAGAACGTCGCGTATGCCTGCAAGCATAAGTGTTGACAATGGATAATATATCATCGGCTTGTCGTAAACCGGAATTATTTGTTTTGAAATGCTTATTGTCATTGGGTGCAGACGAGTTCCTGCTCCGCCAGCTAAAATTATACCTTTCATAATTATATGAATTTAAAACACTTTGCAAATTTACAATTTTATGGCTTATATGCAAATCAATATTCTCGTGTAAATGTATATGTTTCTTTATGTATAGTAAAGTCCTGCGCTGTTTAAGTGAAGATTATATTTTTGCTTCTTTCTTTGTGTTTTTGTTCCACTAGTGCTAATTAAGGTCATAGTTGGCTTTTTATGTAAACGTAGATCACGATACGAAGTGAGTAATCTGCATAAGGTTTGGGTTTGTTCCCACTCTCAGATCCTGAAACAAGTTCAGGATGACGAGAGCGGGGTGTTGCTGGCTTGTTTTTGTGGCTCTCTTTTGTCATTGCGGGCTTGTTCCGCAATCTGTTTATTCTTCTTTTAAATCTTTGGCTTAATGCTCAAAAAGAGACCTGAAATCCTTGTAAGTTGTTGATTTTTATTTGTATTATGGCGGTCAAAAGTTTTATGGCAAAAAAAATGCTTTCATTGTGGGTCAAATAACACAATAAAGAAGGGGTCCGAGAACGGTCATCAGAGATGGTACTGCAAGGATTGCAAACGGTATTTTATCGGACATCACAGATTGTCCACTGACGAAGTAAACACAACATTTGTTCAAGGCAACTTGACGTCAAGGGACCTGGCTTCAAGGTTTGAAGTCTCGGCAAGCACGATAAACAGGCGCCTCAGAAGGAAATATTTTCATTCACTTCCTGAGATAAACGGGCGAAAGGTGGTTGTGATGATGGATGCGACATATTGGGGACGACATTTTGGAGTGGTAATCTTCAAGGATGCCATAAGCGGCATCGTCCTATGGTACAAGTTCATAAGCAGGAAGGAAACAGTGGCGAACTACAAGGAGGGCGTAGATTATCTTCTCTCGCGCGGCTTTAGCATCGTAGCAGTTGTCTGCGACGGACTCAGGGGGCTGAGAAACATATTTACAGACTGCAAGTTTCAGTTGTGTCAGTTCCACCAGGTAATGACGATAAGGACCAAACTGACGCTTCATCCAAAACTGGAAGCATCCATAGAGCTGCTGGAACTTTCGCGGTTGCTATGTCATACGGACAAGGAATCGTTTGTTGGGGCATTTGGCGACTGGGAGAACAGGTGGCATGACTTTCTCGCCGAGAGGAGTGTTGATGCAAGCGGAAAAACTCATTATGTACACAAAAGGCTACGAAGCGCATATTTGAGCCTTAAGAGAAACATGCCGTGGCTGTGGACTTGGTACGATTTCCCTGAACTTGAAATACCTAACACTAACAATGCTCTAGAGTCCCTGAACTCTGATCTGAAGGCTAAGCTTAATTTGCACAGGGGCATGACTCGCGAACGAAGAAAAGTCTTCATTCAAGACTTTTTAAAGGCTTATAATCCATTGAAAAACAAATAGTTAAAACACCTTTTAGGTCTCTTTTTGACTATTATGGCATTTTTTACACCTTTTTAGGTCTCTTTTTGACTATTATGCCATACATTTAATAAATTTTTCTATTTGAAGCAGTTGTTCTGGTAATGTAAAGATAAATAATAGGTTGCAGACGAGTTGTTCTGACGCAACAATTTAAATTCGCTGGTGTTGGTTATGGTGGTATAGATTTGTTTAATCGGAGCAAATCTATTATCATAACACATAGAATCGGGTCAGCTTGATCCAATAATTCGATATTTATTCGTATATTTGCACCGATTATTTTTTTGTATATGGATACATCAAGAGAAATACAGCAGTTTCTTCATTACAATCCATTGTCTTCACGGGATGAGATTGCAAAGGGAATTGCCTTTGAAAGCAGTGACGCAACTCTAAAGCGTCATATAGCCCTTCTTGTTAAGGCGGGGGATGTCGTTGTTGAAGGTAAGGCACGAGCTACACGTTACAGACTTTCGGATCAGGCGCATCTGTTGATGCCATTGAACCTTGATACATATTTTGCACAGGATGTAGATGAGCGCAAAGTGCAGAATGCGTTCAACTTTGAGTTGATTCGTGAGCAGCTGCCGAATGTAACCTTGTTTACAGAGGAAGAGAAGGTTCATCTTGCGAAGTTGCAGGACGAGTTCCGTTCTCATGTGGAAGAGATGTCCCAGAACGAGTACAACAAGGAGATGGAGAGGCTGGGCATTGATCTCAGTTGGAAGTCCTCACAGATAGAGGGCAATACGTACTCACTATTGGAGACGGAGCGTCTCCTTAGGGAGAGCAGGACTGCAGACGGCAAGACCAAGGAGGAAGCTGTAATGCTGTTAAATCACAAGTATGCCCTTCGTTTCATCCTGGATACCCCGGATTATCTGGAACAGTTGACGGTAAGCCATATTGAAGATATCCATCAAATGTTGACAGAGGGCTTGTCTGTTGACAAGGGGATACGTCGCAGACGTGTGGGTATAACAGGTACGAATTACCGTCCGCTCGATAATGAATACCAGATTCGCGAAGCAATGCGAGACACTTGCGACCTGATCAACAACAAGACAGACGTATTTGAAAAGGCATTGCTTACGCTTGTGCTCCTTTCGTACATACAAGCATTCTCCGACGGCAACAAGCGAACAGCACGCATCACATGCAATGCAATATTGATTGCAAATGGTTTTTGTCCTCTGAGCTTCCGCTCGGTTAATTCAATAGATTATAAAAAGGCCATGTTGATATTCTATGAGCAGAATAATCTGTATGCATTCAAGAAGATTTTCATTGACCAGTTTGAATTCGCAGTAAACGAATATTTTTGAAAACTCTCCGACGATACCGATGCCTTAACGCCACGATAGGAACGGGGCTAAACGCCTTCGTCAGCACGAGTTTGAATAATGGTTATGTTGCTTTTTGTTTGCAAATTGTTGATTAATTCCTACAAAAGTCTTTTTTTATTT
>CALDKB010000024.1 GCA_937899245.1 uncultured Bacteroidales bacterium | reverse complement strand
TATCCATAGCAGCGGACGAACATTTACACTGGTTCAATTCCTTTGCGTTCGTGATCGACTTTGCGACATAGAAGAAATCCTTCAACATACGGCCTTCAATATTGTCTTGGAATTCGGACAACTTCATGTCTCCTACGGTTTCTACAACATTTCGAGCCAATTCCTTTACTTTTTCGTTCATAACGAGCCTCTCTTTTTTGGTGTTGTTGTACAATTTTATATTCGATTACGAAGATTTTCGCCTTACGCACTTTTCGCACAGCGGGACGTTTGTGCATTCGTCAAGCCTTCTCCACGTCGGGCTTCCGGTCTTGTTGCCGCATAGGTAACAGACCGCATTGACGGAACGGCACCTCATCGGCTGATAGTTATTCTTACGGATTTCCACTTTCTCCATCCCTTGACCTCCTTTGTGGAAAAACTCTTGCCGTGGACAGTTTCGAACTCCGGAACATGGCCGAGTTCGACCATTTCGCACCCCGGGAACCTCAGGTATCCAACGAAAATATCCCTTCCGTCAGTGAACAGCAGCTTGTCAGAGTACATCCATCCGTCTCGTCCGGCGGTCTCAGGTCCAGGCAGGTTGTCTTCCATCCCTATTACGACGTTTCCTCCGGAAAATCCAGCGTCCGCAAGAAATGTCGGGCGGAAAGAAATCTCGCAAGTCATTTCTGCAACGTCATTTCTTTCCGCCATCGACGAATCCCCTCGTTCTCTCTTCCTTTACCACGTCGTCTGGAATGAACATCCACTTGACGACATCCCTTCCGTGGGTGTTCCATGTACCGTTCGCGTTGAGCAGGTCAACGGACACGTCGCCGTTGGCGAGCTTAACGGCATACCGCCTTGGCCTCTTCTTCGGCATTTCCTTGACGCACTCCGTCCATGACCGTTCCTTTTCCATTGAGGACATTTCCCTCTTCAGTTCCAGGATCCTCTGGTACATCTTCTGGAGCTTGCTCGCCCTCAGCCTCGCCGACTTCCTTCCCTGCAAGATTTCGTTCTCGGCATATCTCAGCCGTTGCCGGAACAGGAGAAGGTTCTTCACCACCTCGGACATCTCGACCGAGTGCGGGAACGGAACCCCGTTCAGCTTACCATCCATAATTGCAAGAATCGTTACAGCCTCGTGCCTTGTCATGAAAGACAAACTAGAGAAATTAGCGGACCTGCACACGAGGTCCCTTCGAAAGGCAAGATAGACCCTGAGACGAAAAAGACAAAAAAGACAAAAAAGACATTTTTTAGACTATATTTCTCTTCAAGAGGACACACAAAATGAAAAAAATTATTGCATCGGCCATTATCGCATTATCTGTAGCGTCTATTTTTTCCAGCTGCGGATACAGCTTTGACGTAACGAACATTAAGCACGGAATGACACGAGACGAGGTGCATCTCCAGCTAGGTCAGCCTGACTGGAACGGAAAGACTCAAGAATGCTGGAGAGAGCGATATGTACCCCAAAAGTCCAACAACAAGGGTGACTACTGCATCAATTTCAGCGTCGAAGGTACAGTCGATGAGTATGGGTGGGCCAGCATGCACAAGATACAACGACGACCTCGTATTCATAGCCATTTAGCAACACAGGAAATCGGCCCGTAAGCACACCTTAGAGCCGTTTTCCATAAAAACCTAGCAGACATACCGCCAACGCACAAAAACGTGCCAACGGACGTGTTTCCGTCGGCTTATCGTGGCGGTGCATCTACCGCGCATGCGAATCCAAATAGGCACTTGCGATGTCCGGCAGCCGAATTCAGTACAGTTGATACACTTTTGACAATTTACGCAAGTGTCTAGACAAAATCTAGACAAATATGCACACAAACGCATTTACGCATAACCAAGAAAAAAGCCGAATTACAGGGCTATTTTTTCAAAAATCGCAAAAACTGACCAAAATTTAGCGAAAAAACGAAAAAAAAAATAGCCGCCATCCCATATACGGAATGACGGCCATAGCCATGCAGACTACAAAAGCCCTGATCACTACCTAACGTCGTAGAACTTCAGTATCTCGTGCATGTGCTTGATTGCGCAAAGGCAATCCTTCACGTCGTCAACCTGCTGCGGACAGGAGAACCCGCCCTTGTCGTCAAGTTCCCTGTTGATGTCCCACAGGTGTGTCACAACGTGGCTTTCCAGTTTCTCGAAGAGTTCCTTCATGGTATCATGCCTCCATGAGCCTGAGAAGTTCCGATGCGTCGGCCTGCGTGAAGTCGAAGCCCAGCGCCGAGAACGTGGGGACGTTAGAGAACGCAGAGTCCAAAGCGCTACGGATTGCGTCCGTACACACCATCCCCTGGTTGTCTACAACGCCCACCATCTTCATCGCGTTTACGTAAGGCCCCATCAGGTTAGCCGGGTTCGCCTTCGCCGCACCCAGGACAGCGAACATTATGAACCTGTCCTTCATCGACGGAATCTGCAAGGCCTGGTTTGACAGGTACGCCACGATAGAGTCGGTAGCCTTCTGCATCGGTATCTTCATCGGCTACTCCTTATGCCTTGGCCGCAGCCGTTGCAGTTCCATTTGAAGCACCAGCCGCAAGCGGGTCCACACTCCACTGGTTGTATCGAGGCATGGGCAGCGGGCAGACAGAGGTTGCCGGTACATGGATCGTGGTGATTTCGCCGACAGTGCGTTCGACGCAGCGGAGGCGCTGGTCGATAAGGCCGATAGCCCCGTTCATCTGAGCGTGTTCTGTCCTGTTGCGTTCCTCAATCAGCTTCATCTGGAGTTCGGCTATTTCCTTGTTCTTGGAAATGTCGGCTTCCATGGATGCAATCTTCACGCGGTTGTTGGCGGCCTCGTCGGCCAAAGGTTTGATCCAGTTGCCGAGCAGACGGTCGCGGAGGTCGTTGTTCTCGGCACGGGTCTGCTTGTACACTTCGATACCGTTGTTATCTGCGTACTTTTCAGCCTTGAGCTTTGCGATTTCGGCTTCCAGGGTGGAGAACTTGTCGCTTACGGCACAGCCGGCGGCCTGGGCAGCCATTCCGGCCATTCCGTTGTTCCATCCGCCGTTTCCGCCGAAAAGACCGAAAAGTCCATTGCCGTTGTTGTTGAGCAGGCCCAGAGCGGTTCCTGCGATTCCAAGGCCTAGACCGGCCCCTGCAACGCCCTTACTGGCGTATTCGTTGTTGTAAGTAGCCATCGTATTACCCGATTACCCTTTACGTTCGTCCGCGGCGGAATTGCCGCGCACCGAACAACGAAATTAGGCACGATTGAAAACACTTGGTACAGTTTCGTCCGATTAGTCCGAAACGTCCAGGTTGTCAAAAAAATTTGTCCGTATTGTCCGATTTGTCCGAATTGTCAACGTCAAGGCACTTGCTGATGTAAGATTTCTGTACTAGATTTGTAATAATCACAGAAAGGAGGATATTACGAGACACCTTACAATCACCCCGAAGGTAGTCGCCTTCTATGCCGAGCGTCACGAGCGCACCATCAGACGGATGTGCGAGAACGGAAAGCTGGAAGCAGATTTTGTCGGAGGGGAATGGCTAATAAGTTCCATGGGCCTCATGCACAGGTTCTGGCGCATGGGCAAGGACTACTGGAAGAAGGTCATCTACGACGTGTACCGGAACAGTCCTGAGGATGCCAAGGAGGCATACGAGGACTACCTGTCCATATCCGCCGTCGAGCGAGAGCGTTCGAAGACGGCCAGGGGCAGGTAGCTAAAAAAATCTTACCATACAATCAACTCAGACTCAACATCTTCGCTTATGAACCCGAACATGTTCGTAGAGTACACAAAAGCCTTGTCTCCACATTTAACCTTGAAAACCGCACCTGAATTTTTTTCAACGTGTGCCGAGCATCCCTTGTGTGTTGCGTGCAGTCTGCCTCCATTTACGAAGAATACCTTGACGACACCAGCGTGAATGGATGCCGCAGCGAGAACGATTAATAAAACAATCCTACCGATCATATAAATGTCCTTTGTAGATGGTTGCGTGTAATGAAAAACCAAATTGGTTTCTGTTTGGTTTTTTCTTTCTCTCTCTCTAATAGAAGGATAATGTACATATAGAGAATAATATCCTTTAGATAGATATAATACTGATATTACTATTACTACTACTATTATAAAAGGTTAGGTTTACATAGGTTAATCTAGGTTAAACAAAAACCCAATGGGTTTTGTTGGGTTTATGTAGGTTAATCTAGGACAATAGGAACACGCACAGTGAACAAAAATCAAATGCTAGACATCTACGTTGTAGCCAAGACATCTATCAGCTTCGGAAAAGGTTACAAAAGAGCTTTGGAGCGAATAGTCTCTATTTTGAATCAGGGCCTAAGCCAAGATTCTTCATTTCTTCTCGAATCAGCTTTTGCAAAAGCTTTTGAACGCGAGAACCTCCAACTTCGTCAGGATACATCTCGCGTTTCGGCTTGTACTCAATCCCGAACAAAGATTCGACGGAAGCGCCGCAATCGAAAAGGGTGGCTATAGCCTCGTATGTCGGCCTAATTCCGCCCTTCTTCTTTGACTGCTTCCACTTACCCAAATTTCTCCCTTCCTTGATCCCAGACTTTTGTGCGATTTCTTCAATCGTCAATCCCGTTTCTAGCGACAACAGATCAACGTTAACCGAATGCTTGAAATCGTTAACGTTATCCTTCACGCTGACTTCCTGTTGTAAATTTTCTTTATCCATGTCCTAAAAATAGTCTTATTTACAAAGACTCTATGTTTTGTACAAAAAAAATCTATAAAAAATAGATTTTTTCTCTTGACATTCTACTTTTAGTAGACTATATTTACCTTCGTACTAGAAATCACTCTAGTTCTAATAGAATGGTATAAAATTGACTGCAATCGATGACAAAGAAAAATCCAAGGCACAGGAAAAGAAGCAATCTCCTGTTCAAGTGATTCTTCCGATAGAGATGAACGTCTTGTTTAGCGAACTAAAGGAAGAAAGAATCAAGAACTTCGAGCCGACATCAAACGTAAGCATCGTGATAGATGCCGTTAAGTATTACCACAAATCAAGAATCAAGAAGTAGTTGATGATGAACGTCCCAAAAGACAGATACTGGGCCAAGGTGCTGTTCAAGGAGTTCATTCGACACTTCAGGAAGCTTAACGACGAAGAAATCGTCAAGGATATTAAGCAGTCTATGGACGACTTAGACGACTTGAACGACCAAGGAACGTCATTCGGCTCAAAGATGGTTAAGTGGTCTATTGAGCGAGCCAAAACACCATCTGCCGAAGCATCTAGAGCCAACGGAGCGCTTGGTGGACGACCGAAGAAGAACGGAGTCCAGAACGAGGAGAAGAAGCCGGAACAGCTCGTGTACGGTACGCAGGCCAACGTCTTCCTCACGCAGGACCAGTTCAACGAACTCGCCGTAAGGATCGGGAACGTCAACGAAAGGGACAGGATCGTCAACAACCTCTCCAACGCCCTTGCAGACGGGTCCAAGCAGTCGGCAAACCACTTCGCTACACTGTGTTCGTGGATAGACTACCGGATGGCCCACCCGAGGCAGGAAGAAGGTGACAACAACGCCCACTACGAGACCGTGAGCGAACACAACAGAAGGGTGTACCTGAACGGACTTTCGCAGCTAGAGGAGATGAAGAAGAATGGAAGATTTGGTTAAGACCATCTGCGACGAGCTGACCCTATGCTACGAGAGTGCCGGGCGAAAGTCTCCCGAATCCATCATGGTCGTAGCGGCGTCGCACGCAGAGGCGATCGACTTCAAGGACCGCAGGCACGTACACGAGGCGTTCAAGAGGGCAAGGGACATCGAGCCGATACCTACGCAGAAGACACTCAAGGAATGCGCGAGGAACTACTCGGAGGAAGTGCTCAAGTACGAAGGAGTGGACAGCCGATATGCAAAGCTGGCATACTTCGACCCGAGATCGCCGTGGCTTCCGGAAGAACCTACGAAGCGCAGGGTGAACAGGCAGGAGGCAATCAAGAGGTACTGCATCGCCCACAGCGACGAGATGTACAGGGACTACTGCAAGATTCACGCTACCGTAGAGAGGCACGCCGGAGCCGAGAAGATAGTATCGTGGGCGATGCCTGGAAAGGTAAAGGACTTTGACGACGCGGTTGCCGGACATCTGACGGCCATGTACGACAAGTACCTGAGATACACGCCTGTGTACAAGACTTTCCCGAGGGAGTCGTCCCTCAGCCTGGAGATGATACCACCTAGCGTAAGGGAACTCCGGATAATGTTCCAGCAGGAACAGAAGAGCGAAACGATTTAGACTCAAAAAAATAAAAGGAACAAGAACATGAAGGACATCAAGCTGAGACTCCAGAAGAACGGAGCGGAAATAACTGTCGAGGTCAAGGGAGGAAAGAACTACATCGCAGTCAACGGCTCCCGAAGCGAGGCCGTCAAACGGACAATAGAGAGATTCCAGTTCGGGATGCTTTCGCCAGACTACATCGTCAACAAAATCGCAAGACTCGTATAAAATATTCGAAAAAAACATCGTCACAACGGAAAGGAAATCACCATGACAAGAAAGGACAACGAAAGGGAATTTGCACGGGTGTGCCTGTTGGAATCGCTCAGGAAGATGCACATGGAATGCAGCGACGAAAAGTCTAAGGCACAAATCGCAGAAAAGATCGCAAGGCTGGAGTCGTTATGATTAAGTCCAGCAGGCAGATTGAAGAGTAAATCAAGAAAAAAACAGCACTACAAAGAAGGACACATATAATGGAAAATACTGAAAAGAAGAACGCCTGGCTCGAGGAACGAAAGAAATACATCACGGGAACTGACGCAAGCGCCATCATGGGACTATCACCATGGGCTAACCCGCTGACCGTTTATCTTGACAAGAAAGGTCTTGGAGAACCTGTAGTAGAGAACGAGGCGATGCGCTGGGGCCTTCGCCTTGAAAACACTATCCTCCAGGCTTACGCGGACACGATGTGCTGCAAGCTTATCAATGTAGACGGCTACGACCTCAAGACCAACGACGAGTATCCCCGCCTGGCATGCTCACTTGACGGATGGAATGCGGATCTGAAGATTCCAGTCGACGCAAAGAACATCCGCTACTGCGACGGTTCGAAATGGGGTGAAAACGGCTCGGAAGAAATCCCCCTCTACTACAAAGTCCAGCTCCATGTCCAGATGATGATCATGAACGCTCGTATGGCTCATCTAGCCGTGCTGTTCAGCGGCCAGGACTTCAGAATCTACCAGGTCAACTACGACGAAGAACTTGCCAAGGCAATCAACGACTCCGCAGAGGCGTTCTGGGCAAGGTACATGTCCGAAGGTTCCGAGGAACAGCCCATGCCAACCGCCGACGCATCGCAGACAGAGACAATCAAGAAGGTCCTCGCGAAGGGTGTCAAGGACAAGAAGGTTGACGCGACAGAAGAAATCATCAAGGTCGCAAAGACCCTGGTATCCGTCAAGGCCCGTTCCAAGGAACTTGCAGACAAGGAAGCCGTACTCTCCAACAGGATTAAGCTGTTCATGAGTGACGCCACAATCTGCGAAGGAGTAGCGACCTGGAAGAACAACAAGGACACCGTCAAGACCGACTGGCAGACGTTGGCAGAACACCTTCTCGAAGGAATGACCGCGGAGGAACGCGAGGCAATCGTCAAGAACTTCACCGTCACTACGCCGGGCAACAGGGTACTCCGAATCACGGTCGAAAAGTAAAACAATCATCAAGGACGAAAATAAAAATGAGCAACAACGTAATCATCCCCGACTCCAACAACCCCGTGTTAGGCATGGGTAACGATAATGTTAATGACATGGCTCCCATGGGCGCAAGCGCGAACTTTGGCGGTGCGCTCGCCATGAGTGCCAGCGAGAACAACGCACTTGCCATGGCGACGCAGCAGAAGGCAATCGTAGAGGCTCGCTACATGATGGCTATGGCACGTCCCCGCGATCTTGACGTTGTACGTCAGAAGCTTCTCAAGGACGCCAAGCGCAGTTCCTTCGCAAGGGTGGCACTCTACCACAAGCCTGTCGGTAAGACTGGCATAGAAGGCCCCTCAATCCGCTTCGTCGAGGCTGCACTCCGCGCCATGACGAACATCCTCACAGAGACAATGACTATCGCGGAAGACGAGAACCGCCGTGTAGTCCGTGTGGCTTGCTCCGACCTCGAGACCAACACCTACTACTCACAGGACGTGACAATCACCAAGACCGTTGAACGTTCATCCTGCCCACAGGGAGAGAAGCCTCTCCGAATCAGGACTAACTCCTACGGAAAGCCCGTGTACGTACTCCGTGCAACAGACGACGACATCCTCAACAAGCAGAACGCCCTCATCTCCAAGGCCGTACGTACAATCGGTCTGCGACTCATACCTGGAGACATCATGGACGAGGCCGAGTTCTGGGTAAAGGACACCCTCAAGAAGGATGCGTTCCAGAATCCCGACCAGGTCAAGAACAACATCATCGACAGCTTCGGCAAGATAGGAGTCCAGGTAGACGGACTCAAGGAATACCTCGGTCACGACCTCTCCACGGCATCCCCCGCAGAACTCAACACCCTCCGAATGATCTACAAGACCATCGACGACGGAGAGACGACATGGAATGCCGTACTCAACAACAAGAGGGAACTTGACGCCCTCGAGAATGCGGAGAGAAAGAAGAAGTCGTCATCTGCAAAAAAGGATGATGCAGCAGAGACTACAACATCGGCTACCGCCGCAAATGCTCCCAAGGCAGATGAAGCCAACAAGTAGTAATACTCAAAGTCGACCGGTCCACGTTACGGACCGCACGCCAGCATAGTTCAGTTGGATAGAACAAGTCACTCCTAAGGACTGGACGGCCGTTCGAGTCGGCCTGCGGGCAATAAGAAGATACAGGGGATTTTCACAACATGAAGAAGAAAGATGCAAGGGTATATGACATAGACGGAATCAAGTGCTGGACAACCGGCGGGGCTTCTCTCAAGACCAAGTACCACAGAAGCACCATTAGCAGGTGGGCCGAGGAGTCGATGCATGACCGTCTGGACTTCCCGGTAGTATACCGGGTTGTGAAAGGAAGGAAGAAGCTGTTCATCCCAATAGACAAGTACCTTGAATGGCTCGGGTACAAATACCAGAACTGAGCCAATTACATACCACCTGTAGCTCAATGGTGAGAGCGGGAGACTCATAACCTCAAGGTTTCAGGTTCAAGTCCTGACAGGTGGATAGGACAAAACAAACACACAATGGAGAGCAACACAATGGAAGTAAACTGCATCATCAACTACAGCGACGATCCGAACGAACTCTACAGCGTAGCCGCGGCTGAGAACATCATCAGGAAGGAAATGAGTCCCGCTGACGAATGCCGCGCCATCAAGAAAATGGTTGACGGAGGAAAGGACATCCGGTCCGTGGCGACCACCTTCGGCCACACCGTCCGCTGGGCAATGGGTCGCCTGAAGATGGCGGAGCTTGGCGAAGACATCATGAAAATGGTAGACGAAGGCGAAATCACCCTGGCCCACGCAGAAGTGCTGACCATGTGCAGCAACGATGATGAAGTCAAGAAGTTCGCCAATCAGTGCCGCTACACACATCCGGAAGACCTGAAAACTCGTATCATGAACGAGAAGAAGAACCTCTCCAAGGCACCCTTCAACACAAAGAAAATCTGCAAGGGATGCGACAAGCAGACCATCACCCAACAGGACATTTTCGGCGACGTAACCGACAGTTACTGCCAGGACGGCGAATGCTATCAGAATAATCTGGACAAGTTCATTGAAGGCAAGGTCGCCGAACTGAAGAAGAACGGCTACATCCAATGGGAAGGCAATTACGATTGGGATTTCATCCATTCCTACAGTTTCATTGATCCGGACAAAATGAGCGAAAGCGACGTGGAAGTCGTTGAACGCATCAAGGAAAGCGGTGGACATCTCTGGTTCTACGTCAAGAAGGACGGAGAGGTGGTTTTCCGCTGGAAGCGCTCCGAAGACCCCGAAGAAGAGGAAGCCAAGGAAGAGGAACGCGCAGAACGCGAACTGAACAGCAAGGTACGTCAGCGCAAAAATGAACTGGAAAAGGCTGACTTTAAGGAGCGCGTCCAGAACATCGTAGACAGTATTAATTCGAACGCCATAGCCCTCATATTCGACACACTGAATACCGAGTGCTACGACAACGAAACATTCGGCGAAAGCAGTACGGCAGACGCCGATAAAGAATACGACGAAGGAGCCGTAGCCAACATCGATGAACCTACCGCCAATGGTGATTCCCAGCGCGACTACATCGTTGCAAAGATCGTAGACATCCTCACCGATTACGACGGCGTCATCTACAAGTCTGAAGTCGAACGCGCCTTCTTTGACCTCAAGGAACGTTCCTGGTATGAAGCCGAAGCCCGCCGGCAGATTGAAGAAGAACCTGAACCCGAAACCGAGGAAGAGGAGGAATAATCATGGCTAGAGGAGCAAGTCTCAGCAGTGCACAGATCGAGGAACAGATAAAGAAACTACAGGCGAAGCTTGCGAAGGCGAAAGCCAAGGAATCCACGAGAAGGTTCTCCATGGAAATCCGCAAGCGCCTGAAGAACATCATGGATAACCACTCCGTAGAGCTGACCGACGCCGAATACAACGTAATAGTCAACCCGTGCGAAATCGTGGAAAAGATGTACTTCGACCAGGTGACAGCGCGGAAGCCGGGTTAGAAAGTTTACCTCCTAACCACCAACTTTAGCGAACGATTGCACTTTTTTCCCAAAATAAGGATCAACAATGAATGGAAAACGAGTCAAAATCAACTTAAAACCAGAAGAAATCAATCCTCAAGAATATGCCGAAATTATTCAGAAAATGGCGGACGCACCTGAAATTAAAGAGATGTTCGATAAGGCTGACGAAGGAGCGAAGAAGTCTTTGAGAGCCTCCATCGAAAATGCCAAAAGTATTGGAGTGCCAATCACAGAAAAGAACGTTCTCGGATTTCTCGTCCACTTCTCGATTGAACAAGCGGATATGCTTTGCGATAAAGCCTACGGATACAGCAAGGATCAACTTGCAAGCATAATGAGTCAAGTAATGCTGCGTTACTACAAGACAATCTATGAACTTATTCAGGCGGAAGACGCTGTAAACGGATTTAAAAACTAAAACAACAATAATCAACCAAATAAAAGAAAACAACAAAGTAAAATAGGACAACAATATGAACAACGAAAACGAAATCGAGATCAACGGCGAGACATACGTCAAGAAGTCCGCCATCGCAACAGAACCCGTCTTCAACGCCGCAGACACTGAAGGTCTGCCCTTCGTAATCTGCCGTGGCTACTATTGCGGGGTCCACGCCGGTTACTTGAAAAATCAGGACGGGAACCACGTAACCCTCGTTAGCTCTCGCCGCCTTTGGTCCTGGAAGGCCAAGGAAGGTATCAGCCTCTCCGCCGTCGCCAAGCACGGCATCCACGAAGACTGCGAACTCCCCAACGTCCTTCCGGAAATCTGGCTAGGCGACGTGTACGAGGTCATCCCCTGCACCCAAGCGGCCATGGAAAGCATCGTGGAGGCGAAGGTCCGTGGGCAGAATTAACTCAATCAGACCGACTGGCTACGGCTCCGGCTCCGGCTACGGCTACGGCTACGGCTCCGGCTACGGCTCCGGCTACGGCTCCGGCGACGGCTCCGGCTCCGGCGACGGCTCCGGCTCCGGCTCCGGCTCCGGCGACGGCTCCGGCGACGGCTAAAGAATCCCATGCGTAGCTCAGTTGGTAGAGCGCCTAAAGGTTCCCTATGGCGGAACGACGGCAGACCTCCGGGACAGAAGTCCGTCACGCTGGTTCGAGTCCAGCCGCATGAGTTAAGAGGAGAATCCCGATGCCTATAAGTGAGGGAAAAATAAAAACGGAAAAGGACCTCCCAGGGATAGTAACCTGGGCCAGTATAGCGGAAGAACGTCTGGACGAACAAAGCATGAAGTTTCTTTACTTCACTCCATTATTTACACAGCCTCCTCGGAGGCACCACGGTGCAAGCGGCATGGCACAACACAACGAACAGACTCCACAAACGCCATGGTTCATACACAAACGCCATGGGAGGTTCGATTCCTTCAGCACCGATCACCATCAAAAGGGTCAAACGTTCATGAGCGATCTTAATAACCCTCCCCAAGACTAACAAGTAGCTCCGTCGCCACACGTTACGTGGCAACAAGTCCAGACTCAACAAAGTAATAGATTTGGCCGCTTCCCTACGGTTCTGGCGACAGGGAAAAAGTTTAGGCACTCGACAGCCTGGCGGATGCCTCTACCCGTAAGGATGAGGAGAACTTCGACAGCCCGAAAGGGTCGCATCTGGAATCGCCAACATCCGCCAAAAAACTGCAAACCTGCCGTGAACCGCGAGGCCACGGTGAACTACGCTAAGCCCGCAAGGGTTGCATCTGGAATATTAGAACAGGTCTGCACAGCTGAAGGCAACTACCACGATGGACCGGTCCTCCATCACAGCGAAACGGACCAAATTTTAAAAAAGGAAACAGAATGAACGACAACGAAATGAACTTTGAATGCCTGACCGTAACTGACGTCAAGGTCTATCCGTGCCAAGGACTTAACCACATCAAAGGGCTTGCAACAGTTGTCCTTAACGATCAGATGTTGATTCGCGGCCTTCGTGTGATGGACGGCGAGAACGGTCTGTACGTGGGCTACCCCAACGATCCGTCCTACAATGGCGAAGAACTCAGATACATCTGCCAGCCGATTACACGCCAGTTTCGTGAACACATCGAAAACAAGGTCCTGGCCTTCAAGACGGTGACTGAAACGCCCAAG
>CALDKB010000023.1 GCA_937899245.1 uncultured Bacteroidales bacterium | reverse complement strand
CAACGCCAATTGCAGTCACTATGCCAGTAGCAGGATCTACCGTTGCAATTGTTTCATCCGACGACGAATAGGTTACAGTACCAGTCGGAG
The DNA here is from genome assembly GCA_937899245.1 of uncultured Bacteroidales bacterium. Classification (GTDB taxonomy): domain Bacteria; phylum Bacteroidota; class Bacteroidia; order Bacteroidales; family ML635J-15; genus Bact-19. The sequence goes on along the minus strand of CALDKB010000023.1, from coordinate 10,213 downwards.
TAACTATGTTGGTAAGCGATGGCGAATATACAGTCTCGCCCATGAACACATCGAGAGATGAAGTAGAGAATGCCAACGTACCAGGGCGTGGCGTACAGCAACCTGTTGCATTTATGTTTGCCGACCAGCCGGCATAGGTACTACTTCCATCAGAAGTCCACACAACAGTCATCGTGCCCGACGTTGCAGTAACAGTCGGAGGCAAAGAAGACGTACCGCTGAACAAGTTTACCAAAGTTGTGCCTGCCGTAGTTCCGTCGTAGATGGTTATCTTGTCGTACGACGATTCGCTGGCGAACGACTCGAAGCTGATGGTAATATTTCCAGAAGACGTAAATGTTGCAGTATAACTTTCGTTATTGCTATAGCTACCACTTTCGCCACCATGATCGTAGAAACAATAAGTCTTTCCGCATTCTATTTCTTGAGTAAGATTTGCCATGTTGATTGTCTGGTAGCAGTTTCTTTCAACGGTTAGCGTATAAGAAACCTGTCTTGCGCAATAATCGCCACTTGCAGGAATCGATGCCGTAATTACAGCCGTACCGGAAGCGACACCAGTTACAGTAGCGCCAGCATTATTTCCAGCAACCGTTGCAACGCTTGTATTAGACGACAGCCAAGTAACAGTTGAGCCACTGGGATTTGTAAGTGGCAAATACTCGCTGTCGCCGGCAAAAATAGATCCGCTTGTTGAAGAAAACGACAAGGTTGGCTGTGTACATAAGAGTAATGTCAACCGAACATTGCTACGATTGGAGTCCAAAGAGCCAGATACCGTAGAACCTGGATCCGACGAGTCCTGACGCTTGTACCAATGTTTATTTGTTGCAGTTGTATAAAAGCAATATCTACTACAACCGCCAGAAGTTGAACAGCCACGACCATATACGCATATCAAGACGGCCTTGCCAGCCTGATGTTGGAATGGAGTAGACAGACTCAACGGATACCATCCGGCAGCTGTCGGGAAAGAAGAACCGGTATAAACCTGAGTAGCACCCGAAATATATGTTGCGAATGTCGTACCAGCCTGCAAACTATATGTAGCCTCAACATCCTTCATGTATATTGTCCATTGAGCACCAGTACTCGAATTTACAGAAGAATGATTGTAAGCAAGTTCGGTAATCATGCAGTCGTTATTAAATTCAGCAGCATCATCAGGAGTATACAAGTACACATCGTACTGCCATCCGTAAAAACCAGGAATCGGGTAATAATTTGTACTTGTACCAGTACCGATTTCAATAGTCTCCGTTTGTGCCGAAACATTCATGCACAATAGCATGATTCCACACGCAACAGCTATGTAATTTGAAAAACGTTTCATTTTTCTTGAGATATTTCCCATTAAATTATTTCGATTCAGTCTCATTTTCCGCTATTTTTCAGATTCAGACTTTTTCTTGCGATATTCAGCATATCCAGCATTCATCACAGCTATAATTTTCTCAACATCAAGATCCTGTTCCATCGCCACAATCCAGAGCTGCTCATTACCACCATTCCAACGCACTTTCTTTACAGGCATTTCAGCTTGCACTTTCTCACTAATTGCAAACATAGACTCACGCTCTGTCGGCAAACCCTTGGCACGAGCATAAATAACTTCGCAATCGCCTCCCACCTTCGCAATGGAATCAACTGCATACAAACTAATTTCCTGAGCATTTGTCGATAACGACAAAAAAAACAACGATGCTACCAATGCAAGAAGCATCTGACGTATACGCACTACAGACCTACACATAACATTCTAAGGCACAATTTAAATTACATGCATTATAATAATGCAGCAACCAAAACTCAATCTTTTCTCAAAGTTGCAAATATAGCAAATAAATAATTACGGCGGTGCTTTACACCGCCACAATATCACTACCACTCGTATAATATTTAATACAACTAATATAAAAATATAAGAGATTTTATATTTTCATTGTTAGTGAAGCCCGAAGCAAACGTCGAGCGCATTTCTTACGAGTTAGTTAGAAGGCAATTAGATTAAATTATGTTAGTAGTAATTGGTAGTCAGGAGCTGGTACGGCTCGGCGTCCTATACCTGCTCCACCCCCTTCATGGTAAGCTGCACGCGACGTCGTTCCATATCCACAGATGCAATTTTTACCATTACATATTGATGCAATTTAAGCACATCGGTAGGAGAAGATATGAATGAATCGGAAATCTGCGACAGGTGCAACAGCCCGTTTTCCTTTATTCCGAAGTCGACAAAAGCCCCAAAATTTGTAATATTAGTAACGATTCCAGGCAAAATCATGCCCTCCTGCAAATCTTCAATACGATGTATATTCTTGTCAAATTCCAGAACCTTGACAATGCCCCGAGGGTTGCGACCTTTTTTCTTCAGTTCAGCCACAATATCCTGCAAACTCAGCATTCCGGTCTGTTCTGTCACATATTTTGAAACATCGACATTATCAAGCAGTTCAGGCTTTTCAGTCAATTCTGCGACCGACATTTTCAAGTCCTTTGCCATTTTAGCCACAATAGCATACGACTCAGGATGTACCGCAGTATTGTCAAGCGGGTTGTCGCCATCAGGAATACGAAGGAAGGCAGCACTTTGCTCAAACGCCTTTGCACCAAGACGGGCGACCTCCTTAAGCTGGTTTCGGTTAGTAAACGCACCATGTTCCTTTCGATAGTCCACAATATTTTGAGCCAAGACAGGGCCAAGACCAGACACATAATTAAGCAAATGCTTAGTAGCAGTATTTAAATTTACGCCGACACTATTTACAGCGCTAACGACGACCATATCAAGACTTTCCTTCAAAAGTTTCTGATCGACGTCATGCTGGTACTGCCCCACGCCAATCGACTTTGGCTCAATCTTCACGAGTTCTGCCAACGGATCCATCAGTCTTCGAGCAATCGACACAGCGCCACGAACAGTCACATCATATTGCGGAAATTCCTCGCGAGCCACCGAGGAAGCCGAATAAACGGAAGCCCCATCCTCGCTGACAATAAACACCTGAACAGCCCTGTCGAAATGAATTCGCTTGACAAAATGTTCAGTCTCGCGGCTTGCAGTTCCGTTGCCAATGGCTATGGCATCAATCTTATATGCCGACACCATCGAGGAAAGTTTTTTCATTGACATGGCGGTCTGTTCCTGTGGCTTATGTGGATATATTGTATCGTTGTGCAACAAATTTCCTTCAGTATCAATGCACACCAGCTTGCAGCCGGTCCTATAACCCGGGTCAATTCCCAATATTCTCTTCTTGCCCAATGGCGGAGCCATTAGCAGCTGACGCAGATTTGCAGCGAACACAGCTATGGCGGCCACATCTGCCGTCTGCTTGCTCAACGATGCAAACTCGGTCTCTATCGACGGTTTCAAAAGCCGCGAATAAGCGTCGGCGATTGTATTCTGCATCAAGTCGGAGCACTGACCTTTGCCATGGACAAACAAGTATTTCAGCTGCTTTAGCGAATGCTCCTCGTCTGGCGAAATGTCAACACGCAAAAAGCCTTCGTTTTCGCCTCTGCGCATTGCCAGCACCCTATGGGAAGGACATGTAGAGAGCTTTTGCGAAAAGTCAAAATAATCGCGGTATTTTTCGGCCTCTTCCTTTTTGGATTTCACCACCTTGGATGAAATTATCGCCTCCGCCTCGAATTGTTTTCTTATCCTTTCGCGTGCCGACTTGTCCTCGCTGATAATTTCTGCATTTATATCACAGGCACCAGCAATGGCCTCATCAACAGTCTTGACATCGGCTCCGAGGTATTTTCTTGCTTCAGCGTAAACATCAACCGACTTTTGCGCAAATATCAATTGAGCCAACGGTTCCAGACCTTTTTCACGAGCAATTGCCGCACGAGTACGCCTTTTGGGCTTATATGGCAAATACAAGTCCTCGAGTTCGTTGGAATCCCAAGCAGACTCGATTGCCGACTTCAGTTCAGAGGTAAGTTTTCCCTGTTTTTCTATCACGCCAAGTATTGTCTCCTTTCGGGAAACAAGTTCCTTGTAATATTCGTTTTTCTTGTAAATAAGTTCAATCTGCTCCTCATCGAGATTGCCAGTACGTTCCTTGCGGTAACGCGCGATGAAAGGGATGGTGCAACCATCCTCAAGAAGGTCAATGGTATTTGAAACCTGACGTTCAGAAATTTGAATCTCCGCCGAGATTATCGTCTTAATATTCTGCATGGCACTTATTTAATTGTTTTGCCCAACGTTTTCTTCCATTTTTGCCACTTCTGCCCTATTTTTCTGCGAGAAGCTGAAATACATCTGCATAAAATAGCTGTACACTATCACAAGCGCGGTAGTGATAACCTTCGCAAGCATAGCCCTCAACTCAATATTTTCCATTTCGACAAATACGATTTCGTTGAATAGTTTCAGGAACAAATAGTTGAGCAAAATGGAACCGGCCACCGATATGCCGTAACGAATCAGCTGGCGGCGTCCGCGAAGCGTTGAGTTTGTAAAAGTTATATACTTTGCAAGAAGAAAACCCGTGGTGAATGTTATTGGGAATACGGCCATAAAAGCAGCAATATGCGGGGAAATAACAATTATTACAGCATCGAAATTCACCTGATCGAAAACAAAATTGTAAAAAAAGTAATACAGGAAAATGTCAAGCAAAGTGTTCACCCCCCCGGTAAAGCCATATCTGAATACCGTTTGGGGGATAAACCTGCGGAATGGCTTGTAAAACCAGTCCGCCACTGCCATAATTATGTCTCGTATTGCCTTAAGCATAATTCAAAATTGATGCAAAGATAAGGAATTTGTTTCTATGTTTATAATAGTTTCAGGGTTTATATGTTGGCAGAACAAATAAAACAGGAATCTGTCTCAACACACACTTGTCAGTAAAAAACATATTCAATCCGACATGACAAAAGAAACAGGCCTTACCTTTGTAATATGAAAAGACTATTATTGCTCATAATTTCAGCGTTTACCATTGCCAACGCATACTCGCAGCAGGAATCTTTCGGTGCTTTCATCAAGCCGGTAGATTACGAAATCCAACTATCAGGAAATTTCAGCGAGCCACGTGCAACACATTTCCACTCGGGGCTCGACATTCGCACATACGCCGATGGGAAAAAGCTTTACGCCCTTGCAGACGGATTTGTTTCAAGGGTTTCGGTGTCGCCCTACGGATACGGGCTTGCAATCTACATTGACTACGACAACGGCTACCGTTCGGTCTACGGACATCTTTCGGCATTTGCCGGAGAAATTGCCTCGTATGTCAAAAACATACAGTATGAAAAGGAATCGTTCCGCATTGATGTCAACCTTTCTCCGCTCGATATCCCTGTAAAGAAAGGCCAAGTAGTAGCTTATTCCGGAAATACCGGCAGTTCGGGCGGTCCTCACCTGCACTTTGAAATCAGGGACGCCAGCAACGATGTATCGTTGAACACCCTAGGGCAATACATCAAGATTAACGACGTCACGCCGCCCGAGGCAAAGTCAATTGTCATTTACCCCCAATCGCCGAAATCGTCGGTTGCAGGCAAGACAACTAAACAAATGCTGCCGCTGACAAAAATTTCGTCAAGCACCTACAAGCTTACCAACCAAGCACTTGCCAAGGGACGAATTGGCATCGGAATAGAATACTGCGACAGAATCACAAACAGCACAAACCGCTTTGGAGCGCGCAAAGTCGACATGTATGTCAACGACAAAATCGTTTACACGTCCACCTTCGACAAGGTTGACTTTGACAAGCAGGCCTACAAGAACAGCTGCTTCGACATGAATTACTATGTGAACGACAGCAAATATGTACAGAAACTTTTTGTTGAGCCGAACAACCATCTCGACCTCTACAGCAACCTCACCAACAACGGATATTTCAATATAGGCGACAAGGACAGCGCCCGCATAAAAATTATTCTCACCGACTACAACGGCAATTCAAGCAAAGTAAATTTCACAATACTTTCCGACACGGCAAAAAACGTTAAGTTCAGCAATAGCAAGAAACTTAAGTGGAACGAAAAACACACTTTGCAAACGGCAGGGTGCAAAGCCGCAATAGATTCGGCAACACTTTTCGACGATATGGCTATAACACTGACCAAAACAGGATCTAAAAAATATTCAGACGTATATTCACTTGGCGACGAAACAGAAGCGACAAGAAATTTCACAATATTTCTCTCCGACAGCCTTGTACCCGACCAACTCAAGAGCAAGGTATTTATCTGCAGGGAAATCAAGGGCAAGACCAACTATCTTGACAGCAAACATAGCAATGGATGGTATTCGGCACAAACAAATCGTTTTGGGAAATTCTACATTCTCGCCGACACTGTTGCGCCCAGAATACAGCCGACAGTAATATCAAAGGATATGACCGGCAGAAAGTACATAGAATTCAAGATTACCGACAATCTTTCGGGCATAAACACATACAGCATCTACATCAACGGCAAGTGGGTCCTTGGCGAATATGAGCCGAAGAAGACAGCCCTACGCTACTATTTCGATGACAACAGACTGCCAAAAGCCAGTACATACAAGCTAAAAGTTGTCGTTGGCGACAACATGAAAAACGAAGCTGTCTACGAATACGAATTCACAAGGAATTGAATCGAAGGCAAAGCCTTGATTATACAGCGCTATAGATTCCGAGCATAGCACAAATCGGCTATTCGCCCCAAACCACTTATTATATCGTGTTGTAAGGGTATCTTTCAAAGTGAATTTTCTTCACCATTTCGAAAAGTTTCATCTTGAACTCCTCGATATTGGTAAGGTCCTTTGCCGAAACAAAAACACAGTCGCTGCTCTTTGCGAAATACATCTCCTTGAGTTCCTCCAACGAATAGTTTTCGCGTTTTTTGGGCGTCAAGTCGTCCTCGTCCTTCTTGACGTAAGTAAAAGCATCAATCTTATTGAAAACGACCAATATCGGCTTATCAACAATCTTAATGTCCTTCAGAGTCTGCTCCACCACCTCCATTTGTTCGCGGAACGACGGATGCGAAATGTCAACAACATGAACAACTAGATCAGATTCGCGAGCTTCGTCCAATGTCGACTTGAACGATTCGATAAGCGTAGTTGGCAATTTGCGAATAAACCCTACGGTATCACTCAAAAGGAATGGCAAATTATTTATCACGACCTTACGAACAGTAGTGTCGAGAGTTGCAAATAGCTTGTTCTGAGCCAGCACATCCGACTTGCTAATCATGTTCATGATTGTCGACTTGCCGACATTAGTATATCCGACCAGAGACACGCGCACAATGCCAGTTCTATTTTTGCGTTGCTGCACCATATTCTTATCGATCTTCTGCAGCTCGACCTTCAAGCGAGAAATCTTATCCAAGACAATTCGCCTATCGATTTCTATCTGTGTTTCACCCGGGCCACGCATACCAATACCACCACGCTGGCGTTCGAGGTGAGTCCACATACCAGAAAGACGAGGCAAAAGATATTGGTACTGAGCAAGTTCGACCTGTGCTTTAGCATGTGCAGTTCGAGCGTTCTGAGCGAAGATATCAAGGATTAAATTAGTTCTGTCGAGAATTCGAACATTTAGGAAACGCTCAATATTTCTTAGCTGAGTTGGCTGAAGTTCATCATCGAAAATCACAAGGAATATCTCGTTTTCCACAATATAATTCTTGATTTCCTCCAGTTTACCGCTACCGACATAAAATCTTGTGTTAGGCGACTCTACATTCTGGACAAATTTCTTTACAGGAATGACACCGGCAGTATTTGCAAGGAACTCGAGTTCTGCCAAATATTCATCAACCTGTTCGCGAGTCTGCTGCTGGTTCACAATACCGACCAATACGGCTTTTTCCAGTTCTTCGTTCTGACAGTCAATCATTTTATCTATACCTATATAAAAAAGCCCTGTCAACAAGGCAGGGCATATCTATTCAAATAAAATTTCTTAGTTCAACTTGAAGTTTATAGGAAGAACGTAAGTTACAGGAACTGGCTTACCTCTTTGAGAACCTGGTTTCCATTTAGGAAGAGTCTTAACGACTCTGATAGCTTCAGCATCAAGAGCAGGGTCAACGCCTCTCATTACCTGAACCTTAGTAACAGCACCAGTCTTATCGATTACGAACTGAACGAACACTCTACCAGACACGCCATTTTCCTTAGCGATAGGCGGGTACTTAGTGTTTTCAGCAACATGTTTCAACAAAGCGACTTCGCCGCCTGGAAATTCTGGCTTGTTTTCTACAGCAGCGAAAGCTACTGGTTCAACTTCTTCCTCTTCTTCAATTTCGATTGTTTCAACGATATGTACGGTAGTCTGAGTATTTTCGTCAGCTTCCGAGTTCAAGTTAATGTCGGCAACTTCAACATCATCTTCAACGATAACAAGTTCTTCAATAACCTGTTCTGGTTCCGGTTCTGGTTCTGGTTCTGGTTCCTCAGGCTGCTGTTCTTCCTGAATAGTATTGTCGATTTCCTCTTCGATAACATCGTCAATAGTCAATGCATTCAAAAGAGCATCATCAGTTTTTGATTCTCCAGATTCAAAAGCTACCAAGCAAACAGCCAAGGCAACAACAGCTCCGATTTCGAGGAATATGGTTCTGAAACGTTCCAGATCCGCCTTCTCTGATTTCTTAACTTGCATATAATAGTCCTTTCTTAATTTTAAAATTTTTGCGTTGTAAAAATACAAGTTTTATTTATTAATGCCAAATATTATTCCAAAAATTATTCACATGGCTAACATTTTAAATTACAACGCCTTTTAAAGTTGCCGAACTGGCATCAGTAATTTTTAGCCTTACATAATCGCCTTTTTTGAATGAACTTTTATCAAAAACGACAACCTTGTTCTGCTGAGTACGACCATAAAGCATATCGTCGGAACGTTTGGAGTTTCCCTCGACAAGCACCACAAACGTCTTATCAATGTCTTGTCGGTTGCGACGAAGCGACATCTTATTTTGAATCTCTATCAAATTGGCAAGGCGAGCCACCTTTTCCTCCTCGGGAACATTGTCGACAAGGTTTTTAGAAGCGAAAGTACCTGGACGATTTGAATATTTAAAGAGGAATGCGGAATCGAACTCGACGCGTTCCATCAAATCGACGGTAAGATTGTAGTCAGCTTCAGTTTCGCCACAGAAGCCGCAGAAAATATCAGTAGAGAGGCCACAATCAGGGATAATTCGGCGTATAGCATCTATGCGTTCGAAATACCATTCGCGTGTATATTTACGGTTCATGGACTTAAGGATTTCGTTGCTACCCGACTGTACTGGCAAATGTATGTGATTGCAAATGTTTGCGTTACGTGCCATTGTTTCAATTAGCTCGTCGGAAAGGTCCTTAGGATGAGAAGTTGTAAAACGGATTCTCATATCAGGCACGTGTCGAGCAACCGTTTCGAGCAATTTCGGGAAATTCATGTCGCCATAAATATAAGAATTTACATTCTGGCCGAGCAATGTAAGCTCCTTGTAACCTTGAGCCCGCAGGTTTTCCGACTCACGCAGGATATCGTCGAAACTACGGCTACGTTCACGACCACGCGTATATGGCACAATGCAATACGAGCAGAAATTATTGCATCCGCGTGTAATGGAAACGAACCCCGAAATGCTCTCGCTATCAAGGCGAATTGGCTCGATGCCAGCATAAGTTTCCTGTATGTCGAAATTTGTATTTACGCTAAGAGCCAGATCGGTTTCGGCAACCAACTGAGGAATTGTCCTATACGCATCGGGGCCGACCACGAAATCGACAGCGCCGCTGTCGAACAACTTATCGCCAACCCTCTGAGCCATGCATCCGATAACGCCGACCTTCAAGAACTTATTGCGACGTTTCAGTCCTTTTATATAATCGAGGCGGTGCCAAATCTTCTGTTCGGCATTATCACGCACCGAACAGGTATTAATTATAATGACATCGGCATCCTGCATATCGAAAGTTACGGCATAGCCGTTATCCTTCATAATAGCCGCAACAGTTTCGGAATCAGCCACATTCATCTGGCATCCGTAAGTTTCAAAGTATATTTTTCCGGTTCTCATCAACGAATGAAATTTCGGGTGCAAAGATAAGGAAATTGTTTAATATTGTTTGAGTGAGTTTTAACATAAGGGGACTTCTATTTTTAACAAATTTATGCCGTTTCACCAGTTCCTGCCGAAGTCCGTTAAACAGAATCTAAAGATAACGACGCCGCAAATTTAAATTATT
>CALDKB010000022.1 GCA_937899245.1 uncultured Bacteroidales bacterium | reverse complement strand
CGCCGAACATTTCGTAGTCTGTGTAGCTGTAGTCTGTAGGTTCGAGCGTGCTGCCTGAGCCTGCGATTCGTGCTATTTCCACAAAGTTCTGTGCATCGGCTGAACGTTCCAGTACGAAGTAGTCGTTGTCGCGCTCGGTGGCCGTTGTCCACGATACGATGGCGTCGACGCCGTCGCATTCCGCAGTGAATGAGGTAAGCTCGATTGGCAACGGAAGTTCTCTATCAATAGTACCGAAACCTGTTATTGGGCTGCCGGCACGCGTTGACTTGGCGCTGATTGCCGGAGCTGGATAGTCAACCGTTACCTGAATGGTATTGAAATCATTCGAGATGTATGTTGTTCCACCTCCATTCTTCCATCCGCAATCTGCACGCAATGCCAATGAAATAGCTTCTGCATATGTAGCTGCATCTGTTGTCGGCTCATCCTTGAAATGTGCCTTCCATCCTTCTGCTCCGCTTGCTTCTGACCTTAAGACAAGACCTTCTATTGCTTCAGGTGCTTCGATTTGCCAGAATTCGTAGTTGCTTACGCTACTGAATGGTGCTGTTCCCTCGGAATTGTCGTCGGTACACATATCATTGGAATTCCAGAAACGTGGGAAGCCATCTTCCTCTGTAAATCCGTATCCTCGATGATCATCAGTTTCCTTGGTTGCTGCACTATTGAATTTTACTGAAATAGTCGTTCCGCTCGAAATATTTGCGGCGGCTGTTCCTAGTACATTCATTGCGGCTGCATCGTCGCTAGACTTTGCTCCGGTCGGGAATATGAAATTTGAACCCGAGCCTGTCTTTGTTACTTTACCCAAAACGAAACTATTTACATTAGCACCTGTAGAAGAAGCTCCGTCTGCAAATGTCATGTTATCATTTACAAGACCTTTTGTAAATGTTGCTACGCCATTAACGGTTATGCCGTTTGTCGAGATAACCTTGTCGTCGGCTGTTTGTGCAAATGTCACATTGCCGAAGGTTAATGGATTGCTAACGGTCTGGTCGGTAGAGCCATTGAAGACTACAGTTCCTGATGTTGCAGCAATACTACCTGCATTATACACATTTCCTGCAATAGAGAATGTATTGTTGTCAATGTCAAGCGAATGTGTTGCATCAATTGTAAAATTGTTAACAGCAGCATCTGCAGAAAGAACAGGATTGTTGCTTGCACAATCGGTGCCATAAGAAACGACAAATACATTAGCATCATCAGGCAGATTAGACGCAACAGAATAATTAGAAGTATTATACATCAACCAGTTGCCTACCTCATTCCAGTCGGTACCATCAACACCGGACCAAACGAAATCGCCATTTTGAATATCAGCAATAGAAGGCAAGTATTGCGACAATGTAGCAGAAGATGTTGCGCTTGTAGAGCAAGCACCCAAATTGGATGTTACCGTAACACTATAAGTTCCTGGTTGATCTGGCAAATACGAAGGATTATCATATACAATAGGTGTAGTTTCATTTGCCCATGAATATGAAAGGACACTTCCTGCATTACCACTTGCATTAGTGTTAAGAGAAGAGAAATCAGCGCCAGCACATACAGTTTCGTCCGCAAGAGCTGATATACTTACTTGTGGTTTGTTTATTGCAACATTTACTGCCTTAGAAGCAGAGCATACATTAGAATTACGTCTCAGTAATGTTATTTTTGCGAAACCATTGCCTTCGTTACCAGCCATTGTCGATGTACCATCGTGTGTAGGTATTGTTGCATCATTGCCGGCTTTTGTGGCCGCATCGGTCAAATAGTACTCAGAAGATACTAGGTAACCTGTAGGAGCACTTGGTGCTGTTGCTTCAGTCCATACATAGCCGGAACCGCCAGAACCACCATTAGAATTAGAACCAGAATTTGAAGTAGGTATTGTTTGAGAGCCACCAGCAGCACCAGCACCATACCAACCGCCTCCACCAGCACCACCATCATACGGCGTACTAGCACCAATGCCAAATGCTCCTCCATTACCTGCTGAGGTCTGGGTGCCTCCTGTATAACTTGAACTTGTACCAGTGCCACCAGTAGTACCACCGCCAAAGCCACCTTGTTCTGAGTCTTCGCCGCCACCGCCACCGCCGCCGGCAACAATAATACGGTGATATAAAGTATTTCCTCCAATACGAATATCTGTTGCGCCGCCGCCACCACCGGCAGGTTCACCATCGCTAGATCCCCAGGACGATCCACCTCCATTCCATCCACCGGTAGCAATACCTCCACTGGATGCCCTTGGACTTGTGCTTCCCTGACCACCAACATATACATACAGAGTTCCCGAAGAAATGTTCAAGTTTCCAACAGAATATCCGCCTTTACCACCAACACCCAAATTGCTGTTTCCGTCTATTTGACTTCCACCACCTTGAGCACCCCAAACTTCCATCTTTATCATGTCAACACCCTCTGGAATTGTATATTCCTGTACGTCGCCAGTGTAAGAGAAGGTTTGCGGAGTTCCTACAACGGAGTATCCTTCGCCCAAATATTCCACTTCGGCCTTTACATAATATGTAGCGTCTGTGGTACTCATATCCGAAACAATTGTTGGAGACACCTCGTGTTCGGCAGCAAGGTCGGGATTATTGTACCATGTGTAGGTAACAGCTTCGGAGAAACCGCCAGCACTCAACAATAGATCTTCGCCACATATAGCCGTTACGGTTCCATCATTTTCACCAGCTACTGTTATGAAGTTGGAATTCAATACATCAACGGTTGCTGTCCTTGTACAGCCAGTTGCTTCATCGGTTACAGTAAATGTGTTTATTGCATCCGCTGGTGTTACAGTATAAATTTCGTTGTTTTCTCCGGATATAACACCAGAAGTACCTGTATTTGACCATGATAATGGATTCGAAGTTATATATGAATATGATAATGTAACATTATCTATTGCAACACCATAACCATATTTACTATAGGCAGCAAAACGAATATATTTTGTTCCTTCTGGAATCGTAATTTCATTTACAGCAGTCCAACTAGTATGCGAAGATGTGTAAGAAGAAACATTAGTATAATCTAATCCATTAGAAGAAGACTGAACATATAAATAATCGATATCAGAACTCCATGCTGGATTTATGTAATAAAAAGATAACTTAATGTCTGTGTATGAAGATAAATCCTTATCAAGCTGTAGGTATGCATATGTACTAGCACTTCCACTATAGAAAACGCCAGCATCATAAGAACCACTATATGCAGATGAATATGAACTGTTTCCTGTTCCTGCACGTCTTGCCCATTTATAATTAGAATTTGAACCTTCTGAAATCCAATTATCAAAATTATTTTCAAAATTATCCTCAAAAATACTCAACAAATGAACTTCTGAATTTGCCGTTATCTCAATTTCAGTTTCACCATCCATACACTGCTCATATAATGTAGGAGTAATAGTTAGTACAGGAGAAGGAATAACTTCGACCGACACATCTCCCGTTACCGAACAACCATTGGCACTGGCAGTAACGGTATAGGTTGTTGAAGTTTCAGGTTGTGCAGTTACGATTGCTTCGTTGCCGGCGCCATTGTTCCACAGATATTCGATTGCATTAGATTCAGCAGTAAGAGTTGTGGTATAGCCACCACATAAAGCGTCTGCCGGGTCAGCCGATACTGCTGTAATTGTAGGTGTTAATGTAACAGTTGCTGGCTTTTCTGCTGTACAACCTGCTGCATTGGTAGCAATTACCGAATATGTTGTCGAAAGTGCTGTAGGGGTTGCTGAATATGTTGTACTTGTTTCTCCATCAATAGCTGTGCTGTTTGCATACCATTGATAAGTATAAGGAACAAATCCTAATTTTATATTGTTACGAGAGGTTGTGATTGTTCCTGTTGGTAAAGATGCTGGATTATATGCACTTCCGTCTTGAAAAACATATATAGAAGAATTGCCAGACGCTGTGTGTCCATAGAAATTTCGTGATGAATATACTCCTGTATTATCCCAGACTGTTACAACTATATTACTTGTTCCATCCCAGGTAAAATTGTTTGTAAATGGGATGTTTACCCAATAATCTGTATTAGTATTTGTAAAATTAACATTACCGGAGAATACTTCTGTGTGTCCTTCCGTAGAAAGCCAGCTAGACGAAGAGGCGAAAGTACTTGTAGATGTATTTCCAAGATATATTGTTAAATTTCTTGTATATGCAGAAGAAGGGAATTGGAAGGCAATTGATGTTATTATTCCTACGATACCACCAGCTCCCAAAATTTCATCTTTGGTATATATTTGCTGCGAATAAGAATAATTATAATTGCAGCAAGTGGGAAGTACACTTATGTTTGTTGTTCCATTTCCAATTTTCTTTTCTCCATCCGCAGAAATTGTCATTGTCACTTCCGTTTCTGGTGCAAGACAGTTTACATCTGCAGGTTCTGTTATCAAGGAGAACTGAGGAGCATCAACATTGATAGTTATTTCTTCAATCGAAGAACAAGTGTTTTCTGCAGTTGCAAGTACAATGTATGTCCTTGTTGTTTCTGGTGCAACTGTTATTGATGCAGTTGTCGAAGAATTATCGTCGTCCCATTCAAAGCTTGTAGCATTAGAAGTTGCAGTTATTGTTGTTTCATCTCCCGGACACATTGCAGTACGGGTAGCACTTACCGTCAAAGTCGGGTTTGTGGTTGCAGTTCTGCTGGCCTCGCCAGTACATCCGGCGCCCGTGGTGGCTATGACGCTGTATGTTGTCGATAGGTTCTCTGGCACTACGTCATATGTCGTACCGGTGGCTCCGGACACAGCGGCTCCGTCGGCATACCACTGGTAGGATACCTGCTGCGGAGTAAACCTGTATATCGTTCCCGATGCAGGGGCTGTTGCTGCTGAAGAAACTGATATTTCTGAAATTGTACCTGTTATATTGGTCGTTGCTATAGGAGCGGCATATGACGAACTTACATTTATAATTTTGCCTTTTGATGTAATATAAGAGTGCATGTTTACACTAACTCCATACGTAAAGTTTCCATAACACATTTCTATTGTATTGGATCCTTCATAAAGTCGTACCTGGTAATTAGCATGGTTATATGATGAGCTATAAGACCTCATATTGTTCCATTCCAGAATCAGGACTCTGCTACCTGTTGTTCCCTCTATCTTGTAGTACATTTTAGAATTGCTGTCGAGATATTGGTCATAGCCAAGGGCACAAATTAACGAATTCTGACCTGGTGATGTCGTATAATGATCTTGGTATTCAGTTCCGAAACCAACATATCCGTCACATCTCATATATAATGTCGTGCCGCTTGCAAATGGTGTCCCCTGTATTACAAAGTCAAAAGGAAGTGCAAATGTATAGGCCGCACCATCTCCCGTATTACTATAATATCCAGTGTAACTTCCACTTATTGATGCATAAGTGCCAATTGTATGTTCAAAATTATATGATTGTGTGCTGTTGTTGACACCGAGGATGACTTCTGTACCAGGGTCGATACATGTTACGCTGGCCGGCGTTGTCGAGATAGACAGCTGAGGCACGACTACGCTGATTGCCTGCGTTGCGGTTGACATACAGCCGTTGGCTGATACTGAAACTGTATATGTTGTCGTTACGTCAGGTGTAACATTAATTGATGCAGTATGTGCGCTTGTTGTCCAGACAAAGTCTGTGGCGTTTGATGTCGCTGTTATCGTAGTTTCGTCTCCAGGACAGATATCGTCCCTAGTTGCACTTACCGTCAAAGTCGGGTTTGTGGTTACTGTCTTCGAAACTTCGTCGGGACAATGTGTGCCGGTGGCTACTGATACCTTGTACTCGGTTGAAAGTGCTGTCGGGGTTACCGTGTAGGTCGAGCTTGTGGCTCCTGATATCGGACTGCCGTCGGCGTACCACTGGTAGGTCAGCTCCTGGGCTGTTGACACGCTGAAGGAAACTTCTGTTCCTGGAGCGAGACATGTAGTCTCTGACGGTACGGAGTTCAACGCGAAGACCGGTACGTCTACTACTATTGTCTGCGCGGCGCTGGTGTTACAGCCGTTGGCAGAAACTGTGACTGTATACGTAGATGTCGATTCTGGTGCTACGGATATTGACGCGCTGCTCTCTCCTGTGCCCCATGCGAAGTCGCTGGCGTTAGAGCTTGCAGTTATCGTTACGGGGTCTTCCGGACAGATCATGTCGCGGCTCGCTGTCAACAAAAGCGTCGGGTTCGTGGTTACCGTCTCGCTTGCTTCGCCTGTACAGCCGACAGCGCTGGTGGCAACCACCTTGTAGTCGGTTGTGAGCGCGGTTGGGGTTACTGTATAGGTCGAGCTTGTGGCTCCGGATATCGGGCTGCCGTCGGCATACCACTGGTAGGTATAAAGATTTGCAAAACCTAACTTTATGTTGTTGCGAGTAGAGATTATTGAAGAAGCTGTTGTTGGACTTGATGGCGATGGGTTGGAACTGTCGCTATGATATTCAAGTGTTTTATTTCCAGTTGCCGTATGGCAATAGAAAATATATGAGCTTCCATTGTAGTCATTCGAATTGTCATCAACCATTATGCATAGGTTCCCATTACCAGAATAATTGAATGGCGTGGTGAGGGTGAATGTGTTCCAGCCTTGTGTACAGTTCATGGATCCGGAATATACCTGCGTGAAGTTTGATGATGAAATCCAGTCCGAAGTGGATGAGAATTCAGACTTAGATGTTTCGCACATATATATTATACAGTTTGTCTTTGTTGTCGTTGCCGCGCTGTTTGCATACTGGAATCCTATAGAGTTGATTGTTCCTGCGCCGCCTCCTGCTGCTACAATTTCGTCTGCCGTATATATCTGCTGTGATAATGTATACCTATAATAGTTATTGACTGGAATCAAATAGCTTCCGGTTGTACCGTTGCCGACAACCTTGCCGTTGTCTGTAATTGCAGACAGGGTTATTTCCGTTCCTGGTTCAATACAGGTTACGGTTGATGGTGTGGTGCTGATTGTTGGCGATGGCACGTCTATGCCTATTGTCTGCGAGACTATTGTCGTGCACTCGCCAGACGTAGCTGTTATGTAGTAGGTGGTGGTCGTCGTTGGATTGACAGATATCGATGGGCTTGTTGTGCCGGTTGACCATAACAGGTTCGATGTGTTCGAGACTGCTGTTATGGTGGTCTCGTCTCCCGGACAGATATCGTCGAGGGTTGCTACTACCGACAATGTCGGGTTCGTGGTTACTGTCTCGCTTGCTTCGCCAGTACAGCCGATTGCGTTTGTAGCTACTACCTTGTAGTCGGTTGAAAGTGCTGTCGGGGTTACCGTGTAGGTCGAGCTTGTGGCTCCTGATATCGGACTGCCGTCGGCGTACCACTGGTAGGTGAGTTCCTGAACAGTCGAAACAGAGAAAGGAACCTCAGTACCTTGAGTTAAGCATGTAGTTACCGCAGGCGCATTCAATGTTATTTGAACTTCTTGGACCTCAACAGTTTTTGATACAGATGCTGTGCAAAAAGCACCTGTTACCGTTAATGTGTATGTTGTTGTTGTTTCTGGGGTTGATGTAATGGTTTCCCCAGTCAGACCTGTGCTCCACGAATATGTTCCATTACCAGATGCCGTAAGTGTAACAGAACTTCCTTTGCAGATAGCATCGTTTCCCGAAATGCTAGGATTAAGATCTTCTGCAACCGTAAGCGTGTAGCTGGCTGTGCTTGAGCAGTAATTAATGTTGTTTGTTGTTGTCGCTGCAACAGTTGCTGTTATTACTGTAGAACCGCAGCCTATCGCAGTTATAGCTCCCGTATTGGCATCAATGGTTGCAACATCAGAATTTGATGACGACCATGTTATAGCGCCTCCACTTTGGTTGGTCTGTATAGACCTAAACGAAGAAGGACTACCTATTGTATAAGTCATATCTCCTCCATTGAGGGCGAATGTTGGCTCAACACACGGAATAATATATGTCAACTGCATTGCCGGGCGGCATGCAATTGCACTATTACCAATGCCATCAAATGGATAAGTAGTACTGCTGTCGCTATACCCACCTCTTGCTGTGTTCCCCGTTGAAGAACTTACACAATAATTTCCACCGCCAGATGTATATCCGGAACCATCCTTAGTTAGTCGTACAAGCAAATTGCTATTGGCACTTGAATATGTAAATGCAGATGAAAATGTATAAGTGTTCCAGGTCGTAGAACTAACTGTTGGCGTTGATAACGATGATGCGTAGTAACAGTTTGTCCAATTTGAGGTTATATATGAGGTTGTGCTCCATGCGGAATTGTTAAGGTCAATACGTGCATTTGCTACTGTCCTTCCTGGAGTGGCCGAACATAACAATCCAAGCGCTGTTATATTAGCGCCATCTGAAATATCTGTCATAGCAGAACTCGGTACTTGTATGTCCCAACGAGAATCGTGATAATATGTGTTATAAAAAGTATAGTTGCTTGTTACGCTTGTAGTTCCTGAAATTACAGTAACAGTAGGATCAATATATACAGGATATGCTCTATTGGCAGCGTTTAGCCATTCTGTAGGGATATCAAAACTGACAGTAAGGGATGTACCATTAATAACCACATTGTATGGTACTTGCAACGAATATCTAGCCAACGGGGGTTCGACAGGGTTACCATTCTTGTCAACCAAATCTTCAATATGGCGGATTTCGGCACGCTTCATTATTTCATCCATGCTGACATTTGCATCGTAAAGAACAACGGGATTAAATGTAATCCAGCTGTCGTGTCCAGGAATCATAATTTCAAATTCATTTGTGCTAAATGATTTGCTCTGCTTTTCTCCGTTTGCAACGATATATGCGTTTGCAGGCATTTCGACGGTCTGGCTAATGCGTATTGTCTTTGCACCATCAGCTATCGCATTTCTATTGTTCAGCATAAAGCCAGTTTCAACACCTCGGCCTAGCTGGATAATGCTATAGTCGATATTTGGATAGAAATTCGAATATTTTAGTGTCCTAAAATCTTCTAGTGTTGCATTTGATGTGGTTCTTTGTATGCCATTGATGCTATTGTTCTGACTATTCAAGAAGTCGAAGGTGTAGTTCTTTGCAAAGACAAGGTTTTGCCCGCAATATTTCATCATAATTTTTCCTTCTGAAGTCTCCGAGTAATAAGTCTGGAACTTGTTATGTGTGTTGGCATACATATAGTCGGCGCTACCGGTCTTTTCGATAGACACATCTATGTCCTGCCAAGTACCATTGTTGTCCATATAGTGCAAGTCGCCAATATACATATACGAACGAGTACCATCACCGTTGACGAAAGTTTTCGAATGTTCTGAACGATATTCTATAAGTTCCTGTTCGGGTGCCAAGCCGGCATAAAGCCCGTTTTCTGTCCATTTGTTCTGGTGATAACGTGAGAAAATGCCAGTGTTGTTTTTCCACGACTCTTGCCCCCATGCTCCCACATTCACTATACATAGCAATGCGAAGATGGCAAACGATTTTATGTTCATCATGCCCATTGATTTTATACATGCAAAAAAGTTCTTGCCGCTGTTATTGGTTAGTCTTATTTTGTTTTCGTTCTTCATATACAATTCCGCTACAAAAAAAAATACAATATGGCACAATGATTCATCATCTACATGACGTCTACACACATATAAATCATAATCAAAATACCTTATAAACACTGGCCTCATAGCTTGTTGAACACAACACTCCGAGACTCAAAAAAATAAGGTGCTAATTTACATTGAAATGTTAAAGAAAACAAAAAGAAGCCCTATTAATTATTCAATCCGAACACACTATTATACCAAAACCTTATGTCATTAGAATTTAAATATTTCTATCTATACTAGAAACCGTATTTGCATATTAACGTTATTGGTTTTTCAAATAATCTCTTGAGGCCAACAAGACGCCCATTGCACCATACCGAACAATAGCCTGCCTATGCAATATTGAAATCAGCCAAAAACCTTATGCAGCTAGCGCATTAGCTACTGACATTCCTTATTTACAAGAATAGTTTAACACCCCACCCAACCGCCGACTACAAATTAATGCCAGCGAACTCTTAGCAAAATCTACCTTTTTCTGGCAAAAAAATCCTTGACGATTTTGCCACATTCATCGGCCATAACACCTGCCACAACCTTGGTCCTGGGATGCAAAATCTTATCGGAAAACATTGTAAAACCTCGTTTTTCATCTGCAGCGCCATAAACAATTTCGCCTATCTGCGACCACGCCAAAGCACCGGCACACATGACACACGGCTCCACCGTGACAAAAATCGTACATCCTGTAAGATACTTGGCATCAAGATAATTTTCAGCAGTTGTAATGGCAAGCATCTCGGCATGAGCTGTAACATCGTGCAGAAGTTCCGTCTGGTTATGCGCCCGTGCTATAACCTTGTCGCCACAAACCACAACAGCACCAATCGGCACCTCGCCTTCTTCGGCAGCCAAACGTGCTTCCGACAAAGCCATCTGCATATATTTTTCGTAATTCAAAACAATCATTTTATTATGGCACAAAATTAAGAAATATTATTGGAACCTACTATTCTCATGAATATATTCACTGATTTAGCGGCTCTGCCGCAAGTGCTTCTTTACTCCTTTTGCTCAAGCAAAGAAATCTAAAAATCAAATGAATCGATTCACCAGATTTGGCAAAGCCAGCAGATTCACAGATTTCTCAACGAAGTTGTA
>CALDKB010000021.1 GCA_937899245.1 uncultured Bacteroidales bacterium | reverse complement strand
TTCAATCTCGAAAAGCAATGTAGCCGTTGTGCCCGGGTTTATTGTAACAGGCAGTACTGGAGAATAGAGCGTTCCGATATTGGGAGAATTAACGCCATACAATGTTGCGGAATTAAGCGCAGGATTGTATATGTTAAGATAGAAAAATACCCTGAGCTTACAATCCTTGACATCGCACCAAGGCTCTTTCAGCAAACTGACCACCAAGTCACAGGAATCGCAGGTCTCCTTTTGCCCAACAACAAGGTTGCCAGAGGCGGTCGAGCAGGAACTTGCATAATCGACATCGAGGTGATATGTTCCGTATGTTGGTACTTGCAGAGGTGGCGGAGAAACCATACCCGTACCATAATATATAACAGTATTGTAGTAATACCATTCCCAATAGTCGAATTCGCCCATAGGACCGAGCAGCCACCTTGAAAAATCGTCCTTGCAGAACTCGAAGCATCCCGTCATGAGTTCGTTGAAATCGGGTGGCTTGGGAACATCAATCTCCGCATTGGCTGAACGGCATCCTGTAGTGGGGTCTGTGTAGTAAGCCGTATGGAACCCCGAGTTGTAGGTTTCAGTAGCCGTTCCGAAATCGCCGGTGCTCCAGTTGAGGTTCTGGCTTGTAGTGCTGATGAGGTTTACGGGCGGAATGTGCAGACACCTGTTAGTGCCGAAGCCGATTGACGGCGTTGCGGGAGTCGGGTGTATTGTAATCGTCTTCGTGTCGGTACTGCTACAGCCATTCTTGGTAACGGTAAGCGTAACGGTGTAGTTGCCAGGCGAGAGGGGGAATGAGGCAATGGTTGCCGAGAGGTTAGGCGTGGTAATCGGATTAGAACCGATACCAGTCCACTGGTATGTGTTGTCTCCCGATTCGCCGATAAGGGTTATTTCTCCGTCTGGACAGTAGTCGGCATCACCAGATATTTGGGCAATAGGAACAGACTTGAAGCATATATTTTCCCAGTCGCTTTGCTCTACACAACCTTGGTCATTCGTTACGCGAACATAGTATGAGCCTGTCTCATAAAAATCATTATGGTTCACTGTTGTGGTTTGATTGGTCTCATGCCAGTGATAAACCGGATTAGCCATTGGCGTTCCATCATGATTGAAATTAATTGTCCACGGATTGCCATAGCATACCGCTACAGGGTCAGCAGAAATACTTCCACTTAGGGTATTTCGATTTATCATCAATGTGGTTGATGCCGAAGAATTACAACCTAAATTGTCTTTAGTGGTTAGGTTTATTGTATATTGTAAAGCGTATGTCAAATTGTTGATAAAACTTTGTTCGGGACTTTGTGCTCTATTTTCTGCATAATATAAAGTAGAACTATTACTAAATTGCCAATACCATGACTCTGCATTTGTAGAATTGTCGGTAAATTGTATTCCAATTTCGCTACAATATGGACCGGGCGATACGGTGAAGGCGGCAGAACCTCTGTTGTATGTTACTGTCTGAGATGTAGAACAAGTACCAGAACCTACGCTACCAGAATAATTTACAACAAGGGTTATGGTATGTGTTCCAGAAGAGACAATGCAGTTGTTCGGAAAGCTAACAGGAAGACCATCGACAAACCATGTTTCGGAATTTATTGTGGTACCAACCATAAAGTCACTAGTATTCTCCAGCACAAGGCATATATCGGTTCCTGATACACATAAATAGTTTATGTTCATCCTCGCGATAAGCGGTATGCTGAACTCCCAGTCTCTAAAACGAGCGCAGTTGTTGTTGTCCAGATAGTAAGAATATACCCTGTAGTAGCCAGCATCTGTAAATGTCGCATTACAAGTGTTATTGTTTGTTCCGGAAGTTGTAAACTGCGGTGTGGAAGCGTTCTGCTCAAATGACCAGAAAATATTGCCACCACTACTTGGATTTACAAAAGTACGGCTAGCACAACTGCCAGATATATAAACATCGCCTTCCCTAATGTTACATCCAGTAGGCTGTGGTCGCGATACCGTTTTTGAGTTGGAACATCCAGTAGAAATGTCAGTTACAGTACACGAATATGAGAAATATGCTCCGTTGTGCTGGAACTGCTGGTTATGATGCCCGTCGCTCCAGTTGTATGTGTATCCTACTGCATTAGGTTCAAGCACTGTCGCATTAAGTTCGTACAATGTATCCTGAATTATTTCGTGATAGCTTAACGAGAACTGTGGCGCAGGCGTAACATTTAGAGTTTCAATAGTTTCGTATGTCTGCGTACATCCAAGCGCGGAAAAACTTAACGAAATAGGTATTGTCCCCGAATTATTGAAGGTGTAGTTCCATGTTGCACCCGAAGGGAGACCTGTATATGTATAGGTATGCCCTTCTATTTCAAGTGTCCAAGTACCCTGTATCTGTTCCGTATTACCAGCACTTATTGCAACTGTTGAATACTGGCAGACATTCTTAGGCAAAGTGATTGCAGGGATAATATATGGCTTGATGGTTACAGGAATTGTGTCGTAGGTGAATGTGTCACAAAATATGCGTTTAAGTAGCATATTGAATATGCCAGGTTGCCCGTTAGTCTGCACGGTAATTGAATTTGAATACCTGTCGCTCACTATGCTAGCCATATTCGAGTAGGCAGAAGGGATGCTCCATTCGAGCAACACACCGTCCTCGGGAGTAACAGACATGGTAAATTCCTCGTTTGCACACTCGTTGTATGTAGGCCATGTTATTGTTTGCGGAACAAACTGCAATAGTTGGTAGTTGTATATCTGCGATGGACATTCTGTTCTCCTGTCGATTTGCTGTAGGTTTATGCTGCACAATGGACTTTGAAGTGTCACATTGTATTCATTGCCATCGAACTGGGATGGCAGCCCACAGGTAGAACTCCAGTGCAGGTAATATTCTGGGGCTTCAGGTTCTGCACTATATGTATAGCCGTTGCCTATGCATACGCGATTAGCCCATCCCGACACATCGGGCTGCGGAGTAGGCGGGAGAGCATTAATGTTTATGGACGCGTAGGCGGTATTGCAGAAGTTGGGGCTTGAAGCCTCGATGGTGTATCCGCCAGCGGTGTTGAATGTGTAACTGATGGTGCTTGCGGTCTGCGTGTAAATCGATGTGCCATTATGGTAGATGGTCCAGTCGAATGTTTCTGTCGGGAAATCCGTAGTAAATGTGACAGATTCACCGGCACAAGCCTCGCGGTCGGCAATGATGCCGAAAGGTTTAGTAACGACTACCGTTTTTGCCTGAGCCACGCCTCCGCATCCGAGGAAGCCACAGTTGTAGATGCACTTAATAGTATAGGTGCCAGGGTTGCGGAATTCTACCAGATACTTGTGCCTATGACCAGAAAACAGCACACGCACATCGCTTGGGTTTGTGTATGTTATGCTCCAGTTGTATTCGGTTGAAGCCCACAGCGGGAGCTCGAAATATACGATGTCGTCCACGCAGACCACATCTGGACCCTGTATCTCGGCGTTGTCGGAGATTACAGGAATCGGCAGGTAGGTAAGGTATGGGCATTCGCCTTCCTCGCAGTGTGAATCATTGAGGGCAACATATCCATAACCATTGTCGATTTCATCCCACATAACCGTTAGCGAACTTGTGCCCTGTCCGCCCTGTATGTGTCCGCCTTCGACATACCACATATAGTCTGTACAAGAATTTATTGCGTGATAGGTTGCAGAAGTGTTTTCGCAGGCCGTTCCAAAACAATCGACTTCAAGTGTAGGGTATTTCGAAATATTTACTATGTACTTTATCACATCTTCGCAACCGCACTCGTTAATGACATGATGGTATATAGTTGCAGTATTTCCGTAAGTATTGTAGTCGGCAATAAAAGTATAGTTCTGCGTGGATGCTGTTTCGGCACCGACTTTCCAATAATAACCTACAATTGGAGAATCGGACGAAGATGTGGAATTGTCGTAGAACTGGATTTCCTGACCGTCGCAGACATCGATGTACTGAACTCCAGAAGGAGTGTGTCCTGCTTCGGTAGGATTAGAAGCGATACCAGCGACAGGCCTTTCGATGAGGTCAACACAGAGCTGCTTTTCGCAGAACTCGTCGTTAGGTCCATAAACCGAAAGGATGAGCGTTCCGATTCCTGCAGTTTCCGACCAGTTGACGGTGATGGTGTTGTCGCTGGTGTTTGTGGTGTAGGAATCAGCACCCGAGACTGCCCAGTCGTAGCTTGCGCCCGACGGCAGTCCGACAATGCTGTAGATGACTTGAGACCCTCGGCAGGCGACCATACACTTGTGCTCATCGTAGAGAGGGTCGGTGTCGCCTGGTTTGTAACTAGTGATAATACATTCGGAGTCGAAACCGCTCCTGATGTAAAAATTGCAGAAATCGCCGCTCTGAGCGACCAACAGACAGGGTATCAACCAATGTGCAAACATCATAATAAATTTTTTCATAATAAATAGAATTTAAAATTGTTTATAATTTGATTATTGAACTCGCAACAAAGATATAATTTATGCAGAATATTAAAATAGTTTAAAAAGAAGTATTAGACTAAAAGTTGTATTTAATATATTAAAACCTAATAAAATATTATGAAACGATATTTGCAGATTACATTAATAAATAGCATATCCATTAATGCAATGAAAATGGGGACTAATGTAGGATTTATGGGGACGAAAAGAAAAGGGTGAGGTTGAGGGCTGTAGGGGATTAAGGGCTGTAACGCCCATAGAGCCTGTAGGGACGGTAGGGGCGGAAAGGGATTGGGGGCTGTAAGGGCGGTAACGCCTGTAGGGGCAGATGGATTAGGGGCTGTAAGGCCAATAGCACCCATAACGCCAGTAAGGGCGAAGGATGTTCGGGATAGCGGGATAAGGGATTAACGAATGTGGTGAAGAAAAAAGGACGGGTTGTGACCGTCCTTAAATGTAATTCTATTTTCAATCTCTAACACATCTTACATTCATTGCGCTTCTGTATGGTGCACTATCCCTATAGACAGAATACGAAGTGTTGTTAATTATTGCTCTGTAGTAGGCTCCAATTTCGGCATCTGTATCTGTCCACCAGTAAGCACCGCCTAGATTTATTTCAGATGTAGGGGAATAGCACCACGGATAACCGCAGAAGCTTACCGAATTGTTTTCTTCCGGATTGTTGCCAACGGTAAACGAATTGCCGTTCAGTTCCCAACCACAACCAGAAGCAAGTGCTTTTGCCGTGAAATTGTTGGTTTCCCTGTTTTCGTCAGTGTCGTTAGTTCCGTTTGAATTGTAGCCGTTGTTCTGCAAATAGATTTCAAGTTGTGTCCATTCTGCATCGGTAGGCAGATGCCAACCAGACGGACAAGCCCCGATAGTAGCAGGACCATTGTAATATACGCCAAACTGCCTGTACGAATTTATGCCTTCGTAATAACCACCGTAAATGTCGCATATATGATTTTTTGCTTCTTCTAGACTTTCGCCTGTGAAATAATTGAACACATAATATCTTGGTTGGCTGTTACTGTAATCAAAATATGGATTTCCGTTTATAGATGGCAAATATCGAAGATTCTCAGCCATCCATACCTGCGAACCAATCTGCACATATCTATACACATTTCCGTCGCGCTCGTCGGTAAAGGTTTCATAATGGCGGATGTCGGCAAATTGTAGAACAATATCGGCACTTCCTTCTATGATATGTTCTTTTTGCAGCATATATCTGAATCCGTCAATATCGACAAATGCCTGGAGCCACAAGGTATCGCCAACTGAAAGGCTATCGTTTGCAATAAGTTTAGATTGTTGAATATAATCGAAACTTCCAGCATAAGACAGTGAATTTGCCGTACCACCTTCGGCATTCAGCAGTTTTACGCTCTTAGTTCCATATTTGCAAGCAACCGTCAGAATATACGGCTTTGCATCCTTTGTGTTTACTTCAATCTGATTGCCGCCTTCGTGAAGATTTCTAGAAAAACTAGCGACAACTCTGCCGTCAATGCCGGCAAGCGAAATATTTGCTGTACTTTCGGCAGGCATATTTACCACTACTGATGTTTTCCCGACAAATGGATTTTCGTTTGCCATTACATCAAATTCCGCCTTTGCGGCAAAATCTTGTACCGATGTTGCTGGAATAACAATGACGGTATCGGGATACCTGAGCATTTCTGACCACCACGGGGTGTTGACTACCGAAAAATATTTTTCAGCCCTTATGCTGTCTAGTTGCACAAAGTTGCCATCGTTGTCAATGGCGGTAAATGTTAGCCTTGTTTCTTGTGCAAAAATATACGACGATAACAAGATTGTAAATAAAAGAAATGAAAATAAATGTTTCATATTATTATAAGTTTATAGTTACACTTGTTTTGTCATAAAAAGTTAACTTGCACCTATTGCATTCGATTTTTCCAATGTCCAACTTTGTGCCGTTGAAGCCTGGTTGCAAATCTATTTTAGATTCATAAACAACCTTGTCAGACTTGTCAATCAGTTCGACCAACACATTCGTCTTAATATAAGAATCAAGTTTCAAGCACAAGGTTTCTCCTTCTATCTTAGTTTCTGGCAATGGTTCAACGAGATAAGTATAGTCGAATACAAACTTTATAGGATTCTTTATTTCTCCAATCATATATGTGTATTGCTTCTTTTCGGACATAAAACCGAATGAATACAAACCTTCTTGTAGTTCTATGCAAGGTAGGATAATATTGCCATTGTCATCAATTGGATTAGAAAAATCTATATATCCCCCGTCATTGCCACTAGTGGACTTTTGATTGTTGTTAACCGTAGATAATCTACTTATTAGTACAGAAATAACATTGTCAATAAGTCCTCCATTCATACATCTCCTTAACTGTGCCAAAATATCATCTCTTGTAAAATCAATCTTTTGCCAACATTTGGTTAATCTTCCATTAAAGTCATTGCTGTATGAGCCTTCAGGAGGAAGAAGTTGTCCTGGGTCATAATTCTGACCATAGCAAGCGACACTTTCATAACCATACAAATCAAAACATTCCCTCGCATAGGAATTCAATCTATCCATTGCGGTTATTGTACTCCACGAAGGATCTATGCCAGTCAATGTTACAGTTGTAATAGGATTATGTCCACCAGTATTCGGACCAATTTCCCAATACCCTTTGGTTTTTCTTATTCCATACACAACATCCCCAGTAACATATTGACCATTATATCCTATCAATCTGTCCGCTACAGTAACATTTTGGCATCTTATTATGTTAATGTTATCAACATCAATAGGCATTGGGATTACAAAATTCTTATTCTGCATATTTGTTAGGCCATGAAATACTTTGAAATGATTCCATTTATCACGAGTATTTGTATAATCATTCCAAGTTTCTTGTGTCATATAAACATAGCATGGAATACCTTGCCCAGAACTATTGCGATATCTTACTGCCTCAACCAAATCCAAATAACCTGTAGAAGATGCTGCACCATTAAGAACTAGTCTATTTGCTCTGATAGCCCATGCATAATTAAAAGCAATACATGTCCATGTTAATGTATCGTTATACTCATCTGGATTTACATTATTCAAGACTTCTTCATACTCATTTACTGTTCTTCCAATTGAATTGTAGCCTTTTATTGTTAGTACCATATATCCTTTTGACCTGTCGAATACTTTATCAGGAAGTTTCACATAATTTTCATCCTTAAATTCTTGAGAGAACAAACATTCCTCTTTATAATTTTCTTTCTCGTCATATATACGGTTGGTAACTGTGACATCCCATTTCTTTACATTTTCATTTCCTTCTCTGTCCAAAATGACATATCCGTCCGTATATAAAGGACTATATTTTACTAAACCAGATTCATTCTTTTTGCACGATGTGACAAACAACGCGAAAATTGAAATAATAAAAACTAATTTTTTCATAAAATTGCAATTTAAAAATAAATAAAACAAGGCAACAAAAAAATGCATATATAAGGTCTGCCTTAATAACTAACTATATATGCTTCAAAAAAGAAACCTCCTTTCGTAAGAATAAATATTTAACATTTTTTGACTTCATAATAAGAACTAACAATTTCTTATTCTTTTATCAGTTTTAAATCTTCGGTTTCGCCAGTGATGCGAGTTACTTTTACGATGTACTCGCCAGGGCGGAGACCGCTGAGGTCGAGTTGCATATAGGTGGTTTGGAGAAGGGTGCGACCTGTAAGGTCGATTACTGTGGCACTGACGAAGCCATCACCGAAGATGGACACCATATCGCTGGCGGGATTCGGGTAGAGCGACATTGCCGTGGTAACTGGGGCGGTTATGCCGTCGCAGACCTGCGCGGTGATGCTGATGGTACGGGTGGCAGAACATTCGCCACGGGTGACGGTAAGTGAGACGCTTTGCGTACAAGCATTGTCGAACTGAAGCATTTCGGTACAGCCAGTACCGCCTGTGTTCCACTGGTAGGAATCGAAATCGCCACAAGCATCCAAGTAGAACTGCTGGGCAGTACATACGGTAGTATCGCTAAGCCCGATAGTGAGCGGTGGTAGTACGGTGGCGTGGACTAGCACAATGCTGTCAATCTCCTGTCCGCCTTCGGGATATACAAATGTATAGTCGCCCGAAGCGGTAAGGGTTACGCCCTGCACGACCTCGCCATAGCAATAGGTAGCGGTATCGTAAATGTAGGTTGGGCAAGAATAACCAAACTTGGCAATGAACATATCGCTTTCGCTGTGTGCAAAAAGCGTATCTGTGCCAAAGGCTATGGTATTTTCAAATCTTCCTACCGTATATATTTCTCCTAACATGTTTGTTCTAGTGTCATAAGGTTCGTTTTGTGATGCTCCCGTGCAATAAACTTGCATTACATCCATCATATTTCCTTGTCTGTCCCATTCACAGATAGAAACTCCAGCAGGGAACACATTTCCAACTTGTTGCACACTAGGAAAATAAGTATATTCTTCACAAGTAAGACCAAATCTTGACCACATTGCCATCGCATATAATCTATTGTTCCTAACTGTAGTACCTCCAATTTTAGAGGCTAATGACAATGGACAACTATACCATTTATAATTTCCAGCAGTATCGTAGCATGCAATTACATCTGTAAAATCTTTCCATTCTACATGCTCGCCATCATAATAGTTTATAACAGTATCATTATCTCCAAAAACGCTAAAGCATTCAGGACTATTATAAGTTCCTTTCGGCATTGCGGATCCTGATATATATATGTTGCCAGATGCCTCATCCAGATACAAAGATCTAAAATCACTATGCGCAAAATAATCTCCATAGTTCCTTGTTTGGCTTACCCATAATATTTCCCCGTCGCTGTTCAGTTTTACTACAAAGCCATGATCTTCTTTGTTATATGAATATATGTGTTTGTTATCGGCAAGTTCTACATCGTAAGGATATATAGGGTTACTTGTAGTGTCATTAACTCGGACATGACCACAAAGATATATGTTGTCATTTGAGTCACATTCCATATCATAGAAATGCATTTCCAATGACCAGTATGTAGAATGAACACATTCTGTAATTGGCTTGATGTACTGGAAATTGAAATCCGAATCAAATTTTAGTAAATAATAACCCATGTAAGTGTTAGATGTCATTGAGTCGGTAATAGGGATATCATTATGCTTAATTATAAATTTTTGTGTATAATCGGTTATTGTAGATCCGTGCTTCATAAGCAGATAGTAATTTCCGTTGCCGTCTATCGTAAAAGGTACCTTTGCGTTATAATAATAAAATAAACTGGATCGAAATGTGTCGTTTAACTGCAGTAGATTGTAATCAATTATATTTCCGTCGAGGTCGAGTTCCATTATGTATGTATAGTCGGAAAAAGGAATCCAAGGGAAAGTAAGGCTGTCTGGATAGTTGGCGTAATAGTAATAAAGAATACTGCCATAAACTGTTGTGTCAAGGAAATATGTGTTGTAATGTTGGTCTATGTGTACAGTTCCCTGAAGGTAAAGGTGATTGTTCTTTAATATCATATATTGAGCGTGGCAGTTTTCTTGTCCGGAACGCGCAATGGCCTTGTGCCACACTACATTGCCGCCACAATCAAACTTGGCGACAAATGCACCGCAATTATTGTCTGTGAAAATTGGCAAGTCTTCTCCATTGATTTGTGTTCCACTGCCGTAGGTGCCAAACAAGTATGAGTTTCCTTCTGCATCAAGCACAAGGTTGTGAGGCTGGTTATTATAAAAATTAATAGTTCCACTACCGTTGGAGTAGTTCGAACCGCCAAAACGATGCGCCCACTGCCAATCTTGGGCGGAAGAGAATGGAATGAATGAAATTGCTAGGATTAAGGATAAAAATATTTTTTTCATACAATTAATTATTTGAAGATTTGAAAATTTGACATGATGATACAATGACACTTCGACAGGCTTGGATGCTTCGACATTCGATGCTTTGATGCTTCGACAAGCTCAGCACAAGCAGTCTCAGCACAAGCAAGCTTGCTTCTCCCTTCGACAAGCTCAGGGGGCGTCTCTGCACAAGTAGAGAACGAAGCTCGGGGAGCGGAGAAATCCGCCCCCACAAGTTTCGTGGAAAGTTGTTTGTGTTTGTATGTCATCGTTTTATAAGTTTCAGGTACTGGATTGCACCGTCGAGGCTGATTACCTTTACAATGTATTCGCCGTTGCGGAGCGTTCCGATGTTGAATGTGGTG
>CALDKB010000020.1 GCA_937899245.1 uncultured Bacteroidales bacterium | reverse complement strand
CGATATGTACAACTTTTATGTATATTTTTTTTAAAATTTAATTCAACCAACAGGTTTATTGGTATCTTTACATCGATATACAAAAGAGAGATTGCAATGAAAAACATTATGACATTCAGCAAAATAGCATTATCTATAATTATCATAATCGCTTCTTGTTCTTATATTTTTGCACAAAACCAACATTGCAACGTAAAAGGTTATGTAATTGACGAATCTCACGAACCTGTCGGTTTTGCTTCTGTGGCAGTAGCAAGCGACTCGACATTCCTAAGCGGAACTTTGACAAACGAAAAAGGAGAATTCGTCCTTCAACTTGCAAAATCAGAAAAGCCATATTTGCTATCTATCTCATTTATCGGGAAAAAAGCCAAGCAAATTTCATTCATTGCCAACGCAAAAAACATCACACTTGACACGATTGTACTTGAAAACAATGCTTATCAATTAGAAGAAGTACAAATATCCGCCGACCAGACAACTCATAATGCCGTGGAACACAAGGTTATCTCGCCACAATCGGTAATGGCCGAAGTAAAAGGTTCGGTTCTGGACGTGCTAAAGGCAGTTCCGTCAATTTCTGTTGACAATGAAGATAATGTGTCGATTCGCGGAAATAGCAACGTGCTTGTTCTTGTAAACGGACTTCCGACTGCAATGACAAGTTTATCGGCAATTCCGTCGGCTAACATTGCAAATGTGGAAGTTATCACAAGTCCCGACGCAAAATACGATGCCGAAGGAACTGGCGGAATAATCAACATTGTGCTAAAGGAAAACAAAAGCGAAGGTTGGAGCGGAATGTTTGCAGCAAATTACGGTTTCAATCATTTTACAAATGCCAACGCCGCCGTTAACTATGCAAAAAACGGTAATTCGTTCCGATTCAACTACAACCTAAAATACGAAGACGACCTCATCGATGGAAATCTCAACCGCAAATTTGTAGATGGTGGAAATTGGCTTGAACAGCAGTTCCATTCGGCACGCACAGTGTTCAACAATAATATTGGTATTGGCACAACACTCCGCCTGAACAAGAAAAACAAACTTATCATTGATGCCCGCTTCATAATGCCACGCCTCAACACGCAACAGCAATTTGCAAACACATACGGCAACAACGGACTGCAATATGATGAAAATCGCAATAGCAATGTCTCGTGGAACCGCGAAAATATCGACGGTTCGATAGCATACACACATATTATTAATCCACAAACATCGGATGTAACGCTAAAAGCTTCGGTTTCAAATATTTGGGGACATCGTCCTTCGTATTACTTCCTTGAAAACGATTCTATTGGCAAATCGAACTCAGGCGGCAGTCCGCTAAATGCATCGGCACAATGCGATTTCAAGCTTATTCGCGAATATGGAAGATGGGACGCCGGATTAAAGTTTTCGTATCGACAAAACGACATCTACCACGAATTCTACAATTTTGATAATAACCAGTGGATTTATTCCAACATATATAGCAATGATTTATTACACAGGGAATTCATTCCTGCTGCATATATGCTGTATTCTTCCAATGCCGACAAAAAATTTACTTGGAAAGCTGGAATCAGAGTAGAATATAGCGCCGTTAGCCTGCATAATGAAAAAGACGCACTCGATACCATCAGTAACCATTTTTTCGTTGGGCCTAGCTTAATGATTAACTACAAAATCAAGTCAAAAAAGGAGGGTTTAAAGCAACATATTTCAGCTGCATTCAATTCAAGAATAAGCCGTCCGGCATATCCACAGCTTAATCCATATATGAGTATGATTGATGCTTACACTTTCGAGCAGGGCAATATGCGACTTCGCCCCGAAACATCCTATCATCTTGAAATTTCGTATGGTGCAAAAGATAAAATCGTAAACTTTTCAACGAATATTTATGCCGACTATCTGAAAGACAATATCACACAAGTTGCTCTACTTAAGAACGATATACTTCTGCTGACATACGTTAACGGAGTTTTTGAATTCAAAACAGGACTCGACGCTTCATTAGGCATAACTCCTTGCAAATGGTTTGATATACAAATAGGCACAAATATGTATTATGTCGACACAAAAGGCGACTACGAAGGTGTAGATTTGGACAATAAAGGAATAGTCAACTGCGATAATCTAAAATTAGCATTTCACCCAATAAAATCGATGGACATTCAAGCACAATATTTCTTCGAAACGCCACAATATTATGCACAATTCACAACAAAACTATCTCATCATCTCGACATTGGCGTCAGTCAAAAATTCTTAAAAGGCAGCTTGGTTGTTTCGCTATTGCTTACCGATGTTTTCAAAACAAACAGCTGGGACATTTTTTCCGACAATCAAATATATCACCTAACCAATACGAGCCTCAACAAAAGCCGAATGCTGTGGGTTGGAATTCGCTACAATTTCAATTCGTACAAGGCAAACAATGCAACGAAAAAGGCCGAAACCGACAAGAGCAAGATTCGATTAGGTTTGTAATCAAGCGTCTAGCATTTTTGTAATATTTCATTAATCTTTTTTTAAGACTCGCAAACTCCTCCTTTCAAAGTAATACTTAATTTTGTAACAGATGTTTTAAAACAAATGTTTTAATATAAACTACTGTAATTCAAAATTATATGCCACGAAAAGCATTATTCACAAAAGAAGAAATTGTTGCAAAAGCGTTGGATTTGGTGCGTAAAAATGGACACGATGCACTTACAGCACGCGAATTAGGCAAGGCATTAGGAAACTCATTGTTCAAACAGTTAAAGAGATAATTATCACTATCAATACCAAATGCTTCTGCTGTGATGGAAAGAGCGATTACTTCAATGTCTGAGAATTTAGGTACAACACCGCAACGGACAACATTTCCCTTTTCATTAACATGATTCTCTGCAAATTGCTTGCATATCTCTAGAATTTCTATTAACTTTGCAACGAAGTTGTGCATAACAATGAATAGTATTTAATTTTTTTTGTCACCATTAAATTACTAAAAATCAGCGACATGTACAACTTTTATGTATATTTTTTTAAAAAATTAATTCAACCAACAGGTTTAATATTGTAATTTTGCATCCGCAGAGGCGGAAGTAGTTCAGTGGTAGAACATCAGCTTCCCAAGCTGAGGGTCGCGGGTTCGATCCCCGTTTTCCGCTCCAGATAACAAAAAAACGCTCAGTCGAAAGATTGGGCGTTTTTTATTGTAGTGACATTGTCTTTGTCTGTTGCTAAAAAACAAGCACCATGTTTTTGTGACTCAAATTGCTGCAAATGCATAAGTGACAGTCAACAATTTGTGTTCGAAATGTTTATGCCCTACGAAATTGAGCAGGAACAAATTATGCTGTTGAATGTCCTCGTGGTGTGCTCCGAAAATAGGTAATAGAATTTATGTTCTGTCATCTAAATGTGCCCGTGTCATATATACATGGAATAAATTGTCCATTAAGGCCAATGCTCGCTCACAATCTTCTGGTGTTCGTTATAGTATTTTCCACCAGATTTTTGTTTTATATATAGATAAAAGTGATAACTTTTCTCTATTTTAGAAGCTAAAGGCAGTAAAAATGTCATGTAATATAAGAGTATTCGCTTGTGGTAAAAAGAAATGTTTTTTAACACAACCTTTTTTAGGAATAGTTATCTTTGTAATCTTAATTTAACCAATAGGTAAATGAGAAAGCAAGTTGACTTTTTAGTTATAGGCAGCGGCGTAGCTGGATTGTTCTATGCAACTAAAGTAAGTAAATACGGTCGTGTCGCA
The DNA here is from genome assembly GCA_937899245.1 of uncultured Bacteroidales bacterium. Lineage (GTDB taxonomy): Bacteria > Bacteroidota > Bacteroidia > Bacteroidales > ML635J-15 > Bact-19. Next base: position 4,157 of record CALDKB010000020.1, on the reverse strand, counting down.
ATAATTTGCAAAAACAAAATTGACGACACATCAACGGTTAAGGCACAAGGTGGCATTGCCTCTGTAATGAATAGCTACGATTCGTTTGAGAAGCATATAGAAGATACTATGATTGCCGGTTGCGGCATCAACAACAAGAAAGTTGTTGAGATTGTTGTGCGCGAAGCACCGGAAAGAATACACGATTTGATTGAAATCGGAACTAATTTCGATACTGACGCATCCGGAAATTATGATATGAATCGCGAGGGTGGACATTCCGAAAAGCGTATTCTTCACTTTAAGGATAAGACAGGTGCTGAAATACAGCGAGCTCTTGTACATGAGGTCGTAAATAATCCCAATATCGATATTTACGAGGATCATTTTGCAATAGAACTTATTACTCAGCATCATCTTGGCGTCGAAGTTACTAGGGCAACCACCGACATAAAGTGCTATGGCGCTTATGTTTATGATGTGAATAACAAGAAGGTTTTCAATTTTTTCGCCAAGAAAACTCTTATTGCCACCGGCGGTTGCGGAAATGCATATTTGAGTACGACAAATCCTGTTCATATTACAGGCGATGGAATCGCAATGGTTTATCGTGCTAAGGGTGCTGTCGAAAATATGGAGTTCGTTCAATTTCATCCTACAACATTGTACAACCCTAATGAGAAGCCGGCATTTTTAATCACCGAAGCAATGCGTGGAGCTGGAGCAATTTTGCGAAACCGTCAAGGAGAAGATTTTTGCGTGAAATACGATAAGCGAGGCTCTTTGGCTCCGCGTGACGTCGTAACAAGGGCTATCGACTCGGAGATGAAACTTTCTGGCGACGAGCATGTCTTCCTCGACGCACGCCATATCGACAAGGAAATCCTTATGGACCATTTCCCGACAATCTACGCAAAATGCCTTGAACTCGGGGTGAACATCAAGAATGATTTGATCCCTGTTGTTCCTGCAGCCCATTATATGTGTGGCGGAATAAAGACTGATGAACACGCCCGTACCTCTATTCAAAACTTGTATGCTGTAGGCGAGGCCGCTTGTACTGGCCTGCACGGTGCAAATAGGTTGGCGTCAAATTCTTTGCTTGAGGCTGTCGTCTTTGCCCATCGTGCTTTCGAGGACTCAAAGGACGCTGTGATGCCTGATGAGTCTATACTCAATCAAATTCCTTTGTGGAACGAAGAAGGCACAATTACAAACGAAGAGCTGATTCTTGTTTCGCATTCACGCAAGGAAGTTCAGCAGATTATGAGCAACTATGTAGGTATTGTTCGTACAGATTTACGCTTGAAGCGAGCTTTCGATCGACTGGAAATCCTATATCGCGAAACCGAAGACCTTTTCAAGACATCGAAAGTTACAGTAAGTCTTTGCGAATTGAGAAATCTAATAAATGTCGGATACCTGATTATTCGTCAGGCAATGGCAAGACGCGAGTCTATTGGCTTGCATTATAATTCTGATTTAGTAAAATAATTATTAATTTAATGCGGATAACTATGAGAAAATTGTCAGTATTTTTTGCAATTTTATTGTTCGTCCTTCCTGTAAGGGCAGAGCGTGTTTCGTTAAAGGAGGCAGAACAGGTTGCTAGGGCATTCTATCATCAGACAGCAAATGCTTTTAGAAACACCGATTGGAGCGACATCAACCTTTCTTGTGTCGTAAATCCTAATGATTGTGGAGCAAAATATAATTTATATGTATTTGATGTAAATGGCGATGAGGGCTACCTTGTTGTCGCTTCAAACAATCAGATAACTCCAGTGCTTGCGTATTCGTTCGAATGCGCTTTCAATATGAATAATATGTCGCCGGGCCAGGCTGCATACCTTGATTATTATAGCGAATCAAACGACTATGCAGATAAGAACGAAACAGAGTTCGCTGCCAAGATGCAGGCAGAATGGGCTGATTTGTTGGCATATAGTCCAGAAATGAGAGCAACTCGTGATTTGATAACATCTCCAATTCTTCTTGATGGTATTGTTTGGGAACAGGGATATCCTTTCAATCAGGGTTGTCCGGCAGATTCGGATGGCGATCACGGTCACGTTTATGTCGGATGTGTCGCAACTGCAACATGCCATGTTATGAAGTATTGGAACTGGCCGGCAACAGGGGTAGGCTCAAAGACTCACTCCAGTTGGGCAAATGGCGGTTACGGGAATATCACAATCAACTTTGCAAACCAGACATACGATTGGTATTCAATGCCAGATGATCCGTCTGGCGTAAATAGCGAAGTAAGCAAGATTTGCTACCATGTTGGAGTCGGCGTTTCGATGTATTGGGGTGCAGATGGCTCTGGTTCTCAGACAAATCTTGTAAAAGAAGCATTGAAAAATTATTTCAAATATTCATCGGAGGTCGCATATAAGTCTAAATATTCATATTCTGATCCAAACTGGAATGCATTGCTAAAGAACCAAATTGATTCAAAGTACCCAATGGTGTATGGAGGTTCATCTTCGAATTCAGGTCATGCATGGAACTGCGATGGATATCAGATTAACGGTCCCGAATACAAGTTCCACATGAATTGGGGCTGGGGAGCATACGGAGGAAATGGCTTCTATACTCTCGACAATCTAATATCTACTGCAACTGTAGGCGGAGCTGAAAACAATTTCAATCAGGGACAGGAGGTTGTAATTAACATTCACCCGAACCAAGAGTTTACAGCATGCACCGATGTTGTTGTCAGTGGTTCCGAAGGTACATTTGACGATGGTAGCCGCGCAGGTAATTATACAAATAATAAGGATTGCACATACGTGATTAATCCAACATGTGGCTCTTATATAACAATGCAGTTTACAAAATTTGATTTGGCTTCGGGCGATTACGTAAATGTATTTGCAGGGGACGAAACATCTACAAATTTGCTTGCAACATACGACATGGACAATTTGCCGTCATCAAAGATTAAGTCACCGGCAGGAGCTATGACAATTAGGTTCCATACTGATGGACAAAATGTCGCTGATGGATGGAAGGTGGATTTCAAGTCTGTATATTGCAATCCTAATGGCGCTGTTACTTTGACAGAACCGTCAGGTTCGTTTGGTGATGGTAGCAAGTCTTGCCAGTATAATGACAATGCAAATTGTCAATGGAAGATTTCTCCTGCAGACGCAACTCAGATCACAATATCTTTCCAGAATTTCAATTTGGCTAACGATGCTGCCGATTATGTTGGTATTTACAAGAACTCAACAAGCAATAGCAATCTTGTGGTTAAGTACAACTCGACTAATATTCCAACCGAACCAATAACCGTTAACGCATCTACTGTATGTGTAAAGTTCTTCTCAAATATCAATGATTTGGTGAGCGATGGCTGGTTGCTGTCATATACTTCCTCAAGTCTCCAAAATGTGGAGGATATAAATATCCTTTCTAACCTCAATGTGGTTCCAAATCCAGTTAATAACGATTCTAAGATAGCTTTTACGCTTACCGATGCATCTAGTACGAAGTTAACCATAACTAATATTATGGGGCAAATTGTGGCTGACGCCGATTTTGATTTTGAACCGGGCTACCATGAAATTCCTGTTTCTGATTTATTCAAATCGGAAAGACATAGTGGAATGTATTTCGTGACTTTGCAAAGTGGATCCCAGATAAAAACTTGCAAGTTTATGTTTGCAGAATAGTATCACATTATAATAGTAAGGAAAAGAAGGGCAACAGTCCTTCTTTTTTTTGTCCTTGTTTGAGATCTATTCCACATTATAACCTCATATTGATGGCTAAAATTGTAGCTATATAATATAGGTATACATAATTTTTCTGCCTTTACTAAGTCGCAAAACTTGTTGACGCGATATTATTAAAATCAAGTAATAGGAAAATGGAATAGAAAAATGCAGGCATCTGAGTCTTTAAGAATCTTACCAATATGCATAATATAGATGCTAACTGCTTGTTTATTTGGAGTTTACGAGAGCATGTCTATGCGTTAAAAAATAAATTGTACGTTATATTATTGATAATCAGCATGTTTGTGAAAAATCTGCATTTTTTTTTTTTGAAAATTTAAGAGAAAGACTGGCAGAGGCAGACCAAAAAGCAGCACTTTCAGGAAGCAGAATATTACACTTTTAAGCGGTAGGAATTCAAAAATGACGTTTTGGGGTAGCATGAGGGTCCTG
>CALDKB010000019.1 GCA_937899245.1 uncultured Bacteroidales bacterium | reverse complement strand
CGATATGTACAACTTTTATGTATATTTTTTTAAAAATTTAATTCAACCAACAGGTAAAACACTATAATTTTATGTTTAAAATATTTACCTTTGTCGCTTAAACTGAAAATACTTTATGCCTATGCAAACATAGAATATAAGAAAAAAATACGTACATCTTGAAATAGGAAAAACGTTAAAAAGCAACTTTGGTTATCCGGAACCTAGACAATTCCAATGTAATCAACCGAGAGCAGCGCTGCTTAACGTTCACGTTATAGCGTGGACTTTGGTTTTATTTTGGTTGATTAGGTAGTCTAGGACCTTGGATAGCTGAATAAAAACATACAGAGTTCCACGTTTTTTTATGTGCGGCATTATAACACCTTTCAAATCAGGAACTCCCGAACTTTTGACCGAAAATCGGAACAAAGAGTAGGTCGTTATTTTTGTTAAATTTTAAACTATATTGAAATGAAAGCATTAAAAATTTTAGGTATTGCATTGGTAGCAATCATGTTATGTGGTCCAGTAATGGGACAAACTAAAAGAGAGATTAAAAAACAAATTGCTAATGAAAAACTCAAACAAGAATTGATTAAGGTTCAAATGGAAACTGAAAATGTCACTGTTACATCAGCTCCATGTGCCAAGGCTGCATTTGATGATAAAGATTTTTATCGTGGAATGGGAGTTGGAGACAATGTAAATGAGCAAAATTCAAGGGATGCAGCATTTGAAGCAGCAAAAGCAAGCATTAAAGCAAAAATGCCAGAATTTGTACATGGCGTAACATCACAATATTTGAATGTATATGGAGGCTCTGCTCCCAGTGAGGATGTGCAACGCAAAATGGAACGAATGTTTAATGGAGTCATCGAAGGTATGTTGAATGATGCAAGAACTGTTTGTGATAATTATAAGATGACAGATAGGGGAACATATCACTACTATATTGCAATTGAAATACCTAAGGCTGAAATAAAGAAAAATGTAACGGAAGCTCTTTCTAAAGACGAGAAATTAGGTATTGATTTTAATGCGGCTCAATTCCAAAAGTTCATGGACGAAAGAATGGATGCTATGCTTGAGGCTAAGAAAAATGCAGGATATTAAGATATGAAGTACCAAAAATTATTTTTATTAGTTGTTTTCGTTGGATTGTTCCTTTCTGTTTGGGGACAATCTAACGAAAAACCATATTGGATTTATAATCTTCCACAATCTAAGTCTGGAAACTATTATTACAGGGTTACATACGCGGAAGGACGAACATACGACAAGGCGTATGCAAAAGCTTTTGCACGTGCAATACTGGAAAGTTCTTGGAAACTAGGCGTAAAAGTAAATACCAAAGACGATATTCAGACATTGGAAAATAACATTACAGAAAATGTAGATGTAAAAGAAACGTCTATGAATTTGCCTATGAACAAGGTATGTGAATACATTGAAGAAGATAAAAGTTCAATGGATATAAGAGTATATATTCTGTGGCAAGTAGCGAAATATGCAAATGTAACACCTGAATTTGATTCCTTTAATAAATGTAAATAAGTTAGTTGTAAGTAGATTGTATATGAAACATTTTATATCATTAACAATTATTGCTTTGCTCTTCATTCTTATTGGAGGACAAAGTGTTTTTGCTCAAAAAAACGATGAGCGTCCATCGTGGACCTATGGATACCATCACGATTGCATCAATTCTTACATAGATGTTGTATCGTATAGCGGTAGAGATTTAAATGAGTGTAAGCAGAAAGCTGCTCTAATTGTAATTGAAAGACGAAACTTGGCTTCCGGTGCTACATCAAATATAAAAATAGAAGATGGAAATATTTCGGTTAGCGGAGATAATGCACTTGTAGTAAAGGCCAGAATCATAGATGAATACACGGAATATCTTCCTAATGGAGATTATATGGTATATCTTCTTGTGCAGACAGCCAAGAACCCATCTTACGACTATGAGCAAGTAAGAGTTACAAGAGATTACAAATTTTCCCCGAGGGTTTTTGTACCAGGTATGGCGCAAATCCACAAAGGCTCAACTGGTAAAGGTGTAGCTTTTATCGCTGGGGAAGTTGTTATGGTTGGTGGAATAGTTGTTGGCGAATTGATGCATAAATCCTTTGCAAGCAAGGCTGCCGCTACTCATAATACTGCCGATAAGAAAAGGTATGTTAACAATGCAAACATCTGTCTTACGGTACGTAATGTTTCCATAGCAGGTGCAGCGGCAGTATATGTGTGGAATGTTATTGATGGAATTGCAGCAAAGGGCAGAAAACACGTTATGATTGGTGATGCAAACTTGAAGATTTCGCCATACGCCACTTTTGATGGCGGAGGCTTAGCTCTTAATATTAACTTCTAAATTTATTTGTAATGAAAACAATAAGAAAGACCATACTAATTTTAACAGAAATATTGTTGCTTGCTTTCGTAAGTTCGTGTACTGAATACGACTACGATATATACGCAACAATAAAAGGAAAGGTTATGGATGCTGAAACCATGCAGCCGATTGAAAATGTAAACGTTTACTTGACACCGTCAAGCAATAGTTGTATGACACTCAATGATGGCTGTTTCGAATTTGCAGACCTTGATGCTGCTCAATATACAATTACGGTACAGAAAAGCGGCTATTCCACAAACAGAAAGTCGGTGAATGCTCTTGCTGGAGAAACTACAGATGTAACGATTACAATGGAAAAGCAATAATAATTAATATGGTATGAGTAGATTTTTAATATAGCATAAAATGGAAGAGAAAAAAACATATGCCCAATTGTTGATTGAAAAAAGAATAAAAGAAAAATATTTTATATATCAACATCGCTTTCAAGATCATAATGATTACAGTGAATATGATGATTCTAATTTTGAATACGATGCTTCGTATGGAACCATTTTAGAAGATTATAGTATTTAATTTAATGTCATTATGGATATCGGTAGTTTAGTCTCAATTTGTATTGCAATAGTAACAATTAGTGTTACTATTTTGCTCCGAGTAAAAGATAAGAAAGATGAAAAAAGGAGAATAATCGAACAACGATTAGATTTGAAAGTAAGCAATAATATCGCTCATAATAATGGACGATATACCATAAAAATCGTTAATGATTCAGAAAATGCTACAGCTTCTGGTTTGAATCTATTGCTATCAATAGAAAATCAAGTCCGTGGCTTTTCTGTTAATCTGAAAGGTGTGAGGGAAACTCCTCGATTGCTAAGTAAAAAAATTACAAAGGGGAGAGTCAAGGGACGAGAAATACTTATCAAGATTGATGCGATGTCTATTAGTAAATCATCTATAGAAAATTTATTATCAGAATCATTAATAGTTTTGTATGAAAAACAAAAGCTTACATTGGCAAATTTATTATCAGAAAGAGGGACATCTTTGTTCGTGACAATTAGTGTCAATAATGATTTAACAGGGCTATCCGTAACATTACCGATTAAAGAATACAAATATGATGATATAAAGACAGGATTTTTTAAAGAAGGAAGTGTAGATATTGTTCCTCAAATTCAAGAGATAGAAGATAATGATTATAATTCTTAAACCAACCTACTCCTGCAACTTCCGTTGCAAATACTGCTATTTGAGCAATAAGACCAAACAGCAACCACGACTGTTCAATATGGATTTTGCAAAAAGAATCATCATACAGTTGAAGATGTTTATGCAGGAAAAACCAAATAGGAAATTAACATTCATCTGGCATGGTGGAGAACCTATGCTATGGGGCATCAACAATTATCGTGAAATTTTTGCATATATGGAAAAGGAAATGGATGGCTATGAAGTTCATAACTCCATGCAGACAAATCTGTCGCTTGTAAACAACGAATGGATTGACCTTTTCCTGCAATACGATGTGCATATAGGATTCTCGCTAGACGGTACGCAAGCTATACACGACCAACAGCGAGTAGGCGTTTACGGAGAGCCGACATTCGAACGCATAATCAACAACTATCGTCTGTGCAAAGAGCGTGGGATGCATATAGGCTGTATTGTGGTAGGCAGCAAGAAACACATCGGGCATATCCCAGAACTCTACCAATTTATGCACGATGAAGGCATTAGCTTCAAATTCAACCCTTTGTTTTGCTCGGGCGAAGCACAGAACAATATGGACGAGTATGGCATTACACCCGATGAGTATGCCAAAATGTCAATAGAATTGTTTGATTTATGGTATGACGACAAACAAGGGAAAGTAACCGAATCGAATTTTGTGGAGATAGCCAGTAATATCGCTACAGGCAAACCTACGGGCTGCATGTTCACAAACAATTGTCAGGACAATTTCATAGCTATAGCACCAACTGGCGATGTAATGCCATGTGGTCGCTTCTGCGACAACGACTTGCTACAATACTCCTACGGCAACCTGCATGAAGAAACATTACCGGTTATTTTGCCACGCATCAAGCAATCGGAGATATATAAACGTGCAGAGCATATCGCGAAAAGCGACTGCGCTAAATGTAGATGGTATAATATCTGTCACGGAGGTTGCCTTCACGATGGATTTCTCGTATCTGGTGACTTCCGTCATAAAACTTTTCTATGCCCTGCCTACAAAAAAATTTTTGCTCACATAGAAAAACGCTTAAAAGAAAGTGAACTCAATGGAAAAACAATGAATAATTAACATAAAAATCAATAATTACAATGAAAAAACAACTTTTTGTAGCAATGCTACTTATCGCATCCGCCGCAATCTGGTTCGGATGCAAGGATAAAGAAGAGGAATACACTGGTTCGATTTCCGGTATTGTAACCGACAAGGCTACAGGCGAACCGATTAAGAATGCCGGCGTAGAGCTGAAGCCGTCTGGCAAAAATACCGTAACAGGTAGCGACGGGCAGTTCGAGTTTGTAGAGATTGAACTCGGCGAATACACCCTTGTTGCAACAAAGACTGGCTACAACGACGGAGAAAGCAGCAAGATAACCGTAAGCGCAGGACAGACAGCCCATTGTGATATACAGATGGAAAAACTGCCGCCAGCACTAAGGGTTACCGATGATGCAGGAAATGAAATCAGCGAGATAGACTTTGGCGAGGAAACCGATGTAAGAATGAAACCGTTCAGCATATTCAACAACGGCACACAAACCCTCGAGTGGGAAATCTCGTGGACTGCCGAATGGATTGAGGAGATAAGCAAGACATCGGGTACTCTTAACGCAGGTGCGACCCAGTCGCTAAACATGAAGATAGACCGCAGCCTGTTGCAGAGCGGAATGAACACGACAACTGTAAGCATAACTTCTAACGACGGAAGCAAGCAACTCACAATCAAGGCCGTAAACGGAACTATTCCTGCCGTACTCAACACTCTGCCAGCAACCGAAGTAACAACAACATCGGCAAAATTCAACGGCAAAGTAACCGAAGCCGGCTATCCTTCATATACCGAACGCGGTTTTGTATATGCCGAATCGTCGATGCCGACGCTCGAAAACACCATACACCGTCTTACTGCTCCGGTGAGCGATGAAACCGACTATTCGGCAATTGCCACAGGACTTACACTCGGACACACCTACTATGTGCGAGCATACGCCATTAACGCATCGGGAACTGCATACAGCACCAACCAGGTAACGGTTATACCTGCTTACATTCTGCCCGAAGTTTCGACCAACGATGTTACAAACAGGAATATGGCAGCCGGCTCCGCTACATTCAATGGTGCAATAAACGCCATTGGCGACCCTGCATATACCGAGCGTGGCTTTGCCTACGGAACAAACCACAACCCCTCGGTTGACGACCAGACAAAGGTAGTTTCGGGTACAGGTACTGGCGCATTCTCGGCAAACGTATCGGGATTGCAGATAGGAACGACCTACTACATACGCGCATACGCACGCAATAGTGGTGGCATTGCCTACGGCTCCGAAAAGTCGCTCAATTTCGAGTCATCAGCTCCTACTGTAACTACACAAGCCGTAACCAATATAAACAAGAACAACGGTACAGCCACATTCAACGGCAATGTGACAAATGCCGGCGACCCTGCGTACAACGAAAAAGGCTTCGTTTACGGTTTTACACATAATCCCAATGTTGACGACAATCAGAAAAAGATTGTTACAGGAAGTGGCACTGGAGCATACTCATCTAATGTTTCCGAACTTCAGGTTGGACATACTTATTACATAAGGGCGTATGCAAAGAATGAAGGTTCAAACCCCGCATACGGAGAAGAAGTTACTCTTGATTTTACAGCAACGTCTGCAGCAGTTACAACCTCTGCGCCAACAAACATAAACATTGAAAATGGAACAGCAACATTAAACGGAAATGTAACCAATGCTGGAGACCCGACATATACCGAAAAAGGATTTGTATATGGACCAGCGCATAATCCTAATGTCGATGATAACCTGAAAAAAATTGTAGCAGGAAATGAAACCGGCGTATATTCGGCTACTGTCACCAGTCTTGAAATGGGCAACACCTATTATTATCGTGCATACGTGATAAATGCCGGCGTAGCAAGGTACGGCTCAGAGCAAACAATAAACTTCTCATCTGTCCCGGCAGTTGTTACAACCTCGGCACCGACAAACAAGAATATTGCCAACGGCACTGCAACCTTCAACGGTAATGTCACCAATGCCGGTGACCCTGCATATACCGAAAAAGGGTTCGTTTATGCGACTACTTCAAATCCCAATATTGAGGACAACACCAAAAAGATTGTGGCTGGAAGTGGAACAGGTACATATTCGGTAAGTGTAAATGGTCTGGTTATGGGCGAAACATACTATATCCGTGCATACGTAATAAACGGTGGGGAAACTCACTACGGAGCCGAACAAACATTGGATTTTAGTGCGGTGTTGCCAACTCTGACCATACAGGATGCTACAAATATAGTTATTGGTAGCAGTGTGTCTGCAACATTGAATGCAACAATAGTATCGGTTGGAGACCCTGCATATACCGAACGCGGATTTGTTTACGGAACAATGGCAGAGCCTACAATATACGATGCTACAAAGGTTACAGTTGCCGGTACAGTAACTGGTTCGTTTACAACACAAGTGTCCGACTTGCCTTTTGGCAGTTGCTATGTCCGTGCATACGCAAAAAATGCTGCAGGACAATGCGCTTACAGCGATGTCATTAACATAGAAACTGCAAAACTTTGTGTAGGTTGTGGTCCAAGTGGCAGCAATCTTTGGGTAGCTATGAATGATGTTGCCGGTCAATTGGCATGGGGACCGACTGGTGTTACCACAAATGCGAATAGTTTAAGCGATGGAGCTGTGAATATGAGTACCATTAAGGCTCTTGACCCAAGTCTTGATTCTTATCCTGCATTCAAGTCTTGCAATGATATGGGTGACGGTTGGTATCTTCCTTCAAAGAATGAATTGAATTCCCTATACGAAAACAGAAATACAATAGGAAACTTTAATACTCAACAAAATACTTCATATTTTTGGGGTAGTACGGAGAGCAGTTCCAACAACTCGTGGTCCCAGGACTTCTACAATGGTTCGCAGAACAGCAACAACAGGAACTACAGCTATCGTGTCCGTTGTGTCAGGAGAGTAAATTAACTATTTATCAATTTAACAATTTAAAACGTACCGCCTAAAGGCGGTCGTTTTTTGAAAAAAAATGACAATATACGACAAAATACAATTTAAAATCTTCGCTGTTCCTCTGTCTGGTTCGTGTGAAGAACTTAATGACTTCATGTGTTCGCACCGCATAGTTGAAATCGACAAGCAGTATTCCAATAACGGAGAAAACGAGGGTTGGCATTTCTGTATCGGCTACATTCAAGACGAAAATCATTTACCGACTGGTGTTGGCGTAACTAACGACAAAAAAGACAGGATAGACTTAAAATCCACTATGAATGACGAAACATACAGAAGATTTTCGCACTTGCGCGAAATACGCAAACGCATAGCCAACGAGGAAGCAATACCTGCATATTCGGTATTCTCCAACGAAGAACTGATTGCCATCTCCAAACTTCCGCATATTACGGTTGAAGCTATAAGGGGTATTGGAAACATCAATCCAATAAAAATATCCAAGTATGCTAGCAGATTTATAGAAAACACATCACCAGAATCAGACAAAAACTAATAATATGGCTCTATATTATGAACTTCCCGTCTATCGTGATACATACAAGTTGATTCTTATGCTGTACAGGTACACTCACGATTTTCCAAGAGAATACAAGTACACGCTTGGACAGGACATAAAGCGGGACTCTCTCCAGCTAGTGCGCGGCATATACCGTGTAAACAAGGCCTCCGACAAAGAAAAGCATTTTTATGCCGTACTTGATGATTTTGAGATGCTAAAATTCCAAATCCGCTTATGTACCGACCTGAAACTTTTAAGTATTCACCAGCAGGCGGAACTGGTTGAGCTGAGTTCAAGCATTGGTCGTCAGCTTACCGCCTGGAGTCAGAAATACAAAATGCCGGAATCCCATTCGTGAACTGCGTATGAGAGCGAGCTCTGATTTGATTTTTCTCGGCAGCCCACAGTTTTTGCAAACTGTTATAAAAGATGGGGGCAAAGACTTGCATTCCCACAAATCCAGAGGCTGCGTTGCTGCTATATGGAGTAGTACGGAGAACAATTCCAACAACTCGTGGAACCAGAACTTCAACAATGGTTCGCAGAACAACAACAACAAGAACAACAGCTATCGTGTCCGTTGTGTCAGGAGGAAAACGAATCATTTTTCATTGTTGGCTTCATTAGGAGCCAACAATTTTTAAAATTATGGAAATGACGAACTTAACATTTAGCGAACTATACGAGGCTTATATTGACTGTAGAAAGCACAAAAGGAATACACAAAGTGCACTTGCATTCGAAATAGACTATGAGAATAACCTGATGCAACTTTACGAGGAGATTAATTCCGACAAATACCATATTGGCAGTTATGTTACATTTATAACAAACAATCCTGTAAAGAGGGAGATTTTCGCTTCGGGCTTTAGGGACAGGATTGTACATCACCTAATAGCCAACAAGTTGAATCCAATATTGGAGCGTATCTTCATATTCGACTCATACTCGTGCAGAAAAGGGAAAGGAATACTTTTCGGGATTAAAAGAATCGACCATTTTATACGGTCATGTTCAGAAAACTACAATAAAGACTGCTACATCCTAAAACTTGACATCAGAGGCTTCTTCATGCATATAGACAGAAATATATTGTGGGACAAAGTGAATGATATAATTGAACACAATTACTGCAACAAAGACAAGGAGACTATACGTAGGATATGCAAGCAGATAATCTATCATGTCCCTACTGAAAATTGTATCATAAAAGGCAATCAGAAGGAATGGGCAGGACTTCCAAAGGAAAAGAGCTTGTTCCATTCTCCGGAGAGTTGTGGAATACCAATAGGAAACCTGACCTCTCAAATTTTTGCAAATCTATATTTAAATGATTTAGACCATTTTATAAAAACAAATCTGTCCATTCGCTATTATGGAAGATATGTTGATGATTTTGTTATAGTACACAAGGACAAGGAATATCTAAAATCAATAATTCCTATTATCCGCAACTACCTTGCAAGCAACCTAAAACTTGAACTGCACCCGTCAAAAATATACTTGCAGCACTACAGCAAGGGAGTAAAATTTCTAGGCTCATTTATAAAGCCATATAGAATCCATATCGCAGACAGAACCATTGACAATCTACATAAATCTGTCAGGAAATACAATGAAATTATTAAAAACAAAAAACCTACAAAGTTGGAAATCAATAGTTTCGTTAAAAGCATAAATTCATATTTCGGAATTATGAAACATTTTAAAACTTACAAGATAAGAAAAAGAACCTTCTGGAATTATTTTTCAGGATATTGGTATAACCACATAGAATCAAAAGGAGGATACCTAAAGATTAGACGAAGAGGTTCTTGTTTTTTTATTATCCTTATTCTTACATTTCTACCTATTTTTTCCGTTGCCCAGAACTTCGACGAATATGTAAAGCAACAGCAAGCAAGGTTTTCGGCATTCACCGACAGTGTAAACAAGGAATTTGACGAGCATCGCCAGCGGATGAACGCAGAATATGCCGAAATCATGAAAAAGAAATGGCAGGAAACTGATGTACAAGAAGCCATGCCAGTTCCTAAACGCCCCGAACCATCGCAACCAGTAGTAAAACCCGACGATTCGCCAGCGCCAATAATGCGTATGCCATCGGCAAAGGTGGTAGAATTGCCGAAGCAAGAAATGCCTGCCCCAGAACGACCGATAAAAGTATCAGCAGCAGCCTCGCCCAATTTTAAATTCAAGTTTCACAATACCGAATGTAAGGTAACACTCGGCAATGACATGAAAATATCGCTTGCCGATGCATACGAGCAGTCGGCTTCGGCGGCGTGGTCGGCAATGTCGGAAAAAGGTTATGATATGCTTGCTGGCGAATGCCTTTCGGAACGCGAACGCCTTGAACTCAACGACTGGGGCTACATAGAACTTGTAAAGGTGCTTGCCGAAAAGTTTCTTGGCAAGGGCAACGGAGCAACAATAATGCAAGCCTACATACTGGTACAGTCGGGCTACAAGGTAAGGCTTGCTAGGTGCGGTTCAAGACTGGCATTGCTCGTGCCGTTCACCAATCAGATATATGGTCGCCAGTACATTGAAATAGACGGAGAAAAGTTCTACGACATTTATGGTTCTGGAAACGGAACATATTATGTTTTCAACCGTTCGTTCAGCGGCGAAAAAACGGCATCAACCAGCATTACCCATGAACCTCAACTTGAATATCAGCCAAGCGACGAGAAGACTTTCGGTGCTTGGCGCTATCCCAATTTGAAGGTAAACCTGCAAACCAACAAAAACCTTATCGACTTTTATTCATCGTTTCCAGTTACCGACAATTGGAGCGGGTATATAGGTGCCTCGCTTAGCCAAAAGGTAAAGGACAAACTGTATCCGGCACTAAAGGAGCAGATGAAAGGCAGAAATAGTATGGGATGTGTTACGCTATTGCTAAATTTTGTGCAAACAGCCTTTCAATACAAGTCCGACTGGGATCAGTTTGGATGCGAAAAACCATTTTTTGGCGATGAGCTGTTCTACTATCCATACTGCGACTGCGAGGATAGGTCAATCTTATTTTATATTCTTGTAAAAGAACTGGTAGGTGTTGATGTAGTGTTGCTCGATTATCCAGACCATATTGCCACTGCGGTTTGCCTGTCCGAAGAATATGACATAAAAGGCTGCTACTTTATGGTGGGCGGCAAGAAGTATTATATTTGCGACCCCACCTACATAGGTGCGTCAATAGGCGATTGCATGCAGCAGTACATAAATACCGCACCAAATATAATAAGGATTTCAAAGTAAAATTTTCTGCAAAAAAATTGATTTTTATATAGTATTTTGTAGTTTTGCAAAAATGTCGGAGAAGAAAATATATGACAACATTGACGTTAAGATATGATGCCCGTAACAAACTGGCGAAATCTATAATCAAGCCCAAGGTGCATCGTTTTCTTGCGCCTCTGATTAAACTGTCGACGCGTTATCAAAT
>CALDKB010000018.1 GCA_937899245.1 uncultured Bacteroidales bacterium | reverse complement strand
CCCTGCGAGCCGATGAAGCTCCACGCCTCCGTGGTCGTGCTCCACCTGTAGTATGCGATTGCGTCCTCGTGCGTCTCGTCAGCGAGAACCTTGATTACGTCGTTGTCGGCGAGCGCAGAAGTATCGTAGGTAACCAATTCGACGTAGGACGCGACCACGTCCACAACGTCGCTCTTGCTGCTTATGGCGTCAATCTGCGCCTGTAGTTCGCCGTCCGCCTGCTCGCGTTCCGTCGCCTCGGATTCAATGTTGGATTGGAGAGTGGCATCAGCCTCCTCTCTAGCAGTCTCCTCAGCATCAAGGTTTCCTTGCAACGTAGCGTCTGCGTTTTCCCTTGCAGTAGCCTCGGCGTCTATGCGTCCGCCTAGCGCCGTGTCCGCGTCGGCCCTTGCGGTTGCCTCAGTAGAAACGGCGGCGGCCATGTGGGCGTCGGTTTCCGCCTTGGTGTAGTAATCGGACAAGTCTATTTCGATAAATTTGCTCCAAGATACACCATCCCAAATTACAGCCGTATTTTCATTCACTTCAAGAGGATTTTTACCATCGAGCCTACCGGAAGTAGTACACAAGTACATATCCCCAGCCTGTTTTTGATCCGACGGCAAATAGTTTATTTCGGCAACAGTCTTTGCACCTTTAAAACTAATTCGAGAACCACGTTCAATACCATCACCAATCGCATCAGCCAATTTATCGGCAACGTACTTGTTGGCATTAGCTGATCCTCCAGGCGTAGGAGCATTGCTCTGAAAATCCTGGAAAGACGAAAATAAGTCTGCCGCAATCTGTTCTTTGTTAGTCATTAAACGACCTTAGCGTATTGACGAAAATTGGAAGCGTTGATTCCTACACACACAATAACAACAGAAGCGTTTGGTTCAATTTCAATCATCTCTTGTTGATCATTAAGTTTACGAATAATTACATAATTAGTACTGTTCGTATGATTAACAAAAACACGAACCACGCCCAAAGAATCGTATACGCCTTGCTGCATAAAAATATCAGTATCGATAGCACCAGCACCACTCAAGAAAACAAGAGGTTTTGATAAACGCCCGTAAGCAGAACCAGTTGTTCCGTCAGTACCTAAATTAGGGACCGACCCAAAATACGCACCGCCATTCATACTGACCATTCCGCCAAAATTTGCAGTTCGAAGTACGTTTAAACTTCCAAAAACACTAAGATTTTTTTCGGAAGTCGTCGAACCAATAGAAAGATTACCTGTATAAACAGCTCCTGCAACAGAGGGATCGTCCGAATCAACAGGCAAAAAAGACAATCCATTATGCCCTAATGTCAGCACATTGTTTACGCCTAGAGAATCAAAAAGACCCGCTTCCGAAGAAATGCCGTCGGCATCAATTAGTGTAAGTTTTCCATCCGGGATTTGACACCTGATTTCTTCAGAATCTGCATCCAAAGCAATAACGTCAACATTGTTCTGACGAACAGCAACACCGGCTGCACTAATGGCAACCTTATTTCTATGCCCTCGAGCGCTATAAACGCCGCTCAAAACCTGGCCAAAAAGCGAACTTAGCTGTTCATCATTATCACTATCAAGAGTCACGCCATTGTTTTCAAGAAGATTGCAAATCTCTTCCTGGACGGAGTTGAACCATTCTGCGTTAAGTTTTGTCGCACGAATGCTATGGTCAGGGTCTTTGTTGACAAATCGGCCGTCAACAGCAGTTTCAGTATCTATTCTATGCATACTTACTCTCCTAAATCGTACATGTACACAAACTTGATGTGCGCAAGTTTGTCAAATTCAATTGCATTTTCAAAATTTTCGTTCCACCAAAAAGCAAGATAGTCGTCGCAGTCAGAATTGCAGTCGAATTCCGTTTCCTCGATTGCACTATCTTCAATTTTTATAAGGACGTACATGTTGGCTTCTTCGCCTAGTTCATGCACCCACTCCGGGAATTCATCCGGATCTTTCCAATATTCGTATATTGTTGCGTTCAGTCCGAAAAGTTCAATAATTTTATTGAAGAACGGTACTGTACAACCGCCGACGGACCGCGCAATTCTGTAGATTTCAGCTTTCGTCTTACTTTCATCATCAAATTCAAGCCCTTTTCTTGGAAGACCAAGTTCAGCATTCCATTCCGCAACAGCACCCGTAATAGCTGGAGAAGCTGCTACCGCCAACTCGGAAAGCATAGTCCAAACGTTGTTGATGCCTCCGGCAATAGATTCCAACAACTTCTGCCAATTTGTCTTTTCGGAGTCGACATTGCTCCACTTGAAGTTCCAGGCGAATCCGCGAGGCAAAAGACCTTTGAGCATCAGCGAAAAATCGGCAGAATTCCTGTTCGGCAACTTGTTAACCGGCATAAAAGACCTGTTCAAGACAACCATTTGAACAGTCTCGGATTCTTCGCCATCAGCATTTTCTACAACGAAGCTGTAACTACCTTCGGACGGAGCGACAAAAACCACGCTTGAATCATCAACGTCAATAAGTCTTTTTGTAACGTTATTTCCGAAATTGACAAAACAATCCGATGTAAAACCGACACCATGCAATGTCGTTTCACATCCGGCAAACGCTACGATTTTCAATTCGGTAACAACCATTATTCACCTGCAGATGTCAAACTGACACTCGACATACCTGCGCTGAAATCAATCATTTCAGCAATCGGATCATTCGCATCGGTAACATCAAGTACAAATTCAAACTTGTTAACGGCAGTCGGCGTGTTCCCATTATACTTTTGAACGGAACTAATCGAGAAATCCGTCGCTTTTGAATTCGCCAAAACATAGACGCGCGCATCAGAAAAATTCATTTCGGATTCAGGGCCCATGTTCTGCAAAACAGACTTCAAAGCATCTGTAACGGACTTTTTAACATCGTCGTTAAAAGGCTTACACGTCGCGTTTATAACCATTTTCACAGGAGAAACAGACATCACTAGAACATCGGCGGTAACAGGTCTACGTTCATCGGCATTAATGTAATTGTCAACTTCTTCAACCTGGTCGTCAGTAATAGCAGGAGTTGAGCCTTCCGCAATGTTTGCACAGGCAACTACAACAGAATTAACATTCGGATTATGCGCAAAAACAAACGCCTTCGACACGAAATTGAATCGTTCCGCCCACTGCTTGTAATCGTTGGCAGAACCACCGTGAGGCGGATTCTGAATGCGGTTCAAAAGCCTTGCACGGTAATCCTCCGCGCTTTCGCCCCACTGCTCAACATTTCCACTAATGACAACATCGACCGACTTTCCACCCACAATTCCGTCACCAACGACTTCTGCAGAATCCCCGACATTGGACGGAACGGAATCAATAAAGACAAGTTCTGTTCCAGAAGACGCATTGCTTTCGGCACCTGGTTCGGAAGCCATCACGCGGACATTGTTCGAGCCGACGGACAAAGCAACATCATTGACGGTCTTATACTCCTTTTTTGTCACTTCGTCCAAAAGTAACGTTCCGGAAGGGAGCGACGCCGTACCGCTAGACAATGCAACCGAAACATAACCAGTCGCATAAACAGGCGGTTTATGCGGCACGGCATACTCTGCGCCGAAACCATCCAACGCGTCAATATCGCAAGAATGCACAAAACGGTTCTTCCACATTCTTTTTGCGACAAGATGAAGCATATAAAGAGCCGCGCCCCAAACAGAAGCGAGAACTTTCAAAACACCTTTACGGATAACGGCTGAACGGCCGTTGTAAAAGTTCGTGACCAGTTGCTGTTCCATGAATCGAATCATTTCGGGCAAACTTTTAAATTCCACGGGTAGCCTCCCAATTCATTTCGTAGGCGTAATTAACCTCGCCACCGTCAGGCTTGACAATTTTCACGGCAATAACGACAATTTCGCCATTCACTTTAGCAGAGCACGAAACGGAACCTGCGACACCATCATCGATCATCCATTGGAGAGCTTCCTTGGCTTCTTTTTCAACAGATTTTACTGCGGCATCAACGTTTTTACCAGGTATCGATTCGTACACATTGGATCCCATGTCAACATCGGACAAAGAATCGGCCCACCAACCGCAAATGCTCGGATTCAAATTAGATTTCACATTATCCAAGCTACGTTCGCGGGCAAACGTTCCCAAAGAAAGAACAACGGCGTTTTCAAGACTTTCTGTAGTCAGCAAGTCACAGGATTCGTCATCGAAATCCAAATCGAAAGCACCGTTTTCAAGTCTTTTTAAAAGTAAATCGCTCACATTGTAAATGTACAACATGAGCGAAAATTTTCATAGTTTTTGTGACCATCTTTTTTAAGGCGTTACTGGAGTCGGAGTAGGCGTTCCCGTAGGTCCAACAGCCGATGGATGCGGATGCATGGAAAGATTAACCGCAGTAGCCCCATTATAAAGAGCGGAAACTTCTTTTTCAGAACGAACATTTCCCTTACACTCAAAATCATTATGGCAAATAACTTTATTCAAGGGGCCTTCGCACTTCAATTCGATGTTTCCATCTTCTTTCAACAGTATCGTTTGACCGAACGGCGCATGAACCATCACCTCGCCTGGCTTCAAGTCTTTGGCGGCTGACATATCGGAACCATCGCCATGAGTCGCGACGACAACTCCATTGTCTCGGGAGCCGCCAACAAAAAGCGCAATCCCGGAAACATCGCCCTTCGGTCTTGAGCTGAATCCATACTGCTG
The DNA here is from genome assembly GCA_937899245.1 of uncultured Bacteroidales bacterium. GTDB lineage: Bacteria > Bacteroidota > Bacteroidia > Bacteroidales > ML635J-15 > Bact-19. Next base: position 9,111 of record CALDKB010000018.1, on the reverse strand, counting down.
CACAAATTCAACATCACGGCGCTTTTCGCCGGCGACAAGCTCAATGTCCGCTTCCAAATCCGAAGAGTTGTACTTGGTGGCAAGAACAACGCACCGCCCAATCATCAGGCGAATCCTGGAGAACACAGGTTCTAAAAGATTTTCGATACTCATCCTCGAACCGCCTTCTTGATAGCATCCCACGGGCTGTTGGAAACCTTTTTGGCCTTGCTCTTTTTAGTAGAAGGTTGCGGCAAATAAACATCCGGAGAAACAAGCGTAATGTTTGTCACCTCCCCACCGTCACCCCATTCAAAATCAACCGCGGAAACAAGCAAGTCCAAAGGTTCATCGACGCACAAATCCGGGGCGCAGAACGAGCACATTACACCCGGCTTCCAAATGCCGCCTTCGTGCGACCAACCACGTACAGAGCACCTAAAGCCCATCGATTTCGCTTTGCGGATGGAATATTCCCAATCGGCGCGGGCTTCGACGCTTTCCTTTTGCGTAGCGTTCGAATCTACGACCAAAAGAGGCCTGTAGCGTCCTACATCAGAATCATTTTTGACGGACTTCACTTTGCTTTTGGCCTTGCCCGACCCGTAAACGTAATACGCGGAATAACGGTCGTTAATGGAGAAATCCACAGAAGCGCTAGTCAGGTTCACCCCCTGCTTCAATTCAGGCCCCCTGGGGCACTTTGCAGGGTCCAGCAGGTATATTTGCCCAAGGCCATTCGAGCACGGTATAACGCCGCGTTCCTTGCAAAGTTTCGACATTGTTTCAAGTGCCTTTACCCCGGGATCCACGGAAAACTTCACAAGGACCTTGCCGACATCAACGCCCATCACGTTCTGGAAGAACAACCCGAAACGGCCGCAGATATCGGAAATAATCTGTTCCAGGTTCCTGTTCTGCCATTCCATCGGATTTTCGACGCAGCAATCGGCAATATCGCAACTAATTTCGCTGCCCGAAACAGAGAAAGAATGCGAACCAGGAGAAAAAGACGTGGAAAACTTTTCGACGTATCCCTTTACAACGGTAACGCCATCGACGGCAATTTCTACACTGTCACCAGGGAAAAGTTTCACCAAATTGCCAAGCGGGTCCTTGGCAACAATGTTCAAGGAAAATCCAGCGGCAATATGGTCCAGCGAACGCGAGATGCGCGCACTTGTCCAATAGGAAAACTTCTGACCGTTCGCAAAGACTTCAATCATTTGGAAAGCACCTTCAACGATTCGCGGCTAATCACCATCGGGTCAAAAAGGCCGTTACGTTCAATTATTTCGTCAAGTTTGTCCAGGTTTCCGTAACAGTCGTAACACACGGTAATGGCATCACGGCTCGAACGAAGCTGCAAATCGACAATTACAGGCAACTTCGCCACTTCATCGCGTAAATATTTGAGCGCAGTCGCTTCAAGATCTGCAAGAGTCATGTAGTCGTCAATCGAAGTCACTTTCTCGCGGGCACTGGAGAAAGCATCTGAAAAACGGACGCAAAGTTCGTCGAGTTCTTCGGAATTCGAAAATTCACAATTGACAATGCTCTTTACCGCCATCGACGCAGCAGACATCAATGCCATTCTATTGACCATGTTCGACAAGGAATCCGCCACCATCGATCCATCGCTAAATTCTATGGAATCCATAAGCGTAAGCGATTCATTGACGTAATCGGTAAATCCACCGGAAACACCGAACGTTTCCTTGGTCATCAAGAATAAATCCTGGAAACGCGCGGCAAAGTCAGCAGGCGTCTGCAACAGCAATCCGATATTCGAACGGATGCGGGAGATTTCGCTTATAAAAGCGGAAACATCGCGCATGGATTGGCGAGCCGTTTCAACAGCGTCCATCAATGAACTTACTGTCGAAGAAACGCTATCGACGATGGATTTAGCCTTTTGCAGGATGTTGAAATTCTGCTTGAACTGGCCCGCGACATTGTTTACGGACTCCTGCGCCTTCATCGCGCTTTGGCCCTTCAAATCGACGACGGAACGGACGGACTTTTTCGGGTCCTCTTCCGGGGTAAAAGTCACCTCGCCGGTAACGTATTCCTGCACCGCCATCGAGAAATTGACGGAATACGGACCGCAGCGTACCTTGAACTTGCCATAGAACGGATGCACAAGTTCATAAGCGCCCTCTTTGTTGAAGGCCTCTTCCAGGTCCGCAAGCTTAGAGGATACATCGGAACCGACCAGGTAGAACTTGATTGGGAACTGTCTCAGAATCTTTCCCGTATCCTCGTTGACATGCTTATCGGTAAACGGAAGCGCCGAAGTAACGATGTTGCGGCCACCGTTGGAACTCACTTCCTCGACAAAGAACGGCACGCCATTGTACGAAGCACCGACGCACTCAATCTCGCCAGCGGCCGTGTTGATTTTAACCTTCTCCAGGGAATCAGCGTATTCGTATCGGAACGTACCCATTACACAGCCCCCGCAAGAGTATAGGAACGCGACCAGTCAAAGTCTCCATGGTCAGGCGGCGTCACTCGCACGCCCTGAGGCATATTCTGGAAATCGACCGCGAAACGATTGGTTATTGTTTGCTGCTGAATCAATGATTGAGCTTGTCCACCAATATCCATCTCTCCCGCAGGTTCAAAATTCAAGTCAGAACCAAATAGTTTTCCAACTATAGGAATTTTAACAAGCGCATCCTGAATAGCCTTAATAACAGATCCAAAAATATTATCATACAAAAACGACCCTATTTGAGACAATCCTGATTTCAGGCCTTCCCACGCCATTGAAAAAAGACCAGGAAGATTTGCAAAAAAGTTATAAAAGCCAAAAATGAACGAAGCGACTCCATTTCCAATGGCATCAACAACTACACTAACATTTTTTAAATCATTGCGAACAAAATCGCTCCACATTTCCCAATTGTCGTAAAATTGCTTGACAATAGAAACCATTCCTACAAGAAATGCTGCGACACCTCCCAAAGTAAATAAAATCGACCCACCAAGAAATGCAGAAACAGCCTGCAAAATTGTTTTAAAAGCCCATAAATAATTTTTTATTACTATTATAGCCTTGAATATTTTAGAAACTATTGAAAAAACAGTTCTCAAAACTTTAACTGCAGAAACAAGTAATCCAATAACGTTGACAAAAACAGGCAATAAATAGCCCAAAATTCCAATATTAGCAGAATTTTTCACACCAATAAAATCAACAATTTTAAAAATAGTGTCAAGGTATCCTGGAATTTTAGGAAGCAACTTTTCAACAATATTGACTAAAGCTTTTCCAACGTCTGAAAATTTACTTTTCAGTTCATCGCCATTGATTTTTATATAAGAGCGAATCTCACGAAACATTTTTATAAAAGTCGGGAACAAATCCTGCATCACAGAAACGCTTATAGCGTTAATCGATTCTTTTGTTTTTTGCAGTTCATCGTTAAACTCTTCAGCGTTTTTAGCACCAATGTCATCAAAACCGCCACCATTACTTTCAAAATCTTTAAACATCTGCTTTATTCCAGCAGATCCATCTTTAAAGAGTTCAGACATTTTAGTTCCGCTTTCACCAAAAAGCCCCTGAGCAACAAAAGCTTTTTGCTCAGCACTTTCAAGTTTAAGATAGCTATCCGATATTGCTTCAATAACAGATGATGTGCTTTTATAATCAGAAAGTTTTGTTCCTTTTGGAAGAATCGAGCTAAACATTTTTAGAGATTGCTTATCTCCAGAACGAGCCTTACCAAGATTAACACTCAACTTTTTTAAGGCGACATCCATTTCTTCAACAGACATTCCGGAATGCTGAGCCGCAGAAGCAAATGCCTGGTATTCTTTTACACCAAGCCCAAGCAATTTCGATGTTTTTGCAATTTTGTCGCCACGTTCAGCAAAACCGACAACCTTATCATAGGATTTGCTTATTCCAAGAGCTGCGCTTTTAATGCTTCCAGCCGTATTCTTCATGACAATACCCAAAGCGGCAATACTTTGAACAGAAGCCATGTTTTTCAATTTTTTGTTGATATCCGACAAACCTGCAGAAACAGATACGGCAGCAGTTTTTATGTCTTTTAAATTTCCAACAACCGTTCCAAGAACACCATTCTTGAAACTAAAACCTAAAACAGTGTTAATTACAGAAGCCATACCCTAAATATAGAGCATGGCTAAATAAAATAATAGATTTTTGAACCATCTTTTTTACAACTTTATGTTTTTGAAAATAGCAAAAATAATAACAGAAGCAAATGAGGCCGGAGTATTAAATTCACACATTAAAGTCATCGTCGCAAAATTGGTTTCAAGATCATTTAACACAAACATTCTTATAATAAAGAAAATTAAGGACACAACAAAAACAAGCGACATAGTTCCAACAATATTGTCTCTCATTCCATCAGAACCAAAACCACCCGCAATAGTAAGACAGTATCCATAAAAAGGAACAAGAGCAAACCACATCGGCAAAATTTCATCTGTAAAATAAGGAACTAAAATTCCACAAACGAAAAGAATCAATGGTACAAGAATACCATAAACAGTATCCTTGTCTAAACCAACAGGATCACTTTCAAATTCCTTCTTGGAACGTTCATTATATTCTTTGATTTCTTCTTGCGTCATATCAATAATATACATTATTCCACTGTCAAATTTTAACATCTAGTTTAACTTTTTGGGTTAATCTTATTAAAACATATTCCAACTTGGAACGTAGAAGTCCAGGAGACGAATCTCCTGGACTGTTGATCAGCTTATGACAATAAAAATCACTTTTTCGGGACCTTCGGATTTTTCCATTTGAGGTACTTCAGGGCCTGTTTTACGCTGAAGTCAAAGCCTTCCGCATCCAGGTTCATTATCTGGTCGTACGGCCAATGGAAAACGCCCGCAAGGACAGCGAAACCGTCGTCGAAGCCTAAGCCTCGCCATCGGCTAAAAAAGGCTTTGCCATGGCTCCAATTGCACGGACGTCACGGGCATCCATGTTCAAGACCGAATTTTCGCCAAGGCCCGTAGCCGTAACCACCAAAGCAATCATGGCGGAGCCTTCACCGCCGGCGTTGCCAATAGCCTTGATGTCACGCCCAGTAAAGGATTCCTTGACGGATACGGTTTCAATCTTTTCCCCGTTCACCTTCTGAATGGGAACAATCAGTTTGTAGTCCATATTTTTACTCCTTTTATGGATTGTGAAATTAAGCCGCGCCTGGGATTCGAACCCAATCCGCAAGGCGACCTCAAGAGTATCGCCCTGCAGCACCCACGACGCGCGGAGATTACCGCATTAACCCGCTGCGGTAAAACCTTGCCGAATATTGCTACCCAACAAGGCGTCAGGAACCTTTACGACTTCTGTTCCTTGGCCGGAGGGCCCTGGAATTCGAAGCTCACTTCACCTTCTTCGCCACTTTCGGAAGCGACGACGCTGAAGCAGGCGTGGTCAAGCACGACGGTCTTGCCGTTCGGCTTTTTCACTGTTACGGTAGCGTCCTTGATCTGCTGGAGTTCCACAAGGTCAAGGTCACTTGTATCGGTAATGGTTCCGGAAATCTTTCCGGGATTGTTACCGGTGACCTTGTAGCCATGCAAACGGCCATCAGGGCCAAGGACTGGTTCGCGGTTAGGGCCGCCGAGTTCAATGGTGGGTTGTCCCTTAAGGTTGTAAAGGACACCGTTCACCTTAAGCTCGAACACGCCGCCGACATCATCAAAATCTGCCATCTTCGACCTCCTTAGTCAAACTGAATCTTGGACTTGCCAACGAAGAATTGTTTAATCAGGTGAGCCGGGATGAGGAACTGCATGGCGTAAGCGTCATCCGGGTCGAGCATCACGACGAGATTTTCGGCAAAGTCTTCGTAGTTCTGCACCAGGCCCTTTTCCATCCACAGACGGTAACGGCTCAAGAGTTCGGCCTTGCCGAGTTCCGGAGTCATCACTACCTGACCTGCACCGAAGCTGTTGCCGTCATCAGCGAGCTTTGCGTTCGGGTACTTGACAGCCAGGTAATTGTTCCAGTCCCAACGCAAGTAACTGAGCGTGAACACGGTTTCCAACTGCTGGTAAGCCTTGTCAACAGCACCCGCGGCATTGTGCTTGTAGGTGGTAACAATACGCTTTGCGTACACCGTACCGTCATCACCCGCAACCATCAGGGCACAACCCGCCTTAAGAAGGGCATTATTGCCATCAAAGCCTTCACGGTCTTCCGGTCGCGGGGCAACAACGCCAGCAACGGCATAGTTGGAAAGCGGACGAGCAGGATCATTGAGAGCCTTCGGAGCAACGCAACCGAACAAAGCTGCTGCGTTCACGTAGCCAGGAGTCGGAGACTTCGGGATAGCGGCGAGAACAACCTTGTTGGAATCGATATCTTCGCCACGGTCAACAAAATCGTCTTCAGTCGGGATTCGGACTTTGGTCGTTCCGCCTTCCTGATAGGTAGCACCATTCAAGGAGAACATCAAGACACCAGTCTGCTGGACGGTAGCCGTCCAACGGGCATCGAGCATACCCTTGATGTAGTTGACGTTATCAGCATCGTCAGAACCGATGGTAATGGTGTTGAACCAGGTACCTTCGCAGATAGCCTGGACATTCGAAGTTTCGTAATCCGGATCTGCTCCGCCACCGCTCATAGTCGTTTTTACAATGGAAAGACCCGTCGGGAGGTATTCTCCCTGGTTGTAGTTCCACTGGATGTCGATGCCATGGCCGTTCTTACCAGCATTCTTCGCCGTAAGTTCGACGATGTGCGAATTTCCGGAACCGGACTTGATTGCAGCGGTCACAGGAAGGTCCGCGATGGCGTTCACGGCAGCAACAGTCTTTGAGGCAACATTAGGTGCAGAGTCGCCAGCAGAGACGTTTACGGCGCAGGAACGGCCAGCAATAAGCAGTTTGATAGCACCGGAAACATTAAGAGTCGGATTATCGTCATCATCGTCTTCGGCAGCCACAGTAAACGTAAGCGAGCCCTTAGCCTTGTCGGAACCGGAAGCATCGGCGATGGGCAAAACCCAAAGTTCCATGTTCTTCGTGTTCTTGCGGAAGGCCTTCACCATAAGCGCAAGCTGGGAACCGCTTCCGTAGAGGGAATCGGCCTGTTCGTCACTGGTAATCCTGGTAAGGGTACCATCTGTGCTCATCTTGGAACTGAGCGGTTGGCCGATAATCAGGTTTTTCCAAGGCATTGCGCCAGACTTGACCGCATTCGAACCGTCGAATTCGGTCATGAAGATAGGCACAAGATTATCGGACGGAATTTCAGAAAAAGAAACACTCATTCTTCATTCTCCTTTTCTTGTTCAATTTTTTCCGCAGAAGCCTTCGGCATGGAAACATCGACCACTTTCAGTCTCCCGGAAAGGATAAGACGTTCAATGTACCCATCAACTTCAACGGATTCCCCCTCAGAAAGCATCATTCTGTTTTCTTTCGGGAGATAAACGGATTTTGTAGGCTTTACAAATTTTCTCATGTAGAAGGCCTCAGGTTGGTTGTAAAATCAATAGTATCGCCGCCGTCGTTTTTCATAGAGTTCTTTGCTCGCAAGAAATCTGTTATAGGAGCAGTCTTGTCAATCTGGACAGAGAACGAAACGGAATAGGTAATCTTAGCCGTTCCGCGGTCTGTTTCACCCATGCTTGACAAGTTGTTCGTGTAAGATTTTAAAACGCACTTGGAAACAAGTCCATTGTACGGACCCTTCCAATCCCTGCAAGGGTCGATAACATCTATGATAGCCTTTGCGACAGCATCCAAAAAGTCATTGAGATCAGAGGGAGATTCCAACTCATTGACATTGTTTTCGCCTTCAACATAAGAGCGGGCATAAACATCAATGGTCAAATCCGTAACAGCCTTGTAAAAACGGGGATGAGTTCCGCCATCGTCAAAATTGGTATTCGAGGTATTGACAACGACGTAGGATTCTTCTTCAGGCCAGGCACTTGTAAGCCTTGCTGCAAAAACGTTACCGCCAATGCCATCGATATTCGCGCTCACAAGAGCATCGACAACAGCATTCCGAAAATCACTTATGCAAAGCAGAGTCCTGTTCATCAATCCCTTCGTCTAAATTCAAGCTGGTAAACAACAACGCCATCGGCTTCAGAAGCGAAGTCAACAGCACGTAAAGCGTAAGCAGGGTGCTGAGGTGTCGCCGCAACATCCCAGAGGTCGTTCTTGCGAGCCTTGCATTCCGGAAGGTCAACAGAGCGCACAAAAAGACGAGGCCTATGGGAAATTGCAGAAACATCGTTCCCTAGAGTTTCTCCGTCCAGGCATTGAACGTCGAACATACCGCGCATGCTGTACTGCGTACCGCTGCGAGTAAGCGTCACCTGTTCCCCGAATTCTTCAATATTGAAGAAAACGGATTGCAAATCGTCGTTCATGCCGGACTTGAAACTCACAGGAGCATTCCTTAAGCAGTAACCTGAGCCCAAGCGAGGCCGTCGATTTCCTGGATAACAGCCAACGGACGAGACTTCAGCTGGTACCACTGAATGTCTTCATCCTTGTTGTACCAGGTACGGGCAAAGCGTTCACCCTGGAAGAAGCCATCTTCGATGGTACCGACGCAACCGAACTTCAGCTTTGCACTGATCTGGTCGCTAATGGCAAGCACCTTGTTCTTCGGAACGAAGGAGAACTTGCCTGTACCGACCTTGTAGATTTCGTCGTACACCCAAATGCGGGAGCCGTTGTGGTAGCCGACAAGACGTGCGCCAATGCCGTTCTTGATGGCACCAGCGTCGATGCTGTTGCCGGTCATGTACTTGCGGTCGAAATCCTTCATGAAGGCTTCGTTCTTGCGAGCTGCAATCCAGGCATAGGAACCGAACACCTTGTCGGTAACGGTGAGGCCGGAATCTTCACCAACCACGTTGTCAAGATTTTCAAGGTCGCCGACAACATCGGCGGCATTTCCGGTCCACAAAGCGGTACCGGTCTTGACAATCTTGTGGCTTGCCTGCGGAGCGAAATCGATGGAGTCGATTTTCTTGCCATCGGCATCGAGAATGTCGTACTTGCCGACGAACATGGCGTCGGAGCACATCTTTTCGATGGTACGGTTGATTTTGTTGCCGAGGTCAGTAGCATCTTGACCGAGCATGAAACCGACGCGCT
>CALDKB010000017.1 GCA_937899245.1 uncultured Bacteroidales bacterium | reverse complement strand
CACCATTAAATTACTAAAAATCAGCGATATGTACAACTTTTATGTATATTTTTTTTTAAAAATTTAATTCAACCAACAGGTTTTTTATTATCTTTGCGAAAATTTTTAAGTTGAATTTAAATTAATTATCATGAAGAAATTATTGTTTATGTTGGTTCCTGCTTTCATGCTTGGCGCATGCTGTAACAACGAACCAAAGGAATGCCCCGCAGAAAATGCTCCTGCAGAAAAATGCCAGCACCACTGCTGCAAGGATGGCGAACACAAGCACCATCATCACGAAATGAGTGAAGAACAGAAAGCCGACATGGCTGCTTGGGAAGACTGGGCAAATCAGACCGATGAAAAGAAGGCTGAATTGTTGAACAAGCGCAAGGAATGCGTAGACAAGAAGATGGCAGAAGAGGCCGAAATGGAAGCAAAGAAAGCTGCTTTCAAGGAAGGTATCGCAAATTGGGATAAACTTTCTCTTGATGAGAAGAAGGCTTTGTTTGACAATATGCCATGCTGCGGTAAGCGTCATGGTGGTCACGAAGGTTGCGGTCACCACGGTGAAGGCGAACATCACTGCAATGGAAACCACGAAGGTTGCGGTCACCACTGTGATGGTGAACACCATTGCGATGGTAACCATGAAGGTTGCAATCATCAATGCAAGCACGAAGGTGAACATCACTGCGATGGAAACCACGAAGGTTGCCCGAATCACAAGAACTAATCGCTTGAATGACAAGTATAAAAAGCTCCGCAAATGCGGGGCTTTTTTTTATGTAACAATGAAAAAATCATGTATTTTTGTGACTCGTTTTAGATTGATGTCATGAAAGTTAAACATACGCTTATTTTCATATTGTCGATAATGGCTGTGCTGGCTATTTTGGTTCTTGTTTTCCCAAAGGACGGCATTCGTATTACCGATGATTTTGTGTTGTATTTCCCGACGGTTGAAGATTTCTTCCCTGCATCAAAGTCGGATACCGTCCAGACTGTAAATCTCGACTCTCTGTTGGTAAATCAGGTCGACATTGATGAAATGTTGCCCGAATACAAGGAACAACCCGACCCTACTTCCGACAAGATGATTTCTGACAATGCGGCAAATTATAACTTGGACGAAATAAAATCAAGCATAACGCCTATCGAGTTTCCCGAGGGAGACCATACTGTTCTCGACAAGTTTTTCCATAAGCTTTCAAGCCACGGCGAATATGAGAAAATCCGTATTCTGCACTATGGCGACAGCCAGATTGAGGGCGACCGAATAACCGCATACATCCGTACAAAATTGCAGGGCCGTTTCGGTGGCTTCGGCGTCGGAATGTGTTCCCCGGTTCCTGTATATGCCCAGTATAGCATGAAGCAGGAATTTTCCGAGAACTGGATCCGCTGTGCTGGCTTCGGGCAGAAGAATCCTTTGGTCAATCACAAGAAATATGGACCAATGATTGCATTCAATCGTTTCACTCCTGTCCATGATTCTTCGTGGGTAAAGCCCGAAACGACAACAAAGGCATGGTTGAAATTTTACAAGTCCTCGATGGGTTATTCAAATACGCGTCAGTTTAAGAACGTATATGTTTATTACGGCAATGCTACCGAGGAAGTTAACGTCAAGGTTACCAGCAATGGAGCCGTGCTTGCCGAGGAACGTATGCCTGCCGGCGACGGTCTGAACGTCTATTCGTACAAGTCGTCGACTTATCTCGATGAGATAACATTGGAGTTTGAGGCCTACGACAGTCCCGATTTTTATACAGTGTCTTTTGAGGACGACAAGGGTATTTATGTCGACAATATCGCAATGCGCGGTAGCAGCGGAACCGTTTTTACAACTACCGACAGAAGTTTGCTGTCGCAGTCGTATGCCAAGCTTGGCGCCGACCTGTTCATCCTGCAGTTTGGCGGTAATGCTGTGCCTTACACTAAAGACCAGAAGGGCGTGAAGAATTTCGTAAACTATTTCGTGTCGCAGATAAAAACAATCAGGTCGATGTGCCCGAATGCGTCAATTCTTGTCGTAGGTCCTAGCGATATGTCGGTAAAGGTTAAGGATGACTACGAAACATATCCTATTCTCGATACAATGGTTAATGAGCTGAAAAATGCATCTTTGCGTAACAATTGTGCTTATTGGGACATCTACAAGGCAATGGGCGGACGCAATTCTATGCCGCAGTGGGTAAATGCCGATCCGCCTCTGGCAGCAACCGACTACACGCATTTTTCACCGCAGGGAGCTCATGTGATATCCAATATGCTGTACAATGCCATCATTGTCGAGTATTCAAACTATCTGGAAAGAAAATAGTATAGGATGAAGAAAACCATAATCCCCGTAGTTTCGATTCTAATGCTGCTTTTGTCCGTTAGGGTAGGAGCGCAAAGTATATTGTGCCCGCATTCAAGCTACGATTACGATTTTATCGTTTATGATTCTTCATATCTTTATACCCCGGGTGAAAATCCAAACCTTGAAACTTTTTTCGAAAAGCTCGACCGCATGTATTTCGATGGCGAGGACGACATTACCATTTTGCATCTTGGCGGCTCTCATGTTCAGGGCGGAGTGTGGTCGTGGCGTTTGCGCCGGCACTTCGAAAGTCTTTGCCACGATACCGACGGAGACTTCGGAATCCTATTCCCGTTTACTATCGCAAAGACAAACCATCCTTATTATTATGTATCAAAGACTTCTGGCAACTGGCAGACCGAGAAGATAACAAAAAACATCACTGGCGAACCTATTGGCCTTGCAGGTATGGTTGCTTACACTTCCGATAGCTTGGCCGAAATCTCATTCCAGTTTACAAAGGCATCAATGAAAGATAAGCATAAGTTCTCGAGAGCCATTCTTGTCCATGATGAAAATGATACCTGCTACGATATCCTGACAAATGCAGATTCGTTGTTGGTGAATTGCGAAACGGACTTTACCGAGGGCTATACCGAATTTGTGTTTTCACAGTTGTTGGACAGTCTGAGCTTTACTTTTGTACGCAAGGATACTGCCGCCTTTCCCATGCACGTTTATGGTGTGCTGGTTGACGATGATGCCCCAAATGTGAAATATGTAAATATCGGTATTAATGGCGCTTCAACCGAATCGTATCTTAATGCCGAGAAATTTTTCTCGCACCTCGATGCCGTAAATCCAGATCTTGCGATTCTTTCTGTTGGCGTTAACGACGCTTCCGGTGGTAATTTTTCTAAAGAAAAATATATTTCAAACTATAAGCGTATAGTGAATGAAATTCTTGAGGTGAACCCTCGGTGTGCTATAATATTTACTACCAACAACGATTTCTACAACTATCGGGGTGGCGTCAACTTGAATCAGCCCAAGGTGTGCGAGGCAATGCGCGAACTGTCGAAGATATATGATGCTTCGATGTGGGACATGTATAATGTTATGGGCGGACACAAGTCGATACAGACATGGTATAAGAACAACCTTGCCAAGAAGGACAAGATTCATTTTACGCCCGAAGGGTATAATATAGTCGGCGACCTTCTTTTCGATGCAATATTGCACGAGTACGAGAGACATTTGAGGACTGTTGCCGAAAAGGAAAATATAATTGAATAAATTTGCAATAAAAATATACTATGAACATATCAGACTTAACCGGACACAAGAACTTTTTCCTTATTGCAGGTCCATGCGTTGTGGAAAATTTTGAAATCACATACGAGACGGCAAAGAAGGTGAAGTCTATTTGCGAAAAGCTGGACATTCCGTTTGTATTCAAGTCGTCGTACCGCAAGGCAAACCGCAGTAGCATCAAGTCGTTTTCTGGAATTGGCGATGAGGCCGCTCTTGAAATATTGGCAAATATAAAATCCGATTTGAATGTTCCCATTTGTACAGATATTCACGAGCCAGAAGAGGCAGCTTTTGCCGCTCAGGTTGCGGATATCGTACAGATTCCCGCTTTCTTGTGCCGCCAGACCGATCTGCTTGTCGCCGCAGCAAGGACAGGGAAGATTGTCAATATTAAGAAAGGTCAATTCCTTTCTCCTGAAGCAATGAAATTCGCTGCACAGAAAGTTGTCGAAGGTGGCAATAATAATGTTATGCTTACTGAACGTGGTACAACTTTCGGCTATACAGATCTGGTTATCGATTTCCGTGGTATTCCAACGATGAGGCAGTTCGGTTTTCCTGTTGTGCTTGATGTTACACATAGTCTTCAGCAGCCTAACCAGACAAGCGGTGTGACGGGTGGACTTCCGCAGATGATTGAGTCGATGGCAAAGGCCGGAATTGCTGTAGGTGCCGACGGACTATTTATCGAAACGCATCCGAATCCGGCTGTCGCAAAGTCTGATGGCGCTAATATGTTACGGTTGGACTTGATGGAGGACTTGCTTACGAAACTTGTGAAGGTTAGGTCTGCAATTCTTTAGGAAGATATTTACAAAAAAATAAGGCCGAATACAAATTCGGCCTTATTTTTTTATTGTCGTTAGAAAAACATAGGCGGACCTTTGCGGTTTTTGCTTTGTTGTACAAAATCGTAAATTGTTTTCTGATAGTCGGCGTATGAGTATATTGTGCTTTTCTTCTTGTATTTCGGCTTGTCGATTTTCTGCTGGTTGTCGCTTAATGTGATTTTTTTTGCCGTATATGTCTGTCCGCCGTTATACAGGTCGATAGCAAGCACCATGCCCGGAAGTCCGTAGTATGACACTGGCCCGTATGGTAGCGGAATGTCCAGTGCAAACCATGCTGTAACTTCTCGTCCCGAAATAGTATCGTTGAAGACGGCGCTCATGCAGATGTGTCCGGCAACTTCTTTCATCCCATTGGTAACTTTCCATTTTAGTTTCGGGATTGAATCTTCAATAATGTATTTTTTTCCAAGCAGTTCGATAATGTTGCACATCTTGTTCTTTTCGTAGTTGCAGTAGAAGATGTTGTCGCCCTGATTACTACCCCATTGTGGCCCGTTTGTTTCTTCTTCTATCGGGCTGTATAGGGTTGCGGTTTCTGAAAATTTCAGCTCGGCTTTGCTTTTCCTGATTTTCCATTGGCTAGGCAGGGCATTAGCATCACTTGCTCTTTCCGGCATTAGGAATTTCATCATCTTTTCAACGTCGGTGACGATTTCGTATTCGATGGTTCCAGAAGTTTGCTGAGCCATTGCTATTGAAGCGGCTATTGCGATTGCTATTGTAAGAATTGTCCTTTTCATCTCTGTTAGTATTAGTATTCAATGTAATTAACCATTCCACGACCCTTATTATCCTGGAATCCCTTCATGTTGTATGAGAATGTAAGCATGTAGTAGCGCGACAAAGTCGGCGATTCGCGGTAGAAGACAATGTTGGATGATGCATATTGTGCGATTGACATGCTCTGGTTCAGCAGGTCGCATGCTGCAAGGCGAAGTTCAAATTTGTTGCCCTTGCCAAGATATTGCTTTATCGACACATTTAGAATGTGCATGTCCGGATTGTTTTGGAATTCACTGTTTGTGTATTTGTTGTACTTGTAATTTGCTTCCAGGTAAGTCCGTCCGAAAATTTGCCATTTCAAGGATGTGCCGGCATTATATGTGAACGTTTCGTTCTCGTTGTAGTAGTCGGTTGTCTTCGATGTGTATGTTGTCATTCCGTAGCTCATGCTGCCGTTGATTCTCCATGTGAGCTTGTCCGACAGGTTTATTTGCAACGACATGTTTGGACGTACGGAATTAGTGTTTGTTGCATTTTCTACACCATTTATGAATGTCGGGTTCTTCTGGTTGCTGTAGTTGGCCGATATGTTCAATGTGAGTTTCGACTTGATGATTGGAATTCCAAAGTGAATCATTGTGCTTATCGACTGTCCATTGTGAACGATTTCTGGAGTACGAACATTTCTATATCCAAGACCATCAACAAATTCAATCTTTTGATTGTATGTAATTAGGTCTGGCTGATATGAATATGAGAAATCGCCCCAAACAGAGAAGAAGGTCACTTGGTTGTGGTGCCCAATATCAAATCTTAAATCATGATCAGATGTGTATGAAAGATTAGGATTACCAAGAACAATATATAGAGGGTCAGTATTTGTAGAAATCGGCTGCAAATATGAGAAATCAGGTTCTGAAATGTTGTAGCTATATGATGCTGAGGTCCAGATGCTGCCGCTTTCCCATTGGATTTCTGCATAAGGGATAAAACTTCCGTAGTTGCGGTGTAGAGGATCTCCCTCGACATTGCTCTTTGTGTAAGTTCCGTTTTGTTGGATATTCTTGTATGCAGCACCGACAGTCCAGTAAAGACCTTTGTACGAATAGCCGAATTGTGCTCCTATGCGGTTGTAGAAAAACTCGCGTTTAGAAACAAGGCCAAGTGAGTCTACAGAGCTATTTGCAATTTCGTCCATAGCTTCGTTGGTAAGTTTCTCGGTATTCATGGCAAAATTGTAGAATGTACTTAACGAGAATCGTTTGCCAAATGGTTCAACGTACATTATGCTCGACTTCAGCTTGTTGTTATTTGTGTTCTGCGAAGAGGCGACCTTAATTCTTTCGTCGTCGGTAGTGGCGTTGAAGAATTCGTTCAGGTTGTCTTCGTCCCTTTTCTGCAGCGATATTGTGTTGTTGTTTTGTACGCTGATTGAGAACGAGCGGCGAGGTCGCATGAATTTTCGGTTGTATATCGCTAGGACGTCGGTATTTATTTTGTTTAGTTTTGATGTGTCTGCTTGAGTTAGCTGATTGATCGGATTGAGATTTTCTGCCTGATAAAGAGCCAATTCGTTGCTGTAGTTGCGATTTCCTGAGAAATTAGCATTTGCACGTATGATAAAATAGTCAAGCGAATCGATTTTTTCTTCCAGACGAGCCGATATTGAATGCGAGAAGTTTTTCTTCGAATTTGTAGTTGTGTCGGTATGCATATACGAAGTGTCGGTAAGCATTGTTCTTGTATTAGAGAACAGGTCGGCTTCGCTGTTTATTTGATTGTATGTGTAGTTCGTGTATAGAATTGTCTTGCCGTCGTCGTAGTTGAAGTTTATGCCTCCGCCATAGTTCTGGGCAAATCCGTTGCCGTCCCAGTTGCCCATACCCATGTTCATCCACCAGTAGTTGTCGTTTCCGAAACCGAAGTCGCCATTATCATGTGTAAACATGCTGGAACCTTTGAATTCCTTCATGTCGTCGAAGTCGGTGCGTGTGGAGTTGATGTCGTTTCCGTAGCCGATGAGCGAAAGCTGGTACTTGTCGTTGAAATGATTGAAGCTTCCTTTTGCAAGCCATGGGATGAAATTACCATCGCCCCAGCCGCCGCCAACACTAGCCTTGCCGAAATAACCTTTCTTGTATTCCTGCTTCAATTCAAGGTTCATGACTTTGTCCTGATTGCCGTCCTTGATTCCGGTAAGTTTTTCCTGTTCAGATTGTTCGGTATAAACTTGCACCTTAGAGACTGCTTCTGCATCAAGGTTTTGTGTTACCATTTTGGGATCGTCGCCGAAGAAATTCTTTCCGTCGACATACACTTTGTTTACATCCTTGCCCATTGAAGATATTCCGCCGTCTGCATTAACCTCGATGCCTGGGAGTTTTTTCAGAAGGTCCTCGACTGTGGATCCGGGTGCAACCTTGAAAGTAGCAGCATTGTATTCAACGGTATCGCCCTTGAAAAGCAAAGGCGCCTGCGCTTCATGTACTACGACTTCCATAAGGACTTCGGCGATTGGCGAAAGCTTTATGTTGCCAAGGTTTATGTTCTTGCCGTCGGTCTTGTTTATTTTCTTTTGGTACGGCGTGTAGGTGATGTGTGATATTTTTAGCAAATAATCACGATTCTTAACGCTCTTGAATACAAAATGACCGTCGGAGCCGGAAATAGCGTATTCGAGTAGTGTGGAGTCGCTTTCGTTTAGAAGCATGACCGTTGCAAAAGGTACTTCTTCCCCAGTGTCTGATTCAATAAGATTGCCCGAAATTTCAATGTTTTGGGCAAATAGATTTGCGCATGTAGCGATAATAATTGTTATAATAAGAAGCTTTCTCATAACGGATACAATTTTGTTTCCATGCAACAAAGATAATGCCTTTTGTAATAATAGGTGTGAAAAAAGTGTTAACTATACATAACTATTTTTATGTTGAGCACATGGAGTTTTTGATTGTATTATTATTTGATAACTTTTGGCATTTTCAAATGAAAAATAATCTATTTTTGCACCTTAAAAAATTAGGAACAAGGTGTTGGACTATTTGAAAGACATATTTCTGTACAATCAGGCTTCGCCGTTGATTTTCACGAAGTTTTTCTTCTGGGCGTTCTTTGCCGTTGTGCTTTTCGTCTATTCATTTATGCACGATAAGGTCAAGTTACGTTCGCTATTTCTCTTCCTAGTCAGCTTGTTCTTCTACTATAAGTCCAGCGGATTCTTTTTTATTTTGCTGGTTGTAAATATCATTATCAACTATTATCTCGGCACGGGAATATATAAGGCCCAAACACAGGTGCGAAAAAAAGTTTTCCTGATACTCAGTGTTGTCGTCAACTTGTTTATCCTGTCGTATTTCAAATACACGTTCTTCTTTGTGAACGCTATTAACGATATGTTCGGGACTTCCTTTGTCGCAACCAACTATCTGGCCGAATTTTCCAATATGCTTACTGGTACGCATTTCGACACAATGAAGATTTTCCTTCCGGTGGGTATTTCCTTTTTTACGTTCCAGACACTATCGTATACGATTGACATATATCGCGGAAAGCTGGCTCCTGTAAACAGCATTATCGATTTCGGCTTTTTCGTGTCGTTCTTCCCGCAGCTTGTCGCAGGTCCTATAGTGCGTGCTTCCGAATTCATCCCGCAGATATATGAAAAGTATCATCTGACAAGATATGAGTTCGGTATGGCCCTTTTCATGATTCAGAAGGGACTTGTGAAAAAAATCATGATTGGCGACTATATTGCTGTCAACTTTATCGACCGCATATATGCCAATCCAGAAATGTACACGGGTTTCGAGAGCTTGATGTCTATGATTGCTTATTCGTTGCAGGTGTATGTCGATTTCTCAGGATATACTGATATTGCAATTGGTGTCGCCTTGCTTATGGGATTCCGCCTAAGTCCGAACTTTAATTCACCGTACAAGGCCAAAAACTGTTCGGAGTTCTGGGGTCGCTGGCATATTTCACTGTCGACATGGCTTAAGGATTATCTGTACATTCCTTTGGGTGGTAACAGGGAGGCCACAAAGGGAACTTATATAAATTTTGCATTCATACTTGTTGTTATTATCCTGCTAGGAAATAGCTGGGTTGTAACTTCAATCGTTCTTGGAGTTGCTGCTCTGTTGTTTGTCCTGATACGATTTGTTCCTTCTGCAAGCAAGGGCATTACCTCAAATATCAATCGACTTATTACAATGTTGCTTGGCGGTTTGTGGCATGGCTCAAGTTGGAACTTCATCATTTGGGGCGGATTGAACGGCCTTGGCGTTGTAACATATAAGTATTGGAAAAAAATAAGTCCTTGGGAGAACAAGACAGGTGCGCTGGTTACCGTTTGGAGAATTTTCCTGACGTTTTCGTTCATCACCTTTACGCGTGTGTTCTTCCGTGCACCCGATATAGATACGGCTTTCGCAATGTTACGCAATATCGGAACCAATTTTAATGTTGCGGTAATACCGGCAGTATTGGCCGGCTACTGGAAAGTATGGGTGATTATGGTGTTCGGCTTTGTCACTCATTGGCTTGGTGATGGCTTTAAAGGCAAGTGGCGCGACAAATTTATAAATATGCCTCACTGGGGACAGGCTATAATTGTAATACTGGTGGTATTTGCAATTTACCAGTCGATATGCTCAGACATGCAGGCGTTTATATACTTCCAGTTTTAATGCAAATTTGCAAGCAGGCGAAGCCCTTGGTACATTCGCCTAGTATGTCAGGATTTCGTTTCCGGTTTCTGTAATAAGGATTTGGTGTTCCCACTGAGCCGAAGGTAATTGGTCGGCAGTGATTACCGTCCAGTCGTTTTCGAGGATATATATGTCCTTTTTGCCCATGTTAATCATCGGTTCTATTGTAAAAGTCATTCCCGGGATAATAAGCTCGCCTGATCCTTTCTTGCCGTAGTGCAGAACCTCTGGCGGTTCGTGGAATTTTACGCCGCATCCGTGTCCGCAAAGTTCTCTAACTACCGAGTATCCGTTCTTCTCGGCATGTTCCTGTATTGCAGCGCCAACGTCGCCGAGACGAGCCCATGGCTGTGCTACCTGAAGGCCAATTTCGAGACATTCCTTGGTTACTTCAACAAGTCGTTTCCATTCCGGGTTCACATCGCCGATCATGAACATTCGCGATGCGTCCGAGAAATATTTATTGTATATGGTTGAAACGTCAACATTTACAATATCACCGTTCTTGATGATCTCCTTCTTGCTTGGAATGCCGTGGCATACAACCATGTTTCGCGAAACGCAGCAGCTCTTCGGAAAGCCTTCGTAATTCAGCGGGGCGGGAATAGCACCATGCGAAGTGGTGAATTCGTAAACCATGTCGTCGATGTCCTGTGTCGAAAGACCCTCGCGTATATTTTCTGTAATATAGTCGAGCAGGGCAGTGTTAATCTTTGCGCTCTCGCGTATGCCTTCTATCTGTTTGGCTGTCTTTATTACCCGTAATGGAGGGATTTTATATCCTTTTGCTCTGTATTCTTTGATTTTTTCTCTCAATTCAACAGGGAGAAGCGGTGCATAATCCTTTTTCGACATTGTCTTGCTTTTTTTGTTTGCAAAGATAATTCGATTTCCATTACAATGTAAAATGTTTCCATGATAATAATTATGCTTTTGCGTTATATGCCGCTCGCATTCGGTAAAGTTTGATGGTGATGTTAATTTTTTTGCCTTAAAATTTATGAGGGAAAGATAATTTTTATAATTTTGCCAATTCAAAATAAAATAAGTTTAACAAAATAAAATTTTTTCATATGTCAGGACATAATAAATGGTCAACGATTAAGAGAAAAAAAGGTGCTTTGGATGCAAAGAGATCAAAAATCTTCTCAAAGTTAGCAAAGGAAATCACAATAGCAGTAAAGGAAGGCGGAGGAACAGATCCTAGCTACAATGCAAAGCTTAGACTTGCAGTTCAGAACGCTAAGGGCGTTAACATGCCAAAGGATAATATCGAAAGAGCTATCAAGAAGGGTGATCAGGATGGTGCAAACTTCAAGGAAATCACATTCGAAGGATACGGAGCTCACGGTATCGCTCTTTTCGTTGAATGTTTGTCTGATAACAATAACAGAACTGTATCTTCAGTTCGTGCAGCTTTCAACAAGTTCAACGGTACTTTGGGAACAAACGGTTCTTTGAGTTTCCTTTTCGATAGAAAAGGTGTTTTCGAGATTCCTATGACTGATTCTATCAACATGGACGATTTCGAACTTGAAATCATTGATGCCGGTGCAGAAGATATCGATTCCGATGAAGAAATGATTACAGTTACTTGTTCGTTCGAAGACTTCGCAAACGTAAACAAGAAGTTGGAAGAAATGGGTATCGTTCCTTCTTGTGCAGAACTTAGAAGAATTCCTAACGACACCAAGACTCTTACAGCTGACGAAGCTAAGGGCGTTTTGAAGCTTATCGATATTCTTGAAGACGATGATGACGTTACAAACGTATTCCACAATATGGAAATGACTGACGAAATCATAGCCTCAATGGAAGAATAGAATATTATTTATTTAAAATAGAGAGGTCGGAAACACAAGTTTCCGACCTTTTTTTGCGTAAATTGTAGATGCGCGCCATGGAGATAGCTGCAAGATTAAATTTCCGAGATCAGTTTGTATTCCATAGTAATTTTAAAGGTTGTGCAGGGATGACGCCAAACATTAAGAATGGATAATGGACGGAAATGGTAATGTTGATTCTGAAATAATCTCAAAATGACACATTCGAGTTTCTGTATTCGTTGCTATGTTTGATGTGTAATTTACTGATTTGTAAATGCTTATGTAAGAGGTTGCCCCGTAATTCAATATTTTTTCAAAAAAAAGTAAAAAAACATTTGGCGATGTAAAAAAAATGCACTTATTTTGCAGTCCCAAAACGATGGGAATTTTGGTCCGATCGTCTAATGGTTAGGACGTCAGATTTTCATTCTGGTAATCGGGGTTCGATTCCCCGCCGGACTGCTCGGGATAAAACAAATTTGTTTTATCCCCTTTTTTTTATACCTTTGCATTATGAAGAAAAAATATTTGACTCTGATTTTTTTGTTTCTGATTGCAGCCTTTTTTAATCGGGCTGTGGCGCAGAAAGTTTCGGTCGATACATTGTCTACTTCTGACAAGTATGTAAAGGTTATTATATATAGTGATAAGACGTGGGACTCGCTAGTCTTCCCGAAGCCGAAACACTATAATTCGGAAGTATATGCATCCAATTGGAAAACCGACGATCATAATGCCTATCGTGGCGAAGTTGATTTGGCTTCGCTTCCCGATACTATAGACCTGGTGTTGGTGGAGGATTCTGCCGATTTTCACATGCCGCGTGAAGGTATGGTTTATTCAAGGTATGGTTGGCGTCATGGTCGCGCACATACAGGAGTCGATATCCCGTTGCATATTGGCGATTCTGTTTATTCGGCGTTTGAAGGCAAGGTTAGATATACCGGTTATTGTGGCGGATACGGAAATTTGATAGTAATACGGCATGCCAATGGCCTTGAGACTTATTATGGTCATTTGTCAAAAATTCTTGTTGACGTGAACGAACCGGTTGATGTCGGTGAGGTCATCGGGCTTGGAGGAAGTACTGGCCGAAGTACAGGTCCGCATCTTCATTTCGAGACAAGATATATGGGCTTCCCGTTTGATCCCGAAACGATTGTGGTGTGGAACGACAACAAGTTGCGCAACGATACGTTGGAATTGCCGAGAACAAAATTAAACAATACCTCAAGATACTCGTCGTCGTCGGGCGGCTCCTCGTCGGGAGGTGCGGTTGACACGAGTGTGGGTACATGGCATGTTATCGTTCAAGGCGATACTCTTGGCGCAATTGCTCGCAGATATGGAACTTCGGTCGATAGGATATGTTCGCTGAACGATAACCTTACACCAAATACAATACTGTGTCTGGGACGTAAGATACGTGTTAAATAGGCAGTTGGAGGCCGGCGAAAAAATGTTGGAATAAATTTGAACATAATTTTGTGGATATAAAAAAAATATGTACCTTTGCCGTCCAAAAAATTAGTAGGAATATTTAAAATTAAATACAATGAAAAAGGGAATACATCCTGATA
Organism: uncultured Bacteroidales bacterium; assembly: GCA_937899245.1. GTDB lineage: Bacteria > Bacteroidota > Bacteroidia > Bacteroidales > ML635J-15 > Bact-19. The sequence continues at coordinate 99,715 of CALDKB010000017.1, read as the reverse complement.
AGTATCGCTTGGTAGCTTTCAAAGACATGTCGAATGAAAACGTATTCATTACAAAGTCTGCAGCTAATACAAAGGAAACAATAGTTGTTGATGGTGTTGAATATCCATTGTACAAACTTGAAATTTCGAACACTTCACACCCGTTCTACACAGGTAAGATTAAGCTTGTTGATACAGCTGGTCGTGTTGATAAGTTCCGCAACCGTTACGCAAAGCATCTTGAACAGCGTGCCGCTGCAAAGAAGCAGTAGTGGTTTCATAATGATATTGTTTAGGGAATCTTTGTGTAAAAGGTTCCCCTTTTTGGTTTAAATTTGTGTGAATTAATAATCGCTATATGAAAAAATTATTCTATTTATTAGTGTCAGTTATGTTTATGACATCGTGTGGGGAAAAAGCTAGTGTCGATACTGAGGTGGTTGATGCTCCAGAGCAAACAAAAAATAGTGTTGTTGACTGTATGTTGAGCCGTAGAAGCATTCGCGCATATAAATCGGAACAGATAAGCGACAAGGAACTTGAGACCATCTTGATGTGTGGCATTAATGCTCCAAGTGCAAGAAATTCTCAGCCATGGGAAGTTCGCGTGATGCAGAACAAGGATGCTATAGATAATCTTAACAAGGCGGTAATTGCCGATATGATAGAGAAGCGTCCTGAAGCTAAGGATCGTTTTGCAGACGAAAATGCAAGCGTATTCTTTAACGCGCCAACCTTGCTTGTTGTTGCATACGACACAACTCAGTACTGGGGACAGAGTGACTGCGGTATGCTGGTGCAGAATGTATTGCTTGCTGCCGAATCGATGAACATAGGTTCGTGCGCAGTTGGCTGCTGTCGCGATTATATCAACTCACCTAAGGGTGCGGATTTTGTAAAGTCGCTTAACCTTCCCGAAAATTATGTTGTTTACCTTACCGTAACACTTGGTTACAAGGATGAAAATCCTGATGCCAAGCCGCGTGATGACAAGAAGGTTATTTTCATGGAATAATACATGTAATAAAATATTGAGATGTTCCATTTGCTATTGCAGATGGAACATTTTTTTTACAAGAATATTCTGCAAAATACTTCCAGTAGCTGGTTGTAAATTTTCGAATCAGCGAAGATGGCTTGATCTGTTAAACTGAAATTTTGGATAATGCGTTCGATAAGGTAGCAAGAGCCGGCGACAATTAATGCCCCCTTTATGCAGCCAAAAGCTAATCCGGCCAGTTTGTTCAGCCATTGTATGCTTATTGCGTTTGCAAATTTGTTCAGTAGTTTTGATAGAACAATTACTAAAATTATTACACCGAGGAATATAATTGTAAAACTTATAATCTCGATATATTTCGGGTCAAACCATCCTTTTTCCTGGATAAAGTTTGTCAGCCACCCGGAAAAATTTACAGCTATGAATAGCCCGACAAGTATTGCTGCTATTCCAGCCGCTTCTTTTATTAGTCCGCATATTAGACCTTTAATAGCGAAGAACACTATTATTATGATGATGATAATGTCGGCAGCACTCATATCCGAAAATTTTTCGCCAAGATAAAGAGAAACTGCAGGTCTGGATTATTGAAAATTGGTTTTTTCTCAACAATGGGCTTTTGATAAAGGAGAAAAATCTTCTTTGTATTGGCGATTCGTTTTGTAGCTCGCAATGCATTGCGAGTCTACAAAAACATTCTTTTTTTCTTTTCAACTTTCAATTTCTTTTCTTATATTTGTCCCATGAAATTTAACCTTATGTATAACGCATAAAAACATTTGCCAATGAAATAAAACAGATATTTGATTGGTAATTAAAATAAAAAGGCGTTTTTGCTTTTGTTCTTGGCTTGAAATCTCGCAAATTTTAGGTACAACAAGAGAAAAGTGAAAATGCTCGCGGTTTATCCGTGGGCTTTTCTTATTTGTTGTACAGGTATGCGAGAACCTCAAGTCAGATAAGAGTTAACGAAGCCCACTTTTTTATTTGTGTTTATTTAGAACTGCTGTTGTGGGCTTGCAGCGATGAAAAATTTAACAATGAGAAAGATTTTTATTCTTTTCTGCGTGCTGATGACAGGCATCGGTGCGCATGCGCAAAGCGCAGTTGCCGCTTCGGGTGGCGAATCGTCGGGAAGCGGAGGTTCGGCAAGTTACACAATCGGACAGGTGTTCTATTCCGCCAATGTTGGAGCTAGCGGACAATTTAGTGAAGGTGTGCAGCAGGCATATGAGATTTATGATGTTACAGATGTACAAAATCCAGTTGCATCGGGAATTTTGATGTCGGTATTTCCAAATCCAACAAACGATTTCTTGAATCTTTTGATTGATGGTGACGAAATTAGCGGATTGGTTTGTACTATGTATGATGCAACAGGAAAACAATTAGATGTAAAGCAGATTGTTTCCGACAATACAAGCATTGACATGCAATCATTGCCTTCCGCCACATATTTTGTCCGTGTAGCGAAAGGCAAAAACGAGGTGAAAACATTTAAAGTTGTAAAAAATTAATGGACAATTTGTTAGTGAAACAATCTGTAGCGACGTTGCGTGCAACGTCGCCACAAAATGTAAAGACACAAAATTTTGTGTCTTGGTAACAAAATAATAAACAATTAAAATTAAAGAACAATGAAGAAGAATTTCATTTTGGTAGTATTCTGCCTAATAATCAGTGCAATGGCATTTACACAAGTACCGCAAAAGATGAGTTATCAGGCGGTGGTTCGCGGAAGCGACAACAATTTAGTTGTAAACCAACAGGTTTCGATGCGAGTCAGCATCTTGCAGGGAAATGTTAGTGGAACAGTAGTCTATACAGAAACCCATTCGGCAACGACCAATGCCAACGGCTTGGTTTCGATAGAGATAGGCAACGGCACAGGCAGCGATGACTTTTCAGCAATCAACTGGGCTAACGGTCCGTATTTTGTAAAGACCGAAACCGATGTTAACGGTGGCAATGACTATGATATTATAGGTGTGAGCCAGTTGCTTGCAGTTCCGTATGCGATGTATGCGCATACGGCTGGAAATGTTCCCGATGTGAGCGGATTTATTACATCAGCCGATATTCCTGCTCAAGTAAATGCCGACTGGAATGCGACAAGCGGAGTGAGCCAGATACTTAATAAGCCTGATTTTGATGTTTTGGTAGCGAGAGTGGATTCGATTGCGGAGGCTGTTGGCGCGACTGGTGTCACTATTCCGTCCTCGTATATAGTAACGTTCGATGCCAATGGCGGCAACGGAGAAATGATGCCCCAGCACTTTACTCCAGGCGTATCCCAAGCATTGTTTGATTTTGAATATAGCAATGCTAGCGCCTATTTTGTTGGCTGGAACACGTCGGCAGATGGTTCGGGTGCTACTTATCGTAATGGACAGGAAATTTCAATCTGGCAAAATATAACATTGTATGCGCAGTGGACTGCCAATTTTACTGATTCGAGGGACGGTAACGTTTATAATGCTGTGAGCATTGGAGGTATGACGTGGATGGCAGAGAATCTGCGTTATGTAGGGAGCATAGCGTTAGGCAGTACGACAAGCACAACAACAAAGTACCGCTATTACCCCAATGGTGTGGAGAGCAATGTCCCTACATACGGTTATCTATACAACTGGCCGGCAGCAATGAATGGTGCAAGTAGCAGCAGTGCAAATCCAAGCGGTGTGCAGGGTATTTGTCCCAATGGCTGGCATTTGCCGAGCGATGCGGAGTGGACGCAGCTTACTGACTATTTGAGTTCGCATAGCGAGTACCAATGTGATGCTGCGGCATTAAAAATCGGCAAATCATTGGCTTCTACTAATGGCTGGAGCAGTAGCACAACCGCTTGTGCTGTAGGCAACATGCCAGCAGACAACAACAACACAGGTTTTGGAGCGTTACCTGCTGGTTGCTATAATGCTTCAGGAGCAACCTTTGAAAATTTCGGTTTAGATGCTCCTTACTGGAGTGCTACTGAGTATGATAGTGGTAGTGTTTTCGATCGTAGCATTTACTATAATAATGCATATGTTAACAAAACTAATTATGGTAAGGCTCGTGCTATGGGTGTTCGTTGCGTTCGCGATTAAAAACGAATATACGATTATTATATTTAAGTAAAATGCAAGAACGGCAGTCGGCAAATAGTCGACTGCTGTTTTTTTGAAGACAGATAATATTTTCCGTCTATAGCCAGCTCGGAAGCGAAAAATATTAAGTTCTAAGCACGCTATGAATGGATTTTGTTAGCCAGCAAATCCTTAAATTTTTGAATTATCTATTTGTGAAAATACCCGTATATAATTTCTGCCTTCGCCGCACCTAATGTTTCTGTCAGCTTTTCTTTGCTTGCCTCCTTTATTCCGTTTACGGTTTTGAATTCCTTTAGCAGTGTTTCCTTTGTCTTGGGGCCTATGCCCTTTATGTCGTCGAGTTCGCTCTTGAGGAAATTGTCGGAGCGTTTCTTGCGGTGGAAAGTAATTCCAAATCGATGTGCCTCGTCGCGTGCTTGCTGGATAATTTTTAACGATTCAGAATTCTTGTCTAAGTACAATGGAACTTCATCTCCCGGGAAGAATATCTCCTCCAAACGTTTTGCTATGCCTATGATTGTCACTTTGCCGATAAGGCCAAGCTCCTCGAGACTTTTTACGGCAAACGACAACTGAACTTTTCCCCCGTCGACTACAATCAGTTGTGGCAATGGCTCTCCTTCGTCGAGTAGTCTTTTGTAGCGGCGATGAATTATTTCTTGCATGGATGCAAAGTCATTTGCTCCAACTACGGTCTTTATGTTGAAATGCCTGTAGTCCTTTTTCGAGGGTTTGGCGTTTTTGAAAACCACGCACGAAGCAACAGGATTGGTCCCTTGTATATTGGAATTGTCGAAACATTCAATATGAACAGGAAGTTCGTTCATCATCAAGTCGGCCTTTAGAGTCTCTAGTTTTCGCAATGTGTTCTTTTCCGGATCCTTGTCTTCTACTTGCTTGTGTTTTTCAAGCATATAAAACTTTGCGTTTCTATTAGCCAAATCTAGAATCTTATTCTTGTCGCCTTTCTGTGGGTATTCGAAGTTTATGCCTTCAATTTCAAAGTCTATTTTAAAAGGTAGTATTACTGTGCCTACCTTGCTATTTAGCATTTCGCGAATATCTACTACTGCATATGCGAGAATGTCTTCGTCGGTTTCTTCAATTCTCTTTTTAATTTCAACAGAATGAGTTGCGATTATCTGGCCACCTTGTATTCTCAAGTAACTTATGTAGCATGAGCCGATGTCCTTTGCAAATCCGAATGCTTCAATATTTGAGATGTTGGTGTTTACCACAGTTGATTTGCTTCTGTAGGTTTCAAGGATATCCAGCTTCTGTTTCATTTTTGACGCTTCCTCGAATTCCAATTTTTTTGCATGATTCTGCATTTTTTCCTTGATGAGGTCGTATACAAGATGCAAGTCGCCCCTCAGGATTTTCCTTGCGTTTGAAATAAAGGATTCGTATTGGAGCTTGTCGACTTTTCCGATGCACGGACCAAGGCAGTTGCCGATATGATAGTCGAGACAGATGTCGAATTTTCCGTTGTTAATGGCGGCTTCGCTAAGGTTGTGCTTGCATGAGCGGATAGGGAATAGCTGCTGTATAAGGGCAAGAAGTGTCTTGATAGTGTGAATGGAAGAAAATGGTCCGAAATATTCACCGCTGTTGTTTTTCTGACGCGTATACAGGATTCTTGGAAATTCTTCGTCTGTTATGCATACCCAAGGATAAGTTTTGTCATCTTTAAGGAGAATGTTGTATTTAGGTTGCAATTCTTTTATCAAGACATTTTCAAGCAGAAGGGCTTCGCTTTCGCTGTCGACGACGGCAAATTGAATGTCGCAAATTTGGCTGACAAGAATTTGGGTTTTTCTGTTGAGGTTGTTTGAAATGAAGTATGAACTAACTCTGTTCCTTAGGTTTTTTGCTTTGCCGACGTATATGATAATACCATCTTTGTTGAAGTATTTGTATACTCCCGGTGCTTTGGGCAAAGCGCGGACAATGGCGGCAACATGTTCGCTTGTGTTCATATCTACTTGACCACTATTGCCTGCGGGTTATTATATAGAATGTTATCCCATTGCGCGTAGCCGTATGTAGCTTTCCAGCAGTCAAGGTAAATTCCTGTCCAGTCGGCATTTCGTGGTTCTGTGGCGTTGCCATCGCCATTGGTGTCGCCTTTGTGTTCGTCGTCTTTTATTGATGTGAAGAATACTCCGTTGCCATTGTGGTTAATCAGGCCGTCTTCTCCGGAAAGAACCGTCATGGATGAGTTTTCGCAGAACTTTAAAACAACGTTGTCGCCAAGGGTCAGTGTTTCGCCTACTCCAATTTTCAAGTCGGAGGAAGTTATGACGAATGCGATTTCGTTTTCTGTCCATGATACGTTGCAATCAATGTTCTCACCGTTAACGAAGATTCCGTTGCAAATGTTTGAAAGACCTTCGTTTGAGAACGAGTTTGTGTTGTCGATGCTCATTTCCGCATTGATTGTCAGAGGGACTTTGTTTCCGTAGAACTTGCAGTTGGTTATTTGTGTTTCCTTGTTGGCGTTAGATGCATTTAGGGCACCGACAAAGATGTTGTTCATAATGCTGCCTGAGTTGTATGCAAAAATGCAATTGTTAAAAATTGCTTTAGCTTCTGAAGAAACGTCAACGGTAGCAGGATTGGTAATGTCACGGCCACCATAAAGGAAATAGCAGTTTTCAAACTCTGATTCCATAGTGCCGTACAGGTCTATGTAGCCCCAGTCACCAGCACCCGGTATTGTGCTGTCGCCGTCGGAGTTTGACTCCCCGCCGTGCTTGTCATCCTTGATTGATGTGAAAACAATAGGTTTTGCAGGAGTTCCTTTGGCTATAATTGCACCGTTCCTCCTTAAAATGATGTTGGAGCCGGAAGTGAATTTTATTGTGGTTCCAGGTTCTATAGTCAGTGTATTGCTGATATACAAATTCTCCTTGTCAATAATATATGTCACATCGTTTTGCCAGGTTGTTTCAGAGGTGATGTCAGATGAAATCGTTGTGGTGCCAGTAGGCGTCGGATTCTCCAGATCGCAGGCTGAAAAATAAACTATACCTATTAATAATATAATAAGACAAAATCTGTTCGAGTACATTTTTGTTTCTAATATGGTTTTTACAAAGGTAATATTATTTGTAAATATGATTGCAGATGCGATAAAATAAAATGATATTTGATGTTGTTGATAATATTTTTTTGACGGCAAATTAGTGGAGTTATTATCAGATGTTTAAAAGGAAATTAAGTCTTGTTGATAATTTTATTTACAGTTGCGAAATAAAAATAAAAAAAAATAAAAAAGTTGTATTGTTGAAAAGAAAAAATAACCTACCTTTGCAGTCCAAATTTTATAAACAAAATTAGAGTAAAATTATTTAAAAACAAATAGGTTATTTATGCCAACAATACAGCAATTAGTAAGGAAAGGCAGATACGTTGCAGTTGACAAGAGTAAATCTCCTGCATTGGATTCATGCCCTCAGAGAAGAGGTGTTTGTACGAGAGTATACACAACAACACCTAAGAAGCCAAACTCAGCAATGCGTAAGGTTGCCAGAGTAAGATTAACTAACGGTAAGGAAGTCAACGCTTACATACCGGGTGAAGGTCACAATTTACAGGAACACTCGATCGTAATGGTTCGTGGTGGTAGAGTAAAGGACTTGCCAGGTGTAAGATATCATATCGTAAGAGGCGGTTTGGATGCTGCCGGTGTTGACGGCCGTACACAGAGACGTTCTAAATATGGAACTAAGAGACCGAAGGCAAAAGCTGCTGCAAAGAAATAATTAGTAAAAAGAAATAAATAGAGATGAGAAAATCTAAACCAAGAAAAAGAACGATTTTACCAGATCCTAAGTATAACGATGTACGAGTAACTCGTTTTGTAAACGACATGATGTGGGATGGTAAGAAATCTACTTCATTCAAGATTTTTTATGAATGTATGGATCTTATCGGAATGAAGATGAAGGATAGCGAAGAAACTCCATTGGAAATTTGGAAGAAAGCTTTGGATAATATCACTCCATCTGTAGAAGTTAAGAGCCGTAGAATCGGTGGTGCAACATTCCAGGTTCCTACTGAAATTCGTGCTGACAGAAAGATCTCAATCAGTCACAAGTGGATGTTGTCTTTCGCACGCAAGCGCGCAGGAAAGTCAATGGCCGACAAGTTGTGTGCTGAAATTATAGCTGCATACAACTGCGAAGGTTCTGCTTTCAAGAAGAAAGAAGATACTCACAGAATGGCTGAAGCTAACAAGGCGTTCTCTCATTTTAAATTTTAATTTTACTCTCCGGGTTCATGAACTTCGAACTTGAAAATACTAGAAACATCGGTATAATGGCTCACATAGACGCTGGTAAAACAACGACTACTGAGCGTATACTTTATTATACCGGTGTGAACTACAAGATCGGCGAAGTTCATGAGGGAACGGCTACCATGGACTGGATGGCCCAGGAACAGGAAAGAGGCATTACAATTACTTCCGCAGCTACAACTACATTGTGGAAAACAAATGATAAGGAATACAAGATTAATATCATTGATACTCCTGGTCATGTTGATTTTACTGTGGAGGTCGAAAGGTCTCTGAGAGTTCTTGATGGCGCAGTCGCTGTCTTTTGCGCAGTGGGCGGTGTAGAACCTCAAAGCGAAACGGTTTGGCATCAGGCAAACAAGTACAATGTTCCTCGTCTTGCTTTTGTTAACAAGATGGATAGGACAGGCGCTGATTTTGTCGGTGTACTTCAGCAAATTGAGAAAAAGCTTGGGGCTAATCCTCTTGCAATGCAGTTGCCAATTGGCGAAGGCGACTCTTTTTCTGGCGTAGTGGACTTGTTAGAGAATAAAGCTTACGCTTGGGATGAAGAATCTTTGGGCGTTAAGTTTGAAGAGGTCGCTGTACCAGATTCGATGAAGGCTGAAGTTGAAGAGTATCGCGAGAGACTGCTGGAAACTGTTGTTGAATTCGATGACAATCTAATGGAGAAATTCCTCGAAGATAGAAATAGCGTTTCTGTCAGCGAAGTGAAGCAGGTTCTCCGTTCTGCAGTAATTGCGGAAAAATGCGTTCCGGTATTTTGCGGTTCTGCATTCAAAAACAAAGGTATTCAGCTGTTGCTTGATGCAATATGCGAATATCTTCCGTCTCCACTCGACATAAAGGCAATAAGTGGTATCCATCCCAAAACCGAAGAAATAATAAGCAGAACTTCCGATGCAAATGGTCCGCTTGCAGCTATGTGTTTCAAAATTGCAGCAAGTTCTTTTGTAGGAAAACTTTCTTATTTGAGAATTTATAGCGGAACAATTAAGACTGGAGATATGCTTTATAACGTCAGAACAGGACATAAGGAAAGGGTTACAAGAATCTTCCAGATGCATTCCAATAAGCAAAATCAAATCGAGGCAGTTGAGGCTGGCGACATTTGTGCGGTTGTTGGTTTGAAGGATGTTTTTACTGGCGATACTTTATGTGATGAGCGAAAACCTATAGTCTTGGAGAGGATGAAGTTCCCCGAGCCTGTAATCTCGATTGCCGTGGAAGCACAGTCTCAGGCTGAAATAGAGAAGTTAAATATCGCATTAGCAAAGCTGTCGGAGGAGGATCCGACTTTTGCCGTTAGAATAGACGAGATGTCTGGACAGATGCTAATTAGCGGTATGGGCGAACTTCATCTAGAAATTATCATAGACCGTCTTGTAAGGGAATTCGGCGTTAAGATTATCCAGGGCAAGCAGCAGGTTAACTACAAGGAAGCTTTCCTTAGCCAGATTCAGCATAATCTTGTTTTCAAGAAGCAGACTGGCGGAAAGGGAAAGTTCGCCGATATTACAGTTAAGATCGGTCCTGCAGAAGATGATGAATGCAGTTTCGTCTTTGTTAACAGGATTAAAGGAGATAAGTTGCCTGCAGAATATGTCAAAGGAGTTGAGGCCGGATTTAAAGAGGCTATGTCAAACGGTCCAATGCTTGGTTATCCTATTCACAACATGAAGGTAGAGTTAATAGACGGATCCTATCATCCTGTAGATAGCGATGAACTTTCTTTCAAGATAGCTGCAGGAATTTGTTTCAAGGAGGCTTCAAGAATGATTAAGACAGCTTTGCTTGAACCAATAATGAAGATAGAAATTCTTACTCCGGATGAATACCTTGGCGATATTAGTGCCGACCTAAATAGAAGAAGAGCTGTTATTGAAGGCATGGACACAAAAGGTATGCACAGGGTATTAAAGGCAAGAGTTCCTTTGTCAGAGCAGTTCGGTTATATTACAGCATTAAGGACGTTAAGTTCTGGGCGAGCAATTTTCAGCATGGAGTTCGCTTCATACGAGAAAGTGCCGGCAGATATCCAACAGAAATTAATAGACAATAGAAAATTTATTTTTTAATTATAATAAATAAGTATGAATCAGAAAATTAGAATTAAGCTGAAATCTTACGACCACAGTTTGGTTGACAAATCGGCAGAGAAAATTCTGAAGACGGTAAAAACTACCGGAGCAGTTGTAAGAGGTCCTATTCCTCTACCAACTCACAAGCGTATTTTTACAGTTAACCGTTCGACATTCGTTAATAAGAAGTCGAGAGAACAGTTCGAACTCAGTTCTTACAAGCGTCTTCTCGATATCTATAGCACGACATCGAAGACGATTGACGCGTTGATGAAATTAGAACTGCCTAGTGGCGTAGATGTAGAAATTAAAGCAAGTTAGTAATTATTAAAAGTAATTAAAATGCAAGGAATTATTGGTAAAAAAGTTGGTATGACTTCCATTTTCAGTGTTGAGGGAAAGAATCTTCCATGCACTGTAATCGAAGCAGGACCTTGCGTAGTAACACAGTTGAGAACAATTGAAAAGGATGGTTACGAAGCAGTCCAGTTGGCATTCGATGAAAAGAAGGAAAAACGTACGACCAAAGCAATGAAAGGTCATTTTGCTAAAGCTAACACAACCCCAAAGAAAAAGTTGGTTGAATTCAAAGAATTCGGCAAGGAAGTAGCATTAGGCGATGTGATCGACGTAAACATCTTCATAGAAGGTGAATTTTGTGACGTTAGTGGAATTTCCAAAGGTAAAGGATTCCAGGGTGTAGTAAAGAGACATGGTTTTGCTGGTGTAAACGACAAGACTCACGGTCAGCACAACAGATTGAGAGCACCTGGTTCTTTGGGCGCATGTTCTACTCCTTCCAGAGTATTCAAGGGAATGCGTATGGGTGGCCGTATGGGTGGTGAATCCATAAAGGTTACAAGTTTGAGAGTTTTGAAGGTTATTCCGGAAAGCAACCTGTTAATTGTTAAAGGTTCAGTACCGGGAGCCAAAGGTTCATATTTAATCATTGAAAGATAATGGAAGTAGCAGTATATAATAAGGCTGGGGAAAACACCGGACGTAAAGTAGAATTGAACGATTCTATCTTCGCTATCGAACCTAACGATCACGTTATATATTTGGATTGCAAACAATATATGGCAAATAATCGCCAGGGAACACATTCCTCACTTCATAGAGGTCTCGTTTCTGGTAGCACAAAGAAGTTGAAAAAACAAAAAGGAACAGGTACTGCAAGATGCGGTAGCATTAAGAATCCATTATTCAGAGGTGGAGGTAGAGTATTTGGTCCAGAACCAAGAGTATACAACTTCAAGCTAAATAAGAAGGTTAAGAGGTTGGCTAGAAAGTCGGCATTGTCTTACAAGATGCAGGATAATAATATCTATGTTCTTGATAATCTGAACTTTGACGAAATTAAGACTAAGAATATCGTTGCATTGAAAAATAATTTCAAATTCGATGATAAAAAAGTGCTTATCGTTATGTCAGAATCAAATAAAAATGTATATTTGTCTGCAAGAAATTTGAAAGATGTTAATGTCGTAACTGCTAGTGAATTAACTACATACGATATTATGTGGGCTTCGATTCTAATGGTGGAAGAGAAGTCAATTTGTGTTTTTGAGAATAGTTTATCGTAACGGTATAAAAAGATGGATATATTAATTAGACCGATATTGACAGAAAAGATGACGAAGATGGGCGAAAAGCTCAATCGTTATGCTTTTATGGTAGACAAAAGAGCAGATAAGTTGCAGATAAAGGAAGCTGTAGAAAAGATGTATGATGTTAAGGTTGACGCCGTAAACACCATGCGTTATTCTGGTAAGTTGAAAGTTCGCTACACAAAGAGTGGCGTGCAGCGCGGAAGATCAAATTCCTACAAGAAAGCAATAATCACTCTTGTTGAAGGAAATGTTATTGATTTTTATAGCAATATTTAGTATTAAGTAAAGTAAGAGATGGCTTTAAGAAAATTAAATCCGACAACACCGGGTCAAAGATTTAGAGTAGTCAGCGCTTTTGACGAAATTACACGCAGTAAGCCTGAAAAATCTTTGTTGGTATCATTGAGAAAATCCGGGGGAAGAAACAATCAGGGTAAGATGACTATGCGCTATATCGGCGGTGGTCACAAGAGACAGTACCGTATGATTGATTTCAAGAGAGAAAGAGATGGCATGAAGGCAACGGTAAAATCAATCGAATACGATCCATACCGTTCAGCTCGTATCGCCTTGGTTACTTACGAAGATGGTGAAAAGAGATACATCATCGCACCAAACGGACTTCAGCTTGGACAGGTTCTAGAATCTGGCAAGAATGTAGCTCCAGAATTGGGTAATACTTTGTTTATGGGCGATATTCCATTAGGAACAATCGTTCATAATATTGAGTTGAGACCAGGCCAGGGTGCAGTTATTGCAAGAAGTGCAGGCTCATATGCCCAGTTAGTATCAAAGGAAGGCAAATACGCAATCGTAAGAATGCCTTCGGGTGAAGTTAGAAAGATATTGCTCACTTGCAAGGCAACTATCGGTAGCGTATCAAATGCAGACCATGCACTAGAAAGCGATGGTAAGGCAGGTAGATCACGTTGGTTCGGACGTCGCCCACACAACCGTGGTGTTGTTATGAACCCAGTAGATCACCCAATGGGTGGTGGTGAAGGTAGAGCTTCAGGTGGACACCCACGTTCGAGAAAAGGATTGCTTGCTAAAGGTTATAAGACTCGTAGCACTAAGAAGGAATCCAATAAGTATATTGTTGAAAGAAGGAAAAAGTAATCAGGTATGAGTAGATCACTTAAAAAAGGACCGTTCATTGACTTTAATCTTGATAAGAAAGTCACAGCAATGGAAGCTAGCGGTAAGAAAACAGCCATCAAGACATGGGCAAGAGCATCAGTTATTCCACCTGAGTTTGTAGGTCATACTTTTGCTGTACATAATGGAAACAAATTCATTCCAGTATATGTTACAGAAAATATGGTTGGTCACAAATTAGGCGAATTCGCTCCAACTAGAACATTCCGTGGTCACGGTGGTAAAAAGAAATAAATAATAGTAAAAGGTTATGGGCGCACGTAAAAGATTAAAAGCTAATAGCATAAAAGAAGCAAGAAAGCAAATGAGCTTCGCCATCCTTCGTAATTGTCCTAGTTCTCCTGTAAAAATGAGACTTGTGGCAGATCAGATTAGAGGAATAGAAGTAGAAAAGGCTTTGAATATTCTTAAGTTCTCCTCTAAGGTTGCATCTCGTGACATCGAGAAATTGTTGTTGTCAGCAATAGCAAACTGGCAGGCTAAAAACGAAAATGCTAAGATGGAAGACGCAGGTCTCGTAGTAAAGGAGATTTACGTTGATTCAGGAAAAGTATTGAAGAGAATAAAACCTGCACCTCAAGGAAGAGGATATCGTATTAGAAAACGTTCTAATCACGTTACTTTAGTGGTAGGTAGCAAAGAAAATGAATTAGTAAAAGAAGAAAACGCATAATTTCATGGGACAAAAATGTAATCCAATAAGCAATAGATTAGGCATAATCATAGGTTGGGATTCTAACTGGTACGGTGGAAAGAAGTATGCTGACAAACTTGCTGAAGACGCAGTTATTCGTAAATATTTGAATACTCGTTTAGATAAAGCTTCTGTTTCAAAAATTACTATCGAGAGATCTTTGAAGATGATAACAATCACAATCAGTACAGCTCGTCCTGGTTTTGTTATCGGTAAAGATGGTGATGAAGTAAACAAGCTTCGTGAAGAATTAAAGAAAATTACCAATAAGGACGTACAGATCAACATCTATGAAATTAAACGTCCAGAACTTGAAGCCGAATTGGTAGCAAATACTGTAGCTCGCCAGCTTGAAGGTAAGATGGCTTACAGAAGAGCAGTTAAAATGGCTATCGCATCTACAATGAGAATGGGTGCAGAAGGTATCAAGATTCAGATTTCCGGTCGTTTGAATGGTGCAGAAATGGCACGTTCTGAAATGTATAAGGAAGGTAGAACTCCTCTTCATACATTAAGAGCTGATATCGACTACGCATTGGCAGAAGCACTTACAAAAACAGGTCTTCTCGGCGTAAAGGTATGGATTTGCCGTGGTGAAGTTTATGGAAAGAGAGACCTCGCTCCTAACTTTGGAAAAAAGGTTCAGACACCAAAGCCATCAGGCAATATGAATCAAAGTGGTAATAAAAGACAGAGAAGAACAACAAAGTAAAATCAGAAAGCTATGTTACAACCTAAAAGAACAAAATTTAGAAAAGAGCAAAAGGGCAAGATGAAAGGTAATGCCCAGCGCGGCAACCAAATAGCTTTCGGTTCCTTTGGAATCAAAGCAATGGAGATGTGTCTCCTTACCGGACGTCAGATAGAAGCTGCCCGTGTTGCTGTTACAAGAAAGATGCAAAGACAAGGACAAATTTGGATACGAATATTCCCGGATAAGCCAATTACCAGTAAGCCAGCCGAAGTACGTATGGGTAAAGGTAAAGGTGCTCCAGAAGGATTCGTAGCTAGAGTAACTCCTGGAAGAATTTTATTTGAAGCAGAAGGTATTCCTTTTGACCTCGCAAAAGAAGCCTTGAGATTAGCCGCTCAAAAACTTCCAATTAAGACTAAGTTTGTCGTTCGTCGCGATTATGATTATAACGAATAATACTACAGGACAATGGAAAATAAAGAAATAGTAGGATTAACAACAAAGGAAATCGTTGAAAAGATCGCAACAGAAAAGTTCAACCTTAATAAGATGAAACTTAACCATGCGGTTTCTCCATTGGAAAACCCTCAACGATTGAAAGAATTGAGAAGAACAATTGCAAGGCTTAACACTGAGCTTCGTAAAAGAGAATTAACATCAAATAAATAAGAGCAGCCATGGAAGAAAGAAACTTGAGAAAAGAACGTATTGGTGTTGTTGTAAGCAATAAGATGGAAAAGTCTATCGTAGTTGCTGTAAAGCGCAAAGAAAAACACCCTAAATACGGTAAGTTCGTGAACAAGACCAAGAAGTTTGTTGCTCATGATGAAGAAAATAAATGCGATATTGGTGATACCGTTCTCATTATGGAAACTCGTCCGTTGAGCAAGAACAAGAGATGGAGATTAGTAAATATTATTGAAAAAGTTAAATAGTCATGATACAACAAGAAACCAGATTAAATGTTGCAGACAACAGTGGTGCAAAAGAGGTGTTGTGTATCCGTGTATTAGGTGGTACAGGAAAAAAATATGCAACCATCGGCGATAAGATCGTAGTCACCGTTAAGAGTGCTTTGCCAGGTGGAGAACTTAAGAAGGGCTCTGTAGCAAAGGCTGTTGTAGTAAGAGTAAAAAAGGAAATCAGACGCCAAGACGGATCTTATATCAGATTCGACGACAATGCATGTGTTTTGTTAACAGCTGCAGGCGAATTAAAAGGAACTCGTATATTTGGTCCCGTAGCTCGTGAGTTGCGTGAAAAACAATATATGAAAATTGTATCATTGGCACCAGAAGTTTTATAATAAAAAGAATTATCATGACTCAGAAATTGCACATAAAGAAAGGGGATACCGTCTATGTAAATTCGGGCGAATCCAAGGGTCAGCAGGGTAGAGTATTGGAAATCTTGAAAAAGAAAAATCGCGCTATCGTAGAAGGTGTTAATATGATTTCTAAACATCAAAAACCAAATGCTGCACACCCACAAGGTGGTATTATTAAACAAGAAGCAGGAATTCATATTTCGAACTTGATGCTTGTAGATCCTAAGACAGGAAAGCCAACAAGAATTGGCCGCAAGCAAAATGCTGAAGGCAAACTTGTTCGTTATGCTAAAAAATCTGGAGAGGAGATTAAGTAATGGATAAATTCGTTCCGACATTAAAGAAGCAATATCAGGAAGAAATAGTTTCTGCCCTGATGCAGGAATTCGGTTATAAGACCGTAATGCAAGTTCCCAGATTGGAAAAGATTGTTATCAACGAAGGTCTTGGTCAGGCTATCTCTGACAAGAAGTTGATTGACATCGCAATCGATGAATTGACAACAATTACTGGCCAGAAGGCTGTTCCAACAACTTCAAAGAAGGATATTTCTAACTTCAAATTGCGTAAGAAAATGCAGGTAGGCGTTAGAGTAACTTTGAGAAGAGACCGTATGTATGAATTCCTTGAAAGACTCGTAGCAATTGCACTTCCTCGTATCAGAGATTTCCGTGGTGTAAACTATAAGTTCGATGGTAAAGGAAACTATACATTGGGCGTAAACGAGCAGATTATCTTCCCAGAAATTGATATCGATAAGATAAGCAGAATCATGGGTATGGATATTACTTTCGTAACATCAGCAAAGACTGATGAAGAAGGTTATGCTTTGCTTAAACATTTTGGAGTTCCATTTAAGAACCTTAAAAAGAATTAATTAATATGGCAAAAGAATCAATGAAAGCTCGCGAAGTCAAAAGACTCGCATTAGTAGAAAAATACGCTGCTAAAAGAGCACAGTATAAAGCAGAAGGAAACTTTGAAGCTTTGCATAAGCTGCCAAAGAACTCGAACAAAATTAGATTGCACAATCGTTGTAGCCAATCTGGAAGACCAAAGGGTTATTTGCGTCAGTTCGGAATCAGCCGTATAGCATTCCGTGAAATGGCTTCTGCAGGATTAATTCCAGGTGTTAAGAAAGCTAGTTGGTAATAATTATTAATTAAATATTTTGAATAATGACTGATCCAGTTGCAGATTATTTGACCAGACTTAGAAATGCCGTAATGGCAGGACATAAAATTGTCGAAGTTCCTGGTTCTAACCTTAAAAGAGAAATCACAAAGGTGCTTTTCGAAAAAGGTTACATTTTGAACTACAAATTCGAGGATATCGGTTATCAGGGAAATATTAAGATCGCTCTTAAGTATCATCCTGTAACAAAGGTATCGGCGATAAAGAAGTTAGAGAGAATTAGTAGACCCGGTTTGAGAAAGTATGTTGACGCCAATTCTATACCTCGCGTATTGAATGGTTTGGGCATTGCTATTATGTCAACAAACAAGGGTGTCATGACCGACAAAGAAGCTCGTCAGGAGAATGTTGGTGGTGAAGTATTGTGTTACGTTTATTAAAAAGTTAAGAAAATGTCTCGTATAGGAAAATTGCCGATTGTGGTACCCGCAGGCGTTACGGTAAATATTAGTGCCGACAACATGGTTACTGTAAAGGGACCTCTTGGAGAACTTAAGCAGCAGGTAAATCCAAATATCGAAGTCAAATTTGAAAACGGTCAGATTACTTTTGCTAGACCGGATGACGAAAAAGAAAACAGAGCAATGCACGGATTGTACAGAGCTTTGGTAAATAATATGGTGAAAGGCGTTTCTGAAGGTTTTAAGACTGAACAGGAATTCGTAGGCGTTGGTTTCAAGGCTGAAGCTCAGGGCCAGATTATTGAAATGTCTTTGGGTTATTCTCATTCAATTCTTTTTGAAGTTCCAAAGGAAATCCAGGTTGAATGCAAAACAGAAAAGAGAGGAAACTCAATTCTTACATTGAAGAGTATCGACAAACAGTTGCTAGGACAGGTTGCAGCTAAGATAAGATCGTTGCGTCCACCTGAGCCATATAAGGGTAAAGGTATTTTGTTTGTTGGCGAAGAGGTTCGTAGAAAAGCTGGTAAATCAGCTAAGGTTTAATCTTAAAATTTTAAAGATATGGCTTTTTCGAAAATTGAAAGAAGACTTAAAATAAAACGCAGAATCCGTAGAAATATTTTCGGTACTGCAGAAAAACCTAGAATGTCTGTATTCCGTAGCAATCGTCAAATCAGCGTTCAGATTATCGATGATTTAGCAGCTAACACACTTGTTTCTGCAACTTCAAAGTGCAAAGAATTGGAAGGTGTAAAGGCAACAAAGTCTGAAAAGGCAGCTATGGTTGGTAAGATGGTAGCAAAGATTGCTTTGGAAAAAGGCATCACAGAAGTGGTTTTTGATAGAAATGGTTACTTGTATCACGGTAAGGTAAAAGCCTTGGCAGATGGTGCAAGAGAAGGTGGACTTAAACTATAATAAAGATATGTTGAATAACACTAAGAAAGTAAAAAATAGTGGCGATCAGGAATTAAAGGATAGATTGGTTGCCATTCAGAGAGTTACTAAGGTTACCAAAGGTGGTCGTACTTTCAGCTTCTCTGCAATCGTTGTAGTTGGAAATGAAGACGGAATCGTTGGTTATGGTTTGGGTAAAGCTAGCGAAGTAACTACTGCTATTCAGAAGGGTGTTGAAGACGCTAAGAAAAATTTGATTAAGGTTCCTGTTCACAAGGGTACAGTTCCTCATGAGCAGTCAGCAAAATTCGGCGGTGCTAGAGTATGGATAAAACCAGCTGCTTCTGGTACAGGTGTTAAGGCCGGTGGTGCTATGCGTGCCGTATTTGAAAGCGTAGGTATTACTGACGTATTGGCAAAATCAAAGGGTTCTTCAAATCCTCATAACTTGGTAAAGGCTACAATAGCAGCATTGATTGAAATGCGCGATGCTAATGAAGTTGCTTACCAGAGACAAGTGAACTTGGACAAAGTGTTTAACGGATAATTAATTATTGTCATGAAAATTAGAGTAACTCAGATTAAAAGTATGATTGGTAGCACACAGCGCCAGAAGAATACTCTAGCAGCATTGGGTATCAAGAAAATGCACAATCCTGTTGAACATGAAGCTAATGACCAGATTCTGGGCATGGTAGAAAAGGTTCGTCATTTAGTTAAAGTAGAAGAAATTTAATAATTTTAAAGTAGTTTTATTATGGATTTAAGTTGCTTAAAACCAGCAGAAGGTTCAATCAAGGATTGTAAGAGAATCGGCCGTGGTCAGGGTTCTGGCAAAGGTGGAACTTCTACAAGAGGTCATAAGGGCGCAAAGCAGAGATCTGGTTATAAGAATAAAATCGGATTCGAAGGTGGCCAGATGCCAATCCAGAGAACTTCACCGAAATTTGGATTCAAGAATAGAAACAGAATTGAATATAAGGGTATTAATGTATCTACATTGCAGGCACTTATCGATGACAAGCATCTTGAAGTTATCGATGTAGAAGCTTTGATTAGCAATGGTCTTGTTTCTAGACGCGATCTTGTTAAGATTCTCGGAAACGGTGAATTAACTTCCAAGGTAACAATCAAGGCTCATGCTTTTTCTAAAGCTGCAGTTGAAAAGATTGAAGCTAATGGAGGTACAATTGAAAAAATTTAATTTTTTAGTATGAAAAGATTTTTTAGTACAATTAAGAATATATTCAAGATTGAGGATCTCCGTTCCAGGATACTCCTCACTCTTGGATTTATCCTTATTTACAGACTAGGGGCTCACGTTGTCCTTCCTGGTGTAAACCCGGTACTTTTGGCACAGGATGCTTCATTGGCAAAACAAACATCAGACGGTGTATTGAGTTTGTTGGATATGTTCTCAGGTGGAGCATTTTCTAACGCATCAATTTTTGCATTAGGTATCATGCCTTATATATCGGCTAGCATCGTTGTGCAACTTTTGGGAATCGCAGTTCCGTATTTCCAGAGATTGCAAAGGGAAGGCGAAAGCGGAAGGAAGAAAATAAATCAGATTACTCGTATTCTGACCATTGCAATCCTTTTGATCCAGGCTCCTTCTTATATTGCAAACTTGAGAGCACAGCTAATACATACTCCAGGTGCAATTGTTGATGGCGGATTGTTCTTTACTATCTCTTCAACTATTATTCTTACTGCAGGTACAATGTTCATCTTGTGGTTGGGAGAAAGAATTACAGATAGAGGAATTGGTAATGGTATATCATTGATTATCATGGTTGGTATCATTGCTAGATTGCCGTATGCACTTGCTGGTGAATGCGTAGCTCGTTTTGCTCAGTCCGGTGGCGGTCTTCTAGTATTGCTTATCGAAATTGTTGTTCTGTTCATTGTTTTTGTTCTAGCAATTGCATTGGTTCAGGCAGTAAGAAAAATTCCGGTTCAATATGCCAAGAGAGTTGTCGGAAATAAGCAGTATGGTGGTGTAAGACAGTATATACCATTAAAGGTAAATGCTGCTGGCGTTATGCCAATCATCTTTGCTCAGGCATTGATGTTCTTACCTATCATGTTCGCAGGTTTCAGTTCAGAAGATGGCGGTGGATTCATAGCAGCTTTCGCTGATTATACTGGCTTCTGGTATAACTTCACATTTGCTATATTGATAATTGTGTTTACATACTTCTATACAGCAGTCACAATTAATCCGAGACAGATGGCAGAAGACATGAAGAAAAACGGTGGCTTTATCCCAGGCGTAAAACCAGGTGCAAAAACTGTTGATTTCTTGGATGATATTATGTCAAAAATTACTTTGCCAGGTTCTATATTTATTGCTATTATTGCACTTCTTCCGGCGTTCGCCAGATTGTTGGGTGTAAATAGTCAATTCGCTCAGTTCTATGGCGGTACGTCTCTGCTCATTATGGTAGGAGTTATCTTAGACACTTTGCAGCAGATTGAAAGCCACTTGTTGATGCGTCATTATGACGGATTGACAAAGTCTGGCAGAATAAAAGGTAGAGGCTCTGTTTCTACATTATAACGATCTTTGATGATTTTCATAAAGTCTGATGACGAGGTTGAGTTGACACGACAGAGTTGTCTGCTCGTATCACAAACCCATGCGATGCTCGCGGCTGAAATTGCACCCGGAGTTTCAACCTTGAAATTAGACAAGTTAGCAAAGGAATTTATTCTTGATAATGGCGGTATTCCAGGTTTCCTAAACTATAATGGCTTTCCAAATACATTGTGTATTGCCGTTAATGATGTTGTGGTTCATGGAATACCTTCAAATCAGGAATTAAAAAATGGTGACATTGTCTCCGTTGATTGCGGGGTGCTAATGAATGGCTTTTATGGAGATTCCTGCTACACGTTCGAGGTTGGTGAAGCCGAGCCGACAGTAAAGGCACTATTGGTGTGTACAAAAGAATGCCTTTATAAAGGAATCGAACAAGCAGTAGCTGGGAATAGGGTTGGAGATATTGGATATGCCGTTCAGAAGCATGCAGAATCAAATGGTTATTCCGTTGTTGAGGAATTGACAGGACATGGCGTCGGACGCTTTCTGCACGAAGAACCGAATATCCCGAATTATGGGAAACCGAATAAGGGGTTTAAGTTGAAAGAAAGAATGATCATCGCCATAGAGCCGATAATCAACATGGGAAAGAGAAGCATAACCCAAGATAAAGACGGTTGGACAATTCGAACCAGGGATGGGAAACCATCAGCTCATTATGAGCATACAGTGGTAGTAAAAAACGGTAAGGCAGATATATTATCTGATTTTAGTTTAATTGAACAAGTTTTAAAGGAAAAGAAATTTTAGTTTTTGTATGGCAAAACAACTTTCTATAGAATTAGACGGTACAATTATCGAGGCATTGTCTAATGCAATGTTCAGAGTCGAGTTGGAGGGCGGGCATATAATTACTGCTCATATTTCCGGCAAGATGAGAATGCATTACATAAGGATATTGCCAGGAGATAAAGTCAGATTAGAAATGTCGCCTTATGATTTAACTAAAGGTAGGATAACTTTTAGATACAAATAAAACATTATAGAGATGAAAGTAAGAACGTCTGTAAAAAAAAGAAGTGACGATTGTATAATCGTTAGAAGAAAAGGAAGAGTTTACGTAATTTGTAAAAAGAATCCTAAGTTTAATCAACGTCAAGGTTAATATTAATTGTTAATAATAAAATTAAAAGAAATAGAATATGGCAAGAATAGCAGGTGTAGATGTTCCGAATAATAAGCGTGGTGTAATAGCGCTTACCTACATCTTTGGAATTGGTCGCAGCAGATCAGCAATGATTCTTCAGGAAGCTGGTGTTGATCAAGACATCAAAGCAAAAGATTGGAACGATGATCAAATTGCAGCAATTCGTCAGGCAGTAGGCAAATATCGTCTAGAAGGTGAATTGCGCTCTGAAATTCAATTGAATATTAAGCGTTTGCAGGATATTGGTTGTTACAGAGGTATCCGTCATCGTCTTGGTTTGCCTTTGAGAGGTCAGAAGACAAAAAACAATGCAAGAACACGTAGAGGTAAAAAGAAAACTATTGCCAATAAAAAGAAATAAGTAAGATATGGCTAAGAAAACAAGAGTAACAAAGAAACGTGTTGTTAAAGTAGAGGCTACTGGCCTTGCACACGTTCACACTTCGTTCAACAACATTATTGTTACGTTGACAAATAACGAAGGTCAAGTTATATCGTGGTCTTCTTCGGGAAAGAATGGTTTCAGAGGAAGTAAGAAAAATACTCCTTATGCAGGCCAGATGGCAGCAGAAGATTGTGGTAAGGTGGCTTATGATTTGGGTCTCAGAAAAGTAAAAGCTTACGTAAAGGGACCAGGTGCAGGTAGAGAATCAGCAGTAAGATCTTTGCACAACATGGGTATTGAAGTTACTGAAATTATTGATGTAACTCCATTGCCACACAATGGTTGCAGACCTCCAAAGAGAAGAAGAGTTTAATTATAGGTTTAGTGTTATTTTTAAATTAAAAAGAAAATGGCAAGATATACAGGACCGCAAACTAAAATTGCAAGGAAATTTGGTGAACCAATATTTGGACCTGATAAGGTATTAGAAAGAAGAAATTTTCCTCCTGGACAGCATGGCTTAAACAAGAAGAGAAAAAAAGTATCAGAATATGGTACTCAGTTGAGAGAAAAACAAAAAGTAAAATATACATATGGTGTTCTTGAAAGACAGTTCCGCAACTTGTTCAAGAAGGCAAGCAGCTCAAAGGGTGTAACAGGTATCGTTTTGTTGCAGCTTCTCGAGTCAAGACTTGACAACGTAGTATATAGACTTGGTATAGCTCCATCAAGAGTATCTGCAAGACAGCTAGTTTCTCATCGCCATATTATGGTTAATGGTGAAATGTGTAATATTCCTTCATACACAGTAAAGCCAGGAGATATAATTTCTGTTCGCGAAAGATCAAAATCTTTGGAAGTTGTAACCAACAGCTTGAGTGGTTTCAATCACAGCAAGTATCCGTGGATTGAATGGGACGAAACAGCAATGGCTGGTAAGTTCATGTCTATTCCGGAAAGAGAAGATATTCCAGAGAATATTAGAGAACAGTTAATCGTCGAATTGTATTCAAAATAAAAGTTAAGTAAATGGCAATTTTAGCGTTTCAAAAACCAGATGTAGTAGTAATGCTTGAAGCTACCGACTTTTATGGTAAGTTCGAGTTCAGACCGCTTGAACCGGGCTACGGAATGACAATCGGTAATGCATTGAGAAGAGTACTACTTTCGTCTCTTGAGGGTTTTGCAATTTCATCTGTAAAGATAGAGGGTGTTGATCATGAGTTTTCTACAATACCCGGCGTAATGGAAGATGTTACAGAAATTATTCTTCAGCTTAAACAGGTACGCTTTAAACAACAAATAGAAGACGTCAACCATGAAACCGTTTCTGTTGTTATTTCAGGACAAGAGGAATTCAGAGCAGGTGACATAGGAAAATTCTTATCGGGCTTTAAGATTTTGAATCCTGATTTGCTAATTTGCAGAATGAATCCTTCTGTTACTCTTAAGATGGACTTGTCTATCGTAAAGGGTAGAGGTTATGTTCAACCGGATGAAAACAGAACACTTGACGATACAATCGGTGTAATCCCAATGGGTTCTATCTTTACACCTATCGTAAATGTTAAGTATTATGTTGAAAATATGCGAGTTGAGCAGAGAACCGACTATGATAAGCTGATTATTGAAATTCAGACCGACGGTTCTATTCACCCGAAGGATGCTCTAAAAGAAGCTGCTAAAATATTAATTCACCATTTTATGTTATTCTCAGATGAAAAGATAACTCTTGACAGTGATGAAAAGCATGAAAAGGATGAATTTGATGAAGAAGTTCTACGCATGAGACAGTTGCTAAAGTCGAAACTTGTTGACCTTGACCTTTCTGTACGTGCTTTGAATTGCTTGAAAGCTGCTGAAATAGAGACATTAGGAGACTTGGTTCAATACAATAAGTCTGATTTGCTGAAGTTCAGAAACTTCGGTAAGAAATCTCTCACCGAACTTGAGGCTCTTCTTGATATGAAGAACTTGAGCTTTGGAATGGATACATCGAAATTTAAGTTGGATAAGGAATAATACTTTTAAGAAATGAGACATAATAAGAAAGTAAATCATTTAGGAAGAAAAAGTGCACACAGACAAGCAATGTTGTCCAATATGGCTTCGTCTTTGATTTTGCATAAACGTATCTTTACTACTGTAGCTAAGGCTAAAGCTTTGAGAGTTTATGTAGAACCATTGATCACAAAGGCAAAGGATGACTCAACTCATAACCGTCGTGTTGTTTTCAGCTATCTCGAAAACAAAGAGGCTGTTACTGAACTCTTCCGTAATGTTATTGTAAAGGTTGCAGATAGACCGGGTGGTTATACTCGTATATTAAGAACTGAAAATCGTTTGGGTGATAATGCTGAAATGTGTATGATGGAATTGGTTGACTACAACGAGGCAATGCTCGGTGCAAAGGAAACTAAGAAGAAAGTTCGTCGTTCACGCAAAAAAGCAGCTGAAACAACAGAAGCAGTTCCTGCACAGGAAGAAAAGAAGGAAGAATAATATAATTCTAACTCAAGAAATGGGGATACTTGTATCTCCATTTTTTGTATAAACACATTTGTAATTATGGGACAAATAGCTAATATACAAGCAAGACAAATCCTTGATTCAAGAGGAAATCCTACTGTCGAGGTCGAAGTCTATTCAACGGGTGGCGCTGTCGGACGTGCTGCCGTTCCTAGTGGCGCTTCTACTGGTGTACACGAAATGCTGGAGCTTCGCGATGGCGATAAGAGCCGTTTTTTGGGTAAAGGTGTGCAGCAAGCAGTAAGAAATGTCCAGACTACTATTGCTGAGGGATTGCAAGGAATGTATGTCGACGATCAGTTGGCTATTGATGCGGCAATGATTCAGCTCGATGGCACGGCAAACAAGTCTGGTCTTGGCGCTAATGCAATTTTGGCAGTTTCTATGGCTTGTGCTCAAGCTGCCGCGCAGGAACATGGCTTGCCTCTATTTAGTTATATTGGCGGTATCGGTGCGCGCACATTGCCAATACCTATGATGAATATTCTTAATGGAGGCGCTCATGCTGATAATAAGATTGACATTCAGGAGTTCATGATTATGCCGGTTGGCGCTCCTACTTTTGGCGAAGCATTGCGCATGGGGGTTGAAGTTTTTCATAATCTGAAGTCTGTCCTCGCTGCTTCAAAGTATTCTACAAATGTAGGTGACGAGGGCGGTTTTGCTCCAAATCTTAGTTCTAACGAGGAAGCTGTAGAATATGTTTTGAAGGCAATTGAAAAAGCCGGATTCAAGCCAGGTGAAGATATATACATCGGTCTTGACGCCGCTGCAAGCGAGTTCTACAATGCCGATAAGAAATTGTATGAGTTCGCTTCTAATGGCAAGAAGTATTCAACCGAACAAATGGTAGATTTCTGGAGCGAATGGACTTCTAAATATCCAGTTATTTCTATCGAAGACGGCTTGGCTGAAGACGATTGGGACGGATGGAAACTCCTGACTGAAAAAATTGGAAACAAAGTTCAGCTTGTGGGAGATGATCTGTTTGTAACAAATCCAACTCGTCTGGCTCAGGGCATACAAAAAGGAGTTGCCAATTCTATATTGATAAAATTAAATCAGATTGGAACTTTAAGTGAAACAATGGAGGCAATAAACTTGGCGCAGAGAAATTCATACTCAACAATAATAAGCCATCGTTCGGGTGAGACCGAAGATACTTTTATTGCCGATTTGGCTGTGGCAGTTAACTCCGGTTTGATAAAGACAGGTTCAGCTTCACGTACCGATCGTATTGCAAAATACAACCAATTGCTTCGCATTGAGGAACAGCTTGGTCAAAATGCAATGTACTTTGGCAAAAATTTTAAATTTACATGCAAGTAACTTGTCATGAAGTAAATAATAAGCACGAATAGCTTTGCTGTTCGTGCTTATTTTGTATTTATAAATTATGACAAGTCATTTAGTCACAAGCTACCAGCACCTAATTTATAATACTTGACAATTTGTCAGTTTTTTAATCTATGGCATATTTTTCGATATGACAATGGCGTCAAAAAAAATTGTTTAACATTTAAATTCAAATATCATGGAAAAAATAGGAAGACCAATGGCAGGCAAAGTCCTGATTAAACCAGAAGCAGCAGAACAAAAGACTATGGGCGGTATTATAATTCCCGATTCTGCACAGGAAAAACCGCAAAGAGGAAAAATCATGGCTGTCGGAAATGAGAAGAAGGGCGAGCCAGTTGAAGTAAAGGCTGGTGACATTGTTCTCTATGGAAAATATAGTGGTACTGAAATCAAAATTAATGGCGAAAGCTATTTGATTATGAATCAGAATGACATTTTATTGGTTGTTGAAGAATAATTTATAAGAAAGGGTATAGTAATGGCAAAAGAAATAAAATTCAATATCGAATCAAGAGACCTTCTTAAGAAGGGCGTTGACACTTTGGCAGATGCCGTAAAGGTAACTTTAGGCCCCAAGGGAAGAAACGTAGTTATCGACAAGAAATTTGGCGCACCACATATCACAAAGGATGGTGTTAGTGTTGCAAAGGAAATCGAAATTAAGGATCCGTTCATGAATATGGGCGCGCAGATGGTTAAGGAAGTTGCTTCTAAGACTAATGATGATGCTGGTGACGGTACAACTACTGCAACGGTTCTTGCTCAGGCAATTGTTAGTGAGGGCTTGAAGAATGTCACAGCAGGAGCTAATCCAATGGATCTGAAGCGTGGTATCGATAAGGCAGTTGCCGCTGTTGTTGCCGAACTTAAGAAAATGAGCCAAAATGTTGGCGACGACAACAAGAAGATTGAACAGGTTGCTATGATTTCAGCGAACAACGAACTTGCAATCGGTAAGGACATTGCTCTTGCAATGGAAAAAGTGAAGAAGGAAGGCGTTATCACTATCGAAGAAGCTAAGGGTATTGCAACAGAAGTTAAGGTTGTTGAAGGTATGCAGTTCGACCGTGGTTACATTTCTCCATATTTCATCACAGATAGCGACAAAATGGAAGCTGTTATGGATAATCCATACATCCTTATCACCGACAAGAAGATTGCTTCGATGAAGGACTTGTTGCCAGTTCTTGAACCAATAGCACAAGAAGGCAAGGCATTGTTGATCATTGCAGAAGACGTAGAAAGCGAAGCATTGGCAACTCTTATCGTAAATCGCTTGAGAGGTACATTGAAGATTGCTGCTGTTAAGGCTCCTGGTTTTGGCGACAGAAGAAAGGAAATGTTGCAGGATATCGCAATCCTTACTGGTGGTGAAGTAATCTCAGAAGAACGTGGCTTGAAGCTCGAAAATGCAAACATTACAATGCTTGGTCGTGCTGATAAGGTTACAATCGACAAGGAAAACACAACTATCGTTGATGGTTGCGGCCAAAAGGAACAGATTGCAGCTAGAGTTGCTCAGATCAAGAAGCAGATTGAACTTACAACAAGCGACTACGATCGTGAAAAATTGCAGGAACGTCTTGCAAAGCTTTCGGGTGGTGTTGCTGTTATTTACGTTGGTGGAACAACCGAAGTTGAAATGAAGGAAAAGAAGGACCGCTACGACGATGCTTTGTCGGCTACTCGTGCTGCTGTTGCCGAAGGTATTATCCCTGGTGGCGGTGTTGCATACATCAGAGCCGTACAGGCAATTCACGACTTGAAGGGCGACAATGATGAAGAAAATCTTGGTATTGCAATAGTTCTTCGCGCATTGGAAGAACCGCTACGCCGCATTGTTGAGAATGCTGGTAAGGAAGGTTCTGTTATCGTTCAGAAAGTTAAGGAAGGAAAGGACGATTTCGGTTACAATGCTCGTACCGACACATACGAAAATTTGCTTGAGGCAGGCGTTATCGATCCAACCAAGGTTTCGCGTATCGCTTTGGAAAACGCAGCAAGCATCGCAGGTATGTTGTTGACTACAGAATGCGTAATTGCTGACATCCCAGAAGAAAATCCAGCTCCAGCCGGCAACCCGATGGGTATGGGCGGAATGGGTGGCATGATGTAAAATGTAACTCATAAAATATTAGTAAGTTTGAGGGCAGTTCTTCGGGACTGCCTTTTTCTTTTTGCTGTCTGAGCGTCAGTCGAAGCCGCAAATCCATTTTAACATATTTTCTTTTCGACAAAAGATATTAAATTTGTCATTATGAAAACTAAATCAGCAGCGGACTTTTGCAGAAGGTATTTTTTCCTATTCGGAATGATTCTGTTGTCGGTGTGCTATTTGTTTTTCCCATGCAACAATCCGTCGTGCGATGCAGTAAATTATGCCGCTGATGTGAAGTATGGTGTCGATTTGTTTTGGCCGCATCATTTGATTTATAATGCATTCCATTTTTGCATTTATAAATTTTGTGGATTATTCTACTCGAATATAGATGCAATGTCTATGATGAACGTTGTGACAGCTATATTTTCTATAGCCACATTGCTGGTTTCTTGGAGAATCTTGCTTCGTATTACGGAGAAATCGTCGGCAGAATCGCTTGTGCTTTTGCTTGGATCTTGTTTCGGATTCATGCGTTATTCTGTTCAGTGCGAAACATATGTGATACCCATATTTTTTTCCGTAGTAGCATCTTATTTTTTCCTCAAATGCATATCGGGAAAGCATGAAAAAATGTATGCAGCTATTGCTGGTTTATTGTCTGTGATGGCTTGTCTGTTCCATGAAGTACAGATTTTTTGGACGATTGGGATTATGTTCGGCTTTCTTTTTTCGAAACGATATAAATGTTTTGCCATTTATATCATATGCCTTTTGCTGATTCCTGTGGCGTATTCGCTGTCCCTTGTTTTTGTTGAAGGCAGTACTTGGACAGTGGAGAATCTTGTTAAATATGCTATGTCATATTATTTTTCCGATGCATCTTCAACTGGTATTGGCTGGAAAAATTTGCTGATGTCGCCGATAAGTTTTGTCCGAAGCATTTCACAGGTGCATGGAAACTTTTTGTTGCTTCTCAAGATGTTCCCATATCTGTATGCAATGTTTCTGTTGATTCCAATAATGTTTTGGCTTATTGTAATGATATTTCGAAGAAGCTGTAAAATTAATGGCAATAGACTTTTTGCATTTGTACATCTTGGCATTTTTGCCATGCAGTTTATTTTTGCTTGTTTTTCAGATGGAAATACAGAGTTTATGGTAATGTTGCCATTTGCATTGGTATTTTGTCTAGCGTCCCTTTTCTGTATGCCTGGACGTTTTTTACTTCCGTTTGGCGTATCTTTGTTTGTGTGGAATTTTGTTTGGGCAATACTCCCTGAGCATATATGCGATTATTACAACGAATCGGAAGTCGTGTTGTATTTGAGATCTAATCCGGATTGTAATTATATAGCGGCAGAAGAACAATTGGTTGAGAATCTGTATTTTTATAAATATGGTGAATCAATTGAAGGTCGAGTTTTTGGCCTGGATGATGAAATTCCTAATGGCGAATATGTTACTGATGTTGTTGATCGTCAGATGCCATTGAATAGGAATAAAATGCTGAATGGTAATACAACATTTTGCTTTGAGAATGCTGAACCACTAAGGAGTGTAAATGCTGATTTCGGTGGGTATCATTTATTTAGAGTCAATTATATGGCGAAATAATTATTTTTATAAAAAGATTATGAATAGAACTTATATTGTTTTTGGCTTCCTGTTCATTGTATTTGTTTTGTTCTCAAGTTGTTCTGGTGAACATGAGCAAAATACCGAATTAAAATATATATCGTTTAATGTTCGCAATAGTCGAGCCAATGATGGCGAAAATTCATGGGAAAACCGTAGGCCTGCGGTAAAGGATATGATTGAACGTGAGTCGCCAGATGTAATGGGATTGCAAGAGGCATACATAGAGCAGCTAGAGTATATCGATTCAAATTTCCCAGGATATAGTAGGGTTGGAGTTGGACGTGACGATGGAAAAGAGGATGGCGAGTTTATGGCTCTTTATTATCGAAACGATAAGTATCAGTTGTTGGATAATGGTGATTTTTGGTTGTCGGAAACACCAGATATTCCAGATTTTGGATGGGATGCAGGATGTAAGCGTATTGTTACATTGGCGAAGTTACAGGATAAGGAGACAAAAAAGGTTTTCTATGCGTTCAATACTCATCTTGATAATGTTGGTGAGATTGCCCGTAAACAGTCAATACTGCTTATTGTGGACCGAATAAACAAGATGGTTAAGAAGAAAAATATGCCTGTATTTCTTTCTGGTGATTTTAATTCTAATGCAGATATGCCTATTTTTGACCCGCTAAAAGAAATCATGGATGACAGTAGAAAAATTTTGCCGAAATCGGAATGGAAGAAAACATTCAATAATTATGGTGTTGATTGTGGATGCGACACATTGATTGATCATATTTTTTACCGAAATGCACAGGCAATTGATTTTAATGTTCTTGATGGCGACTATGGCCGGCCATACATTTCAGATCATTATCCTGTAGCAGCGAAATTTCGCTTTTAGTTCTTTAGCTTATGGATTTTCGTGGCGATATCTGCTTGGCGATATGCCTGTCGCCCGTTTGAAGTAGCGGCTGAATGTTGCAATGTCGGGGAATCCCAAGTTTTCTGATATTTCTTGAAGGGATAATTGTTTGTTGGTGTGGAGCATGGTTTTTGCCATCAAAATAACATGTTGCTGAATCCAGAAACTTGCATTGTGTCCAGTTTCTTGTTTTATTGCCGTGCTGAAGTATTTGGGTGACAGGCAAAATAGGGAGGCATAATATTCTACAGAACGATGGTGTTTATAATGCTTGGTTATGGCGTCGTATAGTTGTGAACTGACATGCCCGCTGTTTGTTTTGCCTTCGTTTTCGTAGCGGAATGTGTTAATAACCTCCACTAAAATTTGTAATTGAACACAAATCATATCGTCGTTTGGTTCAGGTCCGTGTATGGTAACTATGCTGAGAGCTTCAATAAGTGTCAGAATGTCGTTGTATTGGCTTGGCGTAAGAACGAATTGCGGTTGCTGTTCATGGCGAAACCTACTGCCATGGGTACTTAAAATGGATAAGCGTTCAAAAAAACGTTGAGAAACTATTACTCGTGTGGTGTGATAATCTTCAGATGCGTTGCGAATGAAAAATGAGTGGTTGGGATAAATTATGGCTAAACACCGTGTTGTAAAATTTTCCACCTTGCCTTCGTATTCAACAGATAGATTTCCGCTATGATTGATGCTTATGATATAATGAGTTGATGTGTAAGGGGTTTCTTTAATAGGTATTTCCCTTGCATCATTTAGAATCAATATGCCTTTTTGAACAACATCGTTATTCTTAAGGTTTAAAAAGTCATCATAGTTTTCCATTTGTTTTTTGCTTTGGATTTGTGTTACAAATATAACAAAAAAGAATTTTGGTAAAAAAAAGAAATTTTGCCAAATCAACCATACATATGGACTAATAGGAATTGTAGGGGATTTGTATTTTTGATATGCTAAAAAAATATTTTTTCAGTGCGTTGTAATAAGGTAAAATATGTGTTAATTTGTAAATCATTTAAGTTATGAAAAAGAAATTGCTATTGCTTTTGACAGTTGTGCTGTCGTTGTTTGCAACGACAAGTGCATTAGCACAGCAAACAGACATTATTGTGCATTTTAGGGCTAATGTAAATTCTGTCCCACAGACTTTGCAAAATGTGGATAAATTCTACTTCGAGGGAGCAAATGTAATTTTTAAGATGTCGGACCAGACGACAGTTTCGTTTGTTTATTCTGATATTCAGAAAATGACTCTCAATTATACTCAACCAGATTTGACAGATGTCGAAGAGCTAGAAGTTGTTGATGGGATTTTCCCAAATCCTGTTTCGGATATGCTTTACTTCAACTTTGCGGGAGAGAAAGATGTGTATGTACAGATATTTTCTGCAAATGGTCAATTGCTGAAAGCAGATACCCTTCAATCGGATGACCCGATTGATGTTAGTGCGTTGCAAGAAGGCCTATACATAATAAAGATTAATGACAAAACCTTTAAATTCAGCAAGCTATGAAAAAGATAATAGTACTTTTGGCGATGGTTTTGTCGGTGGCTTGCATGTCGGCACAAGACAAGATTTTATATTACAGCAATGGCAATGTGATATATACAAGGACAATTGAGAATGTTGATAGCGTTAGTTTTTCTAGTACTGGTACATCAACATCATATACAAATCTAAATGAGAGTAGTTTCAATTTCCCGGTAATGGGGATAGATAGCATTGTCTTCTATGTTACTTCCCAAGGTGGAGACGATCCTTCTGAGGGCGAGGACGAAGGCGACATTATCTATATAACATATAACAACGGGGGAACCGTAGGTGTTATTAATCCATGGTCTAGTCGTGGCATTGCTGTGACATGTAATGGCGAAGATGTTGTTGTAAACGCTGCTTCTGGAACTCAGGACCGCACAATTTTTGTCTCAGGAACGACTATTGATGGTTCGCTTGTAATAAATACTGACTATCGTTTCAACTTGATTCTAGGCGGTGCAGATATTACAAATCCAACAGGAGCAGCTATTAATGTTCCTTCCGACAAAAAGGTGACTTTGAAGCTTAAGGATGGCACTACAAATACTTTGTCGGATGGCTCTACAAGTGCCGACAAGGCCGCTTTGCAATGCAAGGGCGCAGTTGATATCTATGATAACGGAACTTTGAACATCGCTGGTAAGAGCAAGCATGCAATCAACAGCGACGCGCACATTTATATGTATGCTGGAACAATAAACATTACCGAAGCAGCTAATGATGGTTTACATGCAAATAATTTCAAGTTGTATGGCGGAAATATGACTATCAGAGATTTCAATGGTGATGGAATCCAAGCTCAGTATGGCGCTACAAATAACAATCGTGATGGAAACATTGAAATTCTTGGCGGTTCTCTTGATATTATGGCTTCGGTTGCTGACACAAAAGGTATGAAATGCGACACTATTATAATTTCGGGTGGTAATCTTCTGCTTGTTGCTTCTGGCAACCAGACGAAGGCAATTAAGGCGGGAACGGCTTTTATTGCTGGTGGTAGTACCGAAATTACTGCTTCGGGTGCAACTGTTGTAGAAGCTGGCGATCCTTCGTATTGCACAGGCATCAAGGCAACAAACACATACATTACTAACGGAACATTGACAATTACCTGTCCGGTTTCTAATGACGGCGCACGTGGAATTTCGTGCGACAATACAGTTGCTATTTCAGGCGGAACGACAACGATTTCTGTCGCAGGTAATGGTGGTACATACACAAATGCATCAAATGTTAGCGATACATATTCGGCAACTTGCATAAAGGCAGATGTTGCAGTAATAATTTCTGCAGGAACAGTAGACTTAACAGCAAGTGGAACCAATAGTCGTGCTATTTCGTGCGATGGAGATGTTACAATTAGTGATGATGCCGATATTACAATGACTCTTTCTGGCAACGCTTCAAAAGGCTTCAAATGCGATCAAACTATTACAATTGATGGCGGTTCTATTGACATTACTGCTTCGGGTGCGACAGTCGTTACTAATTCCGATCCGTCGTATTGTCTAGGCATAAAGGGTGCAACAGTAATAATTAACGGCGGAACAATTACGGTTAACGGCACAAGCACTAATAATGGATGCCGTGGAATTTCGTCTGATGGTGACCTTACAATCAATGGAGGAACAATGAACTTTTCAATGCTCGGTAGCGGTACGACAATAACAACATCTGACGGTTATGCTCCCGTTTGTGTCAAGGCAGACGGCAATGCAAACATTTATGGAGGTAACATATCATGCACT
The DNA here is from genome assembly GCA_937899245.1 of uncultured Bacteroidales bacterium. Classification (GTDB taxonomy): domain Bacteria; phylum Bacteroidota; class Bacteroidia; order Bacteroidales; family ML635J-15; genus Bact-19. Next base: position 65,355 of record CALDKB010000017.1, on the reverse strand, counting down.
TGCTCCGGAAAGGGTGGACGAGGAATGAAGATTGACGGAGCTCTTGTGATTGGTCGCGAAAATGCAGACGACAGTTTGATAAACATTGAAATAACTTCATCGGGAACATCTGTAAATGGTTCTTCTGGCGGTGGTGGGTTCCCTGGAGGCGGAAGTAGTTCCGGCTATACTGGAAATCCGAAAGGCATAAAATGTATGGGCAATGTGACAATAAATAGTGGTCGTGTCGCTGTATATGCTAACCACGAAGGTATCGAAAGCAAGAATCAGATAGTTATCAATGGTGGTATCGTTGAGGTAAATGCTGGCGACGATTGCCTTAACGCATCAAATTATCTAGAAATTGCAGGTGGAAAAGTTTGGGTATATGCTCGCGGTAGCGATGCTCTTGACAACAACGGAACAAACACTGTATTTTCGGGTGGACTTATCATTGTCGGAGGGTCTAATCACGAGCAGGCACTCGACTGCGACCTTGGCGAGAATTCTTCTCATAAATTGACAATCAGCGGAGCAACAATAGTGGCTTTCGGTGGAAATATGGGCGTGTGGGCTATGAATTCAAGTTCAACACCAACAATGCAGAACAATCAGAAATACTTGTTGACGGCATCTTCGGGAGGCGGATTCCCTGGCGGCGGTTCGTCTTCTAGTTCATATTCAATCACTAATACGATAGTCATTAAGGACGCCAGTGGCAATGTTGTTCTTGCATATCAAGGTCCGTCATCAATTTCTGGCAATGGCTGGGATAATGGCGGTGGCATAAGACCTCCTGGTGGAGGAGGAAGCAATGGCGGATTTGCTTTTTCAAGCACAGAACTTTCTTCTGGCACATATTCGCTATATAAGACGGCAACTATTTCTGGAGGTACAAGTTGGCATGGCTTTTATACCAGTGCGACGGTAACAACTTCAGGAACGGCAACTTCAATTACTGCAAAACCATAAAATATAACTAGTTTCTATATGAAAAAAAATGTTTCTCTAATGCTTTCCGCTATCATTGCTCTTGCTTTTTGTTCTTGTAACAAAGAGGAGGGTGAAGGTGGTACGGGTGCAATCGAAGGCAAGGTGATGCTTGTTTTGCATCCCGACGACAATTACACTTTGGCAACAGATACTGTTGTGGCAGCAAAAACAGATGTGTTCATTGTTTATGGTGACGACTCTTTTTATGGAGATGATGTCAAAACCGATGATAATGGACAGTATCGTTTCAAGTATATGAATCCGGGCAAGTATACGATATTTGCATATTCAACTTTGCCTACTGGGGAGAAGGTGGCTGTTTCGCAGACAATAGAACTTCCTCGCGGTGGTAAGGTTAGCGTGCCTACGATTTATGTGCATGAAGGGAAAGCATATGGAACATCTATGGTAAAGGGCCGTGTTTATGCAACCTATTACCACAATGGAAATTATCGTGGCGAAGGCTGGGCATACGATTCGCGTGTGTACATTCTTCGTGAGAATGAGCAGTATCATTTCGATGATGTCCGCGTGGGTATGGATGGCTGGTTTTATTTTCAGAAGCTTACTCCTGGCAAATATACAGTGCTAACATTTACTGAAAATTTAAATGAAGTGCCGGATACTGTTACCCGTAAAGTTGTTGTTGAGGAACCGGGAATGATATACGAAATTCCTGATACCATTAGAATTATCTCAAATGTATAGCATATGAAAAGAGGTTTGTTTCTAATTGTTGCGATTTTGCTTTCGGTTTGTTTTGTTGCAAATGCCCAAGATGATGTTAAGCGTGAACGTCGCAAAGGTTTGACTGTAAAGGAGTGGAACGAAAATCAGACGACAAAGACCAAATTTTTGGACCACATTACAAAATATGATGCTAATGGATTTAAGATTGAGTCTATAGAATATGCAAATTATGGACAGAAATCGCGTATAACATACGAATACAATGAGCAAGGCAAATGTATAAAGGAGGTTGAGTATGATGGCCGTAACAAGCCCGTGCGTATTCGTAAGTTCGAGTATTATCCAGATGGTAGCAAGAAACGTCAGTACAACTATTTTCCCAATGGGAAGTTAGAGACAATTAAGGAGTTTGAGTATATCTTTGACAAATAAAGAAGTAGGTTCTACGTTTCTAATTTAAAATGTTGATTTGAATCACATAGTCGACATATTGCAAACCTTCAAGCCGATTTCTCTTGCCGAGATGGACAAGGTGAAACTGATGAATCGCGTTGATACAAAGTATTTGGTTACGCTAGAGCAGCTTACCGAAATCCTTGATCGTATTCACGAACGATACTTCGTACAATTCAACGATGGAGTGCGCATAGCAAAATATAATACCTTGTATTATGATACTCCCGACGTGCAAATGTATATCGCCCATCATAATCGGAAGCTAAATCGGCAGAAACTTCGTGCTAGGATATATGTTGACAGCCAAATTGCTTTTTGTGAGATAAAAAACAAGAACAATAAAGGCCGAACAAAGAAGAAACGCATTCCAATGTCTGTGAATAATTTTGGCAACATGCTTCAGTCGCAGGAGATACACGATTTTGTATCTGAAAATCTAAACTATGATGCTAATAACCTTTTGCCACAGCTAGAAAACATGTTTGACCGTATTACTTTGGTAAATAACGAAAAGACCGAGCGATTGACAATTGATATGAATATCAATTTGATAAATAGGGTTACAGGTAAATCAGCCTGCATACCAAATCTCGTAATTGTTGAGTTGAAGCAGGATGGCTTATGTAAATCTTATTTTCGCGATGTTTTGCTAGATTTGCGAATAAAAAGCAAGAGAATAAGTAAGTATTGTTTGGGTACGGTGCTTACCAATTCAAATGTGAAGGTTAATCGTTTTAGAACGAAAATTAGATATATAGAAAAATTGTGTAATACAAATATAAATATTTGATTATGAAGAAATTACTTTTTGTGTTAATCCCGATATTTTTTATTGCGTTTAGCTGTTATGCTCAGGATGCAGATTCAACAATACAAAATGATGGGCTTGCATTTGATGAGGAGATTGCTACTGATTTAACTCCGATTCCCGATTCAAAGGAATTTGATGCTGATATTGCTCGTGAGTTTGGCGGTGACGATTTGAACGAAATAATGTCCGAAAATGATATTTTCGGCTTTCCGATAATACAAAAGGAAAGTTTGCTGTCGTTAGGAATTATGTTCCTGTTCAACTTGATTGTATGCTGGATTATCGTTCATTTCCTATATTATAGAAGGACAAGGCGCAAGGACCATTATTTTACATTTATGTTGTTTAGTACCACAGTGTTCTTGCTGATGGCTCTTTTAAATAATGTAAATGTTGGGATTGGTTTTGCAATGGGCCTGTTTGCGATTTTCGGCATGATTCGCTACCGCACCGAACCGCTTAAAATCCGCGAAATGACATATCTCTTCGTTACGATTGGCATTTCGGTAATCAATGGGCTGGCTATGAGCCATGGTTGGATTAACCTTTTGGTAATTAATATTTTATTTATTGTCGTAATTATTGTTTTCGATTATATCCTAAACTTGAAGCGGATTGCAACTAAGATTGTTTTGTATGAAAAAATAAATCTTGTAAAGCATGGAAAAGAAGAGGAACTTATTGCCGATTTAAAGGAACGCACAGGTCTTGATATTCAACGCGTCGAAGTTGGTCATATTGATTTTCTGCGTGATGTAGCATACGTCAAGATTTATTATGTGCCATTCGATGACAATGATAATACTATCGACACGATGGTAAAGAACAAGGATTTTATGGGATAACCGGTGGGTAGTTTTTTCCGTTTCATATTGCTTGTATTTCTGATATTTTGCAGTTTGCCTATGCTTGCGCAGACTACCGATTTCGGTATGATTGTCGGAGCCGGATATTCTGGGAAGATTGTCAATGGACTAGGCTATTCAATTGAAGGGGAAGTGAAGTCCTGTGACAATTTCATAGGTTTTAATCGTGTCAAGGCGGATGCAGGCATTGATTATTCATTTTGGAAAAAAAGGATAAAACTCGGAGCAGAATTTGACTATATTCTCAAAAATCAAGAAAATTTTCTCGAAAATCGTTATCGCCTAAATGCTGTGCTGGCTTATACGGAGCGAATCCGAAGTTTTAAAATAAGTTATAGGGTGAAATTTCAGTCGACTTTCTTCGATAGTCGACATTCGTACAATAAGTTTAATCCTAAGAATTACATAAGGAACCGGTTGCAATTTGAATATAAATTTTTCAGTAAGCCAATAAGCATTTTTGCATCGGCTGAATTTTTCTTGCGGCTATATAAATATGATGCGCGTTTTGTTGACAGCTGGCGTACAATAACTGGTGTAACATACAGAATCGACCAGAATAGTTCTATTGATTTCTATCTTCGTGCCGACAACGAGGTTCAGGTGAAGAATCGTGCAAATGAATTTTATATTGGAATTGCTTACAACTTCAAATGACGTAATCTTATATCAGGCACTTTACAAATTCATAGCCCAATTTCAATCCATAGAAAACAATCACGCACCCGCAGACGATATTTATTATTCGCAGTACCTTTTCGCTTATCTTGTTGCTGAAAAGCGAGATAAATAATGTTATTCCAAGAAACCAGCAGAACGATGCACTTGCCACACCGCAAATGAAATTCATTCCTTCAACGCCAGGCTGTGTCGCACGAAATGCGCCTAACATCATTGAGCCGTCAATCAGTGCTTGCGGGTTGAACCATGTAACGATGCATGCTGTTGAAATAACCTTGAAAACTGGCAAATTTGTGTCCTTGCTTTCCAATTTTACGTTTTTATCGCGGATAAGCGAAATACCAATCCATATAACTATTAAACTGCCAATAAGCAAAACTGCAAGACGAATCCATTCCGACTGTTCCATAATGGCTCCAACACCAAAAAAGCATGCTAAAGCCAAGGAAATGTCAAAGAAAATGACAATTAATGCGGTGATTATGGCACGTTTGCGTGGTTGGGAAATGGCAGTGTTAATCACGAATAGGTTTTGCAAACCTATCGGAGCCACATACGCAAGTCCCATTAAAAGTCCTTGAAAGAAATTTGCCATTATTCAGATAAAAGTTTCAGCAAAGCACTGCAACCTTCGTTTACATCAATCCAAGTTGCTTCAAAATCGCCTGTGTACCACGGATCGGCTACATTGCGAGGATGGTCGGTGTAGTCCATGAGAAGCGAAAGTTTTGCAAGTGCTTCGTTGCCGAACATTCGTGAAAGACTGCGGATATTTTTGTCGTCCATTGCTATTATGTAGTCGTAATGTTCAATGTCGGAGCGGGTAATTTGTCGTGAGGTTTTGCTTTCGCACGAAATACCGTGTTCAGCAAGTTTGCGACGAGCTGGCGGGTAAACCGGATTTCCGTATTCCTCGTCGGAAGTTGCCGCAGAAGCAATTTCAAATTGATCGGCAATACCAGCGTCTGCCACCATTTTTTTCATAACGAACTCGGCCATTGGGCTGCGGCAGATATTGCCAAGGCAAACAAAAAGAATGCGATGCATAATATGTCTATCGTGGCTTGCAATCTAACTGCCTAACGGGCATATGATGCTTGTCCGTCAGGCAGTTTGACTGTTAGTCTTTATTTGTCTCCGTACGAAGCTCCGTCGAAGCAATGTAAGCAGATTTGTTCGCGAGGAAGTCCTATTGCGTCGCAAACGGCTTTGGTAGTATTAAATTTCAATGTGTCAACTCCGACCATCTTACGAATTTTTTCCACCATGTTTGCGTATTGCTTTGTGGTTTCGTCCTTGTAGTATTCAAGGTTTTTGATTTCACCGTCTTCAAGTTCTTCGATGCAGCGGCGAGCAATAAGTTCCATATCGGTCTTTGATGCCGAGAAGTTCAAGAAATTGCAGCCGTGGATCAATGGCGGACAGCTGATACGAACATGAACGTGTTTTGCTCCACAGTCGTATAGCATTTTTACATTGTCGCGAAGTTGCGTTCCTCTAACTATTGAGTCGTCGCAGAAAACAGCATCTTTGCCATTAAGGATTTCCCTGTTAGGAATAAGCTTCATTTTTGCAACCAGATTTCTTGATTCTTGGTTTACAGGCATAAAGCTGCGCGACCATGTAGGCGTGTATTTTGTGACACCACGTTTGTATGGAATTCCAGAGCCGTGAGAATACCCAAGAGCCATACCAATTCCCGAGTCAGGAATTGCAGATACAAAGTCGGCTTGTACGTCATCGTTGCGACCCATTGCCTCGCCAAGTTTGTATCGGACTTCTTCGGTGTTGATTCCTTCGTATTCGACACAAGGATTACCATAGTATATCCACAGGAACGAGCAAACTTGCATCTTGTTGTTCGGCGGCAAAAGTTGTTCAAGACCATTAGGCGTAACTTTGATTATTTCTCCGGGACCGATAAAACGTGTGGTGTTGTAGTCGAGGTTTATGTAGCTGTGACTTTCGGATGCAATGGCATAGCTAGAACCTTTACGTCCAATAACCAGAGGAGTACGCCCGTAATAGTCGCGAGCAGCAATTACGCCTTCCGGAGTAAGTATCAGCATGCTGCAACTGCCTTTAATATTCTTGTATACGTTTTGTATGCCGTCTGTAAAATCTTTACCTTGTGTGATAAGCAGAGCAACAAGTTCGGTTGGATTTGTTGTACCCATGCTCATCTCGGTAAACTGTTGGTGCATTTCGAGACATTTCTTTTCAAGCTCGGGAAGGTTGGTGATTTTTGATACAGTTACAATTGCAAAACGACCAAGATGTGAATTTACAACAATAGGTTGTGATTCTGTGTCGCTGATGACGCCGATACCGTAGTTTCCAAGCATTTCGTACAGGTCGTCCGTAAACTTTGTACGGAAATACGAATTCTGGATGCTATGGATATTGCGGTGGAATTTTCCTGTTTCTTCAACAGTGCTGATACCCGCACGCTTTGTGCCCATGTGTGAATGATAATCGGTACCGTAAAAGAGGTCTGTTATGCATGGCTGGTTTGATACAACGCCAAAAAGTCCGCTCATAAGATTGTGTTTTTAGTTTGAAAATATGGCGCGAAATTACAATTTTCTGGGGTTTTGCGAAAGCAAAATTTGTCAAATGATGTCATGTAATCCGTAGGCAATAAAACCTATTGCTCCACAAATGATTATGAGCAAAATTGGACTTTTCTTGAATTTGTAAGATGCAATAAAGACCCCAATAAAAATAGCAATACTCAAAATAAACCTGAATAAAGAATCGCTTGGGGAACCGAAATTTTCAGCAGAACTTAGCGATAGTGCCGAAGCGGCAATAAGTCCGACAACTGTAATTCGAAGCATTGAGAAAACGTTCTCGACGTTTTTGTTGCCCTTGTGCTTCATAAGGTACCGTGTAACGATGAGCATTAGTACAAATGGTAGCATAATTACCGAAAACGATGCTAAAAATGCTCCGAGAATGCCCATTGCTGGTGAAAAACCTGCATTAACGACAGCCGTATATCCTGCGTATGTGGCAGTGTTTATGCCGATTGGACCTGGTGTCATCTGGCTGATGGCTAGAATGTCTGTAAATTCTTGTGCTGTCATCCATTGATTTTCGACAACGACATCGTTCTGTATAAGCGATACCATTGCGTAGCCGCCTCCAAAAGTGAAGATTCCAATTTTTAGGAAGGTGTAGAACAATTTCCAGAAAATCATTTCTTTGCCTCCTTTCTTCCTTTGATTTTGCCGTAGATAAAGCCACCAAGGCCGGCAACTAGAATTACGATTATTGGCGATACACCGAAAAACCATATTAATGCAGTGGCAACAATAGGAATCCAGAAATTGCGCCATGTAATTTTTGCAGTCTTGGCCATCTTAAACACAGGAGCAGCGATGAGGGCTACAACTGCAGGGCGAATTCCTTTGAAAACGCTTTCTACAATAGGATTGTCGCTGAATTGGCGGAAAAATATTGCTAGTGCAAGGATGATAAATATCGGAACAAGAACATTGCCGACAACGGAAAAAACAGATCCTTTAATACCACGCAGGCGGAAACCTACATTCGTCGCCATGTTAACTGCAAAAACGCCTGGTAAAGCTTGTGCCAGCGACATTATGTCCATAAACTCTTCCTTTTCTAGCCAATGATGCTTGTCGACAATTTCCCTTTCCATAAGCGGAATCATTGCAAAACCGCCTCCAATCGTGAAAGTGCCTATCTTGAAGAATGACCAGAAAAGTTGGTATAGTTTGGGCATAACTATTATTTTTGCGAGGCAAATTTACTATTATAAGTTGAGATTATCTTTAATTAAAAGTTATTTTTGAAAGAAATATATTGTATGAAAAAGATATACGCCGTTTTTGTAATAATTGCTTTTGTATTTTGTAGTTGTAGCGATTTCGATAATATGGTTGAATCTCCAGACGGAAGGATAAAGTCTTATCTTAGTCTTGATACCGAAGGTCGCCCGCAAATTGATATATGTGTCGACGATTCGCTCTTTATGAAGATTGAAAATATTGGCTTTTGCACAGCGGACTCTCTTGTGTTAAGCAGTGGTTTTGAGATTTCCTCTTTATTGACGTCGACTGTCGATTCCACATGGACGCAACCTTGGGGCGAAAACAAAATAATCCGTGATAATCATAACGAGCTTGCTGTGTCGATGGCAAATATTTATGGCATTAGTTTGGTCTTGAGAATGCGCGTGTTTGATGATGGCTTTGGTTTCCGTTATGAATATGAAATTCCACAACGTGCTGATTCCATTCGTATTACAGACGAACTTACAACATTCCATTTTGCAGATGATGGTATGGCATGGGCCATATATGCGGCATGGGATACATATGAGCTGGAATACAGGACTATACCAATGTCGAAAATCGACAATGCAAATACACCTATGACTTTCAGGACCGAAAACGGAGTGTATGGCAGTATTCACGAGGCTGCACTTACTGATTTTCCTGAAATGGCATTGTATCAGCAGGATAGTTTGTCATACAAGGCAACACTAGCTCCGTTGCCCGACGGAAGTAAGGCTGTTGTCGCATCGAAATTTATTACTCCATGGCGAATAGTTCAAATAGGGCACAGGGCGGTCGATCTTGTAAACTCGTCGTTGATTCTGAACTTGAATGAGCCTTGTAAACTTTCTGATGTAGATTGGATTCATCCGATAAAATATGTTGGAATCTGGTGGGGGATGCATCTGGGTATTAATTCGTGGACGGTTGATTCACGTCATGGGGCTACGACATCGAATGCAAAAAAGTATATTGATTTTGCTTCAGAAAACAACATACAAGCCGTACTTTTCGAGGGTTGGAATGCAGGTTGGGAGACTTGGGGCGGACAGCAGAGTTTCGACTTTACCCAAGCCGCATCTGATTTTGATGTCGACGATGTTTTGTCATACGCACAAAGCAAAGGTGTACAAGTTATCTGCCATCATGAGACTGGTGGTAATATCCCAAATTACGAGCGTCAACTTGATTCTGCATATTCTTGGTGTGCGTCAAAAGGGTATACGGCAGTTAAGACAGGTTATGCAGGCGGAATTCCCAATGGTTATAATCATCATTGCCAATATTCTGTACGGCATTATAGGAAAGTGGTCGAAACTGCTGCAAAATATCACATGATGCTTGATGTTCATGAACCGATAAAGGAGACTGGCATACGTCGTACATATCCGAATATGATGACGCGTGAGGGTGCCAGAGGAATGGAATGGAACGCATGGAGCGATGGTAACAAGCCCGAACATCATGTGATATTGCCATTTACGCGCTTATTGGCAGGACCTATGGACTATACGCCAGGAACATTCGACATTCTTTTCGATAGTATTATGGATAACCCTAATTGCAGGCAGTGGAATCAAAAGGACAGCAGGGAATGCCGTGTAAATACTACACTGGCAAAGCAGCTCGCCAATTGGGTAATTTTATATTCACCATTGCAGATGGCATCTGACTTGATAGAGAATTATGAGGGTCATCCGGCTTTCCAGTTTTTCCGCGACTTTAATCCGGATTGTGATTGGTCGGCGGCTGTCGATGGTGAAATTGGCGACTATATTGCTGTTGCACGTCGTGCTGGAGAAACATTTTTCCTCGGTGTCGCCACAGACGAGAATGCCAGAAGCTTGACAATCCCTCTGGATTTTCTTGTTGAGGAAACGGAATACGAAGCTACGATTTATGCAGATGGCGATGATGCAGACTGGAAGACAAATCCGACATCGTACAAGATTACCACAAAAAAGGTATCTTGTGTAGATTCGTTGTCTGTGAAAATGGCTGCTGGTGGTGGAGTGGCTGTTGTTTTCAAAAAATATTAGAATTTCATATTAGTTATTGGAGACTATCAATCCATTCTTTCAGTTTGCCATTGAAAAGATTTGGATTTTCCATCATGATGAAGTGGCCAATGTCGTTAAATTCCAAGTATTCCATGTCGGAATATAGGCTTCCCATTTTCTCGTAATTATCTGGAGGAAGATCTGAATTCTGAGTGCAGAAAATAAGAGTTGGAATAGAAATTTGTTGCCCAGTCCAGTATTTTCTGCTTATCAGATTGCTCATGGTGCTATATGCAATGTCCTGTGGTGTTTCTGGCATCGTGTTCATGGCATATTCGCAAACTTCCTTAGGTGTTGTAACATAGCTTAATGACTTCACAAATTGAATCATATTATGCTTGTAGTCTTCCCCTTTGAAAAGATTAGTAAAATCATGAAGCGAGGCCTCGTATGCTTCGGTAAAAATAGTGTCGGTAGGATAGAAGCAATAAACACCGTCAACGTCGCATAAAGCTGCAACCTTTTCTGGATAGTTGAAGTATACCTGGCGGCAAATGGGTGTTCCAAGACTATGTCCGACAAAAACCGCTTTTTCAATGTTCAGGTCGTCTGTAACAGTTTTGACAGCTTTTGCAAAGAAGTCAAGGTTGTATTCTGTTTCTGGTTTGTCGCTTTTCCCGTATCCTGGAAGGTCAATGAAAACTAGCTTGTAGTCTTTGCTTAGGTCTTTTACTTGATAATCCCATGCATTCATGTTGCATCCAAAACCATGGACGAAGACTATCGTTTTCTCGCCGTCGCCACACGATTTGTAATGGATTTTTGTCCCATCAATATTAGCATAGCAAGAGTCGATGTCGTCGGTTGTTGTTGGTCCGCACGACACTAAAAGTAATGCTAGTAATATAAAGGCGATAACCGTCATAAAAATTATTAGTCCTTGGTCATCGACTTGAAGCCAAGTCCAAGAATTTCAGCACTATCTACAATATTTACGAATGCTTTCGGGTCAATTTCCGGAAGTTTGTCTTTTAGTTTGATAAGGTCAGTACGGTCAAGTGTAACATAGATCATCTTGCGTTCTGCGCCTTTGTATAATCCTTCGCCGGTAATGCATGTTCCGCCACGTTCAAGTTCGTTTACGACATAGTCGCGTACGGCTGTCATCTCGTCGGTAATAATGAATACAGTCTTGAAGCTCTTGAGTCCGTCAACGACAAGGTCGATAACTTTGCTTTCGATGAAGATAAGAAGTATTGAATAAATAGGCAGGCGAATGTCACCAAAAGCTATGAGAGTGGTGAGTGTTATGCAGCTGTCTACAATAAGGACTAATGTTCCTAGAGAAATCTTAGTGTACTTGTGAAGTATCATTGAGATGATGTCGCTGCCGCCGGAGGTTGCTCCCGATTTGAAGACAAGGCCTATTGCAAGTCCGTATATAATGCCGGCAAGAACAGTATTAAGGAAATAGTCTGGAACAAAGTAGCCACCATTTCCTGGAATTTCTACCATGTTGATGCCTTCGATAGGGGCCTGTAGTATTGCTCCGTCGTGAATAACAGGGTTGTATCCCCAAAGCATTTCAAGAAGAAATGTGAAGACAAAGATGAAAATAGTCGACACTATAGTCTTGATTCCGAATTTTGGACCAAGGATCCAAGTTCCGATAAGAAGCAATGGAATATCCATGCAGATGGCGTAGAAACTGATTTTCCAAGGCCATACAGTGTTAAGCACGTTTGAAAGACCATACGTTCCACCGGGAGCCATAAGATAAGGGTTTACGAACATTACATCGCCAACAGCAAATAGCAAGCTGCCAAGGATAATGAGCGAATATGAAATGAACCACTGCTTTGAAAAGATTTTTTCCTTTGCCATAATTCGTTAATTTTAAATGTGTTAACTATTTTCGGCCTATGCCGAATTTGAGAGTGCAAAGGTAGTGCTTTTTCTTGGAATAATTGACTGGCAATTATCTTAAATTCTTATTAAAGCTGATTGTTTTTAAGTTCTTCGTACTTTTCGATAATAGGGGTTAGATTTTCTGCTTTTACGAATGAATTTCCGTTCTTTATAGTATCAACAAGTTCAATTTCATCTTTGCTCAGTTGCGATTTGCCATTTTCTGATTTTCGAAGGTAAGGCCGTGTATATGCTTTGAACATGAGTTTGTAAAAACCTTTTAGTCGTTCCCTGTGGATTCCTCCCTGCAGATAGAAGAACAATCCGTCGATATTATTTTGCATGGCGATGTCGAAAGCATATTCATTGCTGGGGCGTGTCATTCCAACGCCAACAATTATCATAGGATTGTATTTTACTTTTGCAAGTCTCAGTCCGTTTATCTTTCCCGCACATATCCAGCCCATAAAGATAACGGCGTCGCGTTTGCCGAACAATGTCTTTTCAATTGTGGAGATTGCTGGCAATCCCGTAGCGGCAGATAGCATTTCGGCATATTGTTTCGTATAACCGGTATTCGATTCGTATACTATTGCTTTTATTTCTGCCATTTTGTTTCTATATAGTGATTCTTGATTCCGAAGAATGCCTTCAAATCGTCAAGTTGCTTTAGGATTGCAGATTTCTGTTCCTTCGTCGTTGATGCTTTAGTTGCAATTATCATGACATTCTTGTGGGTGTGAGCATCGGAAATAAATTCGACAACCTTTGTCTTATATCCAAAATACTGAAGGAATAGCACCCGGATGCTGTCGGTAATGAGTTCGGCCTGACGCTCCATAAAGATTCCGTGCCTGATAATCGGTGCGACAATCTCCGAAGGTTTTCCTTTTTCCATCTCTTCGCGAACTTGGTGCTGGCAGCAGGGGGCTGTGACTATAATCTGTGCTCCTGCATTAACTCCTTTTACTATTGCGTCGTCGGTGGCTGTGTTGCATGCGTGGAGGGCAATAAGAATGTCAAGAGAATCCACTGTGTAGTCGTCAATTGTACTTTTCGCAAAGTGTAGATTGTCGAAAGCCGATTCTGCAGCATATTTGTTGCAAAGTTCAACCATGTCGGGACGAATTTCAACGCCGGTGACATCTGCCTTTAGTCTTAGCGTATTTACAAGGTAGTCGTAAAGTGCAAACGTTAGATAACCCTTGCCGCTTCCCATGTCGGCGACTTTTATTTCCTTGTCTGCCGGTAGCTTGTCGATGAGACTGCTGAGAATTTCAATATAGTGCGTGATTTGCTTGAATTTGTCTTGAGATTTAGGGTTGACGTTTCCGTTCTTGTCCGTGATTCCAAGTAAATTCAAGTATTTCTTGCTGTCGTCTGATTCTATTTTATGTTTTTTTTCACGGTCGTGGCTTAACGAAGGAACTTCCTTTATGCTTGCGTCCTGCGATTTTAGTTTGAGATGGTCTCCGTTATGCTGTAAAATAATATCTTCTTTCGTTGTGAAAAGAGTGGCAAACCTATAGTTGTTGATATGGTCGGCAATGCAGGCTATACTTTCCTGAATGGAGTAATTCTTTACTATATCGCGTTTCTGGTATCTGTATGTATAGCTGAGTTTGCGTTCTCCTTTAATCTCGACCTGTTTGATGTATATGTTCTTGATTTCTGCGTTTTTTTGCAGTGGGGATGAGAATGTTATCTTGACGAAAGTATTGTTGCTGATGCTCTCGTTGATTTTTGCGATGAATTCGTTCTTCATTTTTGCTATTCGTTGAATAGTTTTGTATTGCCAATGTCCTTGAGCTTTTTGAACCCGTGTGAGATTTTCTTTTCCAAGTTGTCAAGCATGTTTTTTTGCGTTTCGTCGCTATGCCCGTAAATCTCATTCATTAGCGAACTGTATTTCTTTTTTATTACGTTTCTTTTCAGCTTTAGTGTTGGCGAAAGTTCTCCTGATGTCGGCGACCATTCTTCAACTACAAGTCTGAAGCGTTTGATACATTCGTATTCGCTAAGTGTCTTGTTTATATCTTCGATTTCTTCCTGGAATTTCTTGAGGACTTGTGCATTTGTGATAAGTTCGGCATTGTCTCTGAAATGTATCTTATGCTTTAGTGCGTAGAAATGAAGATGGTTGAAGTTTGGCGATATGATGGCGCTGGCGAATTTTTCATTCTCGCCGATAACCATTGCCTGTTCTATCAGCATTGAAGACTTAAGCTTGTTTTCAATTTGTTGAGGAGCAATATATTTGCCATTCGACATTTTGAAAATTTCTTTCTTTCTATCGGTAATCTTAAGGAATTTGCCATCAATTATTTCGCCGATATCTCCGGTATGGAACCAGCCTTCTTCGTCGATGGCATTTCTTGTTTCTTCTTCGTTCTTGTAGTAGCCCATCATTACATTAGGACCTTTTACAAGAATTTCACCATCGTCGTTTATCTTTACTGTTACGCCCTTAAGGACAGGACCAATTGTTCCGATTCGGGAATCTGTCCAAGGAATATTGTTAACACCGATAACCGGAGAAGTTTCAGTTAGACCGTATCCGTCGCTGATTTTTAGTCCTGCGGCAGCAAATAGTCGTGCCAGGTCGGTGCTAAGAGCACTGCCGCCCGATACGATAACAACGATTTTTCCGCCAAAGGCAGCCTGCCATTGCTTGAACACAAGCTGACGTGCAATTTTGAGCCTAAAGTTGTACCACCACGAGTTCTGTCCGTTGTCGGCAAAATTTTTGCCCAGTTCAACAGACCAGTTGAATATCTTGCGTTGTAGCTTCTTTAAATCCTTGCCCTTGGCTGTAATTTTGTCGTAGAATTTTTCGAGTACTCTTGGTACCGAATTGAATATCTGTGGCTTTATGTCCTGAATGTCGTTTATTATTGTGCCAAGACTTTCGGCATAATATATTTCAATTCCTTTTATTTGGTAAACGTAGTTCATCATACGTTCGTAAATGTGGCAAAGAGGAAGGAAACTTAAAGCTCTGCATCCATAGTTGATGAGAACAAGTTTTTCTATTTCCGTGGCATTGGACAGAATGTTCCTGTGTGAAAGCATTACACCCTTAGGATTGCCTGTTGTCCCAGATGTGTATACTATTGTAAATAGGTCTTCTGGTGAAATAGTTCTCTTGTTTTCCTCAATTTGCACCATATATTTTGCCTCTTCTTCGCTCGTAAGGTCAGTAATGAGTGAATCCCAGTTTCTGGAAACAGGGCTTTCCGTGAAGCAGAATATTGGTATGTCCTTGTTCATGGCTTCCACTACCTGTGCGACTTTTGTCGCTAACTTGGCATTTGAAACAATGATTACCTTTGCTTCGCAGTGTGTGAATATATATTCGAATTCGGCGTTGTTAAGTGTTGGATAAATAGGGACATGAATAATTCCAGCAAGAGCAATCCCCATATCTGTAATGTTCCATTGCGGAAGATTTTGCGATATGCTTGCAACTTTGTCGCCCTTTTGCAACCCAAGTTTCAATAGACTGCAAGCTAGCTTGTGGGAATACTGATAGTAATCTGCAGGTGTGTATTTTTTCCACTGGCCTTTTTCCTTGTTTGCCAATGCAACCGGCAAGTTCTTGTGCTCGTTTTTATAACACTCCAGTATGTCGAAAATTCTTTTTGGTGTTTCCATTGTTATTTGTTCCAATGTTTTGTTTTTGTAAATGGGCAGCTTCCACATTTAATAGGATGCTTAATTATTGAAGAAAGCCAATATCTATATCCTACGGAAAAATTAAAAGTCTTTTTTTGGTATCCGTAAGATATATTGAACATCAGGTCGCTTTTGTCGTTTAGGAAAATAGCGTATTCAAGATCTGCAAGATATCCGATTGAATATTCCCATTTTCCGTTTGGCGCCCATCCTTTTTGTTCTACGTAGTTTGGCAATGTATTCCAGCATTCGTGTCCATATCCCATGAAACCGACACCAATGCTCAGTGAATTGCGGTAAACCTGGAATAGTCTCACCTTAAGCCCAAGCTGTAAGAATAGTCCTGGCTTTGAAACGGCGTCGCTGAGGCCTCCTAAATTGCCCCTGAAACATAATATGTCGCTTACAAGATATGTTTCAACACCAAGAATAACGCATGGCTCAAAAACAAAGTTTGAGTTGGAGTCTATCCTGTTTTCAAAATTGGACTTGTTGGGTTCGTTGAAGAAATGCATTCCAAGTGGCGAAAATTTAAACTGCAATGTTGTTTGCCCCAATGACTTATACGATAGAGCCAAAAGACCTATTATAATTATAACGATTGCCGCTCTGTATGTAAATTTATTCGCCATCTTAGTAGATGAAAAAACAATTATCAAAATGCAAGTTTAATACTTTTTTTTGTAAGCTACAATTATTCTTCGTTAAATACGTCGTTCAAGACTTTTAATGACTTAATCTCAAATAGGTGTTCCGTGTGTATTTTATAATATGACAGTAAACTTTCAATCATCTTCTGCCGGTATAAATGTGGAAACTTGTAGCTGTTGTTGCTGTATGAACTGTTCAACAGTTGAGAGAAAGCTGTGCTTAGTGGTATTTCAAACGACTCCTCGTCGGTAGTATATACCGGAAGAAACATACCTTCGCGCGTGTTAAAGTATGGCGTTTCTTCGCAGAAGTTATTTGTAATCTGAAATCCCATTAGTCTTGCCAGTTCCTTAAGAAATATCAGATGAATGTTGACTGTGTTTTTGTCGCTATTTTCAATGGCATGTATTGTGCTTATGAAGAAATTGTAAAGTTCAGTGTTCTTTTCTTCTTCCTTTATTGTTTTGCTTATTACTTCGGCAATGAACTGGGAAATGCAGATTTTTGTGATGTCGTTGTTTGGTAAACATTTTACAAGTTCCACATAGTTTATGCTATGAACCGATCTGCTGCCTTTCAATTTAAATTCAGTCCTGATGATATTAAGAGGAGAGAAGGCATTGGCCTTTATGTCGGGTTTCCGCGACGACACCCGCGCCAGCACAGTTATTTTTCCAATGGCTTCGCTGTATAGGTTTACCACGTATGAGTTGTCGGTATACTTTATCCTGTTAAGTACTATTGCTTCGGTTGATACGAGCATTTGGTTTAGCTTATTTTAGGAATAGTATCTTGGTCGTTGATTTTTGTTCTCCGATTTCGGTGGAGACGAATACAACGTAAACACCCGAGGCAACCCTGTTTCCGTTTAGGTTGTTGCCGTCCCATACAAGTTGTCCGCCAGTTGATTTGGCTTCGTAAACGATATTACCGGCTATGTCGGCTATCTTTACTATAGAACCGGCGATGAGGCCCTTGATTGTTACCGGTCCTGTGTAATTCGATTTTACAGGATTCGGAAATGCGTATATCTCGTCGTAGGTTTCGTTGCCTTCGGTAGCTTCACCTCTAAATGAAACGATTCCCTTTTGAGTGCCGAAGAAAACTTCTCCTGTTTCCGGTACAATGCTGATAGCCTGTATGTTGTTGTTGGGAAGTGGGCTGTTGTCTGTACTGAAATGGTGTAATGTTTCAGTACCGTCGGCACTTGTGTAGTAAATGCCACCGTTTTGTGTGCCGAACCATTTGCAGTTAGCTCCGTCGACGCAAATTGCTGTTACAACGTCTGTTGAAAGAAGCAGGTCGGCGTTGTCGGTGCCATCGTTACGTGGAACTTTTACTTGGCGTCCCTTGACTACCAGCGTGTCAAAAACCTTGCTCGGGTTGTAATATACAACAACTCCTTTTGCCGTACCAACCCAGATATAGCCGTTTTTATCTTCGGCGATGGAGTAAACGTCGTTGCTTACAATTTCCCCGTCCTCGTCAAGAATATTGATGAGTTTGTATCTGTCGTCGCTGGTGTCTTCAATGGTGCCATTGTCGTCGAAAATGCAAATTCCTCCCGATTGAGCAAGTATCATCCATTTTATGCCGTCTTGAGTGACAATGATTCGTTTGATGTTTTTGGTCATGTCTGCGATTGTAAACCCTGTCCATTCTCCATTTTTGTTCATGACGTGAAGGCACTTGGATGACAGAGAATTGGTGACCCAGAAATTACCATTCTTATCAAATGTTCCGCCTCCGACTCTTATCCAATCCATGCCATCAATTTTTCTTAATGAACTGTTTGCGTCGGTATATCTCTTGTAGAACTCGTCGTTTCGGAATTCAATTAGTCCGTCGAGCCAGGAACTTATGAAGTAGTGTTTCTCGTCGTTTGGGTCAACGCTTATATATACAAAGTCGTAAATGCCTGAAATCTCGCTAATCTGAACTGGTGTTCTTGTTGTCCAGGTATAGTCTTCATAGGTATATATAGTTGGTGTTGTCCATGTGGGTACATAAGCGGTTGTGTATCCGCCTCTGACTGCAATCATTTTGGACTTTGCCGACGACATGTCGAAGACATAGTTCGTTGACGGGGAATTTACTTGAATTACATCTGCCCACCAGCTCTCCAGTGATGCAAGTCCGCATTCCCTGTCGGCAACCCATATTTTTTGTTTGCTTATGCATGCATCGTTTGCCTTTGTGTCGTAGTTTCTGTCGCTAGTGTAGTACCACCAGCTTTCCTTTATCTTTTCTAAGTTTTGATTGTACTGGAATAGGGCTGTTCCGGTTGAGCATAGCAAAGTGTCGTTGTCGCCCGAAAGGGACGTTATGCTGCGGCATTCGGTCAAAACATGTTCCCATTCGCTGCCGTTGTATGCCATCAGACTGTCGCTGTTTGATGTGGTGCCCTTGTAGTTGACAATCAGTTTGTTTTGGAAATACTTTAGTGTGTTGTAATTCTTGCCTTTCATCCATACAAGAGGAGAGGTGCTGTCGATGTCGGTGATTATCTGCCATTTAGAGAAATCTACAAGAGCATCGTTGAAATTTCCCATGTATATGCCCGAGTTGGTGGCCAGATATAAGTTCTCTCCGTCGCTGTCCATGGCGTTAACGTTGACATATGCGCCGTTTGATCCAATAAACCAAGTCTCCTTAATCTCTATTTTTCGCAAGTCGAGGACAACGATTCCAAAGTCGCATCCGAGGTATGCAAGTCCGTTTTTTGTGTAAATTGAATTGATAGACTTGCTGCTGTTTATTGATTTTTGCTTGATGTCGTTAATGTTTATTATGTCATTTCCTTTTATTAGGTCGACATTGCCGCTTGAATATCCGATGATTATGTATCCGCTTTGTTCATCGTATGCCATACGGCTCGGAGTAACATCCGACAGTACGTTGAGCTTTGTGAGTTTTTCGATTTCCTTGCTTTCTTTGTTGTACTTAAGGATACCGCTTTCAGAAAGCATATAGACTGTTTTATCGACAGCAATCACCTGTTTGCCACTGTTGTATGACAGGTGGTCCTGCCATTGCCCTACGGCAACTTGTGCTGATGATATTATTGATATTATCAGGAAAACGGCGGTAATGCCTATGTATTCAAATCTGTTCATTTGCCGTATTGCTTATTAAGAAATTCTGCAAGTTTTTTTGCTGCATTTCCTCTATGGCTAATTTTGTTTTTAGTTTCTGCATCGAGTTCTGCAAAAGTTTTAGAAAAACCATCAGGCAGAAATACAGGGTCGTATCCAAATCCGTTGTGCCCGCGATACTCTTTTGTTATAGATCCTCTAACTTCTCCTTCAAATATGTATTCCTTGCCGTCGAGAATTAATGCGATTGCAGTTCTAAATTTGGCATTTCGGTTTGTTTTGCCTTCCATGTTTGCAAGAAGTTTCGAAATGTTGTCGTCGAATGTTGGGTGTTCGCCGGCATATCTGGCAGAGTATACACCGGGTTCTCCGTTGAGGCATTCTACTTCAAGTCCGGTATCGTCGGCAAAGCAGTCAACATTGAATTTATCGTGAATGTATCTTGCCTTTTGCAAAGCATTTCCTTCGATAGTATCCTGTTCTTCTGGAATTTCATCATGGCAGTTGATGTCCGAAAGTGATACGATTTCAATTTTTTCGCCAAGAATGGCTCTCATCTCTTCGAGCTTGTGCTTGTTATTGCTTGCAAGAACTATTTTCATTGTTTTAGAATTTGATTTTCTTCAGGATTTGACGCATAATTTCGGGGAAATATTGGTTAACAATACGTTCCTTGTCATCTTCGTAATATGGGATTTTTGTGCTGGCGTAATTGCCAGATACGAACTCTCCGTTTGAATTGTAAATGCTGAAGTGAACTCGCATGAGCCTTTGCATGTTCGGGTTGCCCGACATATATGGGTCGCGGAAGTCGGTCTTGATGTCGAACTGGTTGACAAAGAGAAAGTAGTCGACGCGTCGGCGTTGAGCGATTTCCTTAAGAACTTCTGGCTGTTCGATAACAATGTGAAGGTACATGTCGTCGGTATTTTGCTTTTGTCCGACAAGTTCTCCGTTGCGTATTCCGGGGCGAGCGTTCGCCATTTCTTCTTCACGCTGTTTCCTGCGTATTTCCTCAAGTTTTTCAGCTCTTCTGCGAGCAATAATATTCTTCGGTTCCTCTTCAGGTTCAAGTTCTGCAAGCTGCAGAATGTACGACATCGTTGTGTAGAGCCCTATAATGTCGGCTTCGTCTTCTCGGGTGTTGTTAGACATGAGGTCGACAATTTCGCAGGAGTCCATCAGCGAGTTGGTGAGCTGCAGGTTAAGCTGGTGACGGAAATATTCCATTATCTCGTCATGCGTCAGGTCGTCGCGCCGTGCAATTTCAGGAGTGGCGTCGTTGAAGTATATTCTTTCGTCAAACGGAACAACAAGGACACGCTTACGACGGTTGTAGCCGTTGTTAAAATCGAGGAAATCCTGTGCAAGCATCGCTGTTGATGCAAGCATTGCCAGTATGATTATTAAAAACAGCTTTTTCATAGGCATTGATTAAAAAAGGTTAATAATGTCGTTGCCGATAATAAATATCATCAGTGCAAACAGTATGAGCAACCCAATTCTCTGGATGATATCCATTATCTTGTCTGGTATTTTGCGGCGAGTAATTGCTTCGATGGTAAGGAAAAGAACATGGCCACCGTCTAGCGCCGGTATTGGTAGTATATTCATGAATGCAAGGATTATGGATATTATTCCGGTTAGCTTCCAGAATTTTTCCCAGTTCCAGACAGGTCCGTACACCTTTGCGATTCCAATTGGACCCTGCAAGCTTTCGCTTGCTTTTTCCTTGCCGCTGAATATTAGTCCGAAGCCCTTAATGTTTGCATAAAGGGTTTCCATGGCATCTTTCCAGCCGTATTTCATGGCGCTGGCAATGTTGTAGTCTTTTGTTTCGTATTGTGGTTGTTCAACATAAACTCCAATTTTGCCAGTGCTGTCGATATCAACGCTTCTGGTGTATTCTTCGCCATTGCAATTTAATTCGAAGTCGAGTGTTTTGCCTTTGTTGTGTTTTAGCAGGTCGCGCATTTGTCCAAAACTCTGGATTTCTGCATTGTCTATGGAAATGAGCTTTGAATTTGGTTTGATTCCGGCTTTGCTTGCTGCCATGTCGTATGCAACGCTGTCGATGGTTACTTTGTGGTTCGACAGGTCGAACAGCATTCCCCCGTTTTTCATATATGAATATAGGGTGTCTGGAATTTCGATTTCCTTTTGATAGCCGTTGCGGTCAATTGTAATTGTTGATGCAAAAAACAGTTTCGCTGAGAATACGTCTTCGTATCTTTCGACATCCTTTCCGTTGATTGCAACAATTTTATCTCCGTTTTCAAATCCGATGAATTTGCCATAGTCGGATGCATATATGCCTTCCGAGACGTTTTCTATTGGTAGATACGACTTTGTGTAGGCGAGATGGCAGAATCCAAGAATCACTACAGCGGCGATTACATTCATGAATACACCGCCAACCATTATTATCAGTCGCTGCCATGCAGGCTTTGTCCTGAATTCCCAAGGTTTTGGTTCGCTTGGAAGCTGGTCGGAGCTTGTGGTTTCGTCAATCATTCCGTCGATGGCGCAGTAACCTCCGAGAGGAAAATATCCGATGCCCCATTCAGTAGTTGTTTCATCTTCCTCAAAGGATTGTGGCGCCATGCGGCTAAACCAGCTGAAAATCCATTTGCCATTTACCTTTTTTGCCCTGAATAGTGCAAAAGTAGGTTCGGTGAAGAACATAGGAAAGTCGAAGAACAGGTAGAATTTCTTAACCCTTACTCCGAATGCCTTGGCGGCAAGGTAGTGGCCAAATTCATGTATTACAACTAATAGCGATAACGCTAATAGCAGTTGTACTGTCATTGTTAATGCTCCCATATTATTCTGCGCTTTCGGTTTTCGGATCTTCTGAGTACACAAGTTTGAATGTGTAGTCCTTCTCTATGCTGTATATGTATACTTTTCTGTTGCTGTATGAATTGGTCGCATAGTTGGTCGCTTTACAATATTGTTTTGCACCTCCGAGTCCGTTCTGTACATAGTCCTGGTCGATGCACGGTGCAAATCCTTTCCCTGCTTTTTTTAGCATCGGGATGAAATATTTTATTGCGTCAGCAGCAATGTATGCGTCGGTATTAGGTTCGCTTAGGAATGCCTCCCTGTATTTGTTTATGAAATCCTTTACTTCGGGATTGTCGTAGTTGATGTTTGAATTGGAATAATATGTGTATTTGACTTCTGCGTAATAGTTCGGGTCAATATTTTCGTAATTCATGATTTTTGGGTCGGCAATAAGCGATATGTTGTTGTCTTTGCAAAGCTTGAAAACTTGCGTGAGTACTCTGTTGATCCCCAATTCGTTTTCAAAAGTTAATATGATAATGTTGTTTGCATTTTTCTTCAGTGAGGAACCTATGGCTTCGATGCTTCCACCGTTGAAGTCAAGGGTCGTTGCGGTAACTTTGGCATTTTGCATGGCTTCGGCATATTTGCTTGCGTGCATTTTCGATTCGTCTGTAGTGCCTCTTATGATAAGGACATTGCTGTTTTCGACTTGTGAAGCATATTTTGCGACTGTGTTGCGAATGTCTTGCTTGCTCGGGTTAAGCATTATGTTGTTCTGGTTGCTCTTAAGAATACCTTCATCGCTTACGAATGGCAGTAGCATTGGTATGCCTAGGTTAGTTGAGTTGAGATAGTCGACTTGACTTTTGTTGGCCGGACCGATAATCATGTCGATGTCGTTGAACTTGTTCTCGGAGACGAGCGAGGTGAGTACTGCATTGTCCTTGCCGATGTCGAAGACTTTTACTTTTATCTTGATGTCTTCGTTTTTGAAGCTTTCTAGTGCGACCAGGGCGCCAGAATAGAAGTCAACGGCTCTTTCGGTTACGGCTCTAAGTCTTTGTGTTATGTTGTGATTTTCCTGACTGATTAGGTCCCTGATGTTTGCTTCGGTTTCAAGTGGCAGCAGCATGGCAATTGTGAAGGTCTTGCCGTAGGTGTACCATTTGTCTGATTCACAAGTGCTTGAAATGTTGCCATTGTCAACTGCGTTTGTTTCTGCCTGCGAAGCTTCGCTTTCATTGTCTGTGTTTTGTTTTTTGCGGATTCGTATAGTTTCGCCTATTGATAGTTGCCCGTTGGTTATGTTGGTGTTTAGTGCGTATATTTCAGCTAGCGTGACATCATACTGTCTTGAAATCTTGAACAATGTTTCGCCTTGCTGAACTGTATGGTAGATGTATGTGTTGTCGTCTCTAGGCTCTTCGCTTGCCGCTTGTTCTGCCGGTTCTTTGGGCTTTGCAATGTTGGTTATGTTTGAGCCTGCCTTTTCCTTTAGCGGAAAATATATTTCGTCGCCAACACGTATGCTTTCGCTTCTGCTGAGTTTTGGGTTCAGTTCATAGAATTCCTTTTCGGTAGTCTCGAAACGTTTGAGCAGCGAATATAATGTTTCGCCTTTCTTTACTGTGTATACGATGCTCTTTCCATCCTTCGATAGTTCGTTGATGATTGGAATCTTAATGATTTGACCAATGGAAAGTGTTCCGGACTGCAGTTCGGGATTACAGTTTAGTACGTCCTTTTCCGTGGTCGAATATGCCTTGCAGATGGAGTATAATGTTTGTCCCTGGCTGACAGTGTGGAGGTAATACTTTTGCCCATTTTCCACCACCTTTTCCTGTGAAATTTCAATGTTCGCTTGTGCGTATATGTTGAATGAAGCAAAGGTTGCCAATATGATTATTAAAAGTTTTTTTGCCATATTGCTGTATTATTTTTTTTGTTTGTTCCCGTGAATTTTTGAAGTGTAGTTGTTGTAGTATTCTTGTAGGTCGACACCTTTAAGGTTCAGGTCGTCTGCAAAATATGTAATAAGTTTTTCGATAGTGGTGTATGAAGAAAATCCTCTCTGTATGAAGATTGGGTGAGTTGCATGTTCGTCGAATATTACAAATGCGGGTATTCTGTAGTCGGGGTGCAAAAGCGACAGGACAAGCTGGTTCGGATATTGTATTTGATTTTTCTCGTTAACGAATTCCCGTCCGGCAATTTTTAGTGTGTCGGTAATGTCGTATGGGATTTTTACTGCGTAGAAGTTTTCGTTTATGTAATTGGCAAGTTCGGTCTCTTTAAACGATCCGCCTTGCATTAGCTTGCTGCTCGAATTCCAGTCGGAATAAATGTATAGTAGCAATTTTTTTGGTTCTTTTTTCATTTTTTCAACGGCTGTGTTGAAGTCTTCCCACTTTACGGTACCGTTGAAAAAGTCGGTGGTGTCAAGATCGGCACGGAAGGTTGCATTATAGCAGTTCATGTATTCTCCCCAATCGCTGTATTTGTTTATTCTTTCTGCAAAATATACAAGGATTGGCTCTAGGTTTTCGACCGACATATATCCGGCAATCGGAACAATGTTTCCTTCAAAGTCGATGTAAACAATCGAAGGGTATGACATTTTCCCGCTCAGTAGCATTTGAGCGAGCATATGCGGTGAGCGGTTTCCTAGTTGCGGGTTGATGAACGGCTTCCATTCGGTTACTGTTTCGCCTGTTTTTTCGTTCTTCGATTTTACTGGGAACAACACGGTGTCGTTGGTCTCGGCATTGAACTTTACCGGGTAGAAGTTCGCGTTTATATATGCAGCAAGTTCAGGATTGCTGAATGTTTCGGCATCCATTTTTTTACACCATCCACACCAGTCGGTGTACATGTCGATCATTACTGTTTTGGGCACCGAGTCCTGCTTTTTCATCGCCTCTTCGATGCTCATCCATTTTATTTGTGCCGGAGCAACTTGTGCTGCAGCAACAAATGCTATAACAATGAACAAGACCTTTTTCATCGCACAAGAATTTTAATTTACAAAGATAAGAAACTATACTTTTATATTGATATAGTAACCTTAAAATTATTTTAACAACCAACATTTATATTGCAATGTGCATGCCGAAATGTTTTTAAGATTAACATGGATGGTTCTTTTGCAAGCGAAAAGATAAGAGGTGGTTACGACGAAGTTTTTTTCGAAACGACAGCATGTATATGACTTTAGGTTACTACAATTATAAAGAATTTATGATTGCGGATGAATTATCCATATAAAATTAGCAATAGGGAAACATGCGTTGTTCAAATAAAAGATATAAGGAGTCGAATATATTAAGTGGCGCATCATCATTATCGTATGGACAAAATATATTGGAGTTATGATGAAGAGAAATTAGAAGCGGCAGGCCTTACAAAATATCATTTTTTTTAGTTTTCTATTCGAAATATTTTTACATTTGCCATCACTAAATTATGTTACAAACAAATTAAAAAACAAATAAGATTATGAGTGAAATCACAAAATTGAATCCGCAGAATGTTTGGAAAAACTTTTATGCACTTACTCAGATTCCTCGTCCATCGAAGCACGAGGCAAAGGTTGTCGCTTATCTTAAGGATTTCGGCGAGAAATTAGGTCTTGAAACAATAGTTGACGAAACTGGCAATGTAATTATCCGCAAGCCTGCAACTAAGGGTATGGAAAACCGTGCTGGTGTTATCCTTCAGGGACACGTTGATATGGTTCCTCAGAAGAACAATGCAAAGAAGCACGACTTCACAAAGGATCCTATCGAAACTATTATTGACGGCGATTGGGTTCGTGCAAACGAAACTACATTGGGTGCCGACAACGGTATGGGCTGTGCTGCAGCAATGGCTGTCCTTGAATCGAAGGACATTGCTCATGGTCCAATAGAATGCTTGTTTACTGTTGATGAGGAAACTGGCATGACCGGTGCAAACCATTTGAAGGCCGGCGTTCTCAACGGCAAGATTTTAATCAATATGGACTCTGAAACCGAAGGCGAACTTTACGTTGGTTGTGCTGGTGGCGTTGATGTCAACATTAACAAATCATATAAGGAAGTTCCTGCTCCAGAAGGTTACGAGGCATATAAAGTTTGCGTTGGCGGTTTGAACGGTGGTCATAGCGGTATGGATATCAATATCGGTCGCGCTAATGCTAATAAGCTTTTGGTTAGATTCTTGAACCGCTACAACTACAAGTACAATTACGAACTTGTTGAAATCGAAGGCGGAAACATGAGAAACGCTATACCTCGTGAAGCTTATGCAATCATTATGGTTCCAAGGGCAGAGGCTAAAACTCTGAAGGCTGAAGTTGCAAACTATCAGAATATTTATCGTGAGGAATTCAAGGTAACAGAAAAGAATCTTTCTTTTACAGTTGAAAAGGTAAAGAAGGCTCCGACAATGGTTGTTCCTCACAAGACTGCTGTAAATATTATCAAGGCTACATTCGTATGTCCGAATGGCGTTGTTAGAATGAGCGATTCTATGCCAGGTTTGGTTGAAACATCAAACAACCTTGCAATTATCGAGGTTAAGGGTGGAAAGTTCTCTGTTAAGTGCTTGACTCGTAGTTCAGTAAATTCGGCTAAGGAAGGCACTATGTTTAAGATTGGAACCGTATTCGATCTGATTGGTGCTAAGGCTGAATTTACAGGCGAATACCCGGGTTGGAATCCGAATATGGAATCTCCAATCATGAACACCATGAAGACTTGCTACAAGAAGCTGTATAAGAAGGAACCAAAGATTATGGCTATCCATGCTGGTCTTGAATGTGGTTTGTTCGGCTCTGTTTACGATTGGGATATGGTTTCTTTCGGTCCAACTATCGAACATCCGCACTCACCGGACGAGAGAGTTAATATCGAAAGTGTTGGAAGATTCTGGAACTTGTTGGTTGAAGTTCTTAAGAACATTCCTA
The DNA here is from genome assembly GCA_937899245.1 of uncultured Bacteroidales bacterium. Lineage (GTDB taxonomy): Bacteria > Bacteroidota > Bacteroidia > Bacteroidales > ML635J-15 > Bact-19. The sequence continues at coordinate 38,009 of CALDKB010000017.1, read as the reverse complement.
AGAAGTAATAGTTTCTTTATATGATATGAAAGGTGGAGAAATCCACCTTTTTTTTGATTATTCGTATGTGTAGGCATTTATTTATACTTGTTTCCTTCGCCGTTTTGCTGGCAAGCGCAACTGCTTGTGCAGATGGCGGCGATAAATGTCAGGGCCATGTTGATGAGCAAACGGCAAAGCACCTTGAAGAATGGCACGGCGACAAACTGGGAATGTTTGTTCATTTTGGACTCTATTCTATTCCTGCAGGAGTGTGGAAAGGAGAAAAGATTCCATATTATTCGGAGCAGATAATGAATCATGCTCGAATTCCTGCGGCTGAATACGAAAAACTTGCACAGGAGTTCAATCCTGTGGGATGGAGTGCCGACGAGGTGGTGAAACTGGCTAAGGAGGCAGGCATGAAATACATTGTCTTTACGGCTAAACATCATGATGGCTTTTGTATGTTCAAGACTGCTACAACCGACTATAACGTGGTGGATGCTACGCCGTATGGAAAGGATATTGTTGGCGAGCTAGCGGATGCTTGCAAAAGGCATGGTGTAAAATTTGGCTTGTACTATTCTTTGCCAGACTGGCATTTTGATAGCGGTATTCCACGCTTGGACCCGGATTCAACTACCAACTGTACAGAGTATGTAAATCAAGTATATAGCCCGATTGAGGCTATTACGCCAGAACTTGAGGAGTGCATTGTCGCACAGCTAACCGAGTTGCTGACAAATTATGGCGAAATTGAAACAATATGGTTCGATATGGGCTTGCCGACTGAGAGCCAGAGCCAACGTTTCCGCAAAGTTGTAAAGTCGTTGCAGCCATCGTGTCTAATCAGTGGGCGGATAATGAATAATCAAGGCGATTATTTGACTTTGCCAGATAATGGTGTTGTCGCTGGATATTCTGAAACGCAATGGGATAATCCTGCGTCTTTGTATGGTACCTGGGGCTATCGTTCGTGGCAGGAGCGCCCTGATGAGGAGGTGCAGGTTCGTTGCCAGATATGTCGTTTGATGAGCACAGTAAGCCATGGCGGTGTTTTCCTGCTGAACATTGGTCCGACTGGTAATGGCGAAATAATAGATTATGAGAAACGTGTGTTTTCAAGGATTGGCGAGTGGGTATCGCAGAATTCGGAAGCTATTTATGGAACAAAGGCTTCCTCATTTGAAAAGCTTACAGGTGCATTTGCGACGCTTGGCGCTAATAGATTGTATTTTACTGTTGTTGATTCTATTTCCGAACTCGACTGCTATGGGTTGAAGTCTATTCCGCTTCGGGCTTATGTGCTTGAAAATAGTATGCCGCTGTCGTTTTCTGACGGTAATAATATCGTTGTAAAATTGCCTGAAGATAGGATGGGGGATGTTTATGTCGTTGTTCTTGAGTTCGATGGGGCGCCAGTAGTCGAACCTGAATATATTGAACCTGACGGTGATGGCAATTATGTCCTATTGGAAGAAGATTGTATTGTCCATGCTGCTTTTGATTCGAGAAGCTATCTTTCCTCCCAAATGAATTCGTGGATTTCTTGGCATGTTGATGTTGTGGAAGGTGCCGAATATGATGTATTTGCTGTTTACACTCCAGATTATTACGACAAGAGATATCTGTTTGCTTGTGGCTCAGATTCTATTGTATGCGTGCTTCCTGGCGTAGATGATATGATGCAGACCTGTTATGTAGGCAAGTTGAATATTGCCAAAGGAAAAACGGATTTTTGCGTGCGTAGTGACGTTATGTCAGGCAAGCTTGATGACTTGGGGCTTGTGATGAATAAAATTGTCCTGAAAAGAAGGTAATCTTTCTTATTGCATTCTTTCCATTAGGTCCTCGATGTCGCTTTCAAGCGAATCTGTCCTTGGTCGCTCAATAATCCTGCAAAGTTCTTCTCCTTTCTTGTAAAAGATGATTGTTGGAACAAACTGCACATAATATTCTTCAACATCAACGACATCAACGTTTTTTTGTCCGTTAAGGCATATAAATGTTATCGGAATATCCTTGAAGTAGTCCATGTCGAAGATTTTGCAGAATCTGGGAACTTCTCTGTGAGAGTCTTCGCACCATGACCCCATGAATATCTGCACGCTATCGAATTTTTCTGGAAGAGTAAGATTGAACGCCTCGACATTTACTGTGTACGAGTCGTATTCTGTTTTCCACCAGTCGCCAGTCGCCATTATGGCATCGCGTGTGCAATATCCGAAAAGGATTTCCCCTTTTTCTTCATCGTTGATTGTTCTGTTCTGCTGTGAGAAAACTGGCAGGGTAGTAGCTAGTATCGCTAAAATTATAAATACCTTTTTCATATCCTATCTATTAAATTTCAATTTCATAGCCGACTTGTTTTCTATTATTTGATCATTGTCGAAAACAATGTTTCCATTTACAAAGGTAGTCATTATTCTTGAATTCATTACATATCCTTCAAGAGGCGACCACTTGCATTTGTAACGAAGGTTTTCCTTGGTGATTTTGTATTTGGCATTCATGTCGACAAGTACAAAGTCTGCGTAATATCCTTCGCGAATGTATCCGCGTCGGTCTATATTGTAAAGTTTTGCGGGATTGTGACACATCCATTTTACGACGTCTTCTATTCCGAAGTGTCCTTGCTTCGACAGTTCTATCATTACCTGCAACGAATGCTGGACCATTGGCGCTCCCGACGGGCATTTTGTGTAGGGGTTGCTTTTCTCCTCTATGCTGTGTGGCGCATGGTCGGTCGCAACTACGTCAATAAAGCCGTTTTTAAGTGCTTTAATCAGGGCGAGCCTATCCGATTCGTATTTTACGGAAGGATTCCATTTTATTCGGGAACCTAGCTTTTCGTAGTCTTTATTGTTGAAGAAAAGATGATGAACGCATACTTCTGCCGTTATTTTCTTTTCGTCTAAGGTTTTGTTTTCCAGCAATGAAATTTCTTTTTCAGTGCTGATGTGGAAGATGTGGAATCTGGCGTTTGTGCGTTTGGCGATTTCAACAGCATCGCTGCTGGATTTATAGCAGGCGTCGGACGAACGTATCTCGCAATGTTTTTGCATCGGGATATTGTCTCCATATATCTCCTTGAATTTAGCTAGGTTCGCATTGATAATGGCGTCATCTTCGCAATGTGCAGCTATTATTGTTGGCGCTACTTGCATAATTTTTTCGATTGCCTTCTGATCCTTGACGAGAAGATTGCCAGTCGATGAGCCAAGAAATAGTTTGACGCCTGCGACTTCTGAAATGTCTATAGACTCAAGTTCATCGATATTTTCTTCTGTGGCACCAATAAAGAACGAGTAATTGGCAAGAGAATTATTTGATGCGATTTCAAACTTTTGCTTTAGTAGTTCCATGCTTGTTGTCGCAGGGTTGGTATTGGGCATTTCCATAAATGAGGTTACGCCTCCTGCTACTGCGGCTCTGGATTCAGAATATATGTCGGCCTTGTATGTGGCGCCAGGTTCCCTGAAATGAACTTGGTCATCGATAATTCCTGGCAATAAATATAATCCGCTTGCATCAATAACCTTGTCGTATCCTTTGCCATCGTGGCAGCAGCATATTTTTTCTATTGTCTTGTCGTTTATAACTATGTCTTTTTTCTCGGTAGTCCCTTCGTTGACAACTATTGCATTCTTTATCAGTGTTCTCATAGCGTAATTTTTCTATTGCAAAGGTATTATTTTATGTTTGATTGTCGAGTGTTCTTTTGCATTGCCTTGTGCTTTTTTGTTTTCGAAAAATAAATTTGCACCAAATTTCTTGCCATAGCAAAAAAAGTATTACTTTTGTGCCCGGGTAAGTCTTATACGACCAGCTCCCTCTGAATCCTCCAGGTTCGGAAGAAAGCAAAGGTAGGAGGTTGTAGCGGTGCGATATAAGTAGCTTACCCTTTTTTTGTTTTACAATCCATAATTATAGGTTTTATATTCATTGGGACTTGTCGGAAGGCTGGCCTTGTCATTGGTAGAATATCGCATATTATAGTTATTAATAGAAACACTTTTCTTATTTTTGTATTTTGAAAAATATTGATTCATCGGATGGATTGTATTATTATTGACGATAGTGAAATCATAAGAAAGCAAATGTCCAGTTTTATTCAAAAAACTGGTTTCCTGAATTGCTGTGGTGAGTTTTCTTGTCCCAGTGAAATAGATTCATGCCTTGAAACAAATAATATTTCCTTGATATTCCTTGATATAGAGATGCCTGGTATGTCTGGCTTCGATTTCTTGGAAAAGTTTGATAGGGACATCCAAATTATTGTTATATCGGTTAGCCGAAAATATGCTCTTGAGGCGTTCGATTATGATATTACAGACTATCTGCTTAAACCAATAACGTATGAGCGATTTATGTCGGCAGTAACCAGAGCGGTTGAGAAGCATGTAGCAGCAAACAAGAAAGGTTCCGACTTGTATTTTAAGTCTAACGGTAGCTTTATTCGTGTGCCTCAGAATGATATTGTGTACGGAAAGGTTTGCAATGATATGTTTGAAATCACTACAGATTCTTTCTCGCTTATGGTTGGTTCTGTTACAGCTGACAGCTTGTTGAGTTGCGGTTGCAAATTCGCAATGGTTAATGATTGTCATTTGGTGAACATATCCAAGATTCATTCTGTATCCGATGATGGGCATATAAATTTCAAGGAAGGTTTTTGCGCAGCCGAGGAAATAATAGTTGATGAAAAACATCTGGCTGACTTGAAAAATCTCATATAATAATGAATATTTCGCAGAGGGAACTTTTCCTAAACTATATTGGTCAGACTTCTGAGAGTCCGTATCTTGTGGAAATTGAAAGTGCAAAGGGAGTTTATATGTATGGTCCCGATGGCAGGAAGTATATCGATTTAATATCTGGTGTTTCTGTAAGTTCGTTAGGTCATTGTAACGAAACTGTTGTTAATGCAATTAAGGAGCAGGTTGATAAATACATGCACTTGATGGTATATGGCGAATTTATTGAAACTCCGCAGGTAAAGCTTGCTGAATATATTTGTGGCATGCTTCCGGGGCAGTTTGACAATGTTTATTTTGTTAACAGTGGAAGCGAGGCAATTGAGGGTGCTACAAAACTAGCCAAGCGATATACACGTAGGCATAAGATGTTTTCTTTTGTTAATGCATATCACGGAAGTACGCAGGGAGCGCTTAGTCTTTGTGGTAACGAGGACTTCAAGCGTTCTTTTTATCCATTGCTACCAGATGTGTATCATTTGGAGCTGAACAATTTCGAGCAGTTGAAACAAATTGATGAAGATACAGCTTGCGTTGTCCTAGAATCCATACAGGCGGAGGGTGGTGTAATGGTGCCTACTGTTGAATATATGCGCGAATTGCGTTCTGCTTGTACTCGTAATGGTGCGTTGCTTATACTTGATGAGATTCAGACTGGTTTCGGACGAACAGGAAAGATGTTTGGTTTCCAGCATTTTGATATTGAGCCGGATATCATATGTTTTGCAAAAGCTTTGGGCGCAGGCATGCCGGTAGGCGCTTTTGTGTCCTCGCGTAAAATAATGTCGAGTTTTATGACTGATCCTGTGCTGGGGCATATTACCACTTTTGGCGGTCATCCTGTGTCGTGTGCGGCAGCATTGGCTGGAATTAAGTTAATAAACGAGTCGGGAATTGTTGACCAAGTTCAGAAAAAGTCTGAAAGATTCAAGTCTAATTTATGTTCGCATCCGATGGTTCGGGAAATTAGGGGTAAGGGCCTTTTGCTTGCTGTTGAAATAGGTTCTTTCGATAATGTATTGAGATTCATTAGGCGAGCCATTGATAATGGAATTATCTCCGACTGGTTTATTTTTCACGATACTGCATTTAGAATCGCACCTCCGCTTGTTATTTCAGATGAGGAAATTGATGAAGCTTGTCGGTTGATAACCAAAACATTAGATGAGATTTGCTAATCTACCTTCGAGTCGCCTCTATCTATAACTATTCTGCTTCCTATTTCGTTAACTTGAGCTTTTAGTTTTTCAAGATTCTCTGCTGCTTCTTCTCCGCTTGAAAGTTTGTTGTCGTATATCATATATTTCTCCCTTACACTTTTGGGCGAAAGATTTGGCATTATTACGTTTGCCCCTGCTAATAATCCTCGTATGCGACCGTCTCCGCTAATTGTTCCAAGTGCTGTTGTGGCTGGAAGTAGAACTTTCGGAATTATCAACCTTATTATCGACAGAAGCAGAAGTGTTAAATCAACCGAACCTGCCTTTTGGCTGGCAAAAGGAGTTTCGTGATGTGGTATAAATGGACCAATACCAACCATTGCCGGCTGGAACTCCTTAATAAATTTCAAGTCCTCGTATATTGTTTCTGGCGTTTGATATGGTGAGCCGACCATAAAGCCTGTGCCAGTTTGATAACCAAGGCTCTTGAGATTTTCCAGACAGTTAATCCTGTTTTCAAAGCTCATTTTGCCCGGATGCAGTTTTTCGTAGTGCTTCTTGTTTGCTGTTTCGTGTCTAAGCAGGTATCTGTCGGCACCAGCTTCTTTAAACTTTCTGTAGCTTTCCTTTGAACGCTCGCCAATTGATAATGTTAGTGCGCATTCGGGGTACTTTTTTTTGATTGTGCTGACAATATCTACTATGTCTTCGTCCTTATAAGTCATATCTTCTCCGCCCTGAAAAACAAATGTGCGAAATCCTATTTCATAACCTTCGTCGCAGCATTCCATAATTTTCGGCTTGGTCAGTCGATATCTGTCTGCATTTTTGTTTTCTGCTCTTATTCCGCAATAATAGCAATTGTTTTTGCAGTAGTTGCTTATTTCTATCAAACCTCTGATGAAGATATCATTGCCGTAATGTTTTGTTTTGACATTAAATGCCTTTTCATTGGCATATTCAATTGTCTTCTTGTCAAAATTTGACAGAAGATTTATGAATTCTTCTTTGTTTAAGAAGTTTTCTAATTCTAGTTTATCAATTATTTCCTTCATCATTGTGCAAAAAAAAAGCGACCAAATATAGTCGCTTTTTTTATAATAGAATATTTAATTACTTAACAATAGACTTGAAAGTATCGTTTTCGAACAAATTGATGAATTCAACATCGTTAGCTGCAAATTCTTTCAACTTTGAGTCTTTCTGGCAAGCAGTTCTTAAGTTGTTGAAAACACCTTCGTTGTCAGACTTACGAGCAGAAACAACAGCTTTCAAGTAGTAGTTCATTGCATCGTCTTTGTCTTCGCCGCAATCCAAAGCCTTCATAGCATTGTCGTTTTCCTTGTTAAGAACCTTTGCAAGACCAGCATTGAATGAGCAATCTTCTCCGTAGAAATCAGAAGCGTTCTGATACTGACCTTTCTTAATAGCGATAACACCCTGACCTGCGCTTGCTTCGCTTACGCCAGTTGCAGATGCATAGTTTGATTCAGCTTCTTCGATGTTACCTTCAGAAAGAGCTACATTACCCATGTTGTTAAGAACTGTAGCGTTACCGTTGCTCTTGCTCTTTGCTTTTTCCAAAGCTACCTTAGCTGCCTTGAAATCCTTAGTTTCGTACAAAGCGCATGCAAGGTTGTTGTATGCAGACCATTCTTCTGGGAAGAGTTCTGTTGCCTTTGTGTAGATTTCTACGCGCTTAGCAGCATCTTCTGTATTTTCACCGTAGTGCATGATTTCTTTGAATGTTAACTGGCTTGGATCTTCTGCGTATTTAGCAGCGATTTCATCATCAGTTTTACCAATGTTTGTGATGTTAAGAACAATTTCAGAACGACGAAGCTGTGGCAATACAGATTCTTCAAGTTCATCGAATGTGCTCTTCATATTTCTAATTTCTTCTTCTCTCTTGTCTGGGTCGCTGTTCATGTTGATAACGCGGATGATCATGTCCTTGTCAGCAAGATTTGAATTCTGAACTGCAGTCTTGAAACCTTCCCAGTCTTCTTCTGTTACTAATGATTTGAAGAAATCGCTTCCGTCTGTACCTTCAACTTTCTTGAATTCGTTCTTAATGAACTTTTCTGCACTCTTAGAACGATCGTTAGAAACTTTCTTGTTGATGTCTTGTGTTCCTTCTGGAGAAGCGTAAGATCTTAATTCAACGCCATCATATTTTACTTTGTCGTTGTCCTTTGAGTCTTTGATGTAGTTTTGGAATTGAACGTATTCATCTTTCTTAGTTTCAGAAGATTTTATTTCAGATTTGTTCTTGTCGTAGTTGATAGCAACAATTTTAGAATCAGAAATGTCTTTCTGGAAATTGCTTTGTGCTGTTGAAGATTTGCCAGCAGTCATTTTTACTAATTCTGGAGTAGCTACGATACCTTCTGCGATGTCTTCCGGATCAAATTCAGCTTCCTTTGTTCCCTTAACGGCTGTAATCTTAAGAACAAGTTTAGATCTACGCATTTCAGGGCTGTAGTCAAATTTGTCGTTATAAGAGAATGATCCACCTGGTTTGTATTGGATAACCTGTGCATTTCCTTGAATCTTTTCGCCCTGAACATAGATTGGAGTCAATGCCTTTTCTCCGCCGTCCCATACTAATGTTGGGGTCAAAGTTGCGGATACTTTCTTGTTAAAGTATTTTTCAGGGAAATTACCAGTAATGTTGACAGCAACTTTACCGTTGTGAACTTCCAATACTTTTGGATTTACGCTGTAGTTAATGTCTTCAGCATTCTCTACCATTTTTTTCAGACCGTTGCATGAGCCTAATACAAGACCTAATGCTACTACTGAAGTTACAAATAAAAGCTTCTTCATAATTTACTTAATTATTCTTTAATTTATTTATCCTTTTTGTTCTTTATTCTTTGTTATTCTTTGAAATAGCAATTCGATTTTTTGTTTCGAGAATCGGTGCAAAGATAATATGTTGTTTTTGAATTTTAAATAAAAATATTTAAAAATTAGTTATAAAATTAACCCCAGTTTCGTATTCCCTGTTAAAAATTACATCTTCAATTTTCTTATAATCTTCTTCGTTGTTTACAAAGTCAATATTGTTCGTATCTATTACAACAATTTTAATGTTTTTTTGTTGCTTAAAAAAATTGAAATAACCGGTTTCGATTTCTTTGAGATAATTTTCCGGAAGGTTTTTCTCGTATTCCCTGCCTCTTTTGCTTATGTTTTTTAGTAGTAGCTCGGTGTTTTTGTGTAGGTATATGTATAAGTCCGGCTTTGGAAGAGAACTGTATATTATGTTGAATAGTTGCCTGTATAGTTTGTATTCGTCTTCCTGTAGGTTATTAGCCGAAAATATAAGTGATTTCATGAAAAAATAGTCAGATACAATCAGCTCGTTAAACAGATCAAATGATGATATGTTGTTTTTGAGCTGGTTGTATCTGTCTGCTAGAAAAGATAGTTCTAGTGGGAACGAATATCTTTCGGGGTTTTCATAGAATTTTGGTAGGAATGGATTTTCAGCAAATTGCTCCAAGAAAATTTTTGCATGTTTTTTTTCGGCAATTAGCTTGCATAGGCTAGTCTTTCCGGCTCCTATGTTTCCTTCGATTACCAAATATCTAATGTCCATTATACGATAAAGTTTTTGCTAATGGATTTGTGATGATATACGTTGTTAATTACATCACCGAATAGTCCGCCAATAGAAATAACCTTAATTTTGTCCGACATTCCTTCCTTGATAGGAATAGAGTTGGTTGTGATAACTTCTATCAATGAAGAGTTGTTTATTCTTTCGTATGCTGGACCTGAAAGCACTGGATGTGTTGCAACGGCTCTTACGCTTTTTGCACCTTTCTGCATAATGATGTCTGCAGCCATAGTTATTGTTCCTGCCGTATCGATAATATCGTCAACTATTATAACGTTTTTGTCTTTTACGTCGCCGATAACCATCATTTCGCTAACTGCATTAGCTTTTTCTCTTGTCTTGTGTGAAATAACCATGCCGGCATCTAGGAAATGTGAGTATGCTTTTGCTCTCTTTGCTCCACCCATATCTGGAGATGCAATTACGAGGTTGTCGAGGTTCAAGCTCTTTATGTAAGGAACAAACAATGTTGATGCATAGATATGATCAACTGGCACGTTGAAAAATCCCTGAATCTGGTCGGCGTGCAAGTCCATGGTCATAACTCTGTTAACGCCGGAAGCCATAAGTAAATCAGCGATAAGTTTTGCTCCGATTGCTACTCTTGGTTTATCTTTTCTGTCCTGTCTTGCAAAGCCGAAATAGGGGATAACTGCGACTACTTGTTCTGCTGATGCTCTCTTGGCTGCATCTACCATAAGCATTAATTCAAACAAATTTTCTACAGGTGTAAATGTTGACTGAATTAAAAATACCGTGCAACCTCTTACTGATTCGTCAATGCTTGTTACAAATTCTCCATCGCTGAATTTTAGGAGTGTGCTTTCTCCTAATTTCATTTCCGGATTATAGCCCTTTACGATTTCTTCTGCTATGCTTCTGCTTGCTGATCCAGTGAAGAATTTAATTGGTGATACTACTTCGTTATTTGTTGTCATTTCTATTTTTATTTATTGTTTTTGTTTATTTTTTATTTTGCAAAAGTATCTCAATTTTATCTGCTTTCTATGGAATAGTTATTTTTTTTATTCACTATTTTGGATGGTTGTTAACAAAAAAAGGTTGCCTTGAAAAGCAACCTTTTTTATTAGGAGATATTCGTTTTAGAATTCCCACATGTCGTGTTCCATCTTGAATAATTCGTCCTGAATTCTTTCTCCTTCTCTAATGGCTTCAATACCAATTAGGTAGTCGGAGATAAGTCTGTTGTCATAGTTATTTGTTTCTGCAACGATGAAGCTTGAGAATCTTCTCTGCAAGAAAACGTCATCGAAAGTTCTGTGTTCTGCTTCATTGTGAGAGTTGAATGATTCGTGAGTTGCGAATAATGGTCTGTAGTCGTTGTAGCATACCCAGAATGGCCATACACGTCCTTCTGATGTATATCCGTCGAATGACATTGCCATAATTCTTACATCCATAACAGATCTCTGTCTGTCGAAGAACCATTCTTCCCATACCCAAAGTTCATCCATTACGCCTCTATCACTTTCTTCAAGTTCCATTTTCATAGGGACGTCGATGTATTCTGGTTCGTCTGGGTCAGAATATGGGTCTATAACTTTCATTGTACCTTCGTATGACAACAAAGAGTCTCTTACAGGATCATCCTTCTCCAATGGTTCTTTCCACCAGCATGTGATATCTGATGCGTCCAATTTGAATACTGGATATCTGTTGTCTGTACTTTCGTTGTCTTCGATTTCTTTACCGGTTGCTTTATAGAAAGTTTTTCCCTTAACACCGATATCGTATACCAAGTATAGAAGGTTTACCCTGCTTCTCTGTGGCTGAAGTTCACCAGGATAAGTCATTCTTGTCTGCGGATAGTAGAGTGGGAGGTTTTGTTTCTCTTTCAACTCTAGTATTCTCAATATTTTCTTGGAATACATAGCGTCTGCTTCCCTGATGTAGGGTAGTGGAGCTATATTTCTTTTTACTGTAGTCTCTCTTGCGAATGCACCATCAAGTACCTGAGCATTTGATGTGCAAGCGAGTAATGTTAAAACTACTACTGCTACGGAAAAACTTAATATTCTTTTCATAACTATGAGTATTAATTATTTCAATCTTGCTGCAAAACCTGGAGCATTTCTTGTGCCTGATGGAGAAGAAACCTTAATACCAATGAATGATATTGAAGATCCTGAAGCCTTCTTTGAGATATCAGACAAGATATCGCCAGGGATTGTGCTACCACTTACAACTTGAGAAGAAGTTACGCCTCTGACTTCTTTCATGTATGTAAATGATGTAACTGCATATTTAACATCCTTGAATGGGAAGAATCCACCTTCCAATACGGCATCAAGTCTTGGTGAACCCTTAATTGCTGCCTTTGGAACGTCATCACCACTCTTGTAACCACCAATCTGGATAACTGGGCTAGGAACATTCATTACCTTGAATGTCTGATGTCCTACGTTCTTTCCTTCTGCGCTTACATTTACTGTTACTTCCTTTGATGTACATGAAGCAGGAATATTTACAATATATTCACCTTCATAACCTGCCATTTTGCCCTTAGTAATTGTTGCTCCACCTGTAATTGATACATTAATGTTTGTGTAACCAGATGCTGATACAGATACTGGGTTCTGCAAACCTTTGTAGAAAATATTACATGCTGTTGCTGAAATGGTAGTTGAAGAAGTTGCTACAGCGTAAGATGCTTTGTAAGGAATCCACTTGTCACCAACATTTGATTTGTAGAAAATCAAACCACCGTAGCCGTTTTCACCAGCACCGCCAGATGCAGTGAAAGTACCTCTACCTTGTTCATCAAGAGGCAATGTGTCGTATGTAGCATTTGCCAATTGCTTGTATTCTACTTCTCCGTTTGGCTTAACGATTGAATCGTAGTATGGAGCTGTACGTGTAACATAGATTGTTGGTCTCATTGTGGTATCACGTGCACCGATGAAAATCTGAGACTGATAAGTTTCGCCTGAAATTACGACACTCTTATTAGTACTTACAAGACCAGTAAGTTCTGAAATACGAATATCCATACCTTCCAAGTCTGCAACCATCTGCTGTAAAACTTCAGCTTCTACGTTTCTAATATCAGACTGTAATTTAGAAAGCAATGCAATTGTACCAATCAAAGGCATGTGTCTAACCATGCTAAGTTCCCATGGAATAGTAGCACCGTCATCTTCCTTATCAGTGATAGCTAAAGCACGGTCGGTTCTTTTGTAGAATTCGTTTTCTGTATCTACAGGACTGTTCTTAGGATCTTTCTTATCTGTTCTGAAAACACTCATGTTGAGAACTAGGTTTCTGAAGTTTTCCATCATTTGTCTCAAATGGTCACCTTCTGTACCACCTGCTTCTTTATCCATTACAGCTGGTGCAGCGTTGATATCATCCATTTTCTTAATAGTGCAAGTATCTGAAGTTGCTTCAGGGTCACTTGCCTGCAAACATTTCAATTTAATTTCGCTAATTCCATTGAATATTTCGTCGCAAGCTGCCTGGAAGTCATGAGCTTCCTTCTGCAACTCAGCATACTTTCCTGGTTGTTCAGCTGCTTTACCGTCGATTAGGCCGTACAAGCTAGCTGTCTTAATAGAAAAGTTTTCTGTAGTCTGCTGAATACCTGCGTTTACTGCTACGAATGCATTCAATACTTCGTTAGAAACATTCAATGCCATAAGTGCGGTGTAGAACAGGTACATCATACCAATCATTTGCTGTCTCGGGGTCTCCGGACAATTTCCACCTGACATATAACTTTAGTTTATTTGTTCAACATTTAGTTAATTATCACTATGCGGAAATTAATTCTGCTTGAAGTTCATAGCAGCCAACATATTTCCATAAATAGTGTTCATTGCTGCCAAATTTGAACTTAATCTTCCTATTTCGTCTCTGTAACGTTTTGTATCGTCTGCAGACTGCTTCATGTTTGCCATGATTTCGTCTAAGCCGCTTGACAATTTCTTTGCTGCTTCAAACTGCTTGTTAGTACCTTCAAGCTGCATTTCGTAAACCGAATTCAATGCCATGAGGTTCTTGTTCATGATGTTCAACTGTTCGTTGTAAGACTTTCCACTGCCAGCCGACATTTCCAATTCCTTGTTCATTGAAGCGATAAGTTTTGTGTATGTAGCGGATAATTCGTCACCTGAATTACCAACTGTATGAGCTGATTTTTCATATGCGCTAGCCAACTTTTCTGCCTGCATGTTAAGTTTCTCTGCTGATGCACCATATGCGTCTGCAAATGAATTAACCTTTTCTGATGCTTTTTCAAAGTTTGCTACATAGTTGTTTGTTGCAGCTGTTGCGTCAGATACGTCTTTCAATTTTTCTGTTGTTGTATTCAAGTTCTTTAGTCCATGACCCAACTTTTCGAATAATTCTGGAGTGATTTCTGCATTTTCAATCATTGCGTCGAATTTCTCCAAAGCAGATTTCTTTGACTTTACTGTAGCCTTTTTATCTTCTACATTGATTTTCTCCATGTCTTTGTCTATACCAGCTAGTTCTGGGTATACCAAACTCCAGTCAACTTGTTCGTGTGGTGGTTCGAATGCGGAAAGGAAGAAGATGATAGCTTCTGTAATAAGGCCGACACAAAGCATTACACCTGAACCAGGATAGTGCTGGATTTTAAACAATGCACCAACCATAACAACGGATGCACCCCATCCGTATACGTAACCCATAAAAACTTTGTACCCTCTCGTTTGGGTCAATTCACCTAAACTCATACTTTTACTTTTTTAATAATACTTAACTTAAATAAATTCAATTTTAATATACTTGTGAATAAGATGTTCCGTCACCTCTATGACGACCAAGATATTCTCTTACGCATCTGAAACCGATGTAGCATTTTGCTGAATCCTGGTATTCGAATGTACGTGTACCATTCTGCATGTAGTATGAAACATCTTTCCATGAGCCGCCTCTAATAACTTTTCTCTTATTTGCTGGCGGATCGTCTGGATGTGCATAATATTGATAATCCGGATTCAAATCGTGAGTGAAATTGTATGCAGCTTCATCAAATGCATTGCTTGTCCATTCAGCAACGTTTCCTGCCATATCATATAGGCCGAATTCGTTAGGATCGAATGTTGCAACCATCAATGTTTGAACACCACCATCATCGTAGTAGTTGCCTCTCATAGGCTTGAAGTTTGCTACGTGGCAACCGCTGTAGTTACGTGTATACAAACCACCCCAAGGATACATCATGAGGTCCAAACCGCCACGTGCAGCGTATTCCCATTCAGATTCGGTCGGAAGTCTGTAGTCTTGCAAAGCAGCTTCGCCTGTACTTGCCTGAGCGGCATTCTTCAACATAGTTCTCCAAACGCAGAATGCATTTGCTTGCTTCCATGTAACACCAACTACAGGATAGTAATCGTATGCTGGATGCCAGAAATATGCCTTTGCCATTGGTTCATTGTATGAATATGTAAAGTCGCTAATCCAGCAAAGAGTATCCGGATAGATATGAACTTTTTCGTGCATATAGTAGCTGTATCTACCATTGTGTCTACCTGCGTCAGATTTGCTGTCGTAGTTCTTAACGTCTCTGTTTGCAAAATCTTCCCATTCTGCATCTTCTTTCATTTTTTCACGATCCTTGATAGTACCTTCGTATTGTCCTGTTTCCGGGTTGAAGTGTCTACCAATTCTCAAACCATGGTCTCCTTCGCGTTCGAACGAACGTGCTAATTCTGCATCTTGGATAACACCGTCTTCACCAGGTTTAAAATTGTGCTTTTGTGCAGCCTGCTTAAGATCCATCCAGAAGTATTCATAATACAAAGCATCTGTATTCATATCAATCTTTCGGTTGAATCTATAGAGTTCTGCTGGCGGAAGCAAGAACAAAGTCTGATTGAAATTGTTAGGAATTTCGTTCTTAATCAAGATACCCTTCAATTCCAAGTCCGTATAATCCAACGGGCTGTTCCAGTCAAGGAAGTTGTTGTTGTCGTAGTCGTCGAAATCGAATTCGCCGTTCTCATACATGTTAGTCATGAAATTAACTTCCTCTTCAGAAACTTCAGAGTCGTCTATAATGAAATCGGTTGGCTGGTAAGATTTCTTTGTGCTGATATCACCGAAGTCAACAGAGTTCTTAGTTTCTTTACCTAAAGTTGTCAGTGCTAAAGAGTCTCTTACCCAATATACAAATTGTCTGTATTCTGAGTTAGTGATTTCTGTTTCGTCCATCCAAAAGCCTTGAATAGTAACAGTTTTAGACTGAGCTGTCATTGCATATGGAACATCCTGGTCGCTTGGACCCATTTGGTATGATCCTGGGGGAATGAACAACATTCCGTAAGGTTCAGGAGTGTACCACGTCTTACGTTCTACCCCTGTCAATTCACCATTACCACCAGCGCTACAGCTGCAGATTATGGTCATGATGACGATTGTTAAAATGACAAGTAACTTTCTCATAATATATAATATTTAGTAAGTTCAGTTATAAATTATAATCTTCTAACACTTCTATAGCGACCCATATTGTTGTTCTTGGTTACGTTGAAGCAGTACCTAACCATGATTTCGTGAGATCCGCTATTATATTTATAGGTATTTGTTCCTAATGGAATATCATAGCTATAGCCAATGCTGATACCGCAAGCTAAATGAATACCAAGCATAGGAACGACTGCATCGCTGAAACGATATGACAATCCTGCCCAGAACTTCTTTTCATACAAGTATTTAGCATTGATTTGGAATTCGAAAGATGAAGCATATACAGCCATAGCAGAGAACAGTAGGTCGCTAGATGGATTTGGTAATGTCCAATTGTATCCGCCGGCAATGTAATAGTGTCTGGCAATGTATGTTGCGTTCTGAACACCATCGAAATTAATATAGGGCTTAGTCAAATGGCTAACAGAGATGCCAGCCCAGAAATCCTTACCGTATAATGTAGCGCCCAAGTGCATGTCAAATGTCGCCTTGCTATCTTTATGTGGTATATATGGATCTATGTAAACAGGATTTCCGTTTAGTGATTGAGGAGTTTTCCAATCACCATCGATGTTTCTGTTAAGAAGACCTAAACTGACACCTGCGCCTAAAATACCGAAGTCAAATTCGTGTCTGTAAGCGCCATTAATCATAAAACTAACATCGTTTTGGTTGCCAATAGTTTCTTGCAGAACAACAGCTCCCACACCCATAAAGTCCTTTATTGGCATGTCGAATGTGAAAATAGTTGTTTGTGGACGGCCTTCCTTAAATCCTACCCATTGCTGACGATGCATGCTGGTTATACACATTGCATTGTTTGCTCCTGCTGCGCCTGGATTGTACACGTTTTGTGAGTACTCAAATAAGCTATAGTGAGCATCATTTTGTGCAAACGACCAACAGGCAGAAAGCAATATCAACAATCCCGATAGTATTAACTCTTTTCTCATACTGTTTCCGTTATTTTCGTTTAACAATAGTATCTAACATTACAGTTATTAGTGTATAGTTTATCTCTAAATTTCAAGTTGGTAAATTAAATGCTTTTTTTTTTCTCGGCCAAATTTTATTAACTTTTTTTTGTTTATACGGTTAGTGATTGTTAATAACTTGATTTGTAGGTGCTTGCGCATTCAATTTTTCTTGAATGTTTTGAGGCTAAATATGACTTTGAAGTAAGAGTTCTATTCTCTTACTCCAAATCATGTCAGGTTTTTAACAAAATTCTAACCAAATCGGTTAAACCACGTGTTATTTTTTTGTCTTGTTAGGTGTGTTTTCTATGATGCTCTTGCATTGTTCCAAAGTAATCTCTTCAGGGTTGATTGTTTTTGGAATCTTGTAGTTCTTTTTCTGATAAGAAATATAAGGTCCGAACTTGCCTTTCATGATTTGCATGTCTGGCATCTCTTCAAATGTCTTGCAAAGAGCATTCTTTAATTTTTCTTTTTTCTCTTCAATAAGTTCTATGGCTCTTTCCAATGTTATTGAGTAAGGATCGTCTGTCTTTGCAAGTGCATAGAACTTTTTGTTGTTTTTGATATAAGGTCCAAACTTACCTAGCGCTACTGTAACGGTGTCATTTTCGTAATCGCCAATTTCGCGAGGCAACTTGAACAAATCAAGAACTTCTTCAAGTGTTATGCTTTCGATATTCTGGTTGTTTCTAAGACTTGCGTAAGTTGGCTTGTCTCCGTTTTCGATGGAAGCGTAAGGTCCGTATTTGCCAATCTTAATAACAATAGGTGCGCCTGTTTCTGGGTGTACGCCAATGTTGCGTTCCCATTTCGATGTTTCCTTCTCCTTGAGGGAAGAGTCTACTTCCCTGTCGAATACAGAGTAGAATGTTGATAACATATCGTTCCACAATAGCTTGCCCATAGCAATATCATCGAACTTTTCTTCTATCTGTGCAGTGAAGTTGTAGTCGAGAATATCATTGAAGTGTGTTGTCAGGTAGTCGGTAACGACGATGCCAATCGATGTCGGGAAAAGTTTGTTGCTTTCTGCGCCGTAGTTTTCGTTAGTAGTCGATTCCTTTAGCTTCCCTTTGGAAAGAGAGATAACCTTTATGGATCTCTTCTTTGCCAGCTTGCTCTCCTTTATGACATATTCGCGCTGCTGGATGGTTGAAATAGTTGGTGCGTATGTTGATGGACGTCCGATGCCAAGTTCTTCCATCTTCTTTACCAAGCTGGCTTCTGTGTATCTTGAAGGTGGCTGGTCGAACCTTTCGATAGCTTCGAGCTTGTTCATTGCAGCTTGTGTACCTATTATAATATTAGGCAAAGTTGCGGTTGCTTCGTCAGAGTTGTCGTCGTCGGAAGATTCGATATAAAGCTTGAGGAATCCGTCGAATATTACGGTTTCGCCAGATGCTATGAAAGAGAATGTGTCTGTCTTTGTTCCGATGGTAACAATTGTCTTTTCAATTTTTGCATCGGCCATTTGTGAAGCGATAGCTCTTTTTCGTATTAACTCATAAAGTTTTTGTTCCTGTTTTGTGCCTTCAACAGTTTCGTTGTCGACAAATGTCGGTCTTATGGCTTCATGAGCTTCCTGAGCGCCCTTTGTCTTGGTTGTGTATTTCTTTACATGCAAGTATTCTTCTCCGAAAATCTTGGTTATGTTGCCTTTTATTGTGCTGATAGCCAAGTTGGACAAGTTGACGGAGTCGGTTCTCATGTATGTGATAAAACCGTTTTCGTACAGGCTTTGAGCATATCTCATTGTCTGAGAAACAGAGTAGCCTAGCTTACGTCCTGCTTCCTGCTGGAGTGTAGATGTTGTGAAAGGAGGTGCTGGAGACTTTTTCCCTGGCTTTTTGGCAACGTCCTTAACGAAGAACTCCTTGTCTTTGCATTGCTCAACGAATTTCTTGGCTTCTTCGTAAGTCTTGAATTTTTTGTTGAGTTCGGTCTTTATGGTGTTACCGTCGATGTCAAAATAGCAGTAAACCTTATACTCTGATTTTGAATTAAATTCGGTGATTTCTCTTTCGCGTTCAACGATAAGCTTAACAGCAACCGATTGAACTCGACCTGCAGAAAGAGCTGGTTTTATCTTCTTCCATAACAATGGGGACAATTTAAATCCGACGAGCCTGTCGAGAACTCTTCTTGCTTGCTGGGCATAAACGAGATTCTGGTCGATGTCGCGTGGATTCTCAATTGCATTTTTTATTGCTTCCTTGGTAATTTCGTGGAAAACAATACGCTTTGTGCTGTCTTTTTTTAGTTTTAGGACTTCGCTCAAGTGCCAAGAAATAGCTTCTCCTTCGCGGTCTTCATCGGAAGCCAGCCAAACAATCTTGACTTTGCCTGCAAGTTCCTTCAATTCTGCTACGAGTTTTTTCTTGTCGTCCGGAATTACATAGTCGGGTGTAAAACCTTTGTCAAGATTGATGCCCAAGTTCTTCTTTTCGAGGTCTCTAATGTGTCCGTAGCTAGATTTTACGATATAATCGTCGCCTAAAAATTTCTTAATGGTCTTGGCTTTTGCCGGAGACTCTACGATTACGAGATTGTTTTCCATACCAATAGTAAAATTTGTCGCAAAGTAAAAAAATAAAAAGATACGATTTAAATTTTTTTGGGACTAACGTCTTGTTTTTTTGGTACTGTATTGATATTCAAATAAATAGAAGGTGGGGTTAAACCGCAATTTTTTTTACAAGCGATGATGTCTTTGTGTGGTAGGTTATACGGAACATTCTTTTCTTAGTTATTTTGGGCAATTTAGCAAAGTGAACAATTGACGTACAAAAACTTTTGATAGACACCAATATTATAATTTATATTTTTCTTAATTTTACGGCTTTAATTTTTATGTGATATGGCGGAGAATTCAGGAGCTAAAGAAACATATTCACCAAAAACAAGAAAGAAAATCTTTATTGTGCTATGGGTGTTAAGCATTTCCTTTGTGCTAATACTATTATTGTATTTTATCCTTTTGGCAAAAGGTGTATTCGGCTACATGCCGACAGTGGAAGAACTGGAAAACCCGAAGGAAAATCTGGCCACTCGTATTTATTCTGGTGACAACCAGCTTCTGGGAACTTATTTCCGAGAAAATCGTTCTCAAGTTTCGTACGATTCGATTTCTCCGAATGTGATTGATGCATTAATAGCAACTGAAGATGTCCGTTTTTACGATCATTATGGTATTGACTTCAAGTCGTTGCCAAGAGTATTTTACGGAATTATAGTTGGAAGTGCCAAAGGTGGTGGAAGTACAATATCGCAGCAGTTGGCAAAAATGTTGTTCCCAAGGGAGAAGATGAACAAGTTCCAGCTGATAAACAGAAAGTTCCAGGAATGGGTGATTGCAACCAAACTTGAAAGCCAGTACACCAAGGAGGAGATAATACAGATGTATTTGAACAAGTTCGACTTCTTGAACCTTGCAGTCGGAATAGAGTCTGCTTCGCGCATATATTTCGATACTGTACCTATTGGCTTGACAAAGACACAGGCAGCAATGCTTGTTGGTATGGCTCAGAATCCATCCATGTATAACCCTATCCGTTTTCCTGAAAAAGCTATGGAGCGACGGAATGTCGTTTTGTCGCAGATGTATAAGTACGATAAGCTTACACGAGAGGAGTACGATTCGTTAAAGGCAGAGCCATTGGGCATCAATTTTAGAAGGGCCGACCATAACCTTGGAACAGCAACTTATTTCCGTGAATTCTTGAGATTGTGGCTGACCGCCAAGGAGCCAATTAGGGATAATTATATCGACGAGAGGGAATTCGTTGAGGATTCTATAAATTGGTCTTTGGATCCTTCTTATGGATGGTGTAATAAAAATAAAAAGCCGGATGGTTCTTCGTATGATATTTATTCTGACGGCCTTCAGCTATATACGACCATCGACAGCAGAATGCAACAGTATGCCGAGGAAGCTGTGGCCGAACATGTTGGAGCATATCTGCAGCCGGAATTTACAAAAAGCATGAAGAACAACAAGAATGCGCCATATTATTCGTCGATTCCTAAGGACACGAAGGAAGAATGTATCAATAGTGCTATGCGCAGGACAGAAAGATGGCGTGTTATGAAAAAGGCCGGTTTCAGCGAGGATGAAATAAAGGCATCTTTCCATATAAAGGATACTATGCGTGTATTTACATGGAATGGAGATGTCGATACCGTAATGACACCAATGGATTCCATGATGTATTACAAAGGTTTTCTTCAGGCAGGATTTATGTCGATGGAACCACAGACCGGACACGTAAAGGCTTATGTCGGTGGTATCAGCTATCAGCATTTCAAATATGATAATGTAACAAAGTCTCGCCGTCAGGTAGGATCTACATTCAAGCCGTTCATTTATTGTCTTCTGATGCAGAATGGCTATTCTCCGTGTACAAAAGTTGCAAATGTTGAGCAGACTTTCTTGTTGCCAGACGGCAAATATTATACACCTCGATATTCTAACTCAAAGCTTGACGGACAGATAATAACATTGAAGCAGGGACTTGCCGGTTCCTTAAACCAGATTTCTGCCTGGGCACTGAAGCAGACAACACCTGAGGCAGTAGTCGCTTTGGCAAACAAGATGGGCGTTCATAGCCATATTGATCCATATCCGTCAATTTGCGTTGGTATTCCGCAGGTTCTTTTGTGCGAGATGGTCGGTGCTTATTGTTCTTATCCAAACAAGGGAATTTATACGCGACCAATTTATATTACCAAGATTGAAGATAAGGATGGCAACGAGCTGGCTTCGTTCTTGCCAATACAGACGGAAGCGATAAGCGAAGAAACTGCTGCACTGATGGTGGAAATGCTTCGTGGTGTTGTTGATATGGGTACAGGTTCGCGTTTAAGATTCAAATATAACTTGACGGCCGCAATAGGAGGTAAGACCGGTACCACCAACAACAATTCTGATGCATGGTTTATGGGAATCACGCCAAATCTTGTAAATGGAGCTTGGGTCGGAGGCGAGGAGCCAACTATCCGGTTTAGTTCGATGACGTTTGGTCAGGGTGCTTCTGCTGCATTGCCAATATGGGCATTATATATGCAAAAGGTATATGCCGACAGACGCTTGAGCAAGAAGTACAGTCAGGAAGATACGTTTTCGCGTCCTGCCAATATGATAGAATCGAGTGATTGCTACGATTTTGACAGGCAGGGTGCAAGTTATGACTTTGACGAGAATTAGAATAGGTTTCTAGAAATTCTTGCCCCGATTTTTTCAAGGTCTTCGAAAAAGTCGGGGTAAGATTTTTTTGTACATTCGCTGTCGACTAGTGTTATGCCATCGCTCTGCAGAGCAATAAAAGAAAGCATCATTGCTATTCGATGGTCGTTGTGAGAATCGACTGTTCCTTGTAGTATTTTGTGGCACGGATGAATAGTAAGGATATCGTTATTGCAAGTGACGATTGCACCAATTTTTGAGAGTTCTTCTGTTATTGCTTCCAGTCTGTTGCTTTCTTTGCCTACTAGTCTGTTGGCTCCTTTTATATTGCATAATTCATGTGAATTAATGGCTAGAATGCATAGCGGAGGTATTAGGTCTGGACAGTCTGTGGCATCGAAATCAAAGCCTGACAATTCGGAATGATATATTGTAATCGTATCGTTTTGCCATTCGTATTTTGCATTGCATCTATCCATAGCCTCAAGGATGTGCATATCAGGTTGTGATGACTTAGAACTGAGTCCTGATATTGAAATTCCATTGCTGTTTGTGCCTGCAGCAATAAAAAAAGCGGCATTGCTCCAATCTCCTTCTACATTGATGTCGGTGCATTTATATTTGGTATTCCCCTTAATATAAATCACAATGGTGTCGTCTGTTTTTTTTACGCTGATGTTTGCTCCAGCCTGGTTGGCAATGTCTACTGTCATTAATATATAGTAGGTGCTGACAGGATTGTGAACGATAATTGTGCTGTCTCCATCGACAACAGAAAGGGCAAGTAGCAGCCCGCTTATAGCTTGAGACGTGTTTCGGCCGTCTATATCGAAAGTCCCATTGTGAATTTTTGCATTGCTAAAGTGTATCGGTAGCTTTTCTCCGCTTATATTCCAAGCGAAAAAATCCTTGTAGAAGCTAAGGTCGTTTGTAATTTTGCGTCTGCCAAGCGAGCCGGTTCCGTCAATTGAGAAATAGCTTTTTTGCAGGGCGATTATTGGCGGGAACATTCTTGCGCACAAGGCAGATTCTCTGCAAAAAAAATCTGTTCTGACAGATTTTTCCTGAAGTGAACGAGAAATCATTCGGCAGGCTTCGACGTCGGCGGAATGTCCTGGATTGGTAATGCGTATTGGTGTTTCGGCAATGGCAGAAATGGCGAGCAGTCGTTGTTCGAAGCTTTTCGAAGGGCAGATTGTTATTCTTCCACGGAGTGCCGATTTGCTGAATGTGATTGTCATTTAACAAGTGTTGGTATGGATGATACTTGTATTTCCTTGATTGTAGGTACGCAAATGTCGTTGAGAAGTACGAGTTTAATTGAGTCTCCGTTCTTTTTTTTGTCGTTGCATACAAGTCGGATGTGCTCGTCGCGTAGCTGATACGATATGTCGTATCCAAGATCAATTAGCAATTTCTTTATGTCGGCAGCTTTTTGTTTGTCAAGCAATTCAAGTTTAACCGATAAGTCGATAGCAACATTCATTCCTTTGACAACCGCTATTCCGTGTGGAATCTTGTCGATAATTTCGATTGTGTGGCCAAAGGTATGTCCAAAATTTAATATGTGCCGGTAGCCTTTGTCAAGCGGATCGTTTTCGACAATGTCCATTTTCATTGCAATTGATTTGCTTGTTAGCTGTCCGAGGCAGGTTTTGTTATGATTGAGGATACAATCGGTGTTGTCTTGGAGTATTGATAGAATTTCTTTGTTTCCTATGAGTGCGTATTTTATTATTTCTCCTAGGCCGCTTTTGAATTGTTCTTCGGATATTGTGTCAATGAACTTCAGGTCGGAAATGATGAAGTCGGGATTGTCGAAGCTACCGATAAAATTTTTATTGTCGGAAAAGTTGATGCCGTTTTTCCCGCCTATCGAAGCATCAATTTGAGATAGTAGAGTAGTAGGGATAAGGCCGAATCGAGTTCCTCTCATGTATATGTGGGCGACAAATCCGGTGATGTCGCAGACCATTCCGCCTCCAATACCAATGATATATGAATTTCTGTCGACACCAAATTCTATAAGCTTTGAAATTATAGCTTCTATTGTAGCAAGGATTTTGTTTTCCTCCCCGTCGTCAATAAGGATATATTTGCAATCCTTGAATATTGTTGGGTAAGTTTTAAAGATGTTTTTATCGCTTATAATAATATAGGTGTGCGGAGAGATGAGCTTGTGGAATATGCTGTATTCCGTGTCCGTGTAAATTTTAGTCGTTGAAGACCTGACCGTATGATATTCCCTAGTTTGCATGCCTTTATATGAAAATCCCATAGTGATGATTTTCACTATGGGATTTTTATGGTATTAAAAATTTATTTTAAGCTTATGATCTTAAACTCAACACGTCTGTTTTTCTGGCGACCATCTTCAGTGTCGTTTGGCGCAATAGGTTGCTGGTATGCGTAACCCTTGTACGAAAGTCTTTCCTTTTCAACGCCGTGGTTGATTAAGTAGTCAACAACAGCTTTTGCTCTGTTCGAAGAAAGTTTCATGTTGTAGTCCAAAGAGCCGACATTGTCGGTGTGTCCTCCGATTTCGATTGTCATCTTCGGGTAGTCAACAGTAAGAAGCTTTATCAGGTTGTCGAGTTCTGCCTTTGATATATCGCGGAGGGTAGATTTGTTGAAGTCGAAGAAGATGTTTGCAAGGACAATTGTAGCGCCTACGTTGATTGGCTTAAGCTTAATGTCCTTGATGATTTCCTGGTATGAAGTTGCAGCAGGAACGTCAACGTTTTCGCTATGGAACAAATAACCGTCGGCCTTTGCTGTGATACCATAGTTCTTTCCTGAAGGCAAACTGATAAGATATTTTCCTGAAGATGCATTGGATTCGAGGGTAGCAAAAATCTCGTCCTTTTCAAGGTCGACGATTTCAATGGAAGCTTCAACAGGTTTGTCTGTGTCTACATCTGAAATTGTACCTTTCATGATTGTAAGTCTAACTTTCTTTACTTCTACGGTTTCCTGTTGAACGACAGTTTGGATTGATGCGTTAGAGCAAGCGATAAGATTGTCTTCCGTTCCGGCCTGCATAGGTCTTTCAGGGCTAAGGAAAGTTATCCTCCATATATCCTGCATTCCGAATCCGCCTTCACGGGCGCTTGACAGATATGCATATTTTCCGCTACCGGCAACGATGAAAAATACATCGTCTTCTGGTGTGTTGATAGGAACACCAAGGTTTACTGGTTCACCCCAGTTTCCGTTATCGTCGAGTTCGCTGTAGAAAATGTCGTATCCGCCAATCGAACCTTCTCTTTTTGAACTGAAGTACATTGTCCTGTTGTCTGGGTGAATGAATACACCTTCTTCGTCGAATTCAGTGTTGATAGGAGCACCAATGTTTTTTGCTGGTCCCCAGTCGCCTTTGGCGGTTTTTTCGCTGACAAAGATGTCTTTTCCGCCCTTTGATGCGGTACCATATTCGTCTTTTGGACGTTCGCTGACAAAATAAAGTATTTTACCGTCGGAGGAAATTGATATTGACGTTTCGTGGTATTTTGTGTTGATGTTTTTGTTAAGTTCCTTTGGTTTGCTCCAGTCTTCGCCTTTCAGTTTGCTTTCATAAAGGTTGCCGTCCGGTGTGCCTTTGAAGGTATAAAGTATAGAGCCGTCTGGTGACAAACCTACAGAAGCATCGTGTTCGCTGGTATTCAGGTTCTTCATGTTCATCGCTTGCGACCACCTGTTCTTGCCTTCGTTGTACGAAATGTACAGATCTTCAAAGTATTGGTGGTCGTAGTCGATTTCACTGCCTGTTGAGCCTTCGCGACGAGAAGTGAAAATCATCATGGATTCATCTGTAGAGATAACAGGTCCATAGTCGGAATATTTTGAATTGATGTTGGAACCAAGATTGTCGATGAAAACTCTAACAGGTTCTTCGCTGAGCTTGGCGGCATTTTCGCATTCCTTTATTCTGGCCTCGACGCTAAATTTTGCCTTGTCAATTTTCATTTTCTTGATTACAGCTTCGTAGTCGCTGCGCTTGAAGTCGTTATAGTTGTCAATGGCATCGTTGTATTGTCCGTTTACCTGATATGCTCTTCCCAATACATACTTGATGTCGAATGAAACTTCTTTGTTTAGTTTGTAAGCTTTGTCAAGATAAGAGATTGACTTTTTCTTTTCATTAGTATAAAGATAGCAGACACCAATCTTGTAGTTAAGCTCGGCACATTCGCTATTGTATCTATTGGCAGAAAGATATTCTTCAAGCGCTTTGGTGTAGCCGCCGATTGAGTTGGTGGCGAAGTATTCATCTCCATTGTATATTGAGTTTAATGCTTCTTTGTATCCGTTTTTCTCAGCGGTCTTGAAAGATTTCTTGTCGATTCCGATATTAACTTGGGAATATGAAACTTGCGATATGAAAAGTGTGGCAATTGCAATAATGCCGATATATAATTTAATGCGATTCATTTTCTTTCTTTTTAAGGTTATTAATATTCTTCGCAAACGGTTTCTAGGTCGTCAAGATTCTTTATGCCTAGTTTTTTGGCTTCATGCCAGTCGCTACAAGCGCCTTCCATGTCTCGGGTCATTTCCCTTGCGGATCCCCTATGTACGTATGCTTCGCCATATTGAGGATTAATCAGGATTGCCTTGCTGAAGGCTTCGATTGCAAGTTTGTAGTCTTTTTTCTTGTAGTAGCACATTCCCATATTGTTGTAGGCATAAGCATAATCTTTCTGGAGCTTTAAGCAGGCATCAAAAGTCTCGATTGCTCTGTCGTAGTCCTTCATTTCGTAAAGCGCAATGCCTTTGTTGTTCAGGGCAATGTGATTGTCTGATTTGATTTTCAGGGCTTCGTCGTATGCCTTGATAGCATTTGGATAGTCCTTTTTCAATCTGTATGCACTACCGAGGTTGGTTTGGAAAATGTCCATGCTAGTGTTTAGTTCGGCTGCCTTTGTGTAGTCGCTAATTGCCTTGTCGTATTCTTCCTGCATTCTATATGCAGAGCCTCTGTCGTTGTATGAGAAAGCATGTGCGTTGTCAATCTCAATGGCTGTAGAGTAGTATTTTATTGCATCTTCATACTTGTTTTTGTTGAAGTTTATGACGCCAAGGTAATAGTACAGGTTGGCATTTCTGCATCCCTGTTCAATAGCATTCTGGAAATATGTGGTTGCATTTTCCATGTCTGGAATCAAGAAGTAGCAATATCCAATAAGATATGTTGCATTTTCGTCATTTTTCTGTTTGCAATATGTTTTAAGGTCGTTGATTGCCTCGTCATATTTTTTCTGCTGCATGTAGCAAGTTCCTCTACCATAATATGCTTGAAACATGTTGGCATCGTATGAAATTGCCTGGCTGAAATAGCTTACCGCCTCGTCGTAGCTGCCCTCCCGGTAAAGACCAACGCCTTTGTTGTATGCGACGTTTGCTTCCTGACCCTCGGCGTTTATTAGTGTGTTTAATGTGTCGCCGTCGGTGGGGCTTGTAATAATTTGTGTCGGAACAATAATCGGGTTCATATCCGAGCCAGAATTGTTGTCTTCCTGCGAAAATGCGAAGCCTATGGTGGTTATAACTAATAGGCTTGATAACATCAATCTTTTCATAACAGTTGCTTTTACTTTGTTTATCTTGCAATTATGCAAGATTGCAAATATACAATTTTTTTTACTTTTGCAAAAAAATATGTTATGAGAAGATTGGCAACTCTGTGTTTGTTTTGCATTGTGGCAATGCAGTCTTATTCACAGTTGAAATACAATAGTGAAGTAAGTGTTGAAAGTGTTGGCGTTGATGGCTTTACTGCTGTTTTTTCGTATGGGGACCTTCGTGTAGCCGACAAGGGTGAATACCTTTCCGTATCGTTGGATGGAACTTTTCCTTTCGGCAATGTTGGAACTCCTTCGTTGCCTGTGTCTCGGAGGCTTATTGCTGTGCCTGAATGTGAAAATGTTAAGGTCGTTGTTTCTGGATACTCTGTCGATGAGGTGGATCTTTCGCAGTATGGAGGCAAGAAACTTTTCCCACAGCAGAAACCAGTAAGCAAGAGCGACAAGCATTGTGATTTTGCTTATGACAAGGAGGCTTATGAGACTGATGAATTTTTTGGAAAAAGCGTTGCTTGGGTGTCGGAAGTCGGTACTATGAGAGGAGTAAACGTTGCAGTGCTAAATGTGGTTCCGATTTCGTACAATCCTGTCAAAAATGTTGTCCGTGTGTTAAATGACATTGAGGTTCAGGTCGTGTTTGAAAACGTAGACGAGTATACGACTGCACAAAATTACCGAAACGCCTATACGCCTTATTTTGCGGGAATGTATTCTCGTTTTATAAATAAGGATATCTTCGATACCTATTCGGATTTGTATTGTACTCCGGTACGAATGCTGGTTGTTGCAAACGAATATTTTGCTGATGCCTTGCAGCCATGGCTTGAGTGGAAGGCACAAAAGGGTATTTATACTGATGTGAAATATGTAAATTCGACCAATAATAGTGTCGACAGCATAAAAAACTGGGTGCATGCAAAGTATTCGGAAATGCTTTCTGATGGCAATGCTCCGAGCTTCTTGGTGATAGTTGGTGATACGGAAAGGGTTCCTGCAAGTGCTACGGGAACAGAAACGGATGCCGTTACCGATTTGTATTATGCTTCGGTAGATGGCGACTATATGCCCGACATGTATTGCAGTCGTATTTCTGCGATAACTCTTGGCGAATTGCGTACGATTATTGAAAAGACATTGATGTACGAAAAGTGTACAATGTCCGACCCGTCGTATCTTGGTAAGGCCTTGCTTATTGCTGGAGCAGATGACGACTGGAACGAGTTTATAGCCCAGCCGACTATAAATTATGCTGTCGACAACTACTTTAATCTGGATCATGGATACAGCGATGTGTATGCTTATCTTGATTCATACGATAATTGCTATAGCCATTTGAGTTCTGGGGTTGGTATTGCTCATTATACGGCACATGGTGGCGAGCAGGAATGGTGTAATCCTAACATTACAAATTTGGATATTAATTCGCTTACAAACGATGAAAAGTATTTTATAGGCATTGGCACTTGCTGCTTGAGCGGAAATTTCGGATATTCGTCCACTTGTTTTGGCGAAAAGCTTATCCGTTCCGAAAAGCGTGGCGCGGTGGCGTATATTGGTTCTGCTCCCGTGTCGTATTGGTACGAGGACTATTATTGGGCATTGGGCGCAACCAATGTCTTTACCGAAACTCCAACAATGGAGCAGACGCAAACTGGTGCATACGATTTGATGTTTGACGAGAGTGCGTTCAATACGCTGTCGTCATTAATGAATGGAGGAAATCTGGCGGTGACGAATGCTTATAATGAGGCATATACGGATTTGTCGCCACGATATTATTGGGAAGCATACAATATTCTTGGTGATGGCTCAATAATGCCATATTTCTCTGTTCCTTCTGCAATTTCTGTTGCTCACGATTCTGTGTTCGTGAATGGCGCAGGACGATTTCATGTTGAAAGCGAGCCAATGTCGTATGTTGCATTGTCTGCCGGAAGTGATATTTTAGGAACGGCTTTGATTGGTGCAAATGGGGCAGCCGATGTTCTGGTGCGTGATTATGTTGATGCCGATAGCGTACTGTTGGTTGTTACAAGGCAGCAGCGTGCTCCGTTTATAAAGACTGTGCCGGTGTCGACTCCGACTGGAGCTTATTTGGCTCTGACCGACTATTCGCCAGAAGATGTGTTCGAGGTGGAAGGAGAGTTGTCGACTGTAATATCTATTGATTTTAAGAATATCGGTGCGTCGGAAAGCGGTGAAGCTCGGATTTTTCTTCGCAGCGAGAATTCGGATGTGCATGTTGAGGATAGTGTGGTCAGCTGTGCTTCTTTGTCAGTTGGCGATTCCGTTCATTTCGAATCAGCCTTCTCTGTCCGTTTTCCAGTTTTAAGCGATGGCGAGGTTGTGCCATTTGTGGTTTCTTTTGTCGATACTCTGTCGGGAACCTTTACCGAATCGCATTTGCAAATATCTGTACATGCTCCGAAGATGCTGATATCTTCGTCAAGGATAGAAGGTAATGCCGTTCCTGGCGAAACCATCAGGGTGCGAGTAGAAATACGCAATGACGGCTCTGCCGATTGCAATATGCCGTCTGTTTGTCTGTTGAGTCGGGTCGAGTCGCTGGAAGTGGAGGAGCAATGCGTTGATGTTGACATCATAGCTAGTGGCGAACAGTTCATTCATACGTTTGATGTCGACATTTCGGCTGATTCGCAGTGGGGCGACGTGTTGCCTTTGGTAATAAAAATCGAGTCCGCTACAGAAGTAGTTGATACTATTTATGTGTCGATAGACCCATGCAATAGTCCTATTGTAGAATTTCCGTATGTTGAGAATTTCCAATCGCCGGATATGCCAGAATGCTGGTCGCAAGTTATGCTTGGGGCTTCAACGTCGACATGGACGATAGCAACTTCTGATGAGAACGGACAGTATTCCAATCCATCAACTAATAGTTTCGCATATATTTACAGTCCGTCGTATACAACTTATGTTACAATGCTTGTAACTCCTAAATTTTCTTTTGCTCCCGGTTTGAGTGCGGCATTGTCTTTCCGTCATATTCAGAAGTCGTGGCAGGGTGATCTGGATAAGTTGTCTGTGTATTACAAGAATTCTGAATATGGCGACTGGGTGTTGTTGACGACGTACAGCAATTCGATTGGGTCGTGGAGAAACGAAACCATTGAGCTCCCAAACTTGTCCGATTGCTACTATATTGCATTTTCTGCTGAAATGCATTACGGCTTTGGTATTGCTCTCGACGATGTGTCTGTTGATGCCGACGGGTGCATAATTCCGGTTCTGTCTTTCTCTGAAACAGCATCGGAGTTTGGTTCTTTCTCGTGGACTGGGAATGCTGATTATTATGTTTTGTATAAAAACAACAATGAACTTGAAACGACTATCTTGAATACATATTCGTTAACTGAAACAATGGATTCAGATGGATGCTTCAGGGTTGTTGCGCATTGCGGTGAAAACACGTCGGAGTCGAATGTATGGTGTGCGTCAGATGTTGATGAAAATAGGATTCGTCGCTATTGCATATTTCCAAATCCTGTCGTGGATATATTGGAAGTTAGTGGTTTTGAAATAAATAGTGCTTGCTTGTACGATGTCTTGGGAAGACTGTGCGGCGAAGCAAATGTGTCTGGAGATGCTGTGTTTTTTGACTTGGGCGGAGTCGATTCCGGCTTGTATATTTTGGTCCTGAAGTTTAACGACGGAACGCAGGCAATCGAAAAAATAGTGAAGGAGTAACCGTCGGACTTCATTTTTTTTATGATGTAAAAATGGCCTTTTGTATAAAATTGTAAATTTTATGACAAAGGCCAAAATAACATTTGTTTTCTGTGTAAATTTGCATGCTTGATTGTTTATGGGGCTGACCTGGTTTTGACAGCAAGGTAAATGATCGTGTAAGCATGCCGGGCAATGTGTGTTATCCCGTAAAACTGTCATGCAGACAAATAACTGGCGCAGAAAATAATTATGCTTTCGCTGCTTAATTGAAGTTTAGTAGATTAGCTTAATTCCAGCACAAGGTGCAGGAACGAGACATCACTCGATTGGACGGTTCGGTTCCGCTTCGGTAAAGTGGTGGCAAAGAATACCGGACTAGTCCTCGCTATTCTCCTGTGTGGGGACGAAAATTTAAGGAGATAAGGTCAAGTTTGGGTGTCCGTTCCCGTGCTTGCCCCGACAACCAACGACGGAATAAGCATGTAGAAAGCACCCTTGTTTCTTGTTTGGACCCGGGTTCGATTCCCGGCAGCTCCACAGTCGTTGAGAGAGTTTAACTCTCTTTTTTTGTTTTGCCTTGTGTGAGTTTGATAAAACACTCTGTTTGTTAAACTTAAGTTTGATGTTGAATGGGCAGATATATATTTTTTATACTATTTTTTTGAATGGCATGTAAATTGCTTTTATTACTAAAATAATTTTTAATTAATATAGGTAATTTAAATATTTGTTGTTATTTTGCAAATGTTTAAATTGTGGATAGAATGCTTTTTAAAGTGTTGATAATGAAAATATTATATAAGGGTGGGCAGCCAAAAGACGGCGGCTTGTGTTGTTATATGGAAATCAAACGAGATAAAAATATGGGTATGGGGATAACGATGCTTCCATGCGTAGCTTTGTTTAACTTTAAAATGTAGTGCTATGAGAAAAATTGTATTGATATTATTGCTTGTTGCGACATCTTTTGCTGCATTTGCACAGCGTAGTTTACAGCAAAGTAGTGGAAATATGGTTAGTGGCGCTACGTATATTGATTGTGGCGAGACTTTGAATTTTTATGACGATGGCGGTCCAAGTCAGAATTATAATAGGAATAAGGATTTTACGCAAACCATTCATTCGCCTGAAGGAACTAATATTAGAATAACATTTACGTCTGTTGCTTTCAATGGAACACATGCAACGCTTAGGCTGTATTCCTCTGCCACGGTATCTGGAGCATCAACATCCATTACCTCTGCAACAACTTTTACTTCTGCTGGTAATGTGTTGACAGCTAATTTTCATTCTGATAATAATACAACACGTTATGAAGGCTGGGTTGCAACGATAGAGGTTGTTAATTGTCCTGATTTCCTCCCTGCTGTAACATTGGAGTGTAACTCATCATTAAATATTGGCACTCCGTATGGCAACAACGAAAATTACGTACAGACATATTCTGCTAATCCAGGAGCAACTCTTACTTTGACATTTACATCTTTGCCTAATGATGGCAATAGTGACTACATAAAGGTCTATAATGGAGAAAATATGAATTCTTCATTAATTGGAACGTATTCTGGAACGACTATGCCGACCGCAATAACAAGTTCTGGAGAAAGTTTGACTTTGCAGTTTAGGTCAAATGGCTCTAATACGGGCTCATGGTCGGCAACAATTGTGTCGTCGGAATGCCCGGAAGTTTATGAGATGCCTGGGCCTGGAGATGATCCGTATACGATTGTGACATGTAATGCAATTTTGTATGATGATGGCGGTTCAACAGGAAATTATTCCGCTGGTTTGAATGACGAGTATGTAATTATTAGACCAGGTACGCAGGGTGAAGTGGTACATCTTGAGGGAGAATTTTCTTTCAGGTGGGATAAAGATTACATAACAATTTATGATGGCGAAGGAATTACGGGCGATATCATTTGGGGTGGTGGACACCATGGCCATGGTCAGCCACGTGCTGTGTATGATGTTGCAAGAGGCAATTACTCAACTGCTTGTGGCGATAAGGATTATAATTATGCTCCAGCATCAGGTACTTGTGTGACGTATATTCCTGAAGTTACTTCAAGAACAGGGTCGCTTACTATACGTTTCCATACAGAATCGTGCAATAGGTGTGAAACTTGTGACGGATTCAAGTTTTATATTACATGTAGGTCAAAACCAACGGATTGCGAAGATGTTGGGGTGCTACTGTTTCGTGAGGATTTTGGGGACAACCCACGCGTAGATAATGTATATAGTACTACGGGATTGGATGTGACCCCGTTGCCTGCAATAGGATCTATAAATAGAGTTTGCGATTATACTTTTGCAAACGACGGAAGAACATCAAACGGAGGTTCTTATGCATTGAGAAAAACCGTAAGCCCTGATTGGCATTATTTCAATTATTTGGATGATCATACTTGTCCAGGTAATATTGATAGGGGGTATATGTTTGATATTGATGCAAATCGAGATACAACAAAAGCTTTTTATAGGAAGAGAATTCATGCTGATTTCTGTCAAGGAACTACGTTGGTTGTGTCGTTTTGGATAGCAAATATTAACAATGAATGGACTTCTCCTAGGTCTGAATACTCAGAGCATCTTCCAAAGATTCAAGTTAGGTTTAGATCGGGTACAGAAACAACTATGGGAGATGTGTTGGCTTCAATTTCAACGGAAGATATTGAGCCGATGAGAATGTATGGAGAGTGTACATCTAATGCAAACGATTGGAGGCGTTATTCAGCAACGTGCCCTGTTCCAGAAGGAGTTCAGGACGTGTGGTTTGAAATCCGTAATAGACAAAGTACTGATACTGGTAACGATTTCGCACTTGATGATATCGAAGCTCGTGTTTGTGTCCCTGCAACAACAATTGGCCTCGTAGGAGATGAAGAAATATTTAGTTCCGCAAATATATGTGCCGGTTCAACGGCAGAATTAGCTGCAACATTTGACAATAGTGACAATGTATTTTCACAATTGGTATATGGTTGGCAACGTGGAACAATGAATGTGGTTACAGGTGAAATTGACTGGGAAGATATTGCATTCGACGAAAACTGGACTTGGGGTGTTGGCGAGGGCGATGACTATGTTGAGTTAATTAGCTCTACAAATGAAGGTCAGTCTATCGAAATTTATGAACCTTCTTCAAATACCGACCCAGCATATACATCTCATTATTACAGGGCATTGGTTGCCGGTACGTACGAAAACCTTTCAAGTCAGTATTGCCGTTCAGTATCCAATGTGTTCGAGATGATTGTTACGCGAATTCCGGAAATTGTATTCGAGGGAACAAATGCTGTTTGCGAAGGCGGACAGATTAATTTGAGCGTTACAACAAATAGCCCGGAAGGCTCTTGGTCGATATTTAGCGAGAGGACAGGAGCTACGGAGATTACAAGCGGATTCTCGGCATCATTGAATTATGATGACGAAAATGATATATATTATATCACTGGTGCTGTTCATGATGAAATAGTTGTCCAGTACACAACACCGGAAACACTAGGTGGGTGTCATAACGAAAAGTCAATTCCTATCCATCCGTTGCCTGAGATTACGATTACTCCGGCGGTTACAACAATTTGCGAGGGCAGTGAAATAACATTGCACGCCGCATCCAGCCAGACAGGTTCTACTTTTAGTTGGACAGGTGGCCCTGATGATGAAGACTGGACTGTAGATCCAACAACAACTACTACATATACAGTTTCGGTAACAACATCTCACGATATAATAGGCGAGGATGGGCTTCCTACTACGCTTACTTGTTTGTCAACGGCTGACAAGGAGGTTGCTGTCCTGCCGGCACCGGACGATATTGTAGTTAGTGGAGTTCCGACATCTGCGATATGTAACGGAACCGAATTGTCGTTTGAGGCATCTGTTTCTGGTGTAGGTACAATAACCTACAGTTGGGATGGAGAAGACGGAACTTATTCGGCTTCTGGAATATCTCCGACATATTCTCCATCAACAAACACTACCTATACGGTATGGGTAAAGGATGATCGTGGCGACGGATATGTTTGCCCAGCTCATTATTCATTTGAAGTCGAGGTTTATCCTGTGCCGACATTGGTTGTAAATTCATCTGCAAGTCTGGATTGCTATGGCGTAAACACTGGCGAAATTTCGTTGTCTGCAACTGGCGGTACTCCTTTTGGTACTGCAGGTGATCCATATTACGAATTTAGTCTTGACGGTGGCACAAACTTCGTTCATGCGGCAGCTGGTTCTGGCGATAGGACTGGTATGGATTTTACCGGATTGGGTGCTGCAGCATACAATGTTGTCGTTTCCGATATGAATGGTTGTACTGACGAGGACATCGTTACATTAACACAACCAGCATCAGCAGTTTTCGCAGCTATTGCTGCCGGTGACATTACAACAACTTGTGATGCTCAGTCAATAGGTGCTGCTATCGTAACTCCTAGTGGTGGTACCGTTACAACAGAAAATCCTTATACATATACATGGAGCACAACACCTGTACAGACAACGGCTCAGGCTACAGGGCTTGCAGAAGGTAGCTACACTGTTACCGTATACGATGGAAATTCTTGTCCTGCTACAGCAACCGTCCAAATTGAAGCAAGAGACGTTCCGTCTTTCAGCTTGACAGACGACTTGTCGCAATGTCTTAACGAGTCATCGACACTTGCGGTTGCAAATGGTGGCACAGGAACAACATACGAATGGACAGTTTCTCCTGCAGAACATGCCGGAATGCCAACAGCGACAAATACAAGTTCAATTTCTGTAACTCCAGATGCAGTTGGTGATTATACATATACTGCAACTTTGACTGCTGCCAACGGATGTGTCGTTTCCGATGAGGTCGTTTTGACTATTAACCCATACGTAACATTGGCTCTTGATGCAACTTCTGGAGACAAGGACCAGAATGTATGTTTCGATACAGACATTGTACCTGTAATTATCAATTTTGGTGGAGGAGCAACAGGAGCAAATTTCGCGTGGACAAGCACCCCTGCTCCAAATGCAACATGTTTGTCATATAGCATTGATGTAGCAGGTGGTAATGTGACAATTTCGTCCGGAAGCAATCCTGTTGCCGGAACTTATACTTACACGGTAACAACTATTGGCGCTATTGCTCCTTGTGAAGAAGCTTCTATTACTGGTACAATTACAATTTATTCCAATGTAGTGGCAAATGTAACTGCTGACCATCAGGCTTGTGTTAGCGGAAATATTGGAGTTGCAAGTGTTTCTGTAAGTGGTGGCACTCCATTTATAGATACCGATAATAATACCTATTATACTTATTCTTGGAATACATCTCCGGCACAGACTACAGCTACCATTGAGAATTTGCCAGTCGGTACATACAATGTAACAGTTACAGATTCTGAATCTTGTACAGCAACAGCTTCTGTTGCTATTACTGGTAATACAAATCCTGTTGTCGCAATTAATGATGTTGAAACTATATGTCCTAATGCAGGAACTGCTGAGGTTTCGGCAACATTGACAACAACAACTGTTGCTGATTATACATATACTTGGACAAATGATGGCGGTTTCGCGGTTACTACAACGAATCCGACAACAACAACGGCGACTTCTATTACATCAACTTTTGGCGTACCAAATGCAAGTTGCTCAGAAACTTACACATTGCAGTTGCAGGTTAAGGATGGCAACGATTGCTTGTCAAACATTGCTACTAAGGATATTATTGTAGAGGATGCTACAAATCCAATTATTACTTGTCCTTCTAATGTTACTACCAATGCAGATGCAAATTCAACGCAAGCAACGGTAACGATTCCATTACCAACAAACGTAACTGATAATTGTGGTGTAGATTATTATGTAAACGACCATAACAGTTCTGCAGATGCAAGTGGCGTTTATGCTTTAGGTTCTACTACAGTTACTTATACTGTTTTTGACTTGTGCTCTAACTATAATACTTGTACGTTTACTGTGACGGTTAATGATAACGAGCCACCATGCATCGGTTGTGACCCGGACGATCCTGTTGATCCGTACAACCCGACCGACCCGGATGGCATCAGCTGCGAAAGCATAGCAGGCACCATCGGCAGCGTCTCAGTCAACACAAGTGACAACCGTAACTACTATCAGCATAGCAATGACGATTGGAACATAACAGCTAGCGATAATGTTGGTGTGGCATCAATTACATATACAGTATCCGGTGCAACAACAACAGTCAATGCTCCGAACACCACATTGAACGGACAACGATTTAATATAGGTTCTACTACTGTTACATGGACTGTAACAGATGTAAGCGATCCGGCCAATACGTCGACATGTTCATTCATCGTAGTCGTAACCGATAACGAGCCGCCATGCATCGGCTGTGATCCATCCGATCCTATTGATCCGTACAATCCTACCGACCCAGACGGCATCAGCTGCGAAAGCATAGCCGGCACCATCGGCAGCGTCTCAGTCAACACAAGCGACAACCAGACATACTATCTGCACAACAATAACGACTGGAACATAACCGCCAGCGATAATGT
Source organism: uncultured Bacteroidales bacterium (assembly GCA_937899245.1). Classification (GTDB taxonomy): domain Bacteria; phylum Bacteroidota; class Bacteroidia; order Bacteroidales; family ML635J-15; genus Bact-19. The sequence continues at coordinate 65 of CALDKB010000017.1, read as the reverse complement.
AGGCATAATATCAATAGTCTGCACACTTACAGGAGCAACAACAGCAAGCGGACTTACCACGTTGA